>PKZD01000027.1 GCA_003133745.1 Candidatus Tyrphobacter aquilonaris
TTGGCATCGTAGCCTAAGCCTACCACGCGAATTCCCTTGGCGCTAGGCGCTAATTCAAACTAGGACAGTACCGAAAGTCCGGGATACCCGCCTCCTTCGCTTGACGCTGCAAGGCTTCGCCCGGTATACTGCGCGAGCCATGAAGCGCACGTACCAGCCACATAACCGCCGCCGCAGGCGCGTCCACGGGTTCCTCGAGCGCATGAGCACGAAGAACGGCCGTCGGGTCCTTGCTCGGCGCCGGAAGAAAGGGCGTCACCGCCTCACCGTCTGATGCGGAGCTTTGCCAGCCTGCGCCGCCGGGCGGAGTTCGCCGCCTTGCGACGGCGCGGTCGGCTCCATTCGCAGCCGACGCTGATGCTCTATCGCCTCGCCTCACCCGGCACCCGTCGCGCTCAGGCCGGGATCACCGTCGACACACGGGTCGGAAAGGCCGTCGTTCGAAACACGGTGCGCCGCCGCATTGCCGCCGCGCTTCACGAAGCGCTGCTCCAGCGGGCGCCGGAGCGCGTGCTCGTCGTCGCGCGGCCGGCCGCCGCGACCGCCGGCTTCCAGCGGCTGCGCGGAGAGCTCCTCACGGCTTTCGCCGCATCATGATCGCGCGGAACGCTGCGCTCGGTGCGATCGCCCTCTATCGCCGGCTCATCTCGCCGCTCTTGCCGCCGGCGTGTCGCTTCTACCCGACCTGCTCGCAGTATGCGGCGGAGGCAATCCAGAAGCATGGGCTGATTGCCGGTGCCGCACTTTCGCTGCGCCGGCTCGCGCGGTGCCATCCGTGGCATCCGGGCGGCGTCGATCCCGTTCCCGATTTTCACCGGTCCACCGAAAGGTAGTTCTTGCACCTCCTGCTCGCTGCTTTAAATATTCACTGGCTCGATCCGTTCGTCAACTTCCTTTGGTGGATCGTCCAACACATCGACGGCGTCGTTCACAATCTCGGCTGGAGCTTGATCATTCTCGCCGCGTTGATTCGCGGCGTCTTCTGGGGCCTCAACGTCAAGCAGTTCAAAGCGATGCTCTCCATGCAGCGCATCGCGCCGAGGCTGAAGCAGCTCCAAGAAAAGTTCAAGGGCGATCAGCAGCGCCTGCAACAGGAGACGATGGCGCTCTATCGCGAGGCCGGCGTCAACCCGCTCGCGGGATGCCTGCCGCTCGTCGTGCAGCTTCCGGTTCTCTACAGCGTCTTCTACGTCGTCATGCAGCACAAGGCGCTGTTCAGCACGGAGCATTTTGCATGGGTCGGAAGCCCGCTCTCCGCGCAGTGGCCGCAGATATTCGCGCCGAGCCTCGCGTTGCCGGACATCGCGCTCATCGTGCTCTACGCGGGGTCGATGTATTTCAGCGTCCGCTACGGCAGCGTGCCGTCGACGGATCCGCAGCAGGCGCAGATGCAGCGCATGATGGCGTTGATCTCGCCGCTCATGCTGGGATTCTTCGGGTGGCGCTATCATTGGCCGTCGGCGATGGTCCTGTACTGGCTCTCCTATAACGTCTTCACGATGGGTCAGCAGATCTACATGTTGCGGCGCTACCATCAGCCGCTTTCGATGCTCGATTCCGAGCACGTCGTCACCGAAGATCTGAAGCCGAAGAATGTGACCCCGGCGCTTCCGGCGCGCGGCAACGGCGCTGCGGCGACCGCCGCGGGGAATCCGGGTGTCGCGAGCGATGGCGCGGATGCGAACGCGCCGCGGAGGCGGCGACGCAAGAAAAAAAAGAAGCACTAGCGTTCATGAGGTTGGAGTCATGATTTACGAAGAAGATTTCGAGTTCGAAGAGCAGCCCGCGAACATTCGCGACCGGCAGATTCCCGGCAAGACGGGCGGAGGCGAGCCGCCCCGCACGCCCAGGGCCCCGGGTCCCGTTCAGCGGCGCGGCCGTCCGGCGCAGCGTCGCGCCGGCGCGGGCGAGGTTCCGAAGGAAGCCGAGGCTGCGCGCGATTTGCTTCGCGAGATCCTCGATCGCATGGGCGTCGCGCCGGTCGAGATCGAGTTTATCCCGCGCGAAGAGGGCGAGTACTTCGAAGTGACCGGGCCCGATCTCGCGGCGTTGATCGGACGCCGCGGGAACACGCTCGAAGCGCTCAATCACGTCTTCAATAACATCATGAATGCGGGCGTGCGCACGAATCGACGTTACTACACGATCGATGCGGAGGGCTATCGCGCGCACCGAGCGGATCAGTTGAAGAGTCTGGCGCTCGCGACGCTCGAGCGTTGCGTGCGCGAAAAGACGCCGCAGTCGCTCGAACCGATGCTGCCCTCGGAACGCAAGATCGTCCATCTGGCACTCGCGAGCAGCGACGCCGTGCGAACGGAATCCGAAGGAGAGGAACCGGAACGCCGCGTCGTCGTGCATCCTCGTTAGCGAGAGGAGCGCCGTCGTGAGTCCGCCCGTGACGATCTATCGCTATCGGCAGGGTACGCCGTGGGGGGCGAGCCTCGGCGTCGGCGGCATCGTCGTGCTCTGGAGCGTCGCGCTCTGGGGTGCGATCTCGAACGATCAGTTCTGGCCGATCGCGCTTCGCATTGCCGTCGGCGGCACGCTTCTCATCGTCATGCTTGCGCTGACGTTTTCGTCGATGACGATCCTCGTCAACGATCGCGAGATCGTGTGGTGGTTCGGCATCGGCCTTCCGCGCGGGCACTTCAGGCTCGACCAGCTCCTCGATGCGAACGCGACGCGGACGTCTTTTTGGGGAGGCTGGGGCATTCACTTGACGACGCGCGGCTGGCTGTGGAATCTGCGCGGGCTCAACGCCGTGCGGCTGCGCGGCACGCGCCGCTCGTTGCTCCTGGGCACGAATCGCCCGCAGGAGCTGCTCGACGCAATCGCGCGTGCGCGCTGGACGAGCCTGGCTTGACGATCGCCGCGGTCGCGACGCCTCCGGGACGGGGCGCGATTGCGATCGTCCGCGTGAGCGGTCCCGACGTGCGCGAGATTGCGGCGCGAATCGTGCGATCGCAATCGCCGCTGCGTCCGCATGTCGCGACGACGGCGGAGATTCTCGACGAAGACGGCGCAACGCTCGATCGCGGCATCGCGATCCTCGCGCCCGCGCCGCACAGCTACACCGGCGAAGACGTCCTGGAATTGCATATTCATGGAAGCCCCGTGATCGCGCGCGAGATGCTGCGCACGCTTCTCGCGTGCGGCGCGCGTCTCGCGGCCCCCGGCGAGTTTACGCGACGCGCCTTTCTCAATGGAAAGATGGAGCTGAACGCAGCAGCGGCCGTCGCAGATCTCATCGCCGCCGAGACGCGTGGAGCCGCGCGCGCCGCGCTCGCGAACCTCGCCGGCGGCCTCGCCGCCGAAGTCGGGCGGCAACGCGAGGCGCTTTCGCGCATCTTGGAAGAGCTGGCGGCGGCGATCGACTTTCCCGACGAGGTCGCCGAGCCGGAGCGAGGACCGGTTGCATCGCGTCTTCGCGAGATCGAGCGAGAACTGCGCGACCTGCAACGGAGCGGCGAGGTCGGGCGCCTCGTGCGCGAGGGCACGAGCGTTGCGATCGTCGGGCCGCCGAACGCGGGCAAGTCCTCACTGCTCAACGCGCTGCTCGGTGAAGAGCGCGCGTTGGTATCGGAGCTTCCCGGGACGACGCGCGACACGATCGAGGAGTCGATCGTCGTGGAGGGCGTGTCCGTGCGCCTCATCGATACGGCGGGCATTCGCGCGCACGCGGATCGTCTGGAGTCGGCGGGCATCGAGCGCACGATGCGCGCGATCGAGCAGGTGCGCATCGTCATCGTCGTGATCGACGGTTCCGTGCCGATCGACGCCGGCGCGCGCGACGTGCTCGAGCGCACCGCAGGGCGCGAGCGCGTACTCTTCTGCAACAAAGCCGATCTCGGCGAGGCCGGCGCGCGTGAACTCCGACCGCACGCACCGATCTGTGGCAGCGTACATGACGCGCAGACCCTCGCGTCGTTGCGTGCGGAGATCGCGCGGATCGGATGGAACGGCGAGCGCATCGATCTGGAGCGACCGCACCTCGCCTCCGCGGTAGAGTTCGACGCCGTACGCGAGGCGCTCGGCGCACTCGCGCGCGCAAACGTCACGCTCGAAGCGGGCGAACCGATCGATCTCATCGCGGGCGACCTCCAGCAGGCGGTTGCCGCACTCGGGCATGTAACGGGTGACGTCGCCGGCGAAGAACTCCTCGATCGAATCTTCGCCCGCTTCTGCATCGGGAAGTGAGCGACGAGGGAGGCTCACGATGACCCAAGTTCTCAAGGTACGTGCGCTCGCGCTCTGACGGCGGCGTCATCGTCGTCGGCGGCGGGCACGCGGGCGTGGAGGCCGCGCTTGCGTCGGCGCGCTTGGGCGTGCCGGTTCGGCTCGTCACGGGCGATCCCGAGAAGATCTGCACGCTGCCGTGCAACCCGTCGATCGGAGGCAGCGCGAAAGGCCAGATCGTCCGCGAGATCGACGCGCTCGGCGGAGCGATGGGAATGCTCGCCGACGCATGCAGCGTGCACGCGCGCTTCCTGAACGAGAGCAAAGGCCCGGCGGTGCGCGCGCTGCGCGCGCAGATGGACAAGCCCTCGTATGCGCGGCGCGCGATCGCATTGCTGCGCTCGCAGCCGAATCTCGAGATCGTTCGTGGGCTGGTCGAGGACTTGCTCATCGATGCCGACGGCGTGTGTGGCGTACGATGCAGCGACGGAAGCACGTACTCCGCGCGACACGTCGTGCTCGCAACGGGCACGTTCTTGGGCGGCAAGACCTTCCGCGGCGACGTCGTCGCGGCGGAGGGCCGCTTCGGCGAAGCGCCGGCGATCGGGCTCGCAGCGTCGCTGCGGCGCCTGGGCTTTCCGACGAAGCGCCTGAAGACCGGAACGCCGCCGCGGATCGCGCGCGATTCCGTCGATACGGCCGCGATGCAAATGCAGGCGCCGAGCGCCGTTCCGCTCCGCTTCTCCTATCGCAGTCCGGCGCGTTTCGCCGGCCCGCAGCTTCCGTGCTACGTCACGCAAACCGACGAACGGACGCATCGACTCGTGCGCGAGAACCTGCATCGTTCTCCGCTCTACGGCCTCGATTTGATCCGCGGCATCGGCCCGCGTTACTGCCCTTCGATCGAAGACAAGGTCGTGAAGTTCGCGCACAATCCGACGCACCAAATCTTCATCGAGCCCGAAGGCTGGAAGGAGCCGACGCTCTACGTTGGCGGCTTCTCGACGTCGTTGCCCGCGGAGGTGCAGCTCGCGATGCTGCGGACGCTGCCGGGATTGGAGAACTGCGAGATGCTGCGCGCGGGATACGCCGTGGAATACGATATGGTTCCGCCGATCGAGCTGCGCGACTCGCTCGAGACGCGTCGCATCGCCGGGCTCTACCACTGCGGGCAGTTGAACGGTACGTCGGGGTATGAGGAGGCGGCGGCGCAAGGACTCATTGCGGGATTCAACGCGGCGCGCGCCGCGCAAGGACGCGATCCGTTGCGCATCGAGCGCAGCCGCGCGTATATCGGCGTCATGATCGACGATCTCGTGACGAAGGGCGTCGACGAACCGTACCGCATGCTCACGTCGCGCGCCGAACATCGACTGCTGCTGCGCCACGACAACGCGGATCTGCGATTGACGCCGCTCGCGCGCGAGATGGGCGCGATCGATGATGCATCATGGGATGCGTTCGTGCAACGTCGCAGCGCGCTCGATCGCGCGGTGGCCTACGCGGGCAAGACGCAGATCGCGTCGGTGCTGCGCCGCCCGGAGAAAAGCTTTGCCGATGTCGCGGAGCGGTTCGACCCGCCGCTCGATCCCGAGACCGGAGAGCGTCTCGCAATCGAGGTGAAGCTCGCCGGCTACGCGGCCCGCGAGCGGTTGGCCGTGGAGCGCAGAGCGAAGCTCGAGGGCGAGGAGATTCCGGAAGCTTTCGAGTATGCCACTATTACGGCACTCTCGTCGGAGGCGCGCGAGAAGCTCAGCACGCGGCAGCCCCGCACGCTCGGTTCAGCCGGCCGCATTCCCGGTGTCACGCCCTCGGATGTCGCGATACTGAGCGTTTTCATCGAGCGGGCCAGGCGCGCGGCGGCATCCCGCGCTTCGTGACCGATTTCGTCCCGCGGCTTCGCGAAGCCGGCGTCGGCGCGCCTATCGCCGAGCGCCTCGCCGAGTACGGAGCGTTGCTCTTGGAGGCGAATCAGAGAACGAATCTTACCGGAGCGAAGAGCCCGGAGGCGCTCCTGCCGCACTTGCTCGACAGCCTCACCCTCCTCCCGTTCGTCCGGGAACCGCTCGTCGACGTCGGTTCCGGAGGCGGCCTGCCCGCGCTTCCGCTGGCACTCGCCACGGGCATCGCCGTGACTCTGATCGAGGCGACCGCAAAGAAGGCGCGCTTTCTCGAGCGGATGCTCGCGCACTTCGATCTGCGCGGCGAGGTGCTTTCGACGCGAGCCGAAGTTGCCGGGCGGGAAGCACCGTATCGAGATCACTTCCTCTCCGGAACCGCTCGGGCCGTGGCGAGCGGGACCGCGAGCGCGGAGCTCTTGCTTCCATTCATCGCACCGGGCGGCGTTGCGTTGCTGCAGCGCGGCAGCATGACCCCGAGGGAGCGCAATGCGCTCGCTGATGCTGCGCTCGTCCTTGGCGCGGAACTCGATCGCGTGCTGCCGGTCGACGGCGACCGCTGCATCGTCCTTCTGCGAAAGACTCATCCGACGCCGCCGCGCTTTCCGCGCAGAACCGGCATCCCGGCGGGACGGCCCCTCTGCTCTTGAGCGGCCGCCCCGGCTTCCCCGTCCCGGGCACAAAAAAAACCGGGGCCGGCCATCAGCCGAACCCCGGCTCTGTCGTTCATCCGAAGAGCGGCAATCCGCGCCGCGCTAGGAATATAGGAAGGCGTAATGGGCGCTTCCGCTGGCATCGTGCGTGCCGTGTGCCGGGCAGACTCCCATGCCGGCGCTGGCTCGGGCATAGAACATGCCCTCGCACTTGTGACACCACCGCCAGCCGCCCTGCTGGCTGCAATCTCCGACGGTTGCGTCCTCGCCGATGATGGCGGCATAATGGCCGCTCCCGGTCGCGTCATGGTGGCCGCCGGCCGGACAGACTCCCATGCCGGCGCTGGCTCGGGCGTAGAAGAAGCCCTCGCACTTGTGGCACCACCGCCAGCCGCCTTGCTGTCGGCCGGAGACGTCTTCCCCGATCGTGGCACTGTAATGGGCACTACCGCTGGTGCTATGGTGGCCGCCGGCCGGACAAACTCCCATGCCGGCACTGGCTTGTGCGTAGAACATTCCCTCGCACTTGTCGCACCATCTCCAGCCGACCTGTGTGCTCCCTGCGGCCTCGGCGGCACCAGTGAGCCGCCAGCCTACTGTTGCGGCAAGGGCTCCCAAGCCTAACGACTTTATGGCCGTTAGGCGCGCAATTCCGCCGCTCGAATCACGGGGTTTCTTTTCGTTTTCCATGGAGCGTAGCTTGGGAGGCGCGTCGACCACGACCTGCCTGGCCGGTGGGCGGCCGAGCTACTTCCCGTCCGCCAGGGGGGATGATTACCTATGGGTTGGTCGGCTTCATCGCCGGATCCGGAAGGCCGCTGGGGCAGATTCTGGCTTGTTGCGCAGCCGAAATGTAGTAGAGGTGCAGGTCATAGTGCGGAACTGGGAAGCCCTCGTGCCCGTGCGGTTCGAACTCGAAGTCCGCGTGATCGATTCGATATCCCGGCAGCGGTCGCACGTTCGCCCAACTGAAGCCCTTGTCGAGCTGTGCAACCGAGACCATGATCTCGGTGAATATCGGCTTGCCCTGCCACACGCCGTAGATCGGTCCGGTAGGCAGGTCGCGCAGACGTGCCCAGTGCTCGCCCATCGTGCGGACGCAGGGCGAGACCATGACGTCATCGTGGGGGATTCCCACCGGATGGACCGCAGGCTGGGGTGGCAGTTGGGCGCTCGGCGGGGCGGCAGCGAGTAGCGCCGCGGCGGGCAAAGCAACGGCAAATGCGAATAACGCGAGTCTTCGTAACATGGCTCCTCCTTTGCCGCCGTTTTCAACGAGAACCCACGTGAAACCCATGGCGGCGAGGCTTGGTCTTTGGCGAAGAATGGCGAGAGAGCAGGCACGGATGTTTCACGGGGAACGACATAACTTGATATATCGCGATACGGTCGGAATGAGATGGCTGCCGTAGTCTCTTCGCCGCTGGAGCTAGCGGGCGCACGCCGCTGGCTGGTCGCNNTGCCGACGATCGCCGGCAATCTCGGCGCCTCGACCGACGATGCGGCGTGGGTCGCGACGGGGTACCTGCTTTCGGCCGTCATCATCATGCCGCTCAACGGCTGGCTGACGGCGTACTTTGGGCGGAAGAACTTTTACGCCGCGTGCATCGCGATCTTCACGATCGCATCGTTTTTATGCGGAACGGCGACGAGCATTTGGCAGCTCACGTTCTATCGCGTCATCCAAGGCATCGGCGGCGGCGCATTGCAACCGACGGCGCAAGCGCTGCTCTTCGAGAGCTTTCCACCCAAGGAACGCGGCGGAGCGATGGCGCTCTTCGGCCTCGGCGCGATGGTGGGACCGGCCATCGGCCCGTTGCTGGGCGGCTACCTCATCGACAATGCGACATGGCCGCTGATTTTCTTCATCAACATTCCGATCGGCATCGCCGCGTTTGTGATGACGCTCGCCTTCATCCCGAATCCGCACTATCTCAACAAGCCGAAGGGCGGGCTCGACTTCATCAGCCTCGGGTTGCTCGTCGCCGGCCTCGGATCGCTGCAGTACGTGCTCGAACGCGGACAGCATGACGATTGGTGGAGTTCCTCCACGATCACGACCCTCGCGGTCGTGTCGGTCGTCTCGCTGATCGCATTTATCGTACGATCGCTACGCGACAAGAATCCGCTCGTCGACCTGCGCATTTTTCGATACCGAGAGTTCACGATCGGGAACATGCTGCTCGCGATTCTGGGCTTCGGACTCTTCGGAACCGCGCTCATCATGCCGCTCTTCTTTCAAAGCATAGCGGGCATGTCCGCGTTCGAAGTCGGCCAAGTGCTCTTGCCGGGCGCAATCGCAACCGCGGTCTCAATGATCATCGCGGGCCGTCTGGTGGGACGCATCGATGGGCGCATTCTCATTGCCTTCGGCACCGCGCTCTTCGCGCTTTCGACGTGGATGCTCGGTGGCTTGAATGAAAACACCGGCTACTGGGATGTCTTCTATCCGCGCGTGCTGCAAGGATTTGCATTGGGCTTTCTCTTCGTCCCGCTCTCCACGGTGATGCTCGCGCCGGTGCCGCGCGAAGAACTCTCGGGCGCGAGCGGCGTTTCGAACCTCGTGCGGCAGATCGGCGGCAGCCTCGGCATCGCGATTTTGTACACGATGCTCACGCGCGAAACCGCCGTCGCGTGGTCCACGCTTGCGGGCGGCGTCACGTCGACGCACGGCTATTCAATCCAAGCCTTGACGGGGCTCGTCGCGCAGGGCTCCTCGGTTATCGGCTACGACTATCTCTTCAGGCTGACGGCGGTCGTCTTTATCGCGACGCTTCCGCTCGTCTTCTTTATGCGGCCGCCGAAGGTCGCAAGCGGCGGAGCGACGCCCGCAATGGCCGAATAGCGCATCATCGCATGCATTCGCTCGATGCTCGGCTGGCGCAAGCGCTTCCCCCGGGAACGCTCTACGCGGTCGGCGGGCGCGTGCGCGACGAGGTTCGCGCCGAGTTCGAGCGGAGCGAGCCGACGGTCAAGGACCTCGATTACGTCGTCACCGGCGTGCCGTTCGACGAGCTGCGCGCGCGGCTTGAAAAACTCGGGCGCGTCGACCTCGTCGGCGCGTCGTTCGCGGTCCTCAAGGTAACCTTCGACGGCACGACGGTCGACGTCGCATTACCGCGTCGCGAGCGCTCGACGGGGACCGCGCACCGCGCCTTCGAGGTCGAGGGCAGTCCCGAGATACCGCTCGAGGAAGATCTCGGCCGACGCGATTTTCGCATGAACGCGATGGCGCGCGCGCTGCCTTCGGGCGACTTGATCGACCCGCATGGCGGCGCGGCCGACGTCCGTGCGCGCCGCGTCGATATCCTGATCGATCGCGCCTTCGAAGAAGACCCGTTGCGAATGGTTCGCGCAGCTCAGTTTGCAGCGCGCTTCGAATACGCGCCGACGCCGCGGACGCTTGATGCAATGCGCAAGGCCGCGCCACTCGCAAGCACGGTCTCCGGCGAACGCGTCGCCGAAGAGTTCACGAAACTCTTGACGCACGCGGCTCGGCCGTCGCTCGGCCTCGAACTGCTGCGTGAAACCGGCGTGCTCGCGGTCTTGGCACCGGAGCTCGTCGAGGGCGTCGGCGTCGAGCAGAACCAATGGCACGCATACGACGTCTGGCAGCACGCGCTCGCCTCGGTCGATGCGGCGCCGCGCGACGATCTCGTCGTACGGCTCGCCGCGTTGCTTCACGACGTCGGAAAGCCGCGCACGAAGGAAGGGCCGCATTTTTACCGGCACGAGCAGGTCGGTGCCGAGATGACGCACGCGTTGCTGCGCCGGCTTCGGTTTTCGAACGACGTCGTCGAAGCGACGACCCATCTCGTGCGTTCGCACATGTACGCGGCCGATCCGAATCTTTCGGATCCGGCGCTGCGGCGATCCATTCGGCGCATCGGCGTCGAGCATCTCGAGCGGCAGTTCGCATTGCGCCATGCCGATATCGCCGGTTCCGGATTGCCGAAGCGCGACGATTCGAACGAACGCTTCGAAACCAGAGTGCGCGAGGAAGTCGCGCGAAAGCCCGCTTTTTCCGTGGGGGATCTTGCGATCGGCGGGCAAGACGTCGTCGCCGCGATGATTCGCAGCGGCGCGGCGCAGCCCGGATTTCGCGGCGATCCGCGCGTCGGTGAAATCCTGCGCGGGCTCTTCGAGCAGGTCACGGAGCAGCCTGAGCGTAACGAGCGCCAGACACTTTTGAAGCTTCTCGACGAGCATCTCCGGGGGCTTACCTGATGGGTCGCATCATCGCGCTCGTGAACCAGAAGGGCGGCGTGGGCAAATCCACGACCGCCGTCAATCTTGGCGCGGCGCTTGGGATGCTCGGCAAGAAGGTGCTCGTCATCGACGACGACCCGCAAGGAAACACGACCACCGGCTTCGGGATCGAAAAGTCGTCGATCGGAGCGAGCGTCTACGACGTTCTCATGCGGCAGGCATCGCTGAGCGACGCGCTGCGCGCAACCGAGATCGAGGGTCTCTTCCTCGCGCCCGCGACCATCGACCTCGCCGGCGCCGAGATCGAGTTGGTCTCCGAGTTGTCGCGGGAGACGCGGCTGCGCGAAGCGCTCAGCCCGATCGCCGAACGCTACGAATACGTGCTCATCGACTCGCCGCCGTCGCTCGGGTTGCTGACGATCAACGCGCTCGTCGCCGCGACCGAAGCGATCATACCGGTGCAGGCGGAGTTCTATGCGCTCGAGGGGCTTTCGCAGCTCACGCGCGTCGTCAACCGCGTTCGCGAAGCGCTTAACCCGCCGTTGCACGTCAGCGGCGTGCTCGTGACGATGTACGACGGTCGCACGCGCCTCGCGGTCGAGGTGCTCGACGAACTTGCACGCTACTTCCCCGAGCAGATGTTCAAGACGCAAATTCCGCGCAACGTGCGCCTCTCCGAGGCGCCGTCGTTCGGGAAACCGGTCATGCTCTTCGATCCGAAGAGTCGCGGCGCGCAAGCCTACATGGCGCTCGCGCGCGAACTGCTCGAGCCCGCCAAGGTGCACGCGTGACCGGTCGTCCCGCGCGCGGTCTCGGGCGCGGGCTCGATGCGTTGCTCGGTAGCGCGCCGTTGCCGGTCGCGCCGGCGGCAGGCGGATTTCGCGAGATCCCGGTCGATCGCATCACGCCGAACCCGTTTCAGCCGCGCCGCTCTTTCGACCAGACGACGCTCGACGAACTGAAGCGCTCGATCGAAGAGTTCGGCGTGCTCGTCCCAATCATCGTGCGCGCGCGCGGCGACCGCTTCCAAATCATTGCCGGCGAGCGGCGCTGGCGCGCCTGCGCCGCGCTTGGACGGAGCACGATTCCGGCGATCGTCCGCGAGAACGACGATCGGGAATCGCTCGAAGTCGCGATCGTCGAGAACCTGCAGCGCGAAGATCTCAACGCGCTCGAAGAGGCGGCCGGATTCGCGCAGCTGATCGAAGACTACGACCTGACGCAGGAACAGGTCGCGCAGCGCGTCGGACGCAGCCGTCCGGCGGTGGCGAACGCGTTGCGACTGCTCGCGCTTCCCGATTCCATCAAGGTGATGATCGTCGATCAACGCCTCTCGGCCGGACACGCGCGCGCGCTCCTCGCTGCGCCGGAGCGAGAGCGGGCGGCGCTCGCGGCGCGCGCCGTCGCGCAGGAACTCTCGGTGCGCGCGCTCGAGCGTCTCGCGTCGGAAGCATCCGCACCACCTCCGGCGCAAGCGGCGCCGAAGGCGCCCCGCGAGCTTTCGCCGGAGGAGCGCGATTTTGAATCGCATCTGCGCGAGCGCTTCGGCGTGCGCGTCACGCTCGTGCGCAGCGGAAGCGGCGGACGCATCGAGTTTCGCTTCGTCGACGACCGCCAGTTGATGGCGCTCGGCGAGCGGCTTCTCGGTCGGGAGCCGTGACGCGCGCACAGCGCGCTTCCCTCCTGCACGGCATCTACGTCATCGTCAATGAAGAATCGCGCGCGCTCGAGATCGCGCGAGCGGTCCTGGCCGCCGGCGTGCGAATCGTGCAGTATCGCGCAAAGGACGGCATCGCCGATGCGCGCCTGCGCGCGCTGCGCGAGTTGACGCAGGGGTATCGCGCGCTGCTGATCCTCGACGACGATTGGCGGGCGGCGGGCGCGTACGAGTGCGACGGCATCCATCTCGGTCCCGGGGACGACGGTTTCGGCGATCCGGCCCGCGTGCGCGAAGCGCTTCCCGCGGCGCTGATCGGGCTCTCTTGCGCGAATGAAGAAGAGGCGCGCGCAGCCGAAGCGGGCGGCGCGGACTACGTCGGCGTCGGTTCCGTTTATGCGACCAACTCAAAAGAAGATGCCGGTGCGGCGATCGGGATCGAGACGCTGAAGCGCATTGCGGCTTCCACCCGGCTTCCGGTGGCGGCGATCGGCGGCATCTCGCTTGAGAATCTGCGCGAAGTGCGCGCGAGCGGCGTTGCAATGGCTGCGACGATCTCCGCGGTTGCGCGAAGCGCGGACCCCCGCGATGCAGCGCGGCGGCTCGTCGCGCTGTGGAACGACGGTTGATCGTGCGCTCGGTGCTCTCGATCGGGACGTCGCATCCGTGGAACGTCGCCGGCATCGGGCGCGATATCGTCGTCGGTGCGGAGTTTGAGGTGCGCGTCCTGACCGTCATCGCCGCGGTGAGCGCGCAGGACGAGCGCGGCGTACGCGCGTTGCACGTGCTGCCCGCGGCCGCGCTGCGAGCCCAGTTCGATGCGCTCGCGACTGCGGAGATCGCGGCCGTTCGCGTCGGGGCGCTCGGCTCCGCGGAGAACGTCACATGCGTCGGCGCATTCTTGCGTTCGATCGCGCCGGTTCCGGCGGTGCTCGATCCCGTCTTCGCGGCAAGCGCGGGCGGTGCGCTCGCCGACGAGGCCGCGATTGCGAAGCTGCGCGAGGATGCGGCGACGCTCGGAAACGTCGTGCTCACGCCGAATCTTGACGAAGCCGCCGCGCTGCTCGGGCGCGCGCGAATCGCGCGCGGCGATCTCGAGGATGCGGCAAGGACGCTGCGCGCGCGCGGCGTGCTCGCGGTCCTGCTCAAAGGCGGTCATCTCGCAGGCGATCCGGTTGACGTCCTCGCAAGCGGCGACGGCGTCGAAGCGTTCTCATCCCCGCGAATCGGCGCCGAGATGCCCGGCACCGGCTGCACGCTCGCGATGGCTTTGGCATGCGAACTGGCACGCGGGCGCGCGCTCCGCGACGCCGTAATCGCCGCACGCGCGTACGTGCGCACGAAGATGACGGCGATGACGCGTGGAAAGGCCAGCGCGTGAGCAAGCCGCGCGTGATGTCGGGAATGCGTCCGACCGGGGGATTGCATATCGGTCATCTCGTCGGCGTCTTGACGCAGTGGGCGAACTTCTGCGAGACGGCTGAGGCCTTCTTCGAAATCGCCGATCTGCACGCGTACACCACCGGATTTGCCGATCCGGAGGCGATTCGTGCCGCGCGTGAGGAGATGGTGTCGGTGTGGCTCGCGGCCGGCGTCGATCCGGCGAGATCCACGATCTACCTTCAGTCCGGCGTCCCGGAGATCGCCGAACTGCACACGCTGCTCGCGATGATCGTGCCGGTCTCTTGGCTCGAACGCGTTCCCAGCTACAAAGGGCAGATCGAGGCGCTCGGCAATCAGATTGCAACGTACGGATTTCTCGGTTATCCGCTCCTGCAGCTCTGCGACATCGCCGTCATGCGCGGCGAGCGCGTCCCGGTCGGCCGCGACCAAGTCGCGCACCTCGAGCTCGGCCGCGAGATCGTGCGGCGCTTCAACCATCTCTACGGCGACGGGCGCGACGTGCTCATCGAGCCGCAACCGACGCTTTCGGAGTTTCCCGAAGTGCCCGGCACCGACGGCCGCAAGATGAGCAAGTCCTACGATAACGCGATCCTCATCGCAGACGACGAGGATACGACGACGAAGAGAGTGCGCGCGATGCTCACCGATCCGCAGAAGGTCCGCCGCGGCGACCCTGGGCGGCCCGAGATCTGTCCGGTATTCGCGCTCTGGAAGTTCGTGAATCCGCAGCGCCTCGACGGCATCGCCGCGGCGTGCCGCTCGGGTGAGTTGGGCTGCGTCCAGGACAAGAGCGAGTTCGCCGAAGCGCTCAACGCCTATCTGCGCCCGGTGCGCGAGCGTCTCGCGGAATATCGCGGAGACCGCGCCGCCGTGGACCGGATCATTACGGAGGGCACCGCGCACGCGAGAGAAATCGCCGCGGGCGTGCTGCGCGACGTCAAGCGTGCGATGAAGCTGACCTAAGAGCGCGCCTGCTCGCGGCTATTGCGCGGGCGTGAAACGAAGGCCGCTGATCAAACCGGAACCGTCGAGAACGAAGATTTCATCGAGCGTCGTCGTCGCAAATGCAACGCGATAGATGTACGCGGTATTGCTCTCGACGATCTCTTTGCCGGCCGGCGTGAACGACGTCGGCTGACCGAGCGCCCCGAACTGTGCCGCGAGCCGGCGCGCGACGTCGGCGGTGAGCAGCGCGTTCATCTGCGCATCGAGTTGCGCACGATCGATCCTGCCCGTTTGAATCCGGTGCAGCCATTCCTGAGCGCGAGCCATGACGGCGGCATCGCTCGGCAGGCTCGGCATCGGCGACGCGCTCGCGGAAGGCAGCGGCGTCGCGGGCGTCGTGGGCGCCGCAACCGTGGCGATGGGTGCCGAGCATGCCGCGAAGAGCGCGACGGCGGCGGCCAGACGCGTCACTGACCCACTGTGAAGCGAAGGACGGCGATCTTGTTATAGTCGTCGAGGACGAGTGTCTCGTCCCAGACGCCGTTGTCGAAGCGAATTCGATAGAGATACTGGGTCAGGCCGGCGCCAAGACTTTGCTTGTTCGCCAGATTGAACGAGAGCGGACTGCCGAGCGATCCCAGCTCGCCGGCGAGTCGGCTCACCACATCGGGCGTGAGAGCGGCATTCATTTGATCGTTGAGCTGCGAGCGGTCGATGTTCCCCATCTGCAAGTGCCGTAGCCAATCTCGTGCCCATCCCTGGACGACGGCGTCGCTGGGCGGCGTTGGAGCGCTTATGGCCGCCGGGGTGGGCGACGGCGCGCTGGTCTGCGCGGCCGCCTGCGAAACGCTTTGCGCCGAACCGGCGAGCAAGAAGCAGAGGATAAGAAATCGCGTCATCATGAACGTCATCCTTTGAAGTTCGGAAGTGCTTGCGCGATCGCGTCGAGAGCCCAGTCGATGTCCTCGATCGAGGCCGCGTACGAGAAGCGCAGATATCCGTTCCCGGCCTTTCCGAAGGCGGAGCCGCCGGTGCACGCGACGCCGGCTTCATCGAGGAGAAAGCGCGCGAGCGCGCGATCGTCTTTCGTGATCCGCGACACGTTGGGGAAGGCATAAAAGGCGCCCTCGGGCAGCGTGCACGAAAGGCCGGGGATTTTGTTCAAGCCGGCGACGATGCGGTCGCGGCGTTTGTGAAAGGTTGCATTCATCTCGCGCACCGGAGCGTCGGGTCCGCGGAGCGCGGCGATTCCCGCCTGCTGCACGAACGATGCGACGCAACTGAACGTGTTGTTGTTGAAGAGCGTAACGACTTCGGCAAGCGCCTCGGGCATCAGTGCGTAGCCCAGGCGCCAGCCGGTCATCGCGTAGGCTTTCGAGAAGCCGTCGACGACGATCGTGCGTTCCCGCATGCCCGGCAGCGCGGCAATCGAAACGTACACGCCCTCCGTATAGAAGTTGCGGCTATAGATCTCGTCCGCGAGGACGAGGAAATCGTGGCGTTGCGCGAGCGCGGCAATCCGTTCGAGGTCTTCGGGCAGGAGCACTCCGCCGGTCGGATTGTGCGGCGAGTTGATGACGAGCAGTTTCGTGCGGTCCGAGACGCACCGCTCCAACTCGTCGAGATCCATGCGCCAACCGCGCTCCTCGCGCAACGGGATCGCGGTCACCTTCGCTTCCAGGTAGCTCGCCGCACTGGCGTACGCGGGATAGGCGGGGTCGAAGTAGACGAACTCGTCGCCCGGATCGAGCAGCGAGCAGAGCGTGTTCCAGATGACCGGTTTGGCACCGGGACTGATGACGACGTTCTCGGGCGTGTACCCCGGCTCGATGTTCCGGAACGCACCGGCGTACTCTGCGATCGTGGCGCGGAGGTCGGCCATTCCGGCCGAGGGCGTGTAGTGCGTGTAGCCGGCGTAGAGCGCCTCGACGGCTGCCTGCTTGATGTGCTCCGGGGTATCGAAATCGGGCTCGCCGATCTCCATGTGGACCACTCGCCGACCCTGCGCCTCGAGCGCGCGGGCCCGCGCTAGCACTTGGAAAGCGTTCTCGGCTCCCAGCCGCGCGACCGCGGCGGCGACCCGGTTTTCGGTGGCCGCAAGCATCTAATGGTCCCTCTCATAGTGACTAAAGCAGTAGAAAATCATCAAGGGGGCCTGCCTGGCACGGCGAACCAAACATGCCCTACCTATGCGGACCCTGTCGGAAGTATTCACGCCGGGCGCGCCGACGTTGCCTGAAGGTCTCAGAACGCTCGTGGTTTCTCCCGAGCGCGAGTTAGAACCTGGGATGACGGTTCGCGCCGGGTTCACGTTCCGCAACAACGGCGGGGCGCCGGCAACCGGCGTCCGCGTGCGATTCAATCTTCCCGACGGGCTCGTGTACTTGGTCGGAACCGGCCGGCTCGATGGTGCGGACCTCGATGACGAGTTGGGGAACTCACCGCTGCTCGGTCGCAACGGCGCGCACATCGGCGATGTCGCGCCCGGCGAAGAGCGCCGCATCGAGGTCGCCTACAGCGTCGTCGGCGCGATCGAGAACGGCACGACGATCGAGCTCCAAGCGGCCGTCGCTTCGTTTGAAGTGCAGCCGGTCGGCTCCAACGTCGTTCGGCTCATCGCGCGCAGCCGGCCGCAACTGCTCAATGCGCTGACCGGCATCACGATCGAGACGCGGCGCGATCCCGCTCCGGGCTGCGAAGCCGAGATCACGGTGCGCGTGCACAACGCCGGCGAGTCGAGCGCGCACGACGTCGTCGTCGTCGCCCCGATTCCGGAGCACACGTCGTACGTCCCAGGATCGGCGCGCGTGAACGGGCGAGAGATCGAGCGCGATTTGGGATGCGGATACGATCGCGTCTACGCGCCGATCGTCGCGTCCGTGCTCTCCGCGAGCGCGAGCGCGATGCTCGTCTACCGCGTCCGCGTCGATTCCCCGCTTGCCGACGGCACGCGCATCATTGCAAACGCGCAGATCGCGTCGCAGGAAACGCCGGCGTTTTCGCTCGAACCCGCGGCGCTCGTCGTGCGCGCGGCGCCCGATTTTGGGGACGACCGCACGTCGTTCTCCATCGAGCCGGCGACGCAAGTGCATCCGGGCGAGCGCATCGTGCTCACCTTCGTTGCGTGCAACGCGGGCACGGCGGCTGCCGAAGCGGTCACGCTTTCGATTGAACTTCCCGACGCGCTCATCGCGGTGCGCGGCGCCGCGCGGATCGACGGCAGGCCGACGCGCGAGCGGCGCGTCGATCAACTCTCCTTCGATCTCGGACGCGTTGAAGGCGGCGAGCGAGTCGAGTTGCGCAGTGAGGCGATCGTCGTCGCACCGCTGCCCGACGGAACGTCGCTGCCGGTCTATGCGACGCTCGCATGGCAGCCATCGCAGGGTGATGCCGTGCGACGCTTCGAGCGCAGCGTGCTCGTTCGTTCGGAACCCGCGCTCGTACGGCGCCGCAACACGATCGCCCGTAGCGGCGAAGAGGTCGTGCGCCCCGGACAAGAAATCGAGGCGACGATCTCGATTGCGAACGACGGCAGCGCGCCCGCGCTCGATTCGTCGCTGCAACTCCGCGTCGATCCCGCGCTCGAGGACATCAGAATATCCGAGCGTGGCACGCGCATTCCCATGGACGCCTTTGCCGCAGATCTCGGCGCGATCGACCCGTATGCCTATCGCCGCATCACGCTGCAAGCGCGCGTCCGGACGCCGTACGCCGACCGCAGCGAGATCGTCGTGGGCGCAAGCTTGATGACGCGCGAACTCGGCGAGACGCAACTCGGAGAAACGAGTTGGCGCGTCGATTCACACCCGGCATTTTCGACCGGCAGTTCGCGGATGGAGCTTTCGACGGGCGCACTGCTTCGCCCGAATCAACTGGCCGAGGTCGTCGTCTACGTCTTGAACATCGGCAGCGACGTATCGCGCAACGTCCGCGTGCGGCTGCTCGTCTCACCCGAGGCGCGCTTCGAGAGCGTCGAGGGCGCGACGCGCGAGCGCTCGTCGATTCTCTTTGGCGAGATCGCGCCGGGCGCGGGGGCGCAGGCCCGTCTCGGACTCCGCCTGCTGCGCAGCGTGCCGAAGGAGCATCCGCTCACCGTCGACGCGGTGCTCACCGCCGATTCGATGCTGCCCGTTCCGCTCGAGCGACTGACGATCGTGACCACCGCGACGCCGGATTTCTCGGTGGGAACCTTCCGCAGCAATCCGAGCGACGCGGCCGATCTCGGCGAGACGGTCGAGTGGGCGTTGCATCTCCGTAACGGCGGCGACGGACCCGCGCGTCAAGTCCAGATTCGCGTCGCGCAGCCGACCTCGCTCATCTACGTTCCGAACTCGACGACCGTGAACGACGTTCCGATCCGCGACGTCGGCGCGCTCGGCCCATTCGCAAGCGATCGCGGCATCATGCTCAACGAGTTCGACCCGGGCGTTGAAGCGACGGTTCGGTGGCGCGACGTCGTGCACAACCAGTTACCCGCGGGCGAGGCGATCGTACGCGTCGCGCACGTCACGTACGACGGCGAGCGTTACGACGAGATCGCTTCGGATGAACTGAAAGTGCGAGCAGCACCGGTCTTCGCCAACGCAATCCCCGGCTTGCAGTTCGGCCTCGAGGGCCTCGTCGGTCCGACGACCGACGCGGGAACGCGCGAAGATCGCTACGTCGACCTCGCGGCGGCTTCGGCTAACGGCGAGAACGGTGCGTCGCACTACGCATACGGCAACGGCCACGCCGCCGAGACAGGGCACGCGGGAACCGTGCACGGGTTCAGCAACGAGTGGCTCGCGCGCACGCTGCGCTTCCTCGAGGAGGCGCGCTTCGGGGGCCTGGTAACGCATCTGTTCGCGCTGCGAGCGTTCCTACCGGAGGCATTGGGCGACGGTCACGCATCGATCGCGCCGGTTGCCGAAGCATTGCGCGAAGAACTCGACCGGCTCTTCATCAAGCTTCGCCTTCCGAGTTACGCGATCGCCCCGCGCGACGTCGAGACGCCGTCATCGCGCGCGACGGTCGAGCATCTCCTGCACGACTGCGCAGCCGCACACGGCATGCCCGCCGATCCGCCGGGTGCGGCCGTGATCATGCGCGGCGGCTACGATCCTGCCGAACTGCACGAGTTGGGCGAGCGCCTGCGCGGCGCCGGGCTTGCGACGGCGCTTCCGTGGGCGGCGCTCGCGCGTCTCCTACCGGATTCGACGCCGCAAGCGCAGCACTATCGCGCGCTCCTCGTCGCTCGCCTCGATGCGCTCTGCGATGCCGAGTCGCCCGAGTTCGTCGAAGCGTTGCAGCATCGCGCCGATAGCGCGCTCGACGGCGCGCTCGACGTCTTCACCACTTCACTTCGTGCCGCGGTGCCGTAGGAAGGCTCCCGGAGGGTAACCCATGATTACGATTGCCATCGCCATTCTGTTCGTTCTCGGTATCGGGCTCGGATTGTACGCCGTCGTCGCGCCGCGTCGCGCGAGCGAGGGGCTCACGCTGCTCGACCAGGTCGAGAAAGAGCCGCTCCAAGCGACGACCGATTGGACGCACGAAGCGGGGCACGAGTTCGCCGGGCTTTCGGAATCGGCGCGATGCGATCTCGTCTTTGCGGTCGCAGCGCTGCGCGACGATCGCGCGCACCACTTGCTCGAGTTCGCCTTGCGCGATCCCAACGAAGCCGTCGCGCTCGCAGCTGCGCACGCGCTGGCCGGTTCGGGGCGCGCACCGACCGTCGAACGTTTTCTCGCGCAGCATCCGGGCGACCGCGCGGAGCGCATCGTCTCGACGCTCTCCCTGCTCATCAAACCCGTCGAAGAAGAAGCCGTACCGGCAACGCGGTGATGGTGTGCGAGGCGCAGGAGATGCTGCGCCGCGTTCGCCTGCTCGACGGCGCCCTCGGGAAGCGGCCGCTCTCGCACCTCCTCTCGTTATGCGTGCTCGTTCCGGCAGCCGCCCCACTGCGCGAGCGGATCGAGCGGTTGTTCGTGCGCATGCCGCCCGTCATCGATGCCGCCGATCTCGAGACGACGACGGAACGCGAAGCCGTGATCGCCGGCGCGGGCGCAGCGCTCGCTCCCGACGAGTCGGCGGGAGCAAACGGAGGAGCGGAGATCGTGCGCGTCGCCGGCCTCGTCGATGCGGAGCGCGTGCACGCACTCGTCACGGAACTTCGCGCCTCGCCGCTCGGCTCGGCGATCCCATGGATACTCTGCGCGGAACTGCTCGGAACCTCGATCGAATATCGCGGCGCGAGTTCGGTGGTGCTGGAGACGTACCGCCGGCATCTCCTCGAACGCCTCGTTTCATTTGCGGATCAATCGCCGCAGATCTTTCGCCGGTGGCTTGCCGCCGGGGAGGAACGTGACCTGGACGCGCGGCTCGCCGTCGTGCTCGATGCACTGCGCGGCGCCGCCGCGCTCGCGACGGCATAGGCCCATGCCGCTGATCGGCATTCTCATCGTGCTCTTGCTCGCGCTTGCGGTCTACGTGCGCGCGACGAACCGTCCGATCGCGATCGAATCCTCCAACGCCATCCCGTTACGGCCGCCCGAACTCACCTGGACGAGACGCGTCGTCGGCGACGTGCCGACGCCCGATGCGCGTGAGCGGCTCGCGATCGTGAGCCGTCTCGCGTTGCTCGCCAATGCCTGGAGCATCGAAATACTAGAGGAAGCGTTGGGCGACGAGTACGATGCGACGGTGCGCGATGCGATCTGGCGCGCGCTGCTCGCTATCCGCGCTTCTGAAAATACTTGACCAAGATTGCGCGCGCGATCGGCGCGGCAACTTGCGCGCCGTAACCGCCGCTGCGATCGACGAAGACGGCCATTGCAAACCGCGGATGGTCGCTCGGTGCCCAGCAGATGAACCACGTCGTGTTCGGTCCATGTCCGCCCGCGGTTTCGACGGTACCGGTCTTGCCGGAAAACGGGAAGCCGGCGATTGCGAGCCCGTAAGCGGTTCCACCGGGATCGGTGACGCGTGCCATTCCCGCGCGCACCGCTTCGAGCGCTTCCTGCGTTGCGGGAATCTGACGGATGACGCGTGGTCGAAGCTCTGTTACGAGCGTGCCGTTGGGCGCGCGGATCTCCGTGACGACGCGCGGGCTGTAAAGCGTCCCGCCGTTGATGACCGCCGACGCGATGTTGACCATCTGCAGCGGCGTCGCTTGCATCGCGCCCTGTCCGATGCCGAGGCTGCAGACGTCGCTCGGTTCGAGCGGAACGCCATACGTCTTTTCCATCCAAGCGTTGGTCGGCCAGTTTCCGTCGCCTTCGCCGGGCAAATCGATGCCGCTATCCTTTGCCAGGCCGAATAAGAGCGCCCATTTGCGCAAGCGCTCGTTGCCGAGGTACCACGAGAGGCGGTAGAAGTACCCGTCGCTCGAGGCGGCGAGCGCGGGCACGAACGTCGTGTCACCGAGGCCGCCGGCGGCGATGTCGCGAGCGAGATAGCCGCCGCAGTTCCACGCCCCGCTGTCGTAGACGACCTGACCCACGCCGATGACGCCTTCGGTGAGCGCCGCCGAACCGGTGACCATCTTGAACGTCGAGCCGGTCGGCGTTGCGGCGGCGATCGCACGGTCGAAGAGCGGTTCGAGCGGCGAGGTCAGATATGCCTCGACGTTCGCGGAGCGCTCCATCGCGAAATCGTTCGGGTCGAAGTTCGGAAAACTCGCGAGCGCGAGAATTTCTCCGGTGTACGGGTCCTCCGCGACGACCGCGCCGGAGAGCGCGCGCCCGCGACCCCAGGAGGCGAGACCGTTCGCAAGCGCTTCCTCGACGATGCGCTGCAAGCGCATGTCGATGGACGTGGTCAACGAATCGCCCGGCGACGCCGGCTTCTGTGGGAAGCGCGCGCCGCGCACGACCTGCCCGGACGCGTCTACCTCAATGCGCTCGCCGCCGGGCTGACCGCGCAGATACCCGTCGTATTGCGCCTCCAATCCGTCCTTGCCGATGACGTCGTTCGGCGAGTAGCCGCGCGTGCGCAACTGCGTATACTCTTCCTGACTGATCTCACCGACGTAGCCGAGAATATGCGACCCGATGTCGCCGTTGGGATAGTTGCGAATCGGCTGCGCCTCGAGATCGATGCCCGGAAGATCGGTCAATATCTCCGAGAGACGCGCAACGGTCGGCACCGGCAAGTTGACGGCGAGCACGATCGGTCCGTACGGTTCGTTTGCCACGATCTGCGCGAACGAGGTGTAATCGATGCCGTGATGGTGGAAGAGCCGCTGCAGGAGCGTATCCTGCGATACGCCGATCGTTTGCGAGATCACGGCGATCTCGCGGTCGAGATCGTCGATCTCGGACGGAATGAGTCCAACGACGAATGACGGCCGGCTGCGCGCGAGGACGTGGCCCGCGCGGTCGTAGATGATGCCTCGGGGAGCGGAGACTCGGATCAAGCGGATCTGATTCTCTTGCGCCGCGGCGCGATATCGCGCGCCGTCGACGAGTTGGAGGGCGATGAGCCGCACGATCAGGCAGAGCAGCGCCGCCGCCATTATCCCCGCGAAGACGAGGATGCGCAACGACGGGCGCTCCCACGCCTTCTTACGACGTTGAGGATGCATCGCGCTCATCGACGGCGTCTCGCGATCGCGCGGTGCTCGAAGCGCCGGGCCAAGAACATGACGACGGCGGCGACGGCCGCGTTGAGCGCGGCCGCAATGAGCGCCTCGTGGAAGTGCATCGCGCCCAATCCCGCCGGGAAACCCTCGATCTTCTTCACGATCCAGAAGATGAGCGCGCGCACGAGCGTCGCGAGCGCGGTCACGATCATGAAGAACGGCATCGAGTCTTCGAAGAAACGGCGCGTCGGAAGCGATGCCAAGACCGCCGTGATCGTCGTCGCGATCGTCCATGCGCCGCCGGGATCGAAGGCGAGCATGTCCTCACCGAGGCCCGCGAAAAAGCCGTAGAGCAGCGCACGGCCGAGGCCGGCTCGCATCGCGAACCAGACGACCGCGACGAGGACGAGGCTCGGCTCGACGCCGCGGACGGCGGCGAAGTGCACGACCGTTCCCTGCGCGATGAGCGCTGCGACGAGCCACGCCGCGGCGCCCGATTGCGGTCCCGCGAGGCGCAGCGACGGCGCGCTACTTCGTGAGTACGACAACGCGATCGAGGGCGCCGAGTTCGACGGCGGGACGCAGCACGGCGGTTTGATAGAGCGCGGCATCATTGCGATCGACCTCGACGATCGTGCCGATCGGAACGCCGGATGCGAAGGAGCGGCCGTTGCCGGTGACGACGACGTCGCCCGGACGCAGCGTCGCATCTTGCGAAACGTACTGCAGCCGAACGCTCGTGAGATTTCCCTGCGCGATGCCCCACCAGCGTCCCTGACGCACGACCGCAGGGATGCGGCTCGTGTAATCGGTCATGAGCAGCACCGTGCTCGAGAACGGCCCGACGTCGAGAATGCGTCCGACGACGCCCGCCGCCGCGATGACGCCCTCGTCCGGTTTCACCCCGGCGCGCGAACCGCGGTCGATCGTCACCGTTCGCGATTCGTTCTCGGGTGGAAAGCCGATGACGCGCGCGTCGATGCCGTCGGGGTATTCGTCGGCGACCGGCCCGATGGCCGCCGCCGACTGGAGGGCGGCCAGCTCTTCTTGGATCCTCGCATTCTGCGTCTCGAGTTGTTCGTTTTCGGCCTTCAGCGCGGCGTTCTCGCGGCCGAGTTGGGGGACGGAGATGAGGTTGCCGCCGGCATCGCGCACGCCGCCGACGACCGATGAAGCGATGCTCTCGACAAAGGCGACGACCGCCGAACCGGCCCACATAACCGGCCCCTGGCGACCGCTGCGCGCCGCGCCGATTTGGACGAGCACGAGAGCAGCGGCAGCGATGATGACGCCGATCAGTGCAAAAAGTTTGCGTTCGTCTGTGTACACGAGTGTTTCGGCTCTATTTCGATTCCGGCAGCGCAAATCCCGAGCGCCGCACGATTCGAATGAAGTCACCGAGCGGGAAACCCATGACCGTGAAGTAGTCGCCGTCGATCGACGCGACCAAGGCGGCGGCGCGCCCTTGGATGCCATAGGCGCCGGCCTTGTCCATCGGCTCGCCGCTCGCCACGTAAGCGGCGATCTCCGCGTCATCGAGTGCGTGAAAGTGCACCCTCGTCGTCGAGAGGCGCTCGATCGGCCCTTCGACTCCGGGAAGGGCGAGTGCGTACGCCGTGTGGACGCGGTGCCTTCGTCCGGAGAGCGATCGGAGCATCCTCGCGGCATCGGCGGCATCGCGCGGCTTCCCGAGCGCCCTCCCGTCGAGATCGACGACCGTGTCGGCGGCGAGCACGGCCCTCTCCGGATAGCGCCCGCGAACGGCCTCGATCTTCGCGCGCGCGTGGCGTCGAGCGAGTTCCTCGGGCGCGACGGCGTCGTCGTCGGGCTCGTCGTAGCCGCTCGGTACGACCTCGACCGTGAGCCCGAGCGATCGAAGTAGTTCGAGACGGCGCGGCGAGCTGCTCGCCAGTACGATCTCGTGCAGCGCTCGATTCCGCGGTTCGCTCACCAGTAGTAGCGTCCGGCGGCCTCGACGTAGCCGCTCGGATGCCGGCCGTGCGTTTCGCGGTGCGTCCAATGAATCACGCCGCCGAGCGCCTCGTATTCGTACTCACCCTTGACGACGACGTTTTCTCCGACGTGCAACGGAATGGGTCCGGTGAAGCCGACGTTCGTCTCGACGCGCAACGTGAGATCGCAACCGCTGCCGAGGTGCAAGAGAAAACCTTCGTGTGCGCCGCTCGGGCCCGCATTTGTTCCGAGCAGGCTCACGACGCGGCCGTCCGCGACGACCTCGAACGCCGACGTACCCGCGTGGAAAGCGCGGCAGACGGCCTCGTCGTCGGGGCCGGGGGTGCAGCCGGTCAGCGCGAGGAGAGCGAGGGCGACGGCAGCGCTACGCCGGTTGGCGCTGTTCGGCATAGCCGTACAGACCGCGCGCTTCGATGTGCTCCCAGACGGAATCGGGCACGAGATAGCGCACGCTGCGATGCTGCGCGAGCAGAGCGCGCAGCAATGTTCCCGATTCGGGTAACTCGGGCAAGTTGAGGGTGCGCACGCGTTCGCGCAGGGCGGTGGGAATCGACGCGATCGCGCGCTGGACCGCTTCGGCGCGAATGCCCGCGCGCGGTACGATCACGAAACGTTCGAGCTGCTCGAGCACTTCGTCGAAGCGCACCCAATCTGCGTTCACCAACGAATCGGCGCCGATGATGAAGGTAAAATCCGCGTCGGGATAGCGTGCGCGTAAAGCGGGAATGAGATCGGCGGTGTATCCCGTCGCGTCGGCGCGTAGATCGGTATCGTCGAAGGCGAATGCGGCGTTACCGGCGATCGCCGTTCTTACCATCGCACAACGCTCCTCGACCGGCGCCTGCGCTTGAACGCGGTAGTGCTGGGCATTCGTCGGTACGAAGAGCACGCGCTCGAGCCCTTCGAGCACGCGCGCCGATTCGGCAACGAACAGATGCGCGTTGTGAATGGGATCAAAGGTCCCGCCGAAGATGCCGAGTCTCACGAGTACGTAAACTCATACGAGCCGATGCGTACCGTATCCCCTTCGACGGCACCCATCTCGCGGAGACGGCGCTCGACGCCGATGCGCTCGAGCGCGCGTTCGAACCGCGCCAGCGCCTCGTCGGACTCGAAGTTCGTCATCGATGCCAGGCGTTCGACACGCTCGCCGCTGACGACGAAGCTGCCGTCGCGGGCGCGCTCGACCGAGAATGCGTTCCGCGGCACGAGATCGATCCGTGCGACCGGCTCGGGATGCGTCGGCTCCGGTGCTTCTTCGATCGCGCGCGCGATCGTGTAGACGAGATTCTGCACGCCTTCGCCGGTAACGGCGCTGATGCCGTGCACGTCGGGAGATTGCTCGCGCAACTCGGCGAGGCGTGCGCGCGCCTCCGGCAGATCGAGTTTGGAGATGCACGTCAACATCGGTTTTTCGAGGAGCGACGGATTCCACGCGCGGAGTTCGCCTTCGATCGTCGCCTTGTCGTGCAGCATGTCTTCGAGCGACTTCGCGCCGTCGAGGAGGTGAAGCAGAATGCGCGTGCGCTCGACGTGACGCAGAAAGCGGTCGCCCAATCCGGCGCCTTCATGTGCGCCCTCGATCAAGCCGGGGACGTCGACGATCACGAACGATTCCTCGTCGGAGACGCGCACGACGCCGAGTTGTGGCTCGACGGTCGTGAAGGGATAGTCCGCGATCTTCGGTCGCGCGGCGGAGACAACGGAGAGGAGCGTTGACTTCCCCGCGTTCGGGACGCCCACGATGCCGCAGTCGGCGAGAAGGCGCAGTTCGAGCCGCAGCGTGCAATGCTCGCCGGGTTCGCCCTTTTCGGCGTAACGCGGCGCCTGGCGCACGCTCGTTGCGAAGTGCTGATTGCCCAAGCCGCCGCGCCCGCCTTTCGCGACGAGCGCGCGTTCTCCGGAGACCGCGAGGTCCGCGATCAACGCCTCCGGCTTTCCTTCATACGCGCGGTGGACGAGCGTTCCGACGGGAACCGCGATCGTCAGATCTTCGCCGCTGCGCCCCGACTTGTTCGAAGTGCCGCCGTTCTTGCCGGATTCCGCGTCGAAGCTGCGGCGTAACCGAAACTCGACGAGCGTCGAAAGCGCGGGTGTCGCTTCGACGTAGATGCTGCCGCCGTGGCCGCCGTCGCCGCCCGCCGGTCCGCCTTTGGGAATGTATTTCTCGCGACGCCACGCCACGATGCCGTCGCCGCCGTTGCCGGCTGCGACGTTGATGGTCGCCTCATCTATGAATTGCAGGAGGGGTTTAGAATTGAGCCGCGGCGGTGCGCACGTTCACGTGCTTGCGATTGCGCCGGTTCGTGAACTCGACCGTGCCCGTGGTGAGCGAGAAGATCGTGTAGTCTTTGCCCATGCCGACGTTCTCGCCCGGATGAAACTGCGTGCCACGCTGGCGCACGATGATGTTGCCGGCGATCACGCGCTCGCCGCCAAACTTCTTCACGCCCAGTCGCTGGGCGTTCGAGTCGCGGCCATTGCGGGTCGAGCCGGCGCCCTTCTTAGTGGCGAAGAGCTGGAGATCGAAGCGGAACATAGCCGCGTGAGTATAGCAAGGGCGCTGCGGCGGTGGCAAGCGGTTCACTCTGGACGGACCGCCGCTTCGGGGATATCGAGGCTCCGGGCCGATGCGTCGAGCACCCCCTCCAGGCCGATCGGCAGCACCCATTGCTCGGGGATGTGCCCGACGGGGACGCCGGCGAGGACGGGCCTTCCCAAGCCCCCGAGCCGCTCGGCGAGGACCTGGTCGGCCGTTGGGGATGGACCCGTCGCCTCGCAGTGCGTGCAGGCGCCGAAGAGGATGCCCCGGGCCGCCTCGAGGGCTCCGGCCAGACGCAGCTGCGTGAGCATCCGGTCGATGCGGTAGGGCTCCTCCTCGGTCTCTTCCAGCAGCAGCAGCGCATCTCGAAACGCCGGCGCCCACGGCGTGCCGACGAGGCTCGCAACGAGGCTCAGATTGCCGCCGGCGATTCGGCCACGGGCGCTCCCCGCGTGGAGCGCGACCGCGTTCGGTGCCCGCAGCGTGCCGATCGGCTGCGCGGACATGCAGACGCGCTCGACGTACTCGCGCGTCACGCCGTCGAACTGCGATTCGCGCGCGGCGAGCGGACCGTGAAACGTGACCACGGCGCACCGCCGCGCAACGGCGTTGAGGATCGCCGTGAGATCGGAGAAGCCCATCACGATCTTGGGGTCCGCCGCAATTGCCGCGTAGTCGAGCATATCGAGGATGCGCATCGTGCCGTAGCCGCCGCGCATCGCGATGATGGCGCGGATCGACGGATTGCGCGCCATGCGGTTGAAGTCGCCGGCCCGCTCCTCGTCGCTTCCGGCAAGGTAACCGCTGTGCGCTCCGACAAATCGGCCGAGCACCGGGTCGAGCCCGAGCGAGCGGATGTGCGCGATCCCTTTCTCGATCTCGCCGTCGGCGAGCGGCGACGCGGGCGAGATGAGACCGACGCGGTCGCCCGCGCGCAAGCGCGGCGGCTTGCGCATCGGCGAAGGAAAGGCCGGAAGCGCAGCGGTTGCGGCGGCCATCGTCATCGTGGAAAGAAACTCTCCGCGCGTCGTCACCTGCGCGCTCCTTTCGTTTCGGGATTAGCCTTGGGGGAGGTGCCCCCCTGGGGTCGCCGTAACTTGCTTCGGAGTCTTGGAGCCAATGCAGAAACATCCGGGCCCGGGCGGGAGTGCGAGCCGGCGCCGCGTCGTTGTCACCGGCCTGGGCGCAGTCACTCCGCTGGGTAACACGCGCGATGAGTTCTGGCGCCGCCTCGTCGCCGGCGAGTCGGGCATCGGGACCATCACCGCGTTCGACGCAAGCGAGTTCACGACGCGCATCGCGGGCGAGGTCAAGGATTTCGACGGCGAAAAGCTGATCGGAAAGAAAGAATCGCGCCGCATGGATCGCTTCGCGCAATACGCCTTCGTGGCGGCACGCGAGGCGATCGAGGACGCGAAGTTCCCCGAGGATCCCCATGTACGCAACGGCGTCGGCGTCGTGATCGGAACGGGAATCGGCGGCATTTTGACGTTCTGGGCCATGTCTGATCGAGCGCACGAGTTGGGGACGTGGTCGAAAACTTCCCCCTTCTTCATCCCGATGCTCATGAGCAATGCGGCGCCCGCGCACATCTCGATGGCGTTCGGTTTTCGCGGTCCTATGTTCGCCACCGCAAGCGCCTGCGCGAGCGCGAACGATGCGATCGCGACGGCATACAACCTCGTCGCGCACGGCGACTGCGTCGCCATGATTACGGGCGGAACGGAAGCCGTGGTCTCACCGCTCGCCGTCGGCGGCTTTTGCTCGATGCGCGCGATGTCGACGCGTAACGACGAACCGATGCGTGCCTGCCGTCCGTTCGACCGCGAGCGGGACGGCTTCGTGCTCGCCGAGGGCGCCGGCATTCTCCTATTGGAGGAGGCGGAGCATGCGCGCGCTCGCGGTGCGCACGTCTACGCGGAGATGCTCGGATACGGACAGTCGGCGGATGCCTACGACATCGTCGCCGTCGATCCGAACGGCGACGGCGTCGTGCTTGCGCTTCAACGCGCTTGCCGGAGCGCCGGGATCGCTCCGACCCAGGTCGATTACATCAACGCGCACGGGACCGCGACGCCGATCGGCGATCCCGCGGAATCAAAGGCGATCGAGCGCGCGTTCGGTGAGCATGCGTACAAGATCGGCGTCAGCTCGACGAAATCCATGACCGGTCACGCGCTCGGCGCCGCGGGCGGTCTCGAGGGCGTTGCGACCGTGCTTTCGGTTGCGAACGACGTCATGCCGCCGACGATCAACTACGAGTTCCCGGACCCGGAGTGCACCCTCGACTACGTTCCCAACGTTGCGCGCCGCGCGCCGATTCACATCGGGCTTTCAAACTCGTTCGGCTTCGGCGGCCACAACTGCGTCATCGTCTTCGGCAAGCCAACCGGCTGACGTGCCCGGGGAGAACCGGCGCCGCCGCCTTCGCAGCCTCCTCGGCCTCGCGGGCGTTCGCCTCGCGCCGGATACTGACGCGATCGATCGCGCGTTCGTGCATGAGAGCCATGCGCGCGAAGCCGGCGTGCCGTCGAACGAACGCCTCGAGTTCCTCGGCGATTCGATCCTCGGTGCGATTGCCGCGGCGTGGCTCTTCGAGCGTTTTCCGCAGGAGCCTGAGGGCGAGCTAACGCTGCGGAAGGCGGGAATCGTGAACGATGCGCAACTCGCCCAAACGGCGCGTCGCCTTGGATTCTCCGACCTCGTGCTGCTCGGCGCCGGCATGCGCAATGCGGGCGGCGAGCAGAACGCCTCGGTGTTGGCCGATGCGTTTGAAGCGTTCGTCGGTGCGCTCTATCTCCGCTATGGACTCGAGCGTGCGCGACGCTTCGTGCTTCGCGAGCACGTCGAGAAGCTCGCGCACGAACCAGGCGCCCCGCTCGACCCGAAGACGCGCCTCCAGCACCACGCGCAGGCCCATCTCGGCGCAACGCCGACGTATCGGGAAGAGAGCCGCGGCACGCCGCAGCAGCCCGAGTTCTTCGCACGCGTCGAGGTGAGCGGCCGGACGTTGGGAACCGGCAGCGGTACCTCGAAGAAGATCGCGCAGCTGGCGGCCGCGCAGGACGCTCTGCGCCGGTTGGAGACGGAGTGAAGCTCAAGAAGATCAAGGCGTTCGGCTTCAAGACCTTTGCAGAGCCCACGACGGTGGAGTTCGGCGGCGGCATTACCGCGATCGTCGGACCCAACGGCTCCGGTAAATCGAATCTCGTCGATGCGATTCGCTGGGTCCTCGGCGAGACGTCGACGCGCTCGTTGCGCTCCGGCAAGCTCGAGGACGTCATCTTCGCCGGCAACGACAAGCGCAAGCCGCTCGGCCTCGCCGAGGTGTCGATCACCTTCGACAACAGCGACCACACGTTGCTCATCGAGTACGGCGAGGTCGAGATCACGCGTCGCGCCTATCGCGCGGGCGAGAGCGAGTACTTCATCAATCGGTCGCAGGTTCGGCTGCGCGACGTGCACGATCTCTTGATGGGAACGGGGCTCGGTCCGGGATCGTACGCAATCGTCTCGCAGGGGCAGATCGACGCGGTGCTGACGAGCAAGCCCGCTGAGCGGCGCGCGCTCTTCGAAGAGACCGCCGGCATCAGCAAGTTCATCGCGCGCAAGCACGAGTCGATGCGACGCCTCGAGCAGACCGAATCGAACGCGATTCGCATCAGCGATTTGATCGCCGAAACGGAGCGGCGCATTCCGGAGTTGGACACGCAGGTGCGCCGAGCGAGGCGTTATCGTCGCGTCCAGACCCGGGTGCGCGATCTCGAAATTCTCTCGTACCTTCGAGCGAGCGCCTCGCGACGGAACGAACGCGAAGAGCTGCGCGGATCGCTCAAGGGAAACGACGAGCGGCGTGCGGTTGCGGCCGCGCGCGTCGCGACGCTCGGTGCGAACCTGGCGGAGACGCGCACGCAGCTGTACCGCCAGGAGCTGCAACTCGAAGAACTTCGCACGCAAGCGCAGAACCGGCGCGCGGAACTCGCGCGCATGGAGGCGGAGTACGCGGCCACGCTCGCGCGCCGGGAAGCGCTGGAAGCGCAGTCGACGCAAACGTCGCACGATGTGGAGCGCGTCGTACAGGAGCGCACCTCGCTCGAGAACGCGATCGCTGCCCTCGATCGTCAACTCGAGCCGCTCGAGCGGCAGACGGCGAGCGCGCGCGAGCGCGAACTGCAGGCGCAGGCGGCGCTTGCGCAGGCGCGCGGCCGGCTCGACGCGATCTTCACGCAACTGCGCGCCGTCGAATCGGATGCCGCGGAGCGGGCGGCTCGCCGCGCGGAGCGCCGCATGCAGGGCGAAAATCTTCGTGCCGAGGTGGAGCGCTTCGAGAGCGAGTTGCGGGCGTCGCGCGAGCACGTTGCCACGCTCGAACTGGCCGAGGGCACGGCGACGCAGCATTACGCGCAGGCGGAGCATCGGCTCGAAACGCTCGAAGCCCAAGCGGCGCAGGCGCGCCGCGAGGTCGAGGCTTCGGAGCGCGAATCCGTGCAGGCGCACGACGATCTCCTACGCGCGCAGAGCGTGCACCGCGAGCACACAGGCGAGGTGACGGCCGCGGAATCGCGTCTGCACACGATCGAAGAGTTGGAGAACGCACTCGAGGGACACGTGCCCGGAACGCGCGCGGTCGTCGAAGCGTGGCAGCGCGGCGAACTGAGCGGCATCGAAGGCGTCATCTCGAATCTCATCACGATCGACGAGCGGTATGCGCGCGCGATGGACACGGCGTTCGGCGTTCGCCTTTCCAACATCGTCACGCGCACCACGGCCGACGCCGAGCGCGCAATCGAGTACCTGAACCGCAGCGAGTCGGGACGCGCGACGCTCATGCCGCTCGACGCGCTGCCGAAGCGCGAGCGGCGCGCGCCGTCGGGCGACATGTCGGGCGATTCCGGCGTGCTCGGCTACGCGCCGGGCCTCATTCGCACGGCAGCCGAGTACGTGCCGGTCGTGGAATTCCTCGTCGGTGACGTGCTCGTCGTCGACACGTTGCACACCGGGATGCGTCTCATCCGGGAGCGCGGGCTGCGCGAGACGATCGTGACGCTTGCGGGCGAGATGATCGCAGGCGGCGTCGCGATCACGGGCGGCCGCTTCAAACGCGAAAGTTCGATTCTCTCGCGCCGCGCGCAAGCCGCGCAACTCCGCGAGCAACTGACCCAGATGCACGCGCGTCTTGCGAGCTTCGATGCACAGTTGCGGAGCGAACAGGTCCGTGCAGAGGCGGCGAACGCGAAGCGCGACGCGGTTCGCGATGCGCTCGGGAAGCACGAGCTGCGGCTTGCCGAACTCCGCGCGGAGATGGCGGCGCGCGGCTCCGAGGTCGAGCGCATGCACGGCGAGGTCGAAACGGCGCGGCGCGCCGTCGAGGAACTCGTCGGCGGCGTGCGGCAATCGCGCGAGCGCGAACAGAGCTACGAGGCCGACGATCCTGGCGCGGAGCGTGCCGACCAGGAGCGGCGTCGGCTTGAAGCCGAGCTCGCGCGGGCGCGCGAAGAGATCACGCACGCCGAGGAGGCGCAGGCGCGGGAGAGTGCCGCCGCAAGCGGCGTCCGCGAGCAGGCCGCGTCGCTGAGCGCGCAACGCAACGCCGCGGCGGCGCGTTTGGCGATGCTCGATCAAGACGACGAGCGCGCGCGGCTTGCCCGCGAGCAGATGCTCGCGGAGATTGCATCGTTGGCCGAACAGACGCGCGCGGCGCACGCGCACGTCGAGGGCTTGCGGCGCGGCGTGACCGAGACCGACGCGCAACTCGATCGCGCGCGGCGCGAGCGCGAAGGGCTCGCCGACCGCCAGACGTCGCTCGAGTCGGAGTTGCGGACCGCGGAACTCGAAGAGCGCGAGGTTGGCGCGGAGGGAGAGAGCCGCCACACGCGGCTGACGCAGATCGAAGCCGAACTCGGGATGATCGTTTCGCAGTTCGCGCAAAACCCCGCGACCGAAGACGAATGCCGCGACGTCGAGCAGCGCTACGCGGAGGAACCCGACGCCGTCGTCGACGAGCTGCCGCGTCTTCGTGACGAGCTGGCGCGCCTCTCCGCGAACGTGAACCTCAACGCCGAAGCGGAGCGCGAGGAGACGGCCGAGCGCGAACGCTTCCTGCGCACGCAGCTCGACGATCTCGCGCGGGCGCGCGAGACGCTGCTCCAATCGATCAAGGAGATCGAACTGCAGACGCAGGCGCAGTTCAACGAAATATTCGATCGCGTTGCGCGAGAGTTTTCTGCCGTCTACTCGCGCCTCTTCGAAGGCGGCACCGCGCGCATCTGGCAGACGAATCCGGAGAACCTCTCCGAGACGGGAATCGAGATCGCGGTGCAACCGCCTGGAAAGAAGCAGATGCCGTTGCCCGCGCTTTCCGGCGGCGAACAGGCGATGACGGCGGCGGCGCTCATCTTCGCGCTGATCAAGGTCAGTCCGTCGCCGTTCTACCTGCTCGACGAGGTCGACGCGGCGTTGGACGACGCGAACGTCGAGCGGTTTTCGGCGATGGTCCGTGAGCTCGCCAGCGATTCGGAGATGATCCTCGTCACGCACAACAAGAAGACGATGGAGCTCGCGAATCGCATGTACGGCGTCACGATGACCGAATCGGGCATCAGCTCGATCATCTCCGCGGAGCTGACGGCGCGGAGGCCCGAGCCCGCACTTGCCTGATCCCGCGCGTGCGGCGATCCTCTCGCTCTCCGATACGACCGGCGCCGCCGAGTTGGCGCATGCCTTGCAGCGTGGAGGCGTCGCGATCTACGCAACCGGCGGCACGCAAGCGTTCCTCACGCGCAGCGGCATCGCGGCGCGCGCCGTCGAGGAGTTGACCGGCTATGCGGAGCTCTTCGGCGGGTTGGTGAAGACGCTGCATCCGAAGATATTCGGAGGAATACTCTACGATCGCGATGCGAGCGCGCACCGCGACGAAGCGGCACGACGGGGCATCGAGCCGGTTGACGTCGTCGCGGTCACGCTCTACCCGCCGCCGGAGATCGATATCGGCGGCGTCGCACTCCTGCGAGCGGCGGCCAAGAATTATGCGCATGTCGCGGTCCTGTGCGATCCCTCGCAATACGGCGAGTACATCGAGGCCTTCGAGGGCGGCGGCCCGTCGCTCGCGCATCGCAAACGTCTCGCGGCCGCGGCGTTCGCGCGGACGGCTGCATACGACGCGGGCAATGCGCGCAGCCTTTCCCATCCCGAGGACGGACTCGCTCTCTACCTGCCGCTGCGCGCCGCATTGCGCTACGGGGAAAATCCCCAGGAGCGCGCGGCGTTCTACAGCGATGAGCGCGCGCCGTTTCCCGAGCAGCTCCACGGAAAGGCGCTCTCCTATAATAATCTGCTCGATCTCGACGCGACGTTACGGATGCTCTCACGTTCGCCGCTCGCGCCACGCGGTGGCGACGACGCGGTGCGCGCCGCGGTCGTGAAGCACACCGTGCCGTGCGGCGTCGCGCAGCGCGCTCGCGTGGGCGATGCGGTGCGCGAAGCGCTCGAGGCGGACCGGCTCTCCGCGTACGGCGGCATCGTCGCGGTGGACGCTCGAATCGATCGTGAGGCTGCAGAGGCGTTGGCGAGCGTCTTTCTCGAGCTCGTCGCGGCGCCGGAGTTCGACGAGGACGCGCTCGTCGTGCTGCGGCGCAAGCGAAACCTGCGCGTCATGCGTTTTGCACGCACGCTTCCGGATGCGCTCGCTTCGGGGCGAAGCCTGCGAAGCGCGCTCGGCGGCGTCCTACTCGAAGAGCCGGACCCGAAGGCGGATCCGGAGCGGTTGCGCACGGTCTCGCGCCGCGAGGCCACGGAGGCGGAGCGCCGCGATCTCATCTTCGCCTGGGACCTCGTGCGTCACGTGAAATCGAACGGCATCGTGATTGCCCGTGACAACGTCACCCGCGGCATCTGCGCGGGTCAGACGAATCGCGTGAGCGCCGTCGAGATCGCCGCGTCCCGCGCGGGCGAGAACGCGCGCGAGTCCGCGTGCGCGAGCGACGGCTTCTTTCCGTTCGCCGACGGGCTCGAAGCCGCGATCGCCGCCGGCTGCACCGCGGTCGTGGCCCCCGGCGGTTCCATCCGCGACGAGGAGGTCATCGCTGCCGCGGACCGCGCCGGCGTCGCACTCCTCTTCTCATCGCATCGCCACTTTCTCCATTAGGGGTATAAGAAATCATGCCGCGATTCTTGCATACGTCGATCTTCGTCAACGACATGAACGAGTCGATTGCGTTCTACCGAGACAAGCTCGGGCTTCGGCTGCTCGACGGGCCGTTCCACTATCCGGGAAATGCCGACATGGCGTTCGTCGGCAATGATTGGAATGCGTACGTCGAGTTGGTTTACGATCTCGACGAACACCCGCCGTACGAGATCGGCAACCGGTACGAGCATCTCGCGATCGAGGCCGACGGCGATCTCCGTGCCTACGTCGACGGGCTGAAGGCGAAGGGCGTGAAGATTCTCAAGGACGTCTACAAGTCGCCGGGCGGCACACGCGCAATTGCCTTCGTCGAAGATCCGAACGGGATCCCCGTCGAGCTCCTGGAGCCGCGCAAAGAGAAGACGTCCTAATCACCGGTAGATGAAGGGATCGCCGGGTGCTGCGATCGCTTCGATCCTCTGCGGTGAGAGGCGGAGTTCGTCGCCGTTGCGCACGATGGCGCCGTCGGCGCGCAGCCACGTTCCGGCGCGCAACGTCAACGTGCGCGTGAGGCGCACGACAACCGGAGCGGCGTCCGCGCGGCAGCACGTGATCGCGAAGCGCACGAGCGCATCCGCTCCTCTCCCGTGCACGAGCGTTCCGGTAAACGTCAGGTGTTCGCCGGGGAAGATATCCGCCATCGTCGTTTCGGTTGCGTCGTAGCTCGGCACCGGCGCGCCGAGCAACGCACCTGCGAGCATGAGCGCGGGAGCGATGCGCGTTCTCGCGCACTGTGCGCGGCGGTGGAGGACGGCGAGAACCGCGCAGGCGGCGGCGCTGCATCCGAGCGGTATGGCGAAACGCGGATGCACGAGCGCATCGCCGCCGCGCACGGCAACGACAAACGACGCGCTCGCCGCAATTGCGTAGGCGAGCGCATCGTGGCCGGCGTGCGTGCTCCGTGCGCGCACCAGCGCGCGCAGATCAGCAATGCCGCAGATGCAGAGCATGCCGATTGCCGCACATGCAGAGCGCGCGTGCAGCGCCGCAGCAAGCGGGACCGCCCCAAGCGCGCACGGAGCCGCGACGAAGCCGAAAGCCATTCCGGCCGCGAACTGCAACGGCACCGCAACGCGCGCGAGGTCGACGCTGCCGAAGAGGTGGAGCACGATGCCCGCCAGGATTCCGGCGGGAAGCAGCGCGGCGAGCTGCGCCGGGAGCGACGCTCGATGATCGCACGACCGGGAACGCATCAGGCGCGCGGCAATGAAGGCGCCGAAGAAGCGGAACAGCGCCGGAATCGGTCCGAAGGCCAAGGCCGTGGCGATCGCCGCGGGGAGCGATCGGGCCGAGGGACCGCCCTCGCAGCCGCATCCGAGCAGGGGCACGAGCCAAGAGCATCTGCGCGCGGAGCCGCTCGAAATCCAAGAGAGCGCCGCCTGGAGCAGCATCCCGGCAAGAATAAACGGCGTCCCTTCGAACAGGGAGGCCGCGGCGGTTGCGAGCACGCCGCGCACGGCCTGCGCCGGCAGCATCGCCAGCGCGGCGAGCACGCAACACGTCACCACCACGGAGTTCATGTCTTCGAAGATCACCGCGCCGCGCGGTACCCAGGACCTCATTCCCCCGCACTCCGCGCAATGGCAAGCCCTGGAGCAGAGAATTCACGCGCTCGCGCGCCGCTTCGGCTACGGTGAGGTTCGCACGCCGCTCTTCGAAGCGACCGAGCTTTTCGTTCGCGGCGTCGGCGAGACGACGGATATCGTCGAGAAAGAGATGTACACGTTTCGCGACAAGGGCGACCGCAGCATGACCCTGCGACCGGAATGGACCGCGCCCGTCGTGCGCGCGCTGCTCGAGCACCAGTTGCTCGCGCAGGGGCCGCAGCGCCTCTACTATATCGGCCCGATCTTTCGCTACGAACGCCCGCAGAAGGGGCGCTACCGCCAGTCGCATCAGTTCGGCGTCGAATGCACGGGGTATCGCGAACCGGAAGCCGACGTCGAGGTGATTTCGCTCGCGTGGGAACTCGTTCGCTCGTACGGCATCTCGGATGCGGCGTTGAAGATCAACTCGATCGGCGACGCGCAGTGCCGCCCACGCTATCGCGAAGCGCTGCTCGAACACTTTCGCCCGAACGTCTCGCAGCTTTCTCCCGAGGCGCAGCAGCGCGTCGAGCGCAATCCGCTGCGCTTGCTCGATAGTAAGGAGGAACGCGACGCGCCGTTCGTTGCGAGCGCGCCGCGCTTTGAAGAGTTCCTTTGCGAGCCGTGCCGCGAGCATTTCACCGCGCTCAAAGCCGATCTCGATATGCTCGAGATCCCGTACGCCGTCGATCCCCGCATCGTGCGCGGCCTCGACTACTACACGCGTACGGTTTTCGAGATTACGTCGAACGCCCTCGGCGCGCAGAGCGCGGTCTGCGGCGGCGGCCGCTACGACGACCTCATCGCCTCCCTCGGCGGCCCCGACGTTCCGGCGGTCGGCTTTGCCCTCGGAATGGAGCGGTTCTTGATGATCGTTGAGGCGGCGGGGAGCGAGAAACCATCGGCGCGCAGCGGCGTGCAAGCGATCGCGCTTGGCGCGCAGGCACGCGCGACGTTGCTGCCGATCGTCGCCGAGTTGCGGCGTCTCGCGGAGGTGCCGGCCTTCATGGATTACGAGGAACGCAAGCTGCTCGCGCATCTGAAGATCGCCGACCGCAACGGCGCGCGCTTCGCGCTGATCGTCGGGGAGCAGGAGCTCGCGGCCGGGGAGGCCGTCCTGCGCGACCTCGAGAGCCGCACGGACCGGCACGTGCCGCTCGGGAGCCCGAGAGTCGTTGCGGCAGCGCTTGTAGAAACGGGCCTTTAGATGGATGAAGAGCGCCGGACGCTCGAGGAACTGCTCGGCATCATGCGCGAGCACGACCTCGACCGCATCAAGGTGAAGGTCGGCGACGCGACCTACGAGATGGTGCGGCGTCAGACCGCGCCCGCGGCCGCATTGAATGGCGCCGCCTATGCCGCGCCGCAAAACGCCGATGCGGCCGCGGGCGCCGCGGTGCCGGCGAACGTCAAGCGCGTCCTCGCGCCGCTGACGGGCGTCTTCTATCGTCAGGCGTCGCCGGATGCCGAACCGTTCGTGCGTGAGGGCGATCGCGTTGAAGTCGGTCAAGTGCTCTGCGTTCTCGAAGCGATGAAACTCTTCAATGAGATCCAAGGCGATTACGCCGGAACCGTCGTGCGCGTGCTCCCCGGAAACGGCGAGCTGGTCTCGCAAGGCGAGGAGTTGTTTTGGATTCAGCCGTGACCAAAGACGTGCGAGGGCGGCGAAGCTTTGACGAGTTGATCGCCGATCGCCGTGGAATCTTCGACGCGCAACACTATCGCGGGCAGATCGAGGCGATCGCGGAGGCGTGCGTTCGCGCGCTGCGCTCGGGCAACAAGGTGCTGTGGTGCGGGAACGGCGGTAGCGCCGCGGAGGCACAGCACATGGCCGCGGAGTTGTCGGGTCGCTTTCTGCGCGAGCGTCCGGGCTTGGCGAGCGAGGCGCTCTCGGTCAACACCTCGACGCTTACCGCGGTGGCGAATGATTTCGGTTACGATGCGATCTTTGCGCGGCAGATCGAGGCATTCGCGAAACCCGGCGACGTCGTCATCGCGCTCACGACGAGCGGCAACTCACGCAACGTCGTGCTCGCTCTGGAAGCGGCAAGACGCAAAGGCGCGGTCGCCGTCGCCTTTACCGGAAATGGCGGCGGAAAGATCGCCGCGGCGGCCGACCTCGTGCTGCTCGGACCCGACGGCTACTCCGCGATCGTCCAAGAGGTGCATCAGGTGATGGCGCACATTCTCTGCGATCTTATCGAACAGCGCATCATATTCGGAGACTAGAAATGAGCACGACGGCGCTGTTGGTCGACGATGCGCGATCGCTCGTCGCCCGCATGCGGGGGCGCTCCGTCCTCGTCGTCGGCGATCTCATGATCGACGAGTGGATTTGGGGTACGGTCTCGCGGATCTCGCCCGAGGCACCCGTGCCCGTCGTGGCGGTTTCCAATCATTCGTTCACCCTCGGCGGCGCCGGCAACGTCGCGAACAACCTTCGAGCGCTCGACGCGCGCGTGAGCTTCGCAGGAGCGGTCGGCGCGGACGATTTCGCCGCGCAGGTTCGCCGGCTGCTGCGGGAGGAGGAGATCGACGACGCGGGTGTCTTCACGCTCGCCGATCGTCCGACGACGCGCAAGACGCGGATCGTCGCGCACAACCAGCAGGTCGTGCGCGCCGACTGGGAGTCCGCACAGCCGATGGCGGCGAGCGATCGCGCGCGCATCGCGGCGTTCGTGCGTGAGCGCGCCGCAAAGAGCGATGCGGTGATCCTGAGCGACTACGCGAAGGGGTTGTTCTCGCGAGATCTCGTCGAGGCCGCGTTGCTCTGCCCGATCGTGATCGCGGATCCGAAGCCGGCAAACCTCGACCTGTTCGCCGGCGTGACGTGCGTCGCTCCAAACGTGCAGGAAGCCGCGCACGCGACGGGCGTGGCAATTGGCGATGAGGCATCGCTCGACGAGGCGGGAGCGCGCCTACTCGCGCGGATGAACTGCCGATACGTCGTGATCACGCGCGGCGAGCACGGCATGTCGCTCTTCGGACGCGACGGCCGAAGGCTCGACGTGCCGTCGGTTGCGCGCACCGTCTTCGACGTCAGCGGCGCGGGCGACACCGCCGTCGCGGTCCTTGCGCTCGCGCTCGCTGCCGCAACGCCCATCGAGCAGGCCGTTCAGCTCGCGAACTTCGCCGCGGGTGCCGTGGTCGAAAAACTCGGCACCGCGACGGCATCCGGCGACGAAATCCTGGAACTCGTGGCGCATGACCGCTGAAGATTTCTTCGGAAGACTCCTCGACGTCGAGGCCGCGGTGAAATGGCGCGAAGAGCAGCGTGCCTCCGGACGCTGCGTCGTCTTCACGAACGGTTGTTTCGACGTGCTGCACGCGGGGCACGTGGAGTTCCTCGCGTGGGCTCGCTCGCAGGGCGACGTGCTGATCGTCGGCTTGAACGACGACGATTCCGTGACGCGGCTCAAGGGACCGCGGCGCCCGATCCTGGAGTTCGCGCAACGGGCGCGCCTGCTCCAGGCGCTGCGCAGCGTCGACGTCGTCGTCGGTTTCGCCGAGCGAACGCCCGAGGCGTTGATCGATCGCATTCGCCCCGACGTGCATACGAAAAGCTCGCAATACCGCGAGGATGAACTGCCCGAGCGCAACGTCGTGCTCGAGCACGGCGGCGTCGTTCGCCTCGCTCCGCACAAAGCCGGCAGTTCGACGACCGAGACGATCGCGCGGATCCTCGCGCGTTACGGATCGAGTTAAGGAGCCCGGTGCGTCTCGTGCTGACGGCGAACGGCCCAGGCGAGGTCGCCGGCTGGGTGCGTCCGCTGCTGCACCGGCTCTACGAGCGCGCGCCGGAAAGCGACGTGCACCTCTTCATCGTGCCCGACGACTATGCAACCGGAGCGGAGGCGCAGACGGCGCGCGCCGCCTTTCCGCAGGCGCACGTCTACGATCCAAAGCGCTACGTCGCAGTCGCGCTCGGCGCGAGCGGCGCCGACTTGCGCAAGGGAGTCGACGTCGTGCAATATCTGGGCGGCGACTTGATGCACGCCGCGCGGTTGCACCGGCGTTTCGGCGGCATCGCAACGACGTACAAGTTCACGCGCCCCGCTTATCGCCGGCTCTTCGCGCGCGCCTTCGCGGTCGACGAGCGCAACGCCGAGCGCTTGCGTGCGTATGGGACGCCGCCGGAGCGCATCACGGTCGTCGGAAACCTCGCGATCGACGGCGCGCTCATCGAAGCAGGCGCGGAGGTCGAGCCTGGTGCGCCGCGCGACGGCATCCTCATCATGCCGGGCTCGCGCGGCTATGAAATCGAGCACCTCGTTCCGTTCTTCTTTACGATGGCACTGCGCATGCTGCGCGAGCGTCCGGATTTGCCGATCGCATTCGGCGTCTCGCCGTTCACGACGAACGCGCAGCTGCGAACGGCGATCGAGCGCGGCGGCGATCCGCGCGTCTGGTCGAAGCGCGGACGGCTCGTCGAGGAAGGCGATCGCACGTATCTCGTCTCGCTCGACGAGAGCGTTCGGATTCCCGTGCTGCGCCACGCACTCGCCGCAGCGCGCACTGCTCGATTCGTGGTCACGCTGCCGGGAACGAAGTGCATCGAACTGGCGGCGCTCGGCGTCCCCATGATTGCGATCACGCCGCTCAACGCCGCCGAGCTCGTGACGTTCAATGGCCCGCTCACGTATCTCGATCGCATTCCGGGTGTCGGGCGTTTCCTCAAGCGCGCGGTCGCGGTCTCGATTTCGCGTAAGCACGCCCTGCACACGCAGCCGAATATCGATCTCGGCGAAATGGTCGTGCATGAACTGCACGGTACGCTGACACCCGGGCGCGTCGCGCGGGTGGCGCTCGCGCGATACGAGGATCGCGCGTGGTTGCAAGAGAGCGCGGCGCGCTTGAAGCCGCTCTACGCCAAGCACGCCGGTGCCGCCGACCGCATGGTGACATCGTTGCTGGAACTGACGGGTACGTGACGTGCGCATTTCGATCGTGATTGCGACGAAGGACCGCGCAGCCTACCTCGAGCGTGCACTCCGCTCGCTCGATGAGCAGATCGGCGCGCCGACCTTCGAGATCGTGGTTGTCGACAACGGCTCGACCGACGCGACGCGTGACGTCGCCGAACGCGCGTCTCGAGAAGGACGCGTTCCGGTGCGCTACGCGTACGAGGCGAAACCGAATCGAGGCAAGGCGCGCAACCGCGGCGTCGAGGTCGCCGAGGGTTACCTCGTGCTTTTCTGCGACGACGACGTCCAGACGCCGCCGGGCTTCGTTGCTGCGCACGAAGCAGCGCACACGACCGCGGGCCTCGTCGTCAACGGCCCCATCCTCAATGTATCGTCGTTCGAGGAACGTCCCCGTCCGACGGTCGCCAACTTTTCGCGCGCGTTCTTGTGCACGTGCAACGTCTCGTTTCCGCGGTCGGCGTTTCGTGAGGCCGGCGGCTTCGACGAAGATTTTGATCTCTACGGCTGGGAGGACACCGAGCTCGGCGTTCGATTGCGCGAGCGCGGCCTACGGCACAAGTTTGCGTGGGACGCGTACCTCTGGCACATCAAGCCGCCCGCGGAAAATACGCTTGCGATCGAAACGAGGAAGGCGATGGAGAAAGCCCGGATGGCGGCGCGCTTCGTGCATAAGCAACCCTCGCGGCGCGCGCGCCTCGCGACCGGCGCTCACGCCGTCAACGTGTGGCGTGGAAAATACTTGATGCCCGACTCGCTGCTCGCAGTCTTCGCGGGCGCGGCGTCGAGTACGTGGTTGCCGGGCACGCTGCGGGCGATTGCGAAGGCGCAGTTCCTCGACGGTATGTACACGCGCGAGTTGGTGCGTGCACTCGAGGAGTGATGGGGCGCGCGCGCTCGTTCTCTGCGCGGGCGGTGGAATTGGCGACTCGCTCCTCGCCTCGGTCGTCGGGCGCGCGCTGCACGAGCGTTTTGCGCGCGTCGAGGCGTTCACGCTCCCCGGGCATCGGCAGACGCTCGAGCGCGTTCCCGATTTCGACGGCGTCCTGATCGATGACGGTGGCGACGAGCGCGCCTTGGCGGAAAGCCTGTTCGAGCGCGGCTATGCGGCCGCGATCGTCACGTGGGCGACGTCGCGCATCGCGCGGATTGCAAAGCATGCCCGCATTCCCGTGCGTATCGGGCAGGCGCGCCGGCTCTACTCCGGCTCCTTCACGAAGACGGTTGTAGTGCGGAGCGAGCGCGGTGACGTGACATCGCATTGGACGCAGATTCTGCTCGATTACGCGCGCGCGCTCGGCTGCGACGCGAGCGACGCGCGGCCGCGGTTCGTTCCGACGGCGCACGACGAGGAAGAAGCGCAGAGGCTTCTCGCGCAACGAGGCCTCAAGCCGGAAACCTTCCTCATTCTGCACGCGACGAACGCGCAGGCGACGAAGCGCGACCACTGGCCCACGCAAGGTTGGGCATCGCTCGCACAGGCGTTGCAGCGGCGTTTTTCGATGCCCGTCGCGGTCACCGGGAGCGAGGCGGACGTCGCGATTGCGCAAAGGATTGCCGGTGAGAACGCCGTCTCGCTCGCCGGAAACCTGTCGATTGGTGGTTTCGGCGCGCTCGCGCGACGCGCGCGCGCGTTCGTGGGCATTACGACCGGCGTGATGCACGTGTCGGCGGCGGTCGGATGCCCGACGGTCGGCATCTTTCCGTTTCAATCGGACTTCCCGGAGCGGTGGGCGCCGCTCGGCGAGAAGACCGAGATCGTGCGCCCTTCGTTCCGTTGTCATCCCGGCGACACGAAGGAGCGTTGCATCGACTATGCCTGCATCGAGAATCTGGACGTGAAGCAAGTGCTCGCGGCGACGGAAGCATTGCTGCGATGAGCGCCGCAATTCGCTTCGAAGGCGTGACGAAGCGCTTTGGCGCGCTCGCGGCACTTCAAGACGTGACGCTCGACGTCGAAGACGGCGAGCTGCTCGTCGTCATCGGTCGCAGCGGCAGCGGTAAAACCACGCTGCTGCGTTGCGTGAACGCGCTGGAGATTCCCGATGCCGGGCGCGTTGTCGTGGAAGGGCAACCGATCTCCGGCAGCGACCTCATCGCGCTGCGGCGACGCATCGGTTACGTCATCCAATCGGGCGGACTCTTCGCGCATATGACGGTCGAGCAGAACGTCGGAATCCTCGGCCGCGCCGCCGGCGATGCGCCGGCTCGGCGTGCGGCGCGCGCCGCCGAGGTTCTCGCGACCGTCGGTCTCGCCGATTTCGGCCCGCGCTATCCCGGTGAACTCTCGGGCGGCCAGCGCCAGCGCGTCGGCATCGCCCGCGCGCTTTACGCCGATCCGCAGATCATGCTGCTCGATGAACCCTTCGCCGCGCTCGACCCCGTCACGCGCATGGAACTGCAAGACGAGTTCAAGCGCTTGCGGCGAGAGCTGCGCAAGACGATGCTGTTCGTCACCCACGATGTCGAGGAGGCGCTCTACCTGGGCGATCGCATCGCGGTCTTCGACGGCGGCAGCCTCCTGCAGCTCGAGACGCCCGCCGAGTTGAAACAGCATCCGGCAACCGACTACATCGCTCGGTTCTTGCGGCGCAGAGAGCAGGACATGCAGTGATGCGGCGCGCTCTTCCCGCCGTTCTCATCGCGCTCGTCGTGCTGAGCTTCGCGCGCCTTCACGCGGCCCCGCCGACCATCGTCATCGCGTCGAAGCAGGATACCGAAGGGCAAATCCTCGCCGAGGTTTTCGCGCAACTGATCGAAGCGCGCACGCCGTACGCGGTGGAACGGAAGACGAACCTCGGCGGAACGCTCCTCGTCTTTCAGGCGCTGCGCTCGGGTTCGGTCGACGCCTATCCGGAGTACACCGGTACGATCGATGCCACGATACTTCACGGCACGCTCTCCTTCGACGGCATTCGCGCCGCGATGGAGCAGCGCTACGGCATCTTCGTCTCGGACGAACTCGGCTTCAACAACACGTACGTCCTCGCGATGAAAGCCGAGACTGCGAGGCAACTGGGAATTCGTCGCATCTCCGATCTCGCGGCGCACCCCGATCTGCGGTGGGGCGTTACGCCGGAGTTCTTGCGCCGCAGCGACGGGCTTCCCGGACTCGAACGGGCGTACGGCCTCGGAACCGTCGATGCGGTCGACCTCGAGAAGAGCCTCGCCTATCAAGCGCTCGCGCGCGGCGCAATCCAAGTGACCGACGCGTACTCCACCGATGGGCAGTTGTTGCGCTACGGATTCGTCACGCTCCAGGACGACCGGCATTTCTTTCCAGGGTACCGCGCGCTCTATCTCGTCCGCGACGGGACCCTGCGTGCCGCGCCGGACCTACGCGGCGTGCTCCACGCGTTGGCCGGGACGATCGACGACCGCACGATGACCGCGATGAACGCGCGCGTCGATATCGCTCGAGAATCCCCCGACGAGGTCGCGGCGCAGTTTCTCGCGCAGCGCCTGCACGTCACGCGCGCTCGAGCAGCCGACTCGACGTTCTCGCGGCTCATGCGCGCGCTCTTGCGGCACATCGAACTGACCTTCGTCGCGTTGCTCTTCGCCGTGCTGTTCGGCGTGCCGCTCGGCATCCTCGCGGCGGCGCACGCCGGCGCCGGGCGCGCGATCATGAAGGTCGTCGGGACGTTGCAGACGGTTCCGAGCATTGCGTTGCTCGCATTGATGATCCCGCTCTTCGGCATCGGCGTGCTTCCGGCGGTCGTCGCGCTCGTGCTTTACGGGCTGCTTCCGATCGTCGCGAACACGCTCGCGGGCTTGCGCCAGATCCCATCGGAGCTGCTCGACGCGGCCGAGGGCATCGGCCTCTCTCCCCGTCAGGCGCTCGCGTGGGTGCGGCTCCCGCTCGCGCTCCCCTTCATTTTGGCAGGCGTGCGAACGTCTGCCGTCATCGCGGTGGGAACGGCGACGATCGCCGCCCTCATCGGTGCGGGTGGCTTGGGCGACTTCATCCTGACCGGCCTCACGCTCAACGATCCGGCGACGCTGCTGCTCGGTGCCGTGCCCGCGGCGCTGCTCGCGATCGTCGTCGACGAGCTCGTCTACCGCCTCGGCCTTCTGGTTCGGCCGCGCGGGCTCGATCGAGCGTAAGTCGAAACAAGGCGGCATGCGCGCAACGATTCAACTGTGCACGTACAATCGCGCTGCGCTGCTCGAGCGCGTGCTCGATGCCTGCTTCGAGCAGAGCGTCGCCGACGACATCTACGAGGTCGTCCTCGTGAACGACGGTTCGACGGATGCGACACCCGAGGTGATCGAGCGAGCTCGCGCGCGCGCGACGTGCGCGTTCATCACCGTCAACCAGCAGAATGCCGGCCTCGCCGCCGGACGTAATGTCGGCGTCGCGCGGGCGCGCGGCGAGCGCATCATCTTCATCGATGACGACGTTCTGCCGCTTCCAAACTTCGTCGAAGCGCACCTCGCGTCGCACGAGCGGCACCCGCGGGCAATCGTGCGCGGTGCCGCGATCAACGTTGAGAGTTTCGACGATCTTCCGCCGCCGGTTTGGTCGATCGCGCAGTACAGCGCGAACTATTTTTGGACGACGAACGTCTCGGTGCCGCTCGAAACGTTGCGCGCGGTCGGCGCTTTCAACGAGAGCTTCTCCGAATACGGCTGGGAAGACATCGACGTCGGGCTACGCCTGCGCTTCGCGGGCGTGCGAGCGACGTTCAATCCGCAAGCACTCGTCTACCACTACAAGCCGCGAGCCCACGCCGATAATGTCGAAGCAATGGTTCGGCAAGCGCGCGCGCAGGCGCGCACCGCGGTGCAACTCGCGCGCCTGCACCCTCATTGGCGTACCTATCTCGCAACCGGGAATTACGCGGCAGCCCGAATGCTGCACGGCGCGATCCGCAGTTTCGGCGTGCCGAAGCGCTGCCGCGGAACGCTGCACGAGTTGCCGCCGGATCGCACGCTCTCCGATGCGGAGCTTCGCGCGGCGCGGCGGTTGGCCAAGGACGCATACTTCGAAGAACTCGAACGCGCGCGCACGGCGACGTGATGCGCATCCTCCTTTCGCGCACGGACCGCATCGGCGACCTCGTCCTCTCGACGCCGGCGATCTCCACGGTACGCGCCTCGTTTCCGCAGGCGCACGTCACGATGGTCACCTCCGCTTACAATCGCGTGGTGATGGAGCGCAACGACGACGTTGACGAACTGATCACGCTCGAAACCCCCGCGGGTGCGACGCGCCTGGGGAAAACGCTGCGCGACTACGACGTCGCGATCGCGCTCGCGCCCCGCATCGTCGATCTGCGCCTCGTCGGTGCGACGCGCGCGAAACGCCGCATCGGCTACACGTACATGCGCCGCTGGTTTTCTCGCCTGACCGCGCCGCTCTATCTCAACGAACTGATGATCTCCGAGGCGGATCCGACGCTCTCCGAGCGCGATTCGACTCGCGAGGTGCGTCACGAAGTCGATCAACTGCTCGATCTCGTCGCCCTCGCCGGCGCTCGGGAGCGGGTGACGCAACTGCGGCTCGACGTGCGCGATTCCGATCGCGCCGCATTGCGCGGCCTCCCGGAGAACCCGATCGTTCTGCACCTCGGATTGCGGTGGTTTCGGGACGGCAGCACGCCGGAATCGACGCAGGCGCTCGTGCGCGAGTTGGGCGCGCTCGGACGGCCGGTCGTCGTGACGTGTCCCCACGAAAGCCTTGCCTACGCGGCCGCGCTCGAGCCGCCGAACGGGAACTGCGTCGTGTTACGCGAGCTGCCGTTCTTTGTTTGGGCGGCCGTCTTCGAACGAGCGGCATGCGTCGTCACCGTCGATACCGCCGCGACCCACGTCGCGAGCGCCGTGCGCAGGCCCACGCTCGTCGCCTTCGAACATCGGTACTTCGAACTCAACTCCCAAGAATGGGCGCCGTACGGCGTGCCGAACGTGCTCGTTCGCAAACCCGCTTCCGAGGATTCTGCCTCCCTGGCGCGCTTCCGCGGCGCCATCGTGGAAGGCGTCACCCGATTGATGCATGCCTGAACTCTCCGTCGTCATCCCGACGTACAACCGTCTCGAAACGCTCGATCGCGTGCTGCCGTCCCTGCTCGCGCAAGACCTGGCGGCGGAGTCGTACGAGGTGCTCGTCTGCGATTCGAACTCGAACGACGGAACCGCCGAGTTTCTTGCACAGATTTCGTCCCGGCACGGCAACGTGCGCCATCTGCCCGGCGCATACACCGGTCGCGCGATGGCGCGCAATGCGGGGATTGTTGCGGCGCGTGGCGACGTCGTGCTCTTCAACGACGCCGACATTCTCGCTTCCCCCGACCTCCTCTCGCGCCACCTCGATCGCCATCGGGCGCGGCGCGGCATTGCGGTCGTCGGCTGGGAAGTGCAGGTACGCAACTACGACGACTATCTCTACAAACGCGATCATCCGCCGGAGCGCGGCTCGCTCCACCCGCCGATGCGCAAGCGCCTCTCATGGCTTTACTTCCTCACGGGCAACGCGTCGGCGCGGCGCGAAGACCTCCGGCGCGTCGGCTCTTTCGACGAATCGTTCACGGGCTACGGGCACGAAGATCTGGAACTCGGCTTCCGCTTGCAGGAGGCGGGGATTGAGATCGTCTACGAGCAGCGTGCCGTGAACTATCACTGGCAAGACGTTCCCCACGACGATCAAAAGGAAAAGATGCGCCTCGCAGGACACTCCGCCGTTCGATTCTATCGCAAGCACCCCGGCTTCTCGGTCATGCTGAACCTCGGCATGACGCCGGTTTCGCGCGGGCTCCATTCCGTGCTTTCCGGCCTCCCGCCGCTCCTGCGATACTTCGATGTGCGTGCATCCCGCAGCCGCTTCGCGCAACGGCTCATCGAGCAGTATTATTACGTCGGCGGCATCAAGGAGGCGCTCCGATGACCCGCCGCTCTTGCGGGGCGCTGCGCGCCGCGGATGCCGAGACCGTTGCCGAACTGAACGGTTGGGTGCACCGCCGCCGCGATCACGGTGGCTTGATCTTCGTGGATCTGCGAGACCGCGACGGCCTCACGCAGATCGTCTTCGATCCCCAGCATACCGCGTTCTCGCAGGCCGAGCACCTACGAAACGAGGACGTGCTGCGCGCCGTCGGCCGCGTGCGCAAGCGTCCGCCGGGAACCGAGAACCCGAAGCTCGCGACCGGCGAGGTCGAAGTCGAAGTGCAGGAACTCGAGATCCTCAACCGCTCGCAGGTACCGCCGTTCCAGATCAACGTCGAGGAGAATGCCGACGAGAACCTGCGCTTGGAGTACCGGTATCTCGACTTGCGCCGAACGCGCATGCAGCGCAATCTTACGATCCGCCATCGCATCATCAAAGCGATGCGGGACTTCTTCGACGAGCGAGACTTTCTCGAGATCGAAACGCCGCTGCTCATCAAGAGAACGCCGGAGGGCGCGCGCGACTATCTCGTGCCGAGCCGTCTCTACCCCGGCAGTTGTTACGCGCTGCCCCAGTCGCCGCAAATGCTCAAGCAGCTCCTCATGATCGCCGGATTCGGGAGGTACATGCAGATCGCGCGCTGCTTGCGCGACGAGGATCAGCGAGCCGATCGCCAACTCGAGTTCACGCAGCTCGACGTCGAGATGAGTTTTTGCACGCAGGATGAGGTGCTCGACTTGATGGAGTCGTGCATGCGCTTCGTGTGGAAGCGCGTGCTCGACGTCGAGATCCCGCCGTTCGCGCGCCTGACCTTCGCCGAGGCGGTCGAGCGCTACGGCAGCGACAAACCCGATCTGCGCTTCGGCCTCGAGTTGGCCGCATCGAGCGACGTCTTCGCGGGATCGGAGTTTCTCGTTTTCAAGTCCGTCATCGAGAACGGCGGAGAGATCGTCGCGCTGCGATATCCCGGCGGCGCCGCCCTTTCGCGGCGTGAGTTCGACGCGCTGACGGAAGAAGCGAAGCTGCTCGGCGCCAAGGGCATGGTGTGGATCGCGCTCGGGGAGGACGGAATCAAGTCGTCCGCGCAGCGTTTCATCGAGCAGCCTCACGCCGACGAGTTGGCGCGACGAACGCAGGCGCAGCGCGGCGATGCGATCCTGCTCTTTGCCGACGCGCGCGATGCGGCGTACGCCGTTGCCGGGAAGATGCGCGTCGAAGTCGGGCGGCGCGCCGGACTCCGCCGCGATGATGCGTACGCGTTTTGCTTCATCACGGATTTTCCGTATCTCGAGATCGATCCCGAAACGGGGAAACCGATGCCGGCACATCACCCGTTCACATCGCCGGCTCCGGGGGAGTGGGATCTCATCGAAACGGATCCGGTGCGCATGCGCGCGCAACAGTACGACATGGTGCTCAACGGCTACGAGATCGGCTCGGGCTCGATCCGCATCCACAAGCCGGAGCTGCAGAGGCGCATCTTCGAGATGCTCGGCATGACGCCGGAGCAGGTGGAGGCGCAGTTTGGATTCTTCGTGCGCGCGCTCGACTACGGTGCGCCGCCGCACGGCGGGATGGCGCTCGGCGTCGACCGCATCGCGATGGTAGCATGTGCGGAAGAAAACATCCGCGAGGTCATCGCCTTTCCAAAAAACCAGGTTGCGCGCGATGTCATGATGGATGCGCCTTCACCTGCGCCCGAAAAGGCGCTACGCGAGCTCCACATCCAGCAGATCCCGAGCAAGCCGAAAAATTGAATCGAACATCGGCCGCGTGAGCTTGCCGGTGTTCGTGTTTTGACGGCTGGGATGATAGGAAGCGAGGAGGTGAAGCGTTCGTTCCTTGCGGTGCGCGCCGACGAGGGCACCATGGCCGAAACGCGGTCGCGGCGAATCGAGCGCGAAGCCGCGCTCGCGCAAGAGGCGCAGCGACGCGTCGAACCCGATCGCGCCGAGCGCGACGATCACGCGTAGGCGCGGCAATGCGTCGAACTCCGCGAGCAAGTGCGGGAAGCAGTTGCGCAACTGCGTGGGCGTCGGCTTGTTGTTCGGCGGCGCGCAACGCATCGCCGCGGTGATGAGACAATCGCGCAGCCGCACACCGTCGTTGCGGTGCGTTGCCGACGCCTGTGAGGCGAAGCCGGCGCGGTGGAGCGCGGGATAGAGGAAATCGCCGGATGCGTCGCCGGTGAAGGGGCGGCCCGTCCGATTGCTCCCGTGCGCACCCGGAGCGAGGCCCACGAGTACGAGCCGTGCTTTCGGATCGCCGAAGGCGGGAACGGGTTTGCCCCAATAGTCATGATCGCGGTACGCACGGCGCTTCTCGCGCGCGACCGAGGCGCAGTACGCGCGCAGCTCGGGGCAACGGCGGCAGGCAATGACGCGCCGCTCGATCGAGGCTAGATCTGCCACTGCCATGCGTTCCACTCGTCGGCGATGAACGCGGCCGGCCGATAGTTCTTCAGGTCGCGATTCATCGCGACGTACCCGGTCTCCCAATAGACGAAGATCGCGGGGTTCAGTGCGCGCAGCCGCGCCTGTTCGCGTTGATAGAGCGCCTTGCGCACGTGCTCGTCGAAACTGCGCGCGGCCGCGTCGCTTGTCGCGTCGACGATCGAGTCGCGGAGCCAACTCGTGTTCGCGCCGTTGGGTGGGATGAATCGCGAGTTCCACGAGCCGGAGTCGTCCGGATCGGGGCCGTTCGTGACGACCGACCACTCCATATCGTACTTGCCGGTGTAGATCGGCCCATCTTGCGCGAAGAGCAGGTTCGGCGGATAGTTGCGAATCTCGACGTCGATGCCGAGCGGGCGCAGCATCGATTGGATGACGACTTCGGCGCGCTCGTTCTCCTGATTGTTCGTCGTCGTCGAAATCGAGACGTGCATCGCGAGCGAGCCCTTGTGCAGCACGCCGTCGTCGCCCATCTGCCAACCCGCTGCGGCGAGCAGACGCCGAGCATCGGCGGGGTCGTAGCGATACGGAGGAAGGTTCGGCGCCGCCCATGACTGCGGAAAGACGTCGGAGACGGCGAGTTCTCCGTAGCCGTGATAGACGGTGTCCTTGATGCGCTTCCAATCGACGCCTTCCGCGATCGCGCTGCGGACGCGAACGTCGGCAAACTGCGGTTTGCGCATATTCATCGCGAGGTGACGCCAGTTTGCGACGAGGCGTTTGACGACGCGGATCCCGCCGACTGCGTCGAGGTAGGGAATCTCGTCTTCGTCGACGCTCGCATAGACGTCGATCTCGTGGGTACGCAGTTGGCTGAGCAGCGTGTTCGGATCGGGGATGATCTTCCAGATAATCTCTTTGAGTTTCGGCGGTCCGCGGAAGTAGAGCGGGTTCGCGACGAAGACGAGCGAGCTCCCGTGGTTCCACTCCTTGAGCAAGAAGGGCCCGCTCGAGATCGGCGCGCTGTTGAACGGCGCATGATTGATATCCGGGAGTTTCGCAAGCAGGTGCGCGGGGAGGGGCGGATATGCGTCGCCGCCCATCGTGAGGATGTCGAGCACCTCGACGGTCGGTTCCTTGAGATGAATGACGATCGTGTACGGATTCGGCGCGTTCGCCGATGCAATCTCGTTCCAGCCGTAGTCGGTCTTCGTGTTGTTCGCCTTGTTCATCACGGCATGATAGGTGAAGAGCCAGTCCGCCGCCGTAAGCGGCGCGCCGTCGGACCATTTCACGCCGTGGCGCAANNTCGGTCGCGAGCGTGTGACCGAACATCAAGTTGAGGCTGTCGGGGTCTTCCTTTTCCCCCAAGCGCAGCACGCCCGGGATCGTCCACGGGTTCGCTCCGCTCGCGTTCGGCGCGGCAACCTTCGTGCATGCGCAAAGCGATGCGATGAGGAGCAATGCAAGAACGGCGCGTTTCAGCCCCATGCTCGGTGAGTTCGAGGGGAATGGAAGCGGTTCCGTCAGGGGGCGGCGTCGAGCACTTTCGATTGGCCGCGTGGCGCGTCGCTGTCGACGCCGCGTGCTCGCCCGACCTCCAAGGCGATGCTCTGCGCGGCGACGAGCCAGGCCAGCGTGTTGAACGCATTGCCGACGACCGGTCCGAGCAGGGCGATCCCGTCGAGCCCTCCGCCGACCGTGTAGCAGAGGCTTCCCGGTTGCGCGGCCGCGCGCATGGGACGTTCCACGACGTGGCGCGAGACGTCGTCGACGATGCCGATGAGCGCGCAGGACGCGTCGAGAATGGCGGCGCTACCGTGGCGAAACTCGCCGGCGGAGAAGCCCTCCGCATGGATGTAGCTCGCCTCCTTGAGTTTCAGCGCCGACTCGAATGCGATCGGCAGACCGTATCCCGTTCCGACGACGATGACGCTGCGTTGCTGCGCGATTCGCGCGGCCGCTTCGCGCACCACTTCGGTGCCTGGACTTTGGAGCCACGCGCGCACGCCTTCAGCCGTCTCGGCGAGCGTTCGCGCATTGCGCGAGTGATTCTCGCAGAGCAGTCCCGCCGTCCAGAGCAAGATTGCGGCCGTCGCCGTCACGCTCTTGCTCGCGGGCACCGCGACCTCCGGCCCCGCACCGACGTCGATGACGAGCGAGGCGCGTTCGCCGAGCGGCGAATCGGAGGTGTTCGTGAGCGCGATCAGTTGTTTCGGCTTGAGAACGTCTAAGGCGTCGAGGAGATCCTCGGATCGCCCGCTCTGCGAGACGGCGACGACGACGGCGCCTTCGTAGGCGGCGTGATCGAGTGGCGCTTCCGTTGCGGCGAGCGCGTGCGCGCGAATGCCGCGCCGACGGAATGCGAGCGCGCCGAGTTGCGCCATGAAGAGCGAACTCCCGCTGCCGAGCAGCACGATGTCGCTTCCCCGGATCGCGTCGGCGAGGTTCGCGGCCTTTTCCGATT
>PKZD01000002.1 GCA_003133745.1 Candidatus Tyrphobacter aquilonaris
GTGGCGCGCGAAGGGCGAGGGGATTCATGAGCCTATTCATAGCGCTTGCTGACGCGTACCCCTCCGCCCTTCGAATACTTTCCAGCTAGCGTATCAGCGTCAATCTTATAAGGTGTTTTCCAAGTTACGCCGAGCTCGCGTAGCGCTTGGCGGACGCGACTGCAATCGGCTTCATCATCGATATCATACGTGTAGACGCATATGACTTTGTTCTCGGCGTTTGTCGCATGTGGGTTTTCTTTCATCGTCGCCACCTTGGCGGCGCTGCCAAGTCTGCCATTTGCGGTGGCCTCTTTGATCTTCGCCCACCACTGATCTACCTCAGACTTCTTGACAAAGATCAGCCACTTACCGCCGCGGTCAGAGTGTTCGGGATACGAAGCTCGGTCTTTGCGCTCAGCGTGAATCCAGTACCGGTCAAACGTCTCTGACGGGCGACTGTTGTCGCTTTCCGATGCTATCCGCCTAACTGGCTTACGCGCCTGTTCTTCTCGCTCGCGGAGGTATTTCTGAAAGCGTGGGTTTTTCCGTGGGAACGAAACACCGTAGCCGCCGGGATGATAGATCGAGCGCCGAAGAATGAACGCCTCGAGGTCATAATTACACTGAGGACACAGTAATCCTCGAACACGCTTGGATGAAGAGCGATGGTCATGGTCGATATGCAGCATACGATTCGAGGACAGCTCCGGGGGCTCGTCTATGTTTGAGGACGTCTTCGAAGATGGCTTCGTACCTGGCCATTCCTGCCGCGTCTGCTGTGATAAGGCCTTCGACTACACCGGACGGGAATGCCTTGACAATCGAGTGTGATAGACGTTGGAGCGAACTTCGCGAGGCCGAGGTTCGGCTCTCAAGCTCGGCTTCCGATATGCCACAGATCGCGCAGCACCCAGTTTGCGCTTCCCATAGCGCCTTAAACGTCTCTTCCGTGAGCCCGTGCTCGCGCAGCGTCCTTTCAGAACGCTTTCTCACGACCTCGCCTCGCGCATCGTATTGCGATTATCGCGACAATCTTAGAACGCACAGCAATTGCGCCGATTATGGCACTCGAAGTACGCCGCGTATTGAAATGGCCATCGTTAAGAACGTTCGTTCATAGATCGTGCAAGTCCCTCGGCGTAACAGAGTTAAAACCCCATTCCTCAAGCTGCGCTATTCTCTCATCGAACCACACCTTTTGCGCAGCTTCTAAGTCTGGCGGCTTTCCGCGAGCGAGCCTCAGCTGACGTTTGACTATGTAGTTCGTTAGACTCATCTCAACTTCGTCTTTGCGGCGACACTTACGACGCATGATATCGGCGAACTTATAACCTTTCCGTAAACTCATTTCTACCATTTCGAGCTCGTCCACAGTCACGAACTGTAGCAGGGGAAGATCGACGCCAGCCTCCTTCGCGAGCTGCAGCGCGCGCCGGCGCACTGCGGCATATTGTGGAAACTCTTGGAGCACCAAGACAGCGTGAACCCGTTTAATCTCATCGGGCTTGACGGGTACCATGGGCAGCTTACTGTCAGAAAAGAAGTCGATCGAGACTTGCAGCTGCTGCGCCTTTTCCACGATCATCTGCTGCAAGTCTTTGTCTAGCGCTTCTATGTTTCCGCCAATGATGGTCTTAGTGAGGTTAAACCGCTTCGCAGTAACCTCCACAAAAGTGATATCAGGAATCTCAACTATAACGGCATCGACGATGCGATTATCCGTCGAGTCCTTTGTCGCAAAAGCTTCATCGTCCCCGACGACGGTCTTCCTGATCGCGCGAGATAGCAGCTTATAAACATAGTCTTCCATGAACCGGCCGTAATAGTCGAGAAACGCATCTCCAATGTTACGACTGTACGTGGCATTGTAATGATCTAATAATCGCGAAAAGAAAGCTCTTCCAAGAGCTTCATGTAAGGCAGGTAGGCACGTGTAGCAGTACGCAGATGGCCCGACTTCCAAAAGGGGCGCTCTTAGGAATGCCTTTCTCCAGTTTATTGCCTGCGACGTAAGCGTACCGCTGCCAATCGCCTCCGCCACCCTTGCAGGCGTGGTGGAGTTTAGTGCAATGAAGAGCTCAACGCCAGACTTTATTGGAAGTGTTGTGAACCACCGATCCTTTTCCAAGACCAAGCGTCTGAGTTCCGGGGGCGGGTTTACAAGCATCTGCATCGCATGCGCTGAAATGGCCATCATTGCCGTAGCATACTCTCCGTACGTTACCCCGATGGCCCGACAAAACTCCTCGGCCAAACTGTGCGGCAAACGGGGCGCGCGGCTAGTGGGTGACCAGTTGATGAACTGATGATATCGCCAAACAACCGCGTTAACATCCACAATCCTACCGAAAAGAGAACGCACTTCCCCGATTGCCAAATGTTCGGCACTTAATAGGCTACCCGTGGCAGGGCCCACTGATTCCTTGGCGGCCTCGCCAAGTATCGAGTTGACCAGCGTTAGGACCTGAAAGAAGTTAGTGAGATCAAAACGTTCAACGTCCGAATCCGCTCCGTGCTTGCAGATCAGAGCAATAGCTGTGGTTATCTGTTCCTCGGAGAAGAATACACGCTTAGGATCGGCCGACAGGAGGCTCCGAATCTCAGAAACTATCTCGTTGTGCTCTCTTGTCACCATTGAAAGAAGCCCAAGCTGCACGTCTTGGGAACGAACTAGGCGACTTGTCAGCACTACGAGCGTACTAAGTACCTGAACGGTGAAGCGTCGTGGCAGCCGAGAAATGATGGCTACGGCTTCAGTATCGCTTGGCACCGGGCCAAAAAGCTCGTCGTAGGTTATGTATGTCAGGACGAACTCAAGATTTGGGTGCCGCGGCATGATTCTGCTTTCGAAATCCTGTTTGCTAAGGTCGTTCAGCGATCTTCTTCAGCGCCGAAACTATCTTCGCCCTTGTACTCGCATAAAGCTTCCGTCCAGCGCGCGCCGCATAGATCGCGGTCCGCGATACGCCATGTCCCAACAGCTTCGGAACCGGCGTTGAGCGCAGCAGCGGCAGCCACTTTGTGGGCCATTCATCGCGCCCCGCATCTGGGTACTCGGTGTAGACGCTCTGCGGATCGTGGATTCGCCCTTCTTCGGCCACTTCCAGCAGGTTCGATTCCTTGCCGGTCAGATGCACGGCGCCGATCCGCACGTGCCGACGCGCGAGGAGGCCCTGCGTTTGCCGCGCGCATGATTTGCCATCGGCACCTGCGCTCTTGAGCTCTTCGTGGTGCTCGTATTCACGCAGCACGTCGCCATACGTCGCGAGCTCCACGACGTTCGGGCCTCGCAGTTGCGAGGTCGTAACGCGATAGCGCTTTCCTGTGTGAACATCGATCCACGGCCCTCGCAGCCATTTGCTCGGGTCTGATTCGAACGGAGCGATGAGATGGAAGCGCTCCGGATCGACGCCGATTGGATGCCCGAGCCGCCGTACGTGGGCGCTCAGTAAGAAGTTGAATGGCTTAATGCTCTCGGGATAATCTTTGCCGCGATTGAGACCCTGGAGCGATCNNACGGGCTGCTCACGCTCGTGCGCCCGACGGCCGGGAGACTCTCGAAACGCGGCGGCTTCGTCCGAAAACCAAGCGCTTTGCGGATGATGCGCAGCCAGGCTTGTGCGATCCATTCCCGATCCTCGCTCTCGGGGCCCGTAGGATTGAGCAGGTGACCAAGGCCATGCTCCGACCAGCGATCCTCGCCGTTATTCATTTTGCTTCGAAGCAGTTCTGGCTCGTCGTTCTTACCACGAAGAAAGAGCGCATAGCGCTTCGCTGAGATTGCGTAGCACCACAGCTGCCGCTGCTTGCCGGTCTTCGGATCAAAGTTGTCATCTTCAATCTTGAGAATGGAGCCTTGCACTGCCTTGCGATCGTAGGGGTTCAACCTCGCGAATAGATCGGCAATCTCGTGCACCTGCTCCCACGAGAGCGCGCGGATCGCCTCGCGCCCATCCTTCGTGCGGTACGGCCCGCCGGGGCACGGAACGAGGCCGCCTCGCCGCGCGGCCACAATCCCNNCGCGTACGTGCCGCCGCGATCGGCCACGAGGCGTTCCAAAAGCGCGAGCAGCAAGCGGCCCGCGCTCGTAACCAACGCGGCAAGAGGCGGGAAGCAATACTCGCCCGGTGCCTCGGGATGCGCAACGCTGCACGTGTACGGCGTCTCGTCAGGCCCGAAACACGTGAGCCGCACTTTCTCGTCCGACTCTTGTCGATCCATCTGCGCGAAGATTCCGTAGCTTGTCGCGCTTCCAAACGTCTTAAGCGCTTTATCCAAACGCTCGCGCTCTATCGTGTCGAGGTCCTCGCGTTTCGAGAGGCGTTTGCGCTCCTCAATGACCACTCGGAAGAAGTCTTGCTTGCGGGGATCGATCGGCACTTGGCCGCGAAACATGACGGGCTTCAAGTCCTCGAGCTGTCCGATCGCTTCGATCTTGAATGCCTCCACGATCTGTGGTAGCTTCCCCGTCAGCAGCACCGAGGCAACGAGATCGGGCCAGGCATACCACAGGCCGTCTTTGGCGTCGTCCGTGGCCGCGTAGACGTGGTTCACGCCGATCTGCCAGTCGTTGCTCCCGTACTTCGCGCGCAGCGGCAGCACGTCACCGTCCGGGATCACGCGCGCAAAGCCCGTGAGCCGCTTCCAGTTCTGCTGATCGAGAACCCATTCCTGAGTGACCTCGCGCAAGAGCCGCTCGAGCTCCACCTTGCAGTTCTCAACAACGCGAATCTCCTTGGCGATAACTAAACACCAGAGCCGCATGAGAACGTTCACGGTGGAATACTCGGAAAGAAAGTCCGTGTAGACGATTGGCACGGGAACCTTGCGGATATGCGCGCCCGCACGGCCGCCGTAGAACGCGGCCTGCGCGTGGCCCAGGAAGCGCTTTGGGAAATCTGGCTGGCGCCGCAAGACGGGCGCAACACCCATTGCGCACAGATATGCCTTGCCGATCGATGCCGGCGAGTAGGCTTTCGTCGCTTGCAACGGGATCGGATGGCGCTCGTACTCGGCCAAGAGTTTTTCTGCAAGCTCGGCTGTCGCTTGCACGTCCCGGCGGTTGTAATGGATATAGTCCGGCGTGACGATCCCGTGTTGCTGGGCCTTGATCTTGCCATGCTCGACGCCGAACGCATTACACGCGGATTCGAGCGAATGGCCCCGATCCGTGAGTGCGAAGATGAGGGTACGCAGGTCAAGAATGTGGCCGCGGAAGGTGTAGCGATCATCGGGTGTCCCGGTTGTGGAGCCTTCCGGAATCTGATCTACTTCGTCGGGCTCTTTGCCGCCGGTAAACGCTTTCAGGGCGCGTTTACTATCGATGTGTTTGATGGCCACGCGAACGCGATAGGGGTGCGCCTGCTTACCCTTGCATTTAGTGAGGTACTGCCAAAGGACGAGCGAAAACCCGCCCAAGAAACGACCCTGCGCGCTGCCGTAATCGCACGCCACGCGACTTGCATCGAAAGGGAAGTTGAATGCGACGAGCAGACAGCGTCCTTTGTACGCCGCGCGGTACAGCTTTTCGAGGAACTCGGCGAGCGTCAAGAGCTTGAGATCGGGGGCACCCTCGCGCACCGTATCGGCGCGATGGGTTCGCACGTAGCGCTCGAGGACGGTCTTCTCGGCGCGAGGCAGGTCGTCAGCACGGAACAGCCCTTCTTCGAGACATCGGCCCTTGACGATGAAGCGGTAACTCCCGAAGGTTAGCGCTTGCGTTTCGTCAATACGCGTCTCGCAGTCAAAGACGAGCATTGCTTCCGGCCGTTCTTTGCCAGCGCGCTCGATCGTGTCCCTCGTCAGATCGGGATAAACGCGAACTGCGACAGGGAGATCATCAATCACGTTTTTTCCTCCGCCCTGAATTGGCGTGCTTCTTTGGAACTGCTGTCGGTCGTGGTTTGGTAGTTCCGTGCTTGCAGGTAGTAGCGCAAAGCTTTTCCAAGCACTCTGCGCTTGCGCGTGACTCGTCGATCATATACTTCAGCATGTCGGCCCGCCCACGTAGCCGCGCGGCAGCGCCGAGGAGTGGNNTCGGATTTTCGAGGGTATCGGGCGGCCACTCGTACTGCGCCACGCTAAGCACCGCCCGATGGTCGTTGATTGGCACGCGGACTCGCGCCTCGCTGTTGCGTTTGCCGAAGACGTGATTGTCTTCGTAGGGGGCGCGGCCATGAGCGATCCGATCGCAGGCGAAGCAGATCGGCGGGATATGCCCGGCAATCAAAGCGAAAGGGCGTAGCTCGCCGCAGGGGCACGCGGAGCCCTGGCCGACGCGCCGCTGCGCCCGCGCGTCGCGAACCCATGCCTTGATCGGATCGCGCGAGGGCATTAGGCTCTGCGCGCATAGATGCTCTCGAACTGTAAGACGCCCGCATCGCCGAGCCGCTCCAGTTCATCGAGATCGGTGAGGAACGGGACCTCGCGTCCCGCTGTGTCATTGACGGTCGCGCCTCGCAGCATACGCAGTTTCGAATCATCGCCTGTTGCGAGGAAGTGCCGCTGCGCTGCCAATCGCGAGGCGATCACAGAGACTGCGCGCGAGCCTCGCACCGCGTATTCTTTGAGACCGCCTTGGACAGGGACCACCAGCACGCGGACGAGTCGATCGCTGGCCTTGGCTGCGTAACGGCCGCTCTTGGTCTTGCGCAACGCTGATCCCGCGAAGTTCTCGACGGTGCGCGGGTCGATGCCGAACTCTGCAGACGCGCTCGTCAGCGAGAATCCCTCACGCATGCGCGTGAGGACGTGGGCGGCATTCTCGAGCGAAGCCTGCGAACGCGATGACGCTCGTTGACCGCCGCTCTTGCGCTTTATTCTAGCCATGGTTAAGCACCAAACCTAGGGGCGACGCGAGCAGGCGTCGGCCCTTAGGCGTTGCTACGCACCCTTGTCCGTGAAGTAGTACGCATTACCGGAGCGACGAAGCCGTATATTCTTGATGCTGCCGCCGCGCTTCAAGTGAGCCTGTGCCTCGCGCATTTGCTCGTCACGCTTAGGGTTAGCTCCGAGCGTCAGCATTTCGATCTCGCGCCCTTCAGCCTTGGCCGTAACCGCCCAGCGATCGCCGCCTTCGAACCCGCGTCCAGACTCGAACGCGATCGCGAGAATGTCGAACGGGATTGCCTTGTCTGCGTATTCTGCATTGTCAGCATACGTCGAGCTAGACCTGAACGAGAAGTTGGTGCGCCCTCGAGACTTTGCTGTAAGTGTCTTTCTTGGAGTGGTTTGTTTCATATATCTTCCTTTCAAAACGGAATGGTCAAGTGAGACCTGCGTGGTCATACATCGGGAGGTGGCATGCCGCGCTTCCAAAGCCAGACAGCGCCGATGAAAAGACTAGCGATGCCCGCAAGAACGCCCCATCCGGCAAAGCCGAGTGGTTCGTCGTTCTCGTTGTTTTCGTATGATTGAAACTTCATCGGGCGCGAGTCACTCGCGAGTTCACGCGCGATCCGACGTACCGTCCAGTCGCTGCATCCTGCGCGCCTCCCAATCTCACGATAGCTGAGAGACTCGTCTTCGAGCAGTTGCGCGACGAGATCGTGGTTGACCGATCGTTGCATCACGAGCCCTCCTCCCGCTCGTCGCCGAACGCTTGAACGAGAAGCGGCTCGATGACTTTAGAAGGGCCGACGCCGAGGTCGCGGGCTTCAGCGCGGATGCGCCTCCATATATGCAACGGAAGGGCGACAAGCATCGCAACGCGGTCGCGATCTGGGGTTGTTGGCTTGGAACGCGTTCCCATGGCACGGGAATCATACAGCGCGGGATTGCCCGAACTGGCAGGGTTTCGCGGCCGGATGATCGAAAGTACTTATATGCCGGGAAAGCCCCTTACAAAGGGAAAGCTCCTTGAGAAGCTCCACGCCTCCCAGCGCCCCGTTACGGCGCGCCAACTCGAGCGTTGGTGGAAAGCGGGGCACGTCGATCGGCCGCGCCGACAGCACGTCCTGGGCCTGAGAGGCTCCCAAAGCGTTTTCCCATCCAAAGCCTACGTTCAGGCGGCCACGATGTTCGACGCCGTCAGCGGTGCTTCTAATGGGAAGGCCGGGGATCGGCGGCTGAATGAGCGCGCCTTCCTGCTGTGGTGGTCGGGCGAACCGATCGCTCAGAACCCGCGCACGCTCTTGATGAAGGCGCTCGAGCCTATGCTGAAGGCAACAGACCACGTGCGCGCCGAGCCGCAAGTTACGATCGTTGACGAGCCCCCAGCTTCTTCTGATGACGCTGCGTTCGATACGGCCGCGGCATACTTCGAACAGCATCTCGCGGAGCGCGTCCAAGGCCCGTTCTCGAAAACGATCCGAAGAAACTTGGGCCGCAAGAACCAAAGCGACTTCGAGTCGGTCGTCGTGACGATTCTCACCGTCGCGCTTGGTGGGATGCCGCTTCTCGAGCCATCGTTCAGTAACGATGAGCCTTCACTTGCCTCACTGATTATGAAGGCCATCGCCGGAGATAACCGGCCCAAGGCCGATGATTCCATGTCTGCAGAGACCGAAGTGGAGCAACTCTTTTCGCCAGCGCGCGTTTTCCTTGACCGCGAACAAATGAATAGCCTGTTCGCGACTCTTTCTGACGCTGAAATTGAGGCTGCGCGAACGTACACGCGGGCATTCCTTGAGGACATGCCAGTTGTCTACGAAGCCCACGCGCTCACATTCGGGAAGACTCCGTGGCTCGAAACAGTGCGAGCTGCCTTGCATCAATTTAAATCGACCTCGCACAAAGCGCAAATCACTGCGGCTGTCGTACTACTCATGCGCACGTTCGGCACTGAGCGCTTTGAGACGATCACGCGAGCTCTAGAGCAATCGCGCTCTCGCTCTCAAGCGCTCTGTAGACTTGCGAAAGATTTCCCGGAATACCGTGAGTTGTTCTTAGACGAGAACCGGGAACGTCTCGCGGCGTTACCTCAGGAAACACGCCACAAGATGTTCGAGTCAATAAAACCCCTGATCGACACGTAATACTGCATGGTGCCCCCGGCCCGCGCTAACGGGCCGAGGGCGTCGCACCCGGAGGAGTTAACTCCAGATGCCAAACGACCATATCACACAGCCCAGCACCGTGCCCATCCGCAACGGCGTCGTTCTGCTCAGCGGGTACGGCATCAAAATCGCCGTCGATCGGCGCCACCTCGCAGTCAGCGACGGGATCGGAAGGCAGCGCCGCGAGGCGCGCTTCGCCAAGGCTCCAAGCCGAATCAAACGCCTGCTCGTGATCGCTCAAACAGGTTTCGTGACACTTGACGCCTTGCGCTGGCTCCACGATGCAAAGGCGGCCTTCATCCATCTCGATCACGACGCCTCGATCCTGACGGCTTCGATCGCCGGAATCGATGATGCGCGCCTGCGCAGAGCCCAAGCGCTGATTCCCAACACCGAGCATCGCCTTGCAATCGCGCGCGAACTCCTGGAGCCCAAACTCAAAGGCCAGCAGGCCGTTCTCGATTCATTCGGTCTTGAGGGATCGGGCGCAGTGCGCGAGGCAATCGCACTCTTCGAACGGGNNGGAAGCCAAGGCGGCCGAGGCGTACTGGAATGCGTGGGCTGTCGTGGAGTTGACCTTCGCGCGGCGCGATCGCGTTCCCGATCATTGGCGCACGTTCGGCGCTCGCCGATCACCGTTAACCCTGCGACCTCGCAATGCTGCCAATCCACTGAATGCGATCGTGAACTACCTTTACACACTCTTGGAGATTGAAACCCGAATCGCACTGACCGCACGCGCGCTCGATGTTGGCCTCGCACTCTTTCACGCGGACGAGGCGAATCGCGCGTCCCTCGCCGCCGATGTCATGGAGCCCGTTCGTCCGCACGTCGATGCATTTGTGCTGAACCTCGCGCGGACGCGCACGTTCTCGGCCAAGGATTTTGCCGAGACGCGTGAGGGAGCATGCCGCCTCGCATCTGCCCTAACCCACGAGCTTGTGCCCACAATGGCAACGTGGGCGAGACTCGTGGCGCCATATGCCGAGGTCATTGCCCGGCAAGTCTCGCAGTTGGCGAAAAGCGGTCTTGGAATGAGCGTCCCGATCGGGCCGGTGCCTCGCGCCGATCGGCGCCGGATATCCGTGCGCGTCAAGCCAATCGCGAGACCGAGCGTTCCGAAGGCCGCGCGTTCCGTCCCCATGAGCGTTGCGAGCAACGCTTGCCGCGCGTGCGGGGCGAAGCTATCGATTCGCAAGCGAGTCTATTGCGATACGTGTTTGCCATTGCAGCGCGAGGCGGCACGGCGAGCGTCTCTCGATGCCTTTAGCGGCGCGGGGCACGCGAAGGTAATAGCGATGCGAGCTCAAGGCTTCGATCCTACGGCGACGCCCGAAGCACAGTGCAAGCGCGCCGCCTCAGCCTCCGCGCAGCGCCTCGCAACCTTGGCATGGCACGACGACGGATCGCTCGATCGCGTGGACTTCAAGCGCGATATTCTGCCAAAGCTTCAGCGCTTGCCGGTGCGCGAGGTCGCCGAAGCCATGGGCGCGTCTCTCTCGCATGGCTCCAAAGTGCGAGGCGGGCGCCTTGCCCCGCATAAGCGGCATTGGGTCGCGCTCGCGAGGCTTGGCCGAGAACACAAAGCGCGCTAGCTCGCGCGGACGAGCAATGCCGCGAGACCCTCGAGGAAGGTGCGCGGCACGGGCGCCAGCGCGCCGAGCAGCGTTCCCTCGTCCGAGTACATGCGGGCTCGAAGCACGAGTAACTCGGCTGCCTCGCCATCCATGATCCGAATAGTACCCCGCGCGAGATGCGAGGCGACATTTGGCGACATGCAATCCTATTCGCGCCGCCATGGCGGTTGACGCTCAGCGCATTGCATACCTGGAGCCTCCACGCTAGAAAGGCGTAGGACCTAACCCGGCAGGGCTAGGGCCTGGCGCTCGGCCGCAGAACCCAAGCCGCCGGAGGTGCGTATGCTTACCGTCAAGCGCGCTGGTCTTGCCATTCTCCTTGCCGCCGCAGTGCTGGTACCATGGGCCGCGGCGGCTAGTCCTCAATCTCGGACTGCGATCGTTGCGTATGCGTCGATCCCGATGTTCTCGACCGGGATAGCAGCCCAGCGGCATTGCCCAAGCGACGAAGTCGTGTGGCTCAACATACGATCAGGCGTCTACCATCTTAACGGCATGCGGTGGTATGGGCGCACGGAGAACGGCGCATATGTGTGCCGTAGGGAGGCCGACGCGGCGGGCTATCGCGAGACGAGAAACGGTCAATGAGAAGGTCCCGGTGCGTCGTAGTTGCGGTCTATATTGTAATGCTACTCGTTCCATTCAGCACGCGGCCGCAGCCTGCCATCGCTCAGAGTCACTACGTTACGGAAGATGGGGGCTGGTGGGAGTCGCTATCACAGGATGAGCAATTCGTTGCGGTTGAAAGCGGCATATCGGCAATTCAGACGGCTTATGTTAGTGGAATTGACGCCACGGCGCTAATAGTACACCCGGGCTCGTATCAGAATTACCTGAACCTTGCAACGCAGGCAGATCACACAAGGCCCCAGTTCTCACACACCTTTGGGTACTACATTTCTGCGGTGACAGATTTCTACGTAGTACACGCCAATGCTAGGAAAGCGTTGGTAGCTGCGGTGCTTGACTGCTTAGCGGACAACCCGGTCTTATCTTGCGCAAACGTCGCTCGTGACGCTCAACAGTAAGGTCGCGGAGGAGCGTGTGAAGACGATTTTCCAGCCACCAAAGGTTTGGTATTTGATTGTAGGGTTGCTATGCGCCGTCGTGTTGGTCTTCTTCATCGCTGTGAGGCTCGAAATTGCCAATCAGAATAGAGTGCGCGAGGAAGCGGCTATCGCGGCGAATCTCTCAAGAGATGGCGCCCACCTCGCGTCCTTGCGCGACGAGACGGCCGAGGCGCAACGCGACACAGATGCGATCGGGTCCGCCGAGTCTGCGCTAGCTTCCATTATTTCTTCGGGCGAGGATGCTAGCCAAGCCCGAGGCAGAGACTACAATTCGGATGCGGTAGATACTGATACGGAGCTTCAGGACGCGAACGGTGAGCTCTCGGATGTTGAATCGATGCCAGAGGCCATTTCACAGTTGGAAACGGCATATGAACAAGCTGACCAAACATTCGTAACCATATATGGCGAAGGCAGCGTGAGCAGCTTCCGCGAGGACTACCAAAAAGCAATATCTTCAGCAAGGGGCAGTGAAGACGACTGGTGGCGCGCCATACGCGGCGTTAGGGACATGCTACACGCAGAAAGCGAGGGACGCTACGGGTACGGAGATAGTGGCGAAGCGGAATCCCTGTACCAGCAGAGCGACCACGACGAGAGCGACTTTGAAACCGCCGAGAACGCGGCCGACCTCGATCTTAAGGAGCTGAAACTGAGATTACAGGCCGAGATTACCAGCACTCAGGCTCAAATTAGGGCCCTCGGAGGTTCCGTAAACGTGCCGACACCGGCAGCGCCAATATAGTGGTTTCACATCTCGCCAGTGCGTCATAGCCGCTCTGACATGCGAAGGTGATACGCGTCCTGCTATTTCCGTTCAGCCCCCGCCCTCCGCGCGCCACGCTGCAAGGCGCTGCACAGCTGCGATTCGCTTAGCGTTGTGCGCCTAGCCGCCTCGATCGTCGCACGCTTAGAACCAAGATAGCCAAGAGGCCATGGAGCGAGGGCTAGGGCTCAAAGCCCTTGACTACGGGGGTTTTCAGCCGCGCGCTCCGGGCGCATGCCGCAAGCAAGGAACCGCGCCGAGCTGCTAGCCGCGCTGACCGGGCCAGCTAAGCCGGGCTAGGGCCTGGCGCCTAGCTGCAGAATCCAAGCAGCCTGGAGGTGCGTATTCTGAACCTCAGGCGCGATGCCTTAGTCGTTTTCCTTGCTGCCGCGATGTTTATGTGTGCCGCCTGTACGCGAAGCGACCTTTTCGCAACCGAGGCTGCCGCAGCGCAACATTGTCCCACCGATGTCGTCGTTTGGCTTAATACGGATTCTGGCGTCTTTCACTCTAAAGGTGAGCGGTGGTACGGGCGCACGGACTCAGGCGGCTATATCTGCGAGCGGGATGCGGAAGCCGATAGTGATCGGCCTACCAGGAATGGCCAGTAAGTCTTACTTCATTAGCGTATTGGCGACGGTCATTTCGCTCGCAAGTTGCTCTTCGCCAAGCAATCCTGCCGACGAGTTTAGAAATGCCACGGCGATCATTCTTCAGAATCGAACGGGACAACCTCCACCAGCTTGGCTGATTCTACGTGCAGGGAGTGCCGTATCACTCGGGTTGCTCGCAATAGGCGGCATGAGCGTGACGATTTGTCAAAACGTCGACAAAGAGTGTAGCGATTATACGTCTGGCGACGGCGAGTACATTGTTGATCGCGTCGTGCCTTATGGAACCCTCGGCCTCTATGCGATCCATCTTAGTCAGCTCGGCTGGGTTGGCGGAGGAGATATAGCGCCGGTCGTCCCAGCTGGAGTCGTCTTGCAGAACCGACTGTGTTCGGAAGAATCAGGTCAGGGCCAAGCCGATTGTTCCCACGATATCGATTCCGATCCCAATGCAGGCGGCGATATCACGCACGTGCCGGATTACACGTTGCTTAAGGTAGACTCGGAGAAACCGGGACACATCAATTATCTGCAGGTGGTGGCAATATCCGGCTCCATTGCAGGCACGACGGGCTTCGTGGGCGACGACTACGAGACACCGTCAGGATATGATCCGGGCCAGTTCGTGTCAGTCGTCGTTACTCGTTAGCCCGCGCGCGCAGATATTGGAGGATCGTTTAAGATGAAATGGCGTGAGGTGTTCTACGCCGTGCTGGCGCTGCTCGTGCTTGCGGTGATCTTCCAGCTTTTCTTCCGGTATCAGTACGTCTCAGGTGGAGACGGGTTCGTTTGGCGCGTAGATCGCCTCACGCGTCAGTCTTGCCTCGTGGGCATTGGGTCCGTTCGATGTCATCAGAATCAGTAAATTATAGATCGCTGTACATGTTTTTTTGGGGAGGTGTTATGGCCCGACATAACCTGCTAGCATTACGGGAGGGCGGTCGCCGCCGGTTTTGCGCGACACTGGCCGTCATTGCGTCTGCAGCCGTACTGCTTTTCCCATCTTGCGCCGCATGGGCCGACGGCGTTTCACGCGCCTGCGCAGCTTCTCCTTACCATGTTGGCGATCTGTTGAGGCGCCTTGGCCCCCCAGGGGATCAGTCTTACAACTCGCTGCGTGTCCGGAAGATTTACGTCTTGTTTGGGCCAACTCGGAAAGCTGATTGCCTCGCTGTCTCCAGTTGGTGCCGAAGTCATCCTGAACCGGCCTACATGCAGCGTATTGCGGGTTGGTTGTATCTTACAGATGTCTCTGCGAATGGCGACACGTACAACTGGTATTCACGCGGCTACGAAATGGACACACCATTAGAATACGTTTACGACACGCTCGCCACCGTCGTCTTGAGTATCGCGCACGCTTGCCGGTAGCTGATCGCCTTTCATACCCCTCGCCCTTCGCGCGCCAC
>PKZD01000078.1 GCA_003133745.1 Candidatus Tyrphobacter aquilonaris
ACGTAGGCGCCGGTCTTCGGGTCGACGGCAAGGTCGATCGCATCGCCGTTCGGGGGCGTGATGCGAACCACCGGATACGACGTTCCGTTAATCGTCTGCGCGCTTTCGAGCGTACCGGTCAACTCGGTCGTACCCTCGGTGGAGAACACGGACTCGGAGACGGCAAAGTTCTGATACGTGCTGTAGTCGGGACGAGTGAAGCCGTTTTCGTCCGAGTCCCAAAAGATGCGCCCCGTGAACCCCGAGTCGAAGCCTTCCCCGGTGCGCGCATCGATGCCGGAGTCCCGGTAGGCGACGCCCATACGCACCTCGATCCACGTCTCATTCTGCGTCGTTCCGTTTGTCGTCCATGTGTTATGGCCGGTCATGCGCAACGTGTTGAAGGTTCCGTCCCCGAACTGCCAACCGACGTAGGCGCGGTGCAACGCGAGCAACGATGCAGCATCGCTCCCCTGCTGAGCCGAGAGGCCGCCCTGCGCAAGCATGGCGAGCAGTAACGCGAATGCGGCGGAATAACGCATTCAGAGACCTCCAAAATGAGCTATAGGGCGGAGATTCTCCCTCGGCGGCGCGAAGCACCTTCGCGCGTCACGACAATAGAAAGAAGCCTCCGCAATGCGGAGGCTTCTTGGCATTCGATGAAAGCCGGGGCGCTTAGTTCTTCGCGGTCTCCGCAGCGCGCTTCGCGTTCTGCATGAAGGCCTTCTGGGCTTGCGTCGCCAGATCGGCGAGCGAGATCGCGTACTCTTTGCGCGCCTCGAGCAAACGGTTCGTGAAGGCGAATCCCTGCTCGACGATCTCCGTCGGCGTCGGGAAGGCCTGGAGCGCCTTCAGGTTCAGGTCTTGGACCTGCTTGAGGCTCTCGAGGAACTCGGTTTGCAGCTTATCGGAAAGCTCGTTGTAGTTGGTCATCTTCGGTACCCCTCTCGTGCTTGGTTTTGTCATGTGCGCTAAGTATACCAAGCAGATGCTAGGGCCGTCAACCCCTCGGGGCTTAATCGTCGCCCAGGAATCCCCGGTAGACCCGCATGAGGGTCTCCTTTTGCTCGGGCGTGAGGCGGGGGTCGAGCTTGATCGCCGACTCCACCTGGCCGCTTGCTTGCTTGACGACGTCCTCATCGAGGAGGCCCGCCTGGGTGAAGAATGACTCCGCGGAGAGGTGGAGGGCGTTCGCGATCTGCTTGAGGACCTCGGCCGAAGGCTTGTAGATGCCGCGCTCCACCTGGCTGAGATACGGATTCGAGACCTTCGCCATCTCCGCCAACTGGCGCAAGGAGAGATTCGCCAACTCACGCTGGACGCGGATGAACTCACCGAGCTTCGAGGGGTCCTCTCTGCCGGCCATCAGCGGCTCTTCTTCCTGCGCGTGCTTTTCTTCTTGCTTCCCTTCGACAAGCTCAGGGTGACAGCTCTCTTGNNATCGAAGGGCGGCGCGGTTTCCCCGCGCACGTAACGCCCGGGCGCGGCCTCGCCGCTCGTCGGCAACGGATACGGCTCGCGGCGTTTGCCCCCGTGCGCTTGCGCCCATTTGGCCCAATCTTCCCACCAACTGCCGTCGCGTCGTTGCGCGCGCGCGAGCCACGCATCGGCTGATTCTCCCGGCTCCGTGGCATCCGCGGTCCAGTAGCAGGCTTTCGGATTGCCGGGAGGATTGCAGATCCCCGCGACGTGTCCTGAGTTCGTGCGCACGTACTTCGCGGCGCCGCCGACGTACTGCGTCGTCATGTACGTCGCGCGCCAGGGCGCGATATGATCGTTCTCCGCACCGAGCACGTAGAGCGGCGTTCGGATCATGCCGAGATCGAGCGGCGTACCGCCGATGACGAACGCATTCGGCTTCACGAGCGCGTTGTGCAGGTAACAGGCGCGCAGGTACTGGGAGTGCATCGCGGCCGGCATGCGCGTCGAATCGCCGTTCCACGCAAGAATGTCGAAGGCCGGCGGCTTCTTCCCCATGTACCAGTTCGAGACGACGTAACTCCAGATGAGATCGCTCGCGCGCATCCAGTTGAACGTTCCCGCCATCTCGGCGCCATCGAGGTAGCCCCGCTCGCGCATCTTCGCTTCGAGCTTCGAGATCGACGGCTCGTCGGTGAAGACGCCCAAGTCTCCGGGCTCGCTGAAGTCGACGAGCGTATTCGTCGCCGCGAGCGCGCCGATGCGACCGGCTTCGCCGCGCTTCGCGAGGTAGCCGAGCATGATGACTCCGATCGTGCCGCCCAGGCAGAGGCCGGCGACGTTCACCTTCGGCGCGCCCGTAATGCGCTCGACGGCGTCGAGCGCGGCGAGCGGTCCGAGGCGCAGGTAATCGTCCATTGTAAAGTCGCGCATCGAAGCATCGGGGTTGCGGTAACTGATCATGAACGTTTGGTGGCCGTGCTTCACCGCCCATTCCACGAACGAGCGCCCCGGCGCGAGGTCCATGATGTAGTACTTGTTGATCCACGGCGGGCTGCAGAGCAACGGGCGTTCGTAGACCTCTTTGGTTTGCGGCGCGTATGCGATCAACTCGATCAGCTCGTTGCGAAAGACGACTTCGCCCCGCGTCGCGGCGAGGTTCTCCCCAAGCGTGAAGGCCGAGCCGTCGACCTGTTTCGGATAGCCGCCGTTGTTCTGGAGATCGTCGAGATATGCGCTCATCCCACGCAGCAGGCTCGTGCCGCCGGTGTCGATCGCTTCTTTGACGACCGCGGGGTTGAGCCAGGGAAGATTGCTCGGCGCCACCGCCTCCATCATCATGGTAATCGCGAAGCGCGCCTTCCGCTTCGTCGCCTCCGGCAATCGCGAGCTTTCGACGAGCTGCAGCGCGTACTGCCGCCGCACGAGAAACTCCTCGACCGCCGAGATGAGAAACGGATTGCTCTTCCACGCCGGATCGCTGAAGCGTTTGTCGCCGTTTGCGGCGCCGACGGGAGTCGGGCTCTCGCCCTGCATGCGAAGCAGCGCGTTCATGGCGACGTTCTGCTCCGCGAGCATCAACGACGACGTGAGCGCCGTCATGCGCAGCGGATCGCTCATGACGTCGAGCGTCACCGCGCGCAGCGCGTCGAGAAGCGCCGCGGGATCCGCGCCGCTCAAGTCGACGCCGTAACTGAACTCTTCGACTGGCATCTCGCCGATCACATGAACATGCCTCCGTTGATGTCATAGGTCGCGCCGGTCACGAACGCCGACTGCTCGTCGATGAGGAAGCGCACGACGCGCGCGATCTCCTCCGGTTGCGCGAGGCGCTGCTCCGGCGTGCGATTGCGCGCCGCCTCGATGGCCGCCGGCGGCATCGCTGCGACCATCTCGGTCATCGTGAAGCCCGGCGCCACGGCGTTGACGGTGATGCCGGACCGCGCTCCTTCGAGCGCGACGGTCTTGGTCAGGCCGAGGAGCCCGGCCTTCGCCGCGGCATAGTTTGCTTGGCCGAAGTTTCCCGTGCGCGCGACGACGGAGCTGATGTTCACGATGCGTCCGTACTTGCGTTCCACCATGTGCGGCAGCACCGCGCGGATCATGAAGAACGGACCGGAGAGATCGACGCCGATGACATCGTTCCACTCCTCGATGCTCATCTTGAGCACGGTGCGGTCTTTCGTGATGCCGGCGTTGTTGACGAGAACGTCGATCCGGCCGTGTTCGGCGAGCACGCGCGCGACCGCGCTCTCGCATTGCGTATGGTCGGCAACGTTTGCTTCGTAGAAGTGCACGCGCTGCGCGTCACCGTTGAGGGAGGCGCGAAGCCGGTCGGTGCGCTCCCGATCATCGGCGATGCCGAGCACCGCGACGGCAGCGCCGTCGGCCGCGAGGAGCCGGCTGATCGCGGCACCGATGCCGCGCGAGCCGCCGGTGACGATCGCGACGCGCCCGTCGAGGGCACGTTGCCACGATGCGGTGGTTGAAGGTGCAGATACAGTCATTGGAAGTGGGCTTCGTCGCGGGCGCTGCGTAGACCTAGCGGCCGCTAGGGCCTGATTACATGTCGAGGCCGCCGTTGACCGTGTAGACGGCTCCCGTAATGTAGCTCGACTCGTCCTCCAGCAGGAACTGGACGACCCGGGCGACCTCCTCGGGCTTGCCGAGGCGGCGCTGCGGGATCTTCTCGACCACCTTTGAGAGCGCGGCTTCGGGGATCGCGGAGACCATCTCCGTGGCGATGAAGCCGGGCGCGACGACGTTGGCGGTCACGCCTTTGTTCGCGAGCTCGAGCGCGATCGATTTGGTGAAACCAAAGAGACCCGCTTTCGATGCCGCGTAGTTCGCTTGGCCGATGTTCCCGGTCTCACCGATGACCGAACTGATGTTGACGATGCGTCCCGAGCCGCGCTCGATCATGTGCTCGATCACCGCCTTCGTCATGTTGAAGGCGCCCGAGAGGTTGACCGAGATCACACCTTGCCAGTCTTCGGCGCTCATCTTGCGCAACGTCTTGTCGATCGTAATGCCCGCGTTGTTAACGAGGTAATCGATCCGCCCGAACTCCGCGATCACCTCGTCGATCACGCGCTTGCAGTCTTGGAAGTCGTCGACGCGGCCCTGGTGGCACGAGACCGAAGCACCGGCCGCGGTCAGGCGCTCGCGGCACGCCTCCGCGCCTTCTTTCCCTTTGTTGTAGCCCGCGGCGACGTGCGCGCCGGCTTTCGCGAGCGATTCGGTGATCGCGGCGCCGATGCCGCGCGTCCCTCCGGTCACGACGGCTACGCGTCCTTTAAACATCGCGTTTCAGACGGAGCCTTGCGTGCTGCTCTGATCGACCTGCGGTCCGGCCGACGCAGGTGCGGCGAACTCCGGTCCGCCGTTCGCGCCGTTTGGACCGGGCGCGGGCGTGATCGCGTCGGGCGCGGGAATCGTGCCCTGCGTCGCCACGACCGTGCTGCCGTTGTCGGAGACGGCCGGCTGTGCGGCAGGTCGCCGCGGCGGAATCGGCATCGCGGGCGTATCGTCGAGCACCGAATACCTGCGGCGACCCCACATGGCGTCGACGCCGAAGAAACGTCCGGTCGGGAGCACGAAGTGCACCGCTGAGAGCGCAAGCGCAACGGCGTTCAAACTCACCAATGCTCCGGCCGGCGGTTGCGCGACGGCAAGCAGGTAGTTCGCAGCAAGGAGCGCGCCGAGGAGACCGCCGAGCCGAGTGAAGAGTCCGAGGAGCAATAAGATTCCCACGCCGAGTTCACCGAAGCGCTCGAGTTGAGCGAAGAGAGCGATGTGCGGCTGTACGGTGCCGATGATGAACGCATGATAGGGTCCCGTCGTACTCGACGCGGCTTGCCCGATCATCGTCGCCATGGATCCGTTCGGCGGCAGGAACCCATTTGGATTCGTGAACTTTGGGAGCGCGTAGAGGATCCAGAAGGCGCCCGTGTAGATGCGCAGGACGGAGAGCCACCATGCATACGTTGTCGAAGAGGGAATGTTCACCGCACGATCTCCTAAGTTACGCAACCTCTTCCCGTGGCCGTGCGAGGCGGGCGACCAGCATGCCGATCTCGCGCGCCGCATTCGGCCGTCCCAGACCGGTCGCCGCGGCGACCATGCGCGCTCTGCGCTCCGGGTCGGAAAGCACTGAATCGAGCGCGCCCGGAAGTTCTCCGAGACTGCGCACTCGTACAGCGCATCCAGCTTCGACCAGCAGGCGCGAATTCCGCTCTTCTTGCCCAGGGAGCGGGCGAGAGAGCACCATCGGGATTTTCGCGACGAGCGCCTCCGCCGCGGTGAGGCCGCCGGGCTTCGTGACGAGCACGTCGCAGGCGTGCATGTAGTCGTAGACGTTCTCGACGAAGCCGAGCACGTGGACCGGACGGCTGAGGCCCTGCGCGACCGTCGGAAGGCGACGTTCGACGCGAGCGTTTCGGCCGGCGATCGCGACGACCGCCGCGGGCGCTTCGAGCCGCTCCATGGCGTGCAGCATGCGCTCGAGGGGTCCGATGCCGAGCCCGCCGCCCATCAAGAGCACGACCGGACCGTCCTGCGGAAGGCCGAGGCGGGCGCGCAGCACGGCTCTCGGTTCGACGTTGCGCGCAAAGCGCGGATGCACCGGAATCCCGGATGCGAGAACCCGCTCCGCCGGCACGCCGCGCGCGATGAGCGCGTCGCGCATCGCTTCGGTCGCGACCGCGTACGCGTCGACGTCGGCGTGAACCCAAAAGCCGTGCACCGCGAAATCGGTGACGATCCCGAGCACCGGCGGCGCGTCGGCGTAGGCCGCTTTGTATTCGGCCATCGTCCCGCACGGAAACGCGTGCGTGCAGACGACGATGTCGGGCCGCTCGCGCAGAATCAACCCGCGCAGATTCCCGGCCGTGAACTGATGCGCCCACGTCCGAAACGGTCCGACTTCGGTTGCGCGCTCCGCGCGATGGTAGAGGTATCGATACATCTGCGGGATCGTCTTGACCATCTGCAGATAGCCGCCGGAGACGACGCCCGAGACGACGAGCGCCGCGTACCGGTAGGAGTCGACGACGAGCGTGCGCGTTCCGGGCGAGATCTCGTCGAGCGCGACGGAGACCGCGTTCGCCGCGGAGGAGTGACCGTCGCCGACGCTTGCGGAGAGAAAGAGCACGCGAATCATGCTTCGCCGTCCTCGCTCGACTCATCGGCGAAGAGCAGGTAATCATCGAGTACTTGCTGCGCGAGCTCATCGTCTTCGAGAAGCTTGCCGAACGGATCGGTGACGATGAAACTCTCCTCGCCGCCTTCGGGCTCGCTCAGCAACACGGCGTAGCCTCTTGCGTTCTCTTCTTCGTCTTCGAGCAGCGCGACGACCGTGAACGAGACTTCCTCGCCGCCGGGAGTCTTCACGAAGAGCGTGTCCTTGAGGTCGAGCGGCTTCTCCGAGCCGGAATCCATCTGGGCTCCTATCTCAAGCAGCGCGCGACGTTTGCTTGATGCTCCGCCAGCGTGTCGGCGAACGCATGCCTGCCCCCGCCGCAATAGACGTAGTAGAGCGCCTTCGTGCTCGCCGGATGGAAAGCCGCCTCTAGCGAGGCGCGTCCCGGATTCGCAATCGGGGTCGGCGGCAGGCCCGCGTGGAGATACGTGTTGTAGGGCGAGTCGATCGCGAGATCGCTGCGAGAGAGTTCGGTCTTGTGGTGCGGCAGTGCGTACTCGATCGTCGCGTCGATCTCGAGCGGCATGCCGAGCTGCAAGCGGTGGTAGATGACGCCGGCGATCAACGGGCGGTCGCGATCGACCTTCGCTTCGCGTTCGACGAGGGATGCGACCGTCACGACCTGCGGCACGCTCAGGTGCAGCGCGCGCGCGCGCTGCGCGGCGTCGCGCGGCAACGCGCTCGAAAATGCCGTCTCGAACTGTTGCTCGATTTCACCCGGCGGCGCACCCACCGGCACGAGGTACGTGTCGGGAAAGAGGAAGCCTTCGAGGTTCTTCGTGCGCGCGCCGTCGATGACGGTCGAGTCGCTTGCAAACGCATGCGTGAACGTCGCCGCATCGCCGATGCCCGCCGCTTGCAGGCGCGTCGCGATCTGCTCCGACGTGAAGCCTTCGGGAATCGTCACCCACTGCGCGACAGCCTCTCCCTGCGTCACGAGCGCGTGCAGGACTTCGGATTCGCTTTCGTGCGGCGCGAACTCGTACTCGCCTGCGCGCACCTCGGTCTCCTCGTCTCGAGCGCGCGCGAGCAGGTGCAGCGGCAACGTGTGCGCGACGACGCCGTCTTGGCGCAAGATGGCGAGGACGCCGTCGAAGGACGTGCCGGTGGGGATGACGACGCGCGTCCGGGCGAGCGGACGCGAGCGATCCCCGAATGTGCCGTACGCGAGCAGCGCGCCGCCGGCCACGACGATCACGAGTGCGAGGAGGAAGAGCGAGCGTAAGAACTTCATGGTCGGCTACGGCGGGCCAAGAACGTCTCCAAAATCAAGGCGGCGGCCATCATATCGACGGCTCCGCGGCGTTGTTTGCGCGAGGCTCCGCCGGCAATCATTGCCTTCGTCGCCTGCGCGGTCGTCATTCGTTCGTCAACCCGATGGATCGCTCCCGTGAAGACGTGCCGGAGTTGCGCTACGAACTCGTCCATGTGCCGGGCGGCGATTCCCCGCTCGCCCCCGAGCGTCACCGGCTCCCCGACGACGAGATCTCGCACCGCGTACCCCTCGAGATACTCGGCGATCCGCTCGAGGTCGGCGCGCAACTCCGTGCGCGTAATCGTGCCGACCGGAAGCGCGTAGCTCCCGCTCGGGTCGGCGACCGCGACGCCGATCCGCTTCGTGCCCACGTCGAGCGCCATGATCCCGTTCAGTTGGATCGATTCCGTAGTTCCGCCGGAGCGGCGATTGCCTTCGGACGGCGACCGAGATGATGATCGATCAAGGATTCCACCGCCTTCGCGACGCGCGGCCTCGCGAGCACCGCGGCGCCCGCGCCCCGGGGAGCCGCGATTGCGCGCAGGTTCGCCAGATCGGCGGCATCGAGTTCGGGCAGCGTTCGCCAACGCTCGCGACACGCTTCGTCCATGAGCCCGCCCGCCTCGGCGTCCAACCACGCGTTCTCGTCACCGAGCGACTTCCCGCACCGCACGCAGACGTCCATCGGCGGCGTGAGGCCGAGCGCCTCGAGCAAACGCAGCGAGAAGCGCGGCAGCAGCGCAGCGGGTTCCGTCGATGTCGCAACCGCTCGAAGCATTCCCACGAGGAGTTCGTAGACGTCGGGCAACGCCAACTCCGGTTCGCAGAACGCATCGATCATCTCCGCGGCGAGCGTCGCCGTGCCGAAACGCTCGGGCTGCACGAGCGCCTGCCAATGCTCGCAGAGGATTTCGGCGCCGGAGATCACGTCGAGCGAGCGGCCGCGGTGGAGCGTGAGCGCAACCTCGTTGCCGAACTCCAATCGCCCGCCCACCCGGCTCTTCCCGCGCCGAATGCCTTTTGCGACCGCGTCGGCCTTGCCGTGTTCGAAGGTGAAGAGCGTCAGGATTCGGTCCGCCTCCCCAAGGTTGCGCGCCCGCAACACAACGCCGCGCGCCTTATACGTCCGCGACGGCGTCGCCAACGCTAACTGCGCAATGCGTCGGCGGTAAACGCGTACGGGAGCAACGTGGAGAGCACCGTCTGCACGACGCCGTCGCGCGCCGTGAACGTCACCGGCATCTCGGGATCGAACTCGGCAATGAACTGCCGGCACGTGCCGCACGGCGCGGTGTCGACGCCGTCGGGGCCGGCGATTGCGATTGCGCGAATTGCCTTGTGACCCTCGGCGACCGCGCGAACGAGCGCGGTTCTCTCCGCACAAATGGAGAGCCCGAAGCTCGCGTTCTCGACGTTGCAGCCGGTGACGATGCTGCCGTCCTGCGTTTCGACGGCCGCACCGACCGAGAAACCGGAGTACGGTGCGTACGCTCGCTCACGCGCGGCGCGTGCCGCCTCGAGCAAGGCCTCAGCGGACGGCATCGTTTGCGTCCGTACGTTCGCCGGCAACCGCTTCGCTCTGATCCGGCGTAGCCACGTTGTGATTGATGCGCACCGCGAGAATCCGGCGTCCGTGCGCGCGCTCGACGCGCAAGCGCGTCTCATCGTCGGCCTCGATCTCCTCGCCCTCGGAGGGCAAGCGTCCGAAGCGTCCGACCGTGTAGCCCCCGATCGTTTCGAAATCCTCCGTCGGAAGCCGCGTTCCGAGCCGCGCGTTCACGTCTTCGATGTTGGTCCGCGCATCGACGATTGCCTCCTGCGGCGAAACGACGACGATGGGCTCCTGCTCGTCCCGATCGTGCTCGTCGCGTATCTCTCCGACGATCTCCTCGAGCAAGTCCTCCATCGTCACCAAACCCGCGGTTCCACCGTACTCGTCGACGACAATCGCGAGCGAAAACTTGTCGCGCTGCATCTCGCGCAAGAGCTCGGCGACCTTCTTCGTCTCGGGAACGTGGACGCACGGCCGCATGAGCGCGCGGAGCGTCGTCGTCGCGATGACACCCGTCGCGAGGGCGATCAACAACTCGCGGTCGTGCACGACGCCGATGATGTCGTCTTTCGATTCCTGATAGACCGGCAGCTTCGAATGCCATTCGGCGATGATGATGTCGAGCGCGCGCCGCGGCGTTACATCGACGGATGCCGCCACGATCTCCGGACGCGGCGTCATCACCTCACGTGCGATCGTGTCGCCGAACTCGATGACCGAATGGATCATCTCACGCTCCTGCTCTTCGATGACGCGCTGCTCGGCGCCGACGTTGACGAGCGCGCGAATGTCCTCTTCGGTGACGAAGATGTGCGGCACGTTCCGAATCCCGAACGGGCGTAAGAGCATGGCGGTAAGGAAGAGAAATGCGTTGGCAAACGGCGTCATGATCCATGCGATCACGCGCATGATCGGCCCGAGGCGCAGCGCCCAGCGCTCGGCATCGCTGCTCGCCACCGTCTTCGGGATCGTCTCTCCGAAGAGCAGGAGCACCACCGACATCACGAGCGTCGAGTAGATCGCGGGATGCGGCAGCCCCATCGTAAAGGCGAGTGACGTTGCGATCGAGTCGGCGGCGAGGAGCGCGACGGTGTTGCCGATCAGCACCGAGGTCAGGAACTGGTTGCGGTTCTCGATCAGGCGCGTGACGTCGGCCGCACCGTGAACTCGGCGCTCGGCCATCATCCGGGCGCGCAGCCGCGAAACGGAGATCAGCGCCGCCTCGGAGGCCGAGAAGAATGCGGAGACTACGACCAGCACTCCGAGAGCAATGATCTGGAACGAGTCGATGTGGGTCATGCCTCGCTCGGTAGCGGCGGGTCGGTGCTCAAATCGGCGCCATTATAGCATACGCGGGTCGTGGGCCAGAACGCAGAGCAGGGCCGAGAGGACCCCGACGAGCGGCCCCGAGAGCAAGGCAGCGGCCGTATGAGGACGGCGAGTCATCGTGACATATGCGGCAACGAGGAGGGCAACCCCCTCGGGCCAGAAGACGCGCACGCCCAGCCCGATCACCAAAAGCGCCCACGCGTTCCAGAAGAGGGTCGCACGCCCGCTGAAGCGGCTTCCCCAGCGCGCCTTGGCAAGAACCGTGAGCACCGCGCCCAGCGCAAAGGCGGAGACGCAGGTCGGCACGTCGAGCCCGGGCAGCGCGGGGGCGACGTAGCCATGGATGCGCGCCTCCACGAAGATGGCCGCGCCGGCGAGGACGGCGCCGATCGAGACGACGAGGACGGCTCCCGCGGCCGCATCCTTCGCCTTCTTTGCCAGCGGATGGCGTTCGGGGCTCGCGAGGTCCACCTGCGCCTCGACGGCCGTGTTCATGAGTTCGAGGCCGAGCACGAGCGCGATGAGCAGCAAGATCGCGACGAAGCCCCAGAGCGTCAGGTGCAGCGCAAGCGCGAGCAGCAGCACGAGGGCCGTCACGACGAGATGAATGCCGAGGTTGGGCTGCGTGCGCGTCGCGTCGACGATGCCGTCGAACGCGTGCACGAACGATTCGAGAAAACGCTTCACCGATACGGCCATGGCATTCCGATCACGTCAGCGAGGCGACGCTCCTCCGCCTCCATCTTCTTCCGCTCCGCCGCGCGCTCGTGATCGTGGCCGAGAAGGTGCAAGATTCCGTGGATGAGCAATCGCTCCAGCTCGCGCTCGAGCGGCGCGTCGTAATCGGCCGCCTGCCGTTTCGCGGTGTCGACGCTGATCACGATGTCGCCAAGAGGATCCTCAGCGTGCACCGTCAGAGGCTCTCCGGGGGACGCCGGCTCCGTCCATTCACGCTGGGGGAATGATAATACGTCGGTTGATTTGTCTTTGCCGCGGTGGTCGCGGTTGAGCGTGCGCATCGTTTTGTCGCTCACGATGCGCAGCGAGAGCGACGCGCGATCTTCACCGAGGCCTGCGAGCAGGCGGCGCGCGGCGGCGCAGAGCGCTCGGCCGTTCACGCCGCTTCGCGCGACGTCGTTGCGATAGTGAATCACGGGGGAAGATCGGCGTAGGCGCGCACGATCCGCGCCACGAGCGGATTGCGCACGACGTCGGTCTCGTCGAGTTCGACGACGGCGACGTCCTCCACGGAAGCGAGACGCCGAGCCGCGTCGACGAGACCGCTCGGCGCTCCGACGAGATCGATCTGCGTCACGTCCCCGACGACGACCATCTTCGATCCGCTGCCGAGACGCGTCAAGAACATCTTTAACTGGCCCGCCGTCGCATTCTGCGCTTCATCGAGGATGATGAAGGCGTCGGAGAGCGTGCGGCCGCGCATGTAGGCGAGCGGTGCGACCTCAATCGTTCCGCGCTCCATGTATTTCGCGACGACGCCGTCGTCGAGCAGCTCGCCGAGCGCGTCGTAGAGCGGACGCATGTACGGATCGACCTTCTCCCGCAGATCGCCGGGGAGAAAGCCGAGCTTTTCGCCCGCTTCGATCGCCGGACGGGAGAGGACGACGCGCGCAACCGCGTGCGCTTTGAGCGCGCGAACCGCCATGACGATGGAAAGAAACGTCTTGCCCGTTCCCGCAGGACCGATGCCGAACGACAGCGTGTTGCGCTCGATTGCCTCGACGAAGGCGCGTTGTCCGGCGGTGCGCGGCCGAATCTCGCGGCCGCGGTGCGCGCGCAACAGCGTCGTTGCAACGGCGCGGCCGCCGGACGCGGTCTCCGTGTCGGCGACCGATAACGCAACGTCGTGCGGAGTGATCTGTGCGCCTTCGACCGCCGCTTCGAGCATGCGCGTCACCGCGTGCGCCGCGCGTTCGACGCTGCGCTCGTCGCCGGAGAGCACGAGGTGGTCGTCCTCCGTCTGGAGCCGCACGCCGAGGCTCTCCTCGATCGCCGAGAGGTTACGATCGTACTCGCCGAACAGTCGAACGCGCTCGGCGAGGCTCGCGAGATCGATGCTGCGAGAGGTCAAACGATCGGCATCCACCCGTGCAGCGCGCGCGGTGGACCGAGCACTTCGAGTGCGATAATGCCCTGCATGAGCGGCCGCCTCGAGCCGAAGAGCACGCCGACGCGAAGCGGCGACGGCGTAGGTTCGGGAAGCGGCGGCAAGCCGGGAGCCGCCTCGAGCGCGCTCGCTGGGGCTTCGATGCCGCGTGTGAAGGCGGCGTTGCTGACGACGGCCCCGCCGGTTCGCGCGTGCCCCATGCCGTGCCCCATGCTCGGTGCGCTCGGGGCGGCCGCGGGCACGGGCGCCCGCACGAGAGGCGCCGGCACGAGCGGCGCCGCCGGAGGCGTCGACGAGGAACGCTCGATCGTGCGCTTCGCGCTACGCACGACCGACGAGATCACGGCGATGACGACGACAAGGGCCCAGATCAGCGAGCCGAGGCTGTGAAGATCCATGTTATTTCAGCGGCGGCGGTTGCTGCGTCGGTTCGCTCGGNNGCGCGCATCGCCTGCGTCAGCGCTTTCTGCTCCTGCTCGCCGGCGAGCGCGGCGTACTGCCGTTCCGCGGCCTTCGCCTGTGCGATGCGGCGATCGGCTTCGGCTTGGCTCGTCTGCAGTTCCGCGCCGATGTTCTTGCCGACGTCGACGTCGGCGATGTCGATCGAAACGATCTCGAAGGCGGTCCCCGCATCGAGTCCTTTCGCGAGCACGGTCTTGCTGATGCGATCCGGGTATTCGAGCACTTCCTTGTGATCGACCGCGGCGCCGACCGCCGCGACGACGCCTTCGCCGACGCGCGCGATCACCGTCTGCTCGCCCGCGCCGCCGACGTAGGTGTCGAGGTTGCTGCGCACGGTCACGCGCGCCTTCACGTTCAACTGGATGCCGTTCTGCGCGACGCCCTGGAAGATCGGCGTCTCGATGACCTTCGGATTCACCGACGTCTGCACCGCTTCGAGCACGTTGCGCCCGGCGAGGTTGATCGCGGCGGCACGCTGCCATTCCAGCGGAAGCTGCGCGCGCTGCGCGGCGATCATCGCGAGCGTCACCGCCTCGACGTTTCCGCCCGCAAGATAGTGTGATTGCATCGGATCGATCGTGACGTTCAAACCGGCTTTGCGCGCGCGCACGTAGTTCGTGACGATCACGCCCGGTGGAATCCCGATCAAACGCATGCGGACCAGCGTGATGATCCCGATCGGCACGCCCGCGGCGATCGTGCGGATCCAAAGTCCGAGCGGAAAGTAGTACAGAAACATGAAAAACAGGACGACGACGATGAGGATGACGATGGCCGTACCGATGGCAATCACGAATGGCTCCTTACGAAAAGTCCGGGTTAACGGCGGGGGCGACGAAGATGCGCGCGCCCTCGACGCGCGTGACGCGAATCGCGGCACCTTGCGGGATGAACTCACCCTCGGTGAGCACGTCGATGCGGCGCCCGTCGATCGCCGCGATCCCCGCGGGGCGCAGATACGACGCCGCGGTGCCGGTGTGGCCGAGCAGGTCGGTGAAATCGCGGCTCGAGACGTAATCGCGTCCTTGGACGTGCGCGAGCGCGAAGCGCTTCACCCACGCGTTCTCCGGAAGGATGCGCAACGCGATCAGGAAGAGGACGATCGTCAACGCGAGCGCGGCCACGACCGTTTCCATCGCGACGACGATATTGGGCAAACCAAACGCAAGGAGCACGGCCAGCAGCAGCGCGACGCCGCCGAGAATGCCCGGGACCCCGTGTCCGGGCACGACGTGCAACTCCCATAGGATCCCAAAGAGGCCGAGCAGCGCGAGCACGACCACGAAGATGTTCGAAAATCCGGCGTAGATATGCGTGCCGAAGAACAGCACGAGCGCGAGCACGCCGATGAGGCCTGCGATGCCGTGCAGGGTCTGCATTTCGATGAGAATGCCGAGCAACCCGATGGTCAGAAGCAACCCGCTCACCGCGGGATCGGTGGCGAAGCGCGCCACGCGCTCACCGAACGTGAACTCCGCGGTCTCGCGCGCGTTGTTCTTCAATCCGAGGCTCGCAAGCGCGGCGTCGAGCGTCGGCTCGATTGCGCTCGCGATGTGCGCGCGCAACGCGTCGGTCGTGTTCAGCGTGAGGATCGCGCCGTTGCTCTTGAATGCCGGGACGTCGATCGTCTTATCGACCATCGCGCCCGCGATGCGCGGGTCGTAGCCGTTGCGCTCGGCGGTCGAGGCGAACTCCGCGCGGAGCGCGGAGATGTTCTTCGCGGTATTCGGAATCGGCTCCGCGGCGCCGATCGAAGCGCCGGGCGCCATGACGATCTTGCGCGCGGAGAGCGTGATGAGCGCGGCGGCCGAATAGGCGCGCTCACCGACGTAGGCGACCACGGGGATGCGCGTCGAGAAGAGCGCGTCTCGAATCTCGAAGGCCGAGGAGACGAGGCCACCCGGGCTGTTCACGTCGAGGACAATCGCCGCGGCGTTCTCGCTCTCGGCTTGCTGGACGGAACGCTGCACGAGATGCGCCATGCCGTCGTCAACGGTACCCTCGATCGGCACGATGACGACCGGGCCCGAGGAGGGTGCGGAGATGGCCGAGACGCCAAGCGATGCAACTCCCCAGAGCAGCAGCCCGAGCCAGAAAGCGACGCGCATGCGTCGGTGTTTCGGTTACTTCTCGGCCAGCGCCTCGGTAACGATCTCTTTGACGAGGTTTCCGTCGGCAAGGCCGCGGAGCTGCGGCATGACCGCCTTCATCACCGCGCCCTGGTTGCGCCCGTCGGTTGGAAGCGCCGCGATCGTCGCGGCCACGAGGGCGCGAATCTCCTCGCCGGACTTCTGCTGCGGAAGATACGGCAGCAGGATCTCGCGTTCGGCCCGTTCCTTCTCCACGAGATCGGTTCGGCCGCCTTTTTCGAACTCGGCGATGGAATCAGTGCGTTGCTTCACGAGGCGCCGAAGGACGTCCAGTTCCTCCTCGTCGGAGGGCTCGCGCCCCGTCTCGCCTCGTTTATAGGTGAAACCGGAGATCGCCGAGCGCAACGTATCGAGGCGCAGCTGGTCGCGCGCCTTCATCGCCTCCTTGAGATCGGAGGTGATGCGATCTTTCAGGACACCCATGGGAGGCTAGACGCGGCGCTTGCGCGCGGCCGCGGATTTCTTCTTGCGGCGCACGCTGGGCTTCTCGTAGTGCTCGTGCTTGCGCGCCTCTGCGAGAATGCCCGCCTTCTGGGTGGCCTTCTTGAATCTCCGCAGCGCGCTCTCAATCGACTCGCCTGGTGCGATGCGAACTTCCATTCTCAACCCCCCTTTCGGGCGCTGCCCTGCGGGCGCGGCGCATATTCTTATAAGCCCTCAGATGCGAGGGCCCTGCGTACTCTACCATAGGCGCCCAGGGGCGTCAAATACGCTGGAAAAGCGCCGTGACGTCCAGGCTCAGATCGGCGTATGCCGTCGTGACAGCCGTATCACCGATGCCGAAAACGCGAGACTCACCGCCGCGCTCGTGCATCGTCACCACGTGCTTCTCCGGGTCGACGACGATCACCAAGCGCGAACCGTGCGCGAAATAGATCACGAGCTTCTGTTGGAGCGTCTTCATTCGATCGAGCGGCGAGAGAACTTCGACGACGATGTCCGGCGAAATGGTCGGCTGCTCGCGCAGCTCGCCGAAGCTCGGCGGCATCCGTTCGAAGGAAACGTACGAAACGTCGGGGACGAGCGAACTCGGCTTCTCGCCTTTCGGCAACATGTAGAAGCGCCACTCGGTGCCGACCTCGCCACGCTCCCCGGCCCAGAGCGTGAGCCATGTCCCGAGCCGGCTCTGCAGCAACGAGTGTTTTCGGCGGGGACTCACCTTCTGTTCCCAGCGGCCGCCGATCGACTCGATCGCGGGCCTGACCTCGGGGATCCCAAGGTCGGGTGCAACTTGCAGCATTTCCATCCCACGCATAGTCTATCACGCGCTTCCCGCCGCGTGACAAGATCAACCGGGGGGCCAGGTCATGTGGCGGCCGGCGAGCACGTGCACGTGCACGTGCGCGACGGTTTGCCCACCCTCTTCGCCGGTATTGACGACGAGACGGAAGCCGTTTGCGCCGTGCTCGCGGCCGAGCTTTGTCGCGGTCGCAAGAAGACGCTGCGCGAGCGCACCGCCGCCGGAGTCGTAGAGGGCGGCGAGATCCTCATGATGCGCTCGCGGTATCACGAGCACATGCGTCGGCGCCTGCGGATTCAGGTCCGCGATCGCAACGATCTCGTCGTCGCGATAGAGTTCTTTCGCGGCCACTTCCCCGGAGGCGATCTTACAGAAGATGCAGTCCGTCATCGGGTGGCGCGGATCGTGAAGGTCCACGATCTCGCGATCGCGTTCCCGGCGAGGTCGGCGACGCGAACCGTAACGTGCACGGTTCCGCGGTACGTCGTTTGCGGAAGGTATTGAATGAACTGCGGCGTTCGCAGGCACTCCGGCGTCACGTCGCGGCCGTCGACCTCGAGATGGATGCTCGACGGATTGACCGGCACGGCCGCCGCGGCGAACGTCGCGTAGATCGCGGGCGCGTTCACGTTGACGCTTGCGCCGTCGGACGGGCCGACTGAAAGAATTCCGGGCGGCGTGCCGGAGGCCGAGAGCGTCTGCGCCGCTTGCGCCGCGACGCTGCTCCCATCGCGGATTTGTAGATGCCCCACGATCGGCGTGTCGACGAAGCTCGCGGTGCGCGCGATCGGATAACTTCCCACATAGAGACCCGGCGACTGCTCGACCATCGCGATGTTCGCAACGTAGGCACCGATGTCGAAGGTCGCCGATCCTCCGGGCGAGCCGCGCAGCGTGACCGTCAGCGTTTGGCCCGCGCGCATTGGGCCCGTCGCGTCGGTTGCCACCGCCGAGATGCTCGCGGTACCGCTCTGCGCGCTCGTCGGCATTCCCGCACGCTCCGCGACGATCTCTCGCACTTCTCCCGTCTCCACGTTGTATCGAATCGTCGCGCGATCTCCGGAGAGCAGGTCGGCGAACGACGCGGTCTTTCCGTTCAGCTCGACCTCCGTGTCGCGATCCGGCACGAGCACGTGTCCATCCTCGAGCACCAACTCGCTGCCGTTGATTGCCGCGATCGTCCCGTAACGCGAACCGTATTCGTCCACGACGGAGAGGACCGAGCCGGCTCGGCTCGCCATGATCTCCGCGTAGTCGCCGGGGCGAATGTCGGTCAACTCTCCGGAGACATCCACGTTCACGGCGACGTCACGCATCGTGATGAGCGCGTTCGCCGTGATCGGAATCGTTCGTACAGACCCGTTGAATGCGAGCGTGACCGTCGGAGGATCGGAGTCGACGTCGACCGCCGTCACGGTGCCGACGCGCATCGTGCGGCTCCCCACCGCGAAGTCGCCGGCGCCCGAACGCCCAACGAGCTCCGAAAGGATCGTCACGACGTGCGCGCGCCGGTCGAAGCTCGCTTGCGCGCCGAGCACGTCGGTAAAAAAGCGCAGCGGCGCGTAAAGGACATTGTTCCAGCGCACCGCCGGCGCATCGAGTTCGACGCGCATATCGTCGACCATCGCGGTGCTGCTGTTGAGTTGAAGGATCACCGTCTTCGCTCCGACGTGCGTGATCATTCGCGAGCCTTGCTGCTCGAAATCCAGACCCAAAGCGGCGATCGTCCGGCGCACCGGCACGAGCAGGATGCCGTGATCGAGCAGCGGGCGCGGATCGAGCGGCAGCGTCTCGCCGTTGATCACGATGCCGATCGCAGGCGCCTGCGATCCCGCCGCAAGGCAGACGCCAAGGCAAAGCGCGAGCAACGCCGCAAACGGCGGCAGCGCGCGTCGCGTCGTCACGCGAGCACCTCGCGGTAGACATCGGCGGTAGCGCGCGCGCATCGGTCCCAGGTGAGATGCCGTGCCAGCATCCGCCCCTCATTGACGAGCCGGTCCCGCAGACCCTCGTCGTCGAGCACTTCGAGCAATCGCGCGGTGAGCGCCGCGACGTCTTCGGCCGGGAAGGAGAGCGCCGCGGGCTCGAGCACGCGTGGTATCGCGTCGGCGGACGCGACGACCGGCGTTCCCGACGCCATCGCCTCCAAGAGCGGAAGCCCGAAACCTTCGCGCAGCGCCGGATGCACGAGCGCACGCGCGTCACGGTAGAGTTCGGCGAGTCGATCGAGCGGAACGTCGCCGAGCGCCTCCGCGCGACGGCGACCACTCGACGCACGCTGCAGTTCGCCGTCGAAGTCATCAGGGCCGGTGAAGAGCAGGTCCACGTCGCAACGTTCCGGCAGCGCCTGCCATGCTGCGAGCAACGTCCTGAGATTTTTGTGACGACGATGATTCCCGACGTAGAGAAAGTACGGGCGCCCCTTCGACAAGCTCAGGATGACATCGGGGGTGCTCAGGGTGACAGGGGGTGAGCTCAGGATGACAGGGTCGACGCCGAGCGGGATGACGCGCACCTTGCGCGGGTTCACCCCGAGAAAGCGTTCCAAGTCCTCGACCGTGCGCTCGTCGTCGGTGATCACGCGTTCGGCACGCGCGCACGCGCGACGAACGACCGTGCGATAGTAGATGCCGACCTTCACCTTGAAATACTTCGGGAAATGCAAGTGGATAAGGTCGTGGATCGTGAGAATCGATTTCGCCGGCACGATGAGCGGCGTGTAGAGCGAGAGCAAGTGCACGAGATCGACGTGCGAGCGGGCTATCGAAAACGGCAGCGCTACCTGCTCGCTCCAGCCGAAGTTGCCGCCCCGGGAAAACACCGCGTACTCGAACTCGGGCGCGACCTTCGGTAGGCGCGCGGTCAACTCGCGTGCGTACTGCTTCATTCCGACCGACATCTGCCGCGTCGATCGAGCATCCAGACCGACCCGTTTCATCGCCGCCGCAGCGCCTTGAGCGCGCAGATAAATCGATAGCGCGCCGACCCGTACGCGGCCGCAATGCCGCGCGCGCCGTCGAGCAGTGCGCCCTTCACGAAGAGGAGGCGCACGAAGCGCGGTGCGATGAGCAGCCCTTCCAGCGCCGCGCGTCCGATGCTCGGCGTCATCGCCGCGCCTTCCAGATCCGTGTAGCGTGCGAACTTCACGCGGTACGAGGCAGCATCGGGATAGGAAAAGTGCAGGAGCGTTCCCGGCAACTCGCCGATCGCACCCGCACAAGACCAGCGCTCGTGCAGCGCGGCGCCGCCGCCGGCCGCCGGACGCGCAGCGAGCATTGCCCGATCCGTCCGGAAGAGGCGTAGGAGCGGCTCAGCTCGCCACATGCGCAGCGATTTGCCGCAGTAGTACGTGCTGCGCCGCACGATGTAACCGTCCACGTCGCCGGGCGCCGCGAGGATCGCGTCGCGCAATGCATCGTCGAGCGCCTCGTCGGCGTCGATCATCAACGTCCACGACGTGCGCACTTGCGAGAGGGCGAATCGGCGCGCATCCACGAAGCCGCTCCACTCCCGCTCGATGACCTCGGCGCCGGCGGAGCGCGCGAACTCAACCGTGCGATCGCACGAGCGCGCGTCGAGGACCAAGAGGCGCATGCCGTGCGGAAGGCTCGTCAGGGCTCGCGGGAGATTGCGCTCTTCGTCGCGAGCGAGAAAAACAGCGGTGACGTCGCCGGCGTTCAGGAGGGTTCGGTCGCGAACGCTTCTCGCGACGCGCCGCGCGGCTCCGCGTGCGCGATCGCCGCGCCGACGAAATCGCGATAGAGCGGCGACGGCCGATTCGGCCGCGACTTGAACTCCGGATGCGCCTGCGTTCCGACGAACCACGGGTGCAGCGATTCGGGCAGCTCGATCAGCTCGACCAACTGCGTTTTTCCAACGGTATGGAAACCGGTGAAACGCATGCCGTGCTCTTCGAAGATCGGCCGGTAGCGGTTGTTGAACTCGTAGCGATGGCGATGGCGCTCGCTGATCTCGAGCGAGCCGTACGCGCGCGCGGCGTGCGTCTCGGGCAGCAACGTACAGGTATAGGCGCCGAGGCGCATCGTGCCGCCGTAGACCTCCAGATTACGCTGATCGGGCATGAAGTCGATCACCGGCTCGGGCGCCGTCTCGTCGACTTCCGTCGTCATCGCGTCCGCCAGCCCGCAGACGTTGCGCGCGAACTCGATGCAGGCGATCTGCATCCCGTAACAGATGCCCAGGAACGGGAGCTTCTGCTCGCGCGCGTGTTGAATCGCGTTCAGTTTCCCTTTGACCCCGCGCGAACCGAAACCAGGCGCCACGAGAATGCCCTGCGCGCCGCGCAGCAGTTCCACGCCCTCATTTTCGAGCACCTCGGAGTCGATGCGGCGGATCTCGACGCCCGCATCGTGCGCGATGCCCGCATGATGGAGCGCCTCGATGATCGAGATGTACGCGTCCTTCAACTCGACGTACTTTCCGACGAGTGCGATCGTCACGCGCCGCTGCGGGCGCAGCGTGCGTTCCACGATCGCCTCCCACTCGCTCAAGTTCGGCGCCTGCGGGTCCAGATGGAGCTTGCGCACCGTGGCATCGGCGAGCCCCTCGCGCTCCAAGTTCAACGGTACCGCGTAGATGCTCGCCGCATCGCCGTTCTGGACGACCGCGGAGCGCGACACGTCGCAGAAGAGCGCGATCTTCTCCTTCAGTTCGGGCGGCATGACCCTGACGTTCTGCGTGCGGCAGACGATGGCGTCGGGGAGAATGCCGATTCCGCGCAACTCGCGCACGGAGTGCTGCGTCGGCTTCGTCTTCAACTCATCCGGGGCGCCGAGATGCGGCACGAGCGTGAGGTGAACGTACATGACGTTCTCCTCGCCGACGTCATATCGCATCTGGCGGATCGCTTCCAGGAACGGGAGCGACTCGATGTCGCCGACGGTGCCGCCGACTTCGACGATGCAAACCTCGGCGTGACTCGCCTCGGCGACGCGCTTGATGTGCGCCTTGATCTCGTTCGTGATGTGCGGGATCACCTGCACGGTTGCGCCGAGGTATTCGCCGCGCCGCTCTTTCTCGATGACCGCCTTGTAGATTTGGCCGGTCGTCACGTTGTTCGCGCGCGTCAGATTCTCGTCGATGAAGCGCTCGTAATGACCGAGATCGAGATCGGTCTCCGCGCCGTCCTCGGTCACGAAAACCTCGCCGTGCTGGTACGGGTTCATGGTTCCGGCGTCGACGTTGATGTAGGGATCGAGCTTTTGGATCGAGACGCTGATCCCGCGGGCCTTCAGCAAGCGGCCGAGAGACGCCGCCGTGATGCCCTTGCCGAGCGAACTCGCCACACCCCCGCTGAAGAAAATGTATTTCGCCACTCGGGATGACTTAGTTCACCGCGTGGCCCCCGGCCGCCTTTTCGATTCGGACGTAGCGGTCGAGCCCCGCGTAGTCGCTCCCGATGCTCATGCGCGCACCTGGAAACGCTGCGGCGGCCAGATCGGCAAGCGCGGCAATCGTCGGCGGTGCGGCCTCGAGCAGGATCAACGCGCCGGCATTCATGCGCTGCGGCAAGCGTTCGAGCAGGCGGCGATACTCACGCAGACCGTCGGGTCCGCCGTCGAGCGCTTCGCGCGGTTCGTATCGGAGAGCGTCGGGGATATCCGCCGTCGGAATGTACGGCAAATTCGCGACGACCGCATCGAAGCGCACGCTCTCATCGCTGGGCAGCAGGTCGCCCTTCGACAGGCTCAGGGTGACACGAAGGGCAAGTGCGTTGCGTTTCGCCACGGCGAGGGCACCGGGGCTGCGCTCCGTTGCGTAGACGACCGCATTCGGCATCTCTGCCGCGATCGTGCACGCGATCGCGCCGCTGCCGGTGCCGACGTCGAGCACGACCGGCGACGCGTACGCCCGGAGGTGCGCGAGCGCAGCCTCGACGAGTTGCTCGGTCTCGGGGCGCGGGACGAGAACCGCCGGGTTCACCTCGAAGGGGCGGCCGCAGAACCACGCGGTGCCGGCGAGATACGCGACGGGCTCGCCCTCGGCGCGACGCGCGAGCAGTTCCGCAAACAGCCGCTCCTGTTCCGAACTCAACTCCACGTCGTCGTGCGCGAGGAGCCAGGAGCGCTCTTTCCCGAGCACGTGGGCGAGGAGAAGTTCCCGATCGGCGGTCTTCACGACTCCGCGCCGGCCAAGAGCCGCGCGCGTTCGTCGCGCAACAGTTCCTCGACGATCTCGCCGATGTCGCCGTCGACGATGCCCCGAATGTTTCCGTAACTGTGATTCGTCCGATGATCGGTGACGCGGTCCTGCGGGAAGTTGTAGGTGCGAATCTTCTCCGAGCGATCGCCGGTGCCGACTTGGCTACGCCGTAGACTTCCCATCGCTTCTTCCTGCTCGCGCTGCCTGCGTTCATAGAGAATCGCACGCAGCATCTGCATCGCACGCTCGCGGTTCTGCATTTGAGAGCGCTCTTGTTGCGAAGCGACGACGACGCCCGTCGGGACGTGCGTGATGCGGATCGCCGACTCGGTCTTGTTCACGTACTGGCCGCCCGCGCCGCTCGCCTTGAACGTGTCCACCTGCAGGTCCGCCGATTTGATCTCGATCTCCACGTCTTCGTCGACCTCCGGCAGCACGGCGACCGTCGCGGTCGACGTGTGTACCCGCCCCTGCGCCTCGGTCGCGGGCACGCGCTGCACGCGATGCACGCCGGACTCGTGCTTGAACCAGCGATACGGGCGTTCGCCCTTGAGGGAGATGACGATCTCCTTGTAGCCGCCCGCCTCGCTCGCGCTCTCGGAGGCGATCGCGACCTTCATGTGCTTCGATTCCGCAAACCGCGCGTACATGCGCGCGAGATCGCCCGCGAAGATCGCCGCTTCGTCGCCGCCCGCGCCCGCGCGGATTTCGACGAAGACGTCCTTCTCGTCGTTGGGGTCCTTCGGAATCAGTAACTCGGCAAGCTCGCGTTCGAGCGTTTCGCGCCGGACGCGCAGCGTTCGCTCTTCCTCGTCGGCGAGCTCGCGCATCTCGGGATCGCCGAGCAACGAAGCGTTCTTCTCGAGCGCGTCGAGCGTCGCGCGATAGGCGCGATAGACCTCGACGGGTTCGACGAGGCGAGCGCGCTCTTTGACGAGCGCGGTGTAGCGTGTCTGGTCGAAGGTGCCGCCGGCTGCCAACTCGGCTTCGATCTCGTCGAAGCGCCGGCACATCGCTTCGAGGCGTTCGAGCGCGCGCTCATCCATGAGCGCTTAGATCTCGACGGTCTTCTTCGCCTCTCGCGCCTTGGAACGGGCCACGGCCTCTTCTTGCTTGCGCTTGGCGATCGCGGCGCGCTGATTGAACTTGTCGACGCGTCCGGCGGTATCGACGAGCTTCTGCTGCCCCGTGAAGAGCGGATGGCACGCCGAACAGATCTCGACGGCGATCTCCTTGGCCGTCGAGCCGGTCGTAAACGTGTTCCCGCACGCGCAGTGGACGCGCGCCTCGGGATACCAAGTGGGGTGGATCTTCTCTTTCACAGCCTCTCGATTATAGCAGCGGGCGCAAGCGTGCCTTCCAGGGCCTGGAGCCGCTTGGCGAGGGGCGGCCGCGCCTCGGTGCCCGGCAGGGTTCCCCGTGGGATGCCGAAGGCTCTACCTATGAAATCTCTTGCAACGCTTGCCCTGCTCTTGGCTTCATTCTCGCTGGTCGCGGGCGCGACTCCGCGCCTCGACGGCGCGACGATCGTCAACAGCGGCTCGACGAATACGGCGGGTTGGACGATCGCGTTTCGATCCGACGGACGCGGCACCGTGACCGACGGATCCTCGCCCTCCTTTTCCGTTTCGCGCGAGATCGCGATGCGCTTCTTCTCCGACGTCGCCACCGCGCGCAACGGGCACGCCGCGGGACGGTTGTGCATGAAGAGCGCCTCCTTCGGCACGCGCCTGAACGTCACGTGGCACGGATGGACGTCGCCGGACCTTTCCTGTCCCTCCGCCTCCACATCGCTCGCGGCGCTCAGCGAGGACGTCGCGCATATTACGGCCGCCGCGAGCCCGCCGAGCGGCGGCATGCGCCGCTTCATTCCGCCTGCGCCTCGCCGTCTTCCGGAGCAAACGCCGCCGCCCCGCAGATAATAAAGAGAGGGCCCCGGCCGAAGCCGGAGCCCTCTTATCTTGTGAGCGCCGATGCCTACGTGGGAGCGGCGATCGCGAGCACCTGTTTGACCAGGTTGCCGGTGAAGGGAACGCCGAGGCCCGTTGCCGGATCCCAGCCCGTGCCCGCGTAGCAGCACGAGCTTTGCAGCGTCGCTCCTTGCGCGGTCACGTTGTTGCCGTAGAGCACGTCTTCGATCGCGCAATTCGCAGACGTACCGTTCGTGCAGTTCGTCCCGTAGTTTGCCGAGTTCGCGGCCATGCGGTAGTAGTACCCGTTCGGATTGCCGAGACGCCATGCGTGCGGACCGCTCGCGCGGTCACACGCAGCCGTCGCTTTGCACGCCGAGAGGACGACGGCCCATTGGCCATTCAGCTCAGGAGCCGAGACTGAGGTGCCGCCGACGGCGCCACCGACGAAACCGGTCGTGTCATAGACGACGAGCACGCCGGTCGTCGGATCTGCGATGAGTTCCACGTCCGGCACGCCGCGGTAGGTGCCCCAAGCGGGGTTCGTTGCGCTCGTGGTCGAGGCCGTGGTCGCGTATGGGATCGTCGTGCCGACGCCGCTCTGGAAGGACGGAACCGTGAAGTACTGCGAGAATCCGCCGCCGGAGCCTGAGCACGTACCGCGCGAGCACGCGCCGTGATAGGTTTCCCAGCCCCAGTCCGTGATCTGGTCGGTGATGTTCCCGGAGTTGTCGATCCCGACGTTGATGCCGCCGGCGCTGACTGCGTTCGGATCCGAGCCCGGATATGAGACGCAGTAGCCCGCTATGAACGCCCCCGTGGTCACGTTTTGACATTCATCGTTGGCCTGGTCGCCACTCGAGATGAAGACCGCGATGCCCTCCGCGGAGAGCGCGGCGATCTCAAGCGGCCCGAGGCCTGTCGAGGCATCCGGACAGCTCCAACTGTTGCCGCTTCCGGTCGCTGGACCGAAGTAGCCGCCGTAACACGCGGCATTTTCGCCTTCGCCGAAGCTCATTGAGACGGTGTCGACGACGTTGTCGGCGATCGCTTGTTGGATCTCGTCATCGGTGAGGTCGATGCCCTCGAGATCGTAGATCTCGTAGCCCGCCGGGCACGCGCCCGTCGGTTCGGGGTTCGGCGTCGTGAACGAGCCATTGTAGCACGAGCGCTCGTAGGCTAGGTAGAAGTCGACCGACGCTAGACCAGGTGCCAGCGAGGCGACCTGCTCGGTGTCGAGTTGCGCTTCGACGTCTTCCGGATTGCAGACCTGGAAGTTCTGAATCGTTCCTGCGGGCTGGTTGCAACTGTTTGTGTACGGTGGCGGCGCCGAAAGATTCGCTCCGCCGAGCGGATCGTACGGCGCGGTTCCGGTGTTGTCGTTCTGCGCCGACGGCGATTGCGCCGTCACCGGCATGATCTGCTCCGACGCCATCGCCGGAGCGGTGTTTGTATATCGCTGGAAGTTCGCGAAGTCGCCGTTCGAACCGAGCGCAATCGGACCCGTGCCGATGATGCCGGCCGTGACACCCGAGCCGTTATAGCCCTGGTTGTATGCGTCAGTGAAGTGGAACGCGTGCTGCACCTGCTGCGGCGAGTAGCCGAAGCCCTGTGCTTCAGGCGCGCCCGTGACGATTTCGCTGTGCTGCAGCGGCAACTGCACCATCCCGACCACCGCGCTGATCGGCATCGCGATCGACGTGTGCGGTGCACCGCTCGGAGCGATGAACTGCTGCCCGTTCGCCGTCTGGTAGACGCCGAACGTCGTTCCGAAGGCCTGTGAGAACGCTGACATCTGCCCCTGCACGTTGAGCATGAGCTTCTGCGGCCAGTAACTCACCCGAAGGCCGTTCTGACCGAGATAGGCGATGAGCGTCTTGAGGTTCTTATCCGACGCGCCGTAGCTCGCGCCGATCTCTTGCGGCGTGATGAAGTGGCGGAACATGGCGGAGCTAGGGTTGTTCACCTCTTGTGCGAGCGTGACCAAGCCCTGGGCATTCTGGAGCTGCGGCATGACATGCATGACCATGCCGGGATTCCCGGTGACGGGCCCCACGTATTGCGCGCCAGCAAGCAGGGCTTTACCCCATTCGAAGTTCGCGAGCGTTTGCGGGCCGGTGTAGGTGCTATTGTTCGAGCCGCCGGCGTTGCCCGGCATCACGCCGTGCGAACCGCCGCCGCCGCTGCACGCCGCCACTGCGAGGGCCAAGAGACCCCCGAGCACGAGCGCCCAGTTTTTCAGGTTTTGCTGCCTCATTTAGATGCCTCCGTTCCGCGTGGCGATGCGCTGGAGCGCCGAGGTGAAGGCCCTCTCGCGTTGGATGCGTTCGTGTTGGATCAACTGGTTGAAGCGCACCGCGGCCGCGCCGACCACGAGCGGATTCGATTGGCTGCTGGTCGACGTGATCGAGGAAGTGCTCCGCGAAGTCGAGGTCGACGTCGACTGTCCTCGCCGTGATACGATCGAGAGGACGTCGCTGCCGGTTGCCGATTGAAGCGTCAGCGTCTCGCTGATCGTTTCGGTCGACATCGGCGTCGAGCCGCCGCCTTGGAAGAAGCCGGCGAAGCTCGTCCCGCTCGATCCGCCGCGCGAGAAGTCGCTGTTGAAGTCGTAGAAGTTCTTCTGCGTGTCGGCGAGCACGATGCAGACCGGGCCGTAGCCGTTCACGATGTACGTCGTAATGGTTTCGTTCTCGGCGTAGCCGAGGACGGGATCCGCGAGGTACGTCGTCTGCACGATCTTGTTGCCGGTCGTACCGAACTGTGCCGGGACGCTGCATCCGCCCGGAAGCGTGACGCTCAGCGTGAGCGCGTCGTTCTCCGTGTGCAGAGGCGTCGTGTACCAGTTCAGCGGCGTCGCCACGACTGCCGGCGTTGCGGTCGGCCGCGCGGTCGCGGTGCCGACAGGTGCCGGAGCCGGTGAGGCGATCTCCAAGATGGTAACGTTCGTTGGTCCCGGAGAGCTGAACGTCAGACCGTAATGGCGGTCCCACGCCGCGAACGTGTTCGAGGCGTTGGTCGTCAGGTTGTTCGCGCCGGCGCCGAGTCCGAGCGAGAAGGGCTGGCCGCCGCCGTACGTCCCGCTGCCGTCGGCGTTCAGCGTGAGGCCGAGGTAGTATCCGCCGAGCACTTCGAGGGTCTCGACGTAACTTCCGCCGGCTTGGGCATTCTGTTCGGTCGGGGTTCCGTCACCGTCGAGGATATCGACGGACGTTGCTACGGTGCTGTTCGTCCAAGTCGTCGCCGCGGTGTCCTGCACGAGGTCGATTTCGTCACCCGGCGTGTACGACGTGTAGTACGTGTCGCCGGCGCCGTCGTTCACGACGGTGCCGAAGTTCACCCAAGCGGTGTTCAGCGGACCGACGTAGGCGTCGGTCGTGACGTTGTTCGTGTAGAGACCGTATGCGTCGGTCTCGGCGTCGTGGAAGTCGCGCAACCCTTGCGGGTTCGTGGGATTGCACGTGTAGACGACGTTGTTGCTCGTCGGCGGACACGTCGCGATCGCCGAGACGGTGATCGTCTGGTTGACGGCGGCTGCCGTGTTTAGCGGCGGCTCGCCGCCGGGCGAGAACGTCGGGGCCGGCGTCGGATAGTTGAACGTCGTGTTCGTCGTCAACGTACCGGAAAAAACGAACTGGTCGACGGCGTTCGACGGATTCGATCCGCCAGGCGGAGGCGTCGGCGTGCTCGACCCGCCGCCGCCTGGCGGCGAGAAACCACCGGTGAATCCGCCACTAGATCCGCCGCTCGAGCAAGCAACCGCTAGCCCGAGGACGGCCGCCACGACTAAGAGCAAACGAGAAGAACGCATACTCTGAACCCCTTAACGAGCGTAGCTCTACGAAGAGAAAATCTATCGGGTCACCCGGCAGAAAGCTCTAGCCGGGCGCTCGATGTGACGGCCTTTTGTTAAGTTTTTGTGAAGTCCTCTAACACGCGATTAACCTTCTTGGCTTCACTAAGGCCGCCGCTTGCGTCGCCAGGGCCAAGGCAAGTCGGCGCCCAATCCTCCCTCCCGTGAAGCGCCTGACGATTCCATTCGCGGCGGTGAGTCTGCTCGTCGCCATCTTCGGTCCCGGAGCTCTTGTGGCACCATCGGTAGGCGCGACGCCGCCGCCGACGCCGCCTCCGCTCAATGCCGCGGCGCCTTCGCCTTCGCCGAGCGCGACGCCGACCGAGATCCCCGGAGTGCAAAGCCTGTTTCCCGGCTCGCGCGGGCGCGGCGCGCACGCCTCACCCTCGCCGCCCCCGCCGACGCGCATCGGCATCGAGGGCGTTTGGGAGCTGGCGATCCAGCGCGGCGCCGACACGACGTACGCACACCTGAACTTGAAGCAGCAGCAGAACGCACTGATCGGCACTTATCTCGACACGAGCAACAAGCAGTACCCGGCGGTCGGAACCGTCGACGGCAGCACCGTGCGCATCGTCGTCTCCCTTGCCGACGGCTCGACGATCATCTTCGAAGGGACGCTCGACGGCACGACCGACATGATCGGCATGATGACCACGGCGCACGAACAGGTGCCGTTCTCGGCGGGTTACCGTCCGAAAGAGAGCTTCTTCGACAATATCAACGAACAGCCGGGCGGCCTCGGCAACGGCATGCCGTCACCACCGCCGAGGTAATGGAGGATCGAGGCTTCGGCTTCGCGACCCGCGCAATCCACGCGGGGACGCCGCCCGACCCCGTAACCGGTTCGCGCGTAGCGCCGATTTACCAAACGGCGGCCTATGTCTTCAGTTCGACCGAGCACGCCGCCGAGTTGTTCCAACTGCGCAGCTACGGTCATATCTACAGCCGAATCAGCAATCCGACGGTCGCCGCATTCGAGGAGCGCATGGCGAGCCTCGAAGGCGGGCTCGGCGCGATCGCGTTTTCGAGCGGCCTCGCGGCGCAACTCTGCACGCTGCTCTCGCTCGCGCAGGCCGGAGATCACCTCGTCTCCTCGCAGAACATTTACGGCGGCACGATCACGCAACTCTCCGTCACCGTCAAACGCATGGGCATCGAGACGACCTTCGCGCCGGTCGACGATCTCGACGCGCTCGCCGCCGCGATCCGGCCGAACACGAAGCTGCTCTTTGCCGAAACGATCGGGAACCCGGGAGGAACGATCGCGGACCTGCGCGCGCTCGCCGATCTCGCGCACGCGCACAACATCCCGCTCGTCATCGACAACACCTTCGCCTCGCCGTATCTCTGCCGGCCGATGGAATACGGCGCCGATCTCGTGCTGCACTCGGCGACGAAGTTCATCAGCGGACACGGCACGACGATCGGCGGCGTGCTCGTCGAATCGGGGCGATTTCCGTGGAGCAACGGAAACTTTCCGCTCCTCTCCGAGCCGAGCCCCGGTTACCATCAGAAGGTCTTTACCGAAACCTTCGGCGAGTACGCGTTTCTCATGCGCGCGCGCGCCGAGGTTCTGCGCGACGTCGGCGCGCAGCTCGCGCCGATGGATGCGTGGCTTCTTCTGCTCGGGCTCGAAACGCTCGCAATACGAATGGAGGCGCACGTTCGCAACGCGCGGATCATCGCGGAGTTCCTGCGCGATCGCGCGGAGGTTGCGTGGGTGAGTTATCCCGGCTTCGACTCGCATCCCCAGCACGAGCTCACGCAGCGCTACCTGCCAAAGGGCGTGGGCTCGATCTTCACCTTCGGCATTCATGGCGGGCGCGAAGCGGGGCGACGTTTCATCGATGCGCTCGAGCTTTGGAGCCATCTCGCCAACGTCGGCGACGCGAAGAGCCTCGTGATTCATCCCGCTTCGACGACGCACTCGCAACTCTCCGACGAAGAACTGCTCAAGGCCGGGGTCGCGCCGGAGTCGATTCGGCTCTCGGTCGGACTCGAGGACGCCGACGATCTCATTTGGGATCTCGATCAAGCGCTGCGCAAAGCGGGATGACACAGTGATCCTCACGACGCCCTCGGAGCGGCGCGCGCTGATCGAGCGCAGCCGCCGCGTCGCCATGGTCGGCGCTTCGGCAAACCCGCTGCGCCCATCCTATACGGTCTTTTCGTATCTGCGGACGCAGACGCACTTCGACGTGACGCCGATCAACCCGACCATCGAGAGTATCGACGGCGTTCGTGCCTATCCGAGCCTTGCCGCGTACGCGGCGGAGCGCGGCGCTCCGGAGATCGTCAACGTCTTTCGCAGGCCGAGTGAAGTCGTGGAGGTCACGCGCGAAGCGATCGCCGCCGGCGCTAAAGCCATCTGGTTTCAATACGGCGTCGTCAATGACGAAGCGACTCGCATCGCGGACGAAGCGGGGCTCGACGTCGTAGTCGATCGCTGCCTGAAGGTCGAACATGCGCGCTTCCACGGCGGCCTCGCGACGAGCGGCCTCAACAGCGGCCTGCTCACGTCGCGCCGCGCCGGCCATGCCTGACCTCGAATCGGAGCTTCTCGGGATCATTGCGGCGTGGCACGAGCGCGGCGAGGAGCTTCGTGACGACGCCTTCGACGATCTCGCGCTGCGCATCTTCGCCCATCAACTCCGCCGCAACGAGCCGTACGCGCGCTACTGCGCTGCGCGCGGCGTGACGACGGACCGAATGCCGTCGTCGTGGGAGGCGATTCCGCCGGTCCCTGCCGCCGCATATAAGGAAGCGACGCTCGCGACCTTCGATACCAAGCACGCAGCGCTCGTCTTCGAGAGCAGCGGCACGACGCTCGGGCGCGGCGGGCGCCACTACATGGAGGCAAGCGCGCTCTACGATGCCGCGCTGCTCGCCGGGTTCGATCGCTTCGTCCTGTCGGTCCTGAGCCTGTCGAAGGACGACGGCGCGCGCCTGCGCTACCTGAACCTCGTTCCAAACCCGGCGGAGCGCCCGCATTCCTCCCTCGGCTATATGATGGCGCGCGTCTCGCGCGAACGCGGCGCCGGGAAAACGCGATGGTACCTTCGCGGCGACGACTTGGCCGTCGACGCCTTCTTCGCAGATCTGCAGGACGCGGTTGCCGCCGCGCAGCCGGTCTGCATCGCAACGACCGCTTTCGCGTTGCTCGCCGTGCTCGATGCCGCCGACGCGCGCGGCGTCCGCTTTCGCCTTCCACCGAAGTCGCGAATCATGGAGACCGGCGGCTTCAAAGGCCGCACGCGCGTCATTTCACGCGAGGAGCTATATGCCCGTGCCTCCTCGTCTTTCGGCATCCCCGAGTCGCAGATCGTCGCCGAATACGGCATGACCGAGTTGACGTCGCAATACTATGACGCGCTCCCTCGACGTGAAAAGGTCGGGCCGCCTTGGCTGCGCGCGAGAGCCGTCGGAACCGACGGAGCGACGCTTCCGGAGGGCGTCGTCGGCGCGCTCGTGCACGTCGATCTCGCAAACCTCTCTTCATGCATCGCGGTGCAAAGCGAAGACCTCGGCGCGCGCGTTGGGAGCGGCATCCTTCTCATCGGGCGCGAGGAAGGCGCGGAACTGCGCGGCTGCTCCCTCGATGCAGAGACGCTCGGCGTTCGCTGAGCGCGCGTCGGCCATCGCCGACGCTGCAGCCCGGTGGCGTGACGCGGACTTTCCGCCACGCGTGCGCGCGCTCGAACGCGTCGTCTCGCGCACGGGATACAGTCCTCCCGTCGTCGAGTTCGCCCTCGACCGGCTCTTCGAATCCATCACCGTCGGCGCACTGCAATCAACGATCGCAAGCGAGATCGGCGAGCAACGCACCGTACCGATCGGCGGCGTCGCGATCATCTCCAGCCGCACGACGATTGGGGTCGCGATCATTCCCGCGATCTTCGCACTCTGCGCCGGATGCGACGTCGTCGTCAAGGATCGCGAGGACGCGCTCGTCGGCGCCTACTTCGAGTCGCTCGCCGACGAGCTCAATGCCTTCAGCGTTGCGGCCCGAGCGGAACTCTGGAACGGCGAGAGCAACGAACGCGACCTTCGCGCGTACGATGCCGTCGTCGCCTTCGGCGGTGACGACGCACTGCGAGCGATTCGCGCGCAGCTCTCGCCCGATGCGCGTTTCATTCCGTACGGGCCGAAAGCGTCGATCGGCTACATCGCGCGCGAGGCGTTGACGGGCGAGATCGAGGCGCGGCGCGTCGCCGACGGAGCCGCGCGCGATCTTCTCCTCTACGACGGTGAAGGCTGCCTCTCGCTGCACGCGCTCTTCGTCGAACGCGGCGGCGCGATCGCGCCCGAGGCGTTCGCAGCGATGCTCGCGGCAGCGGTCGAACGCGCCGAGGTGGAGTTTCCGCTCGGCGAGCGCGAAACCGCGGCGACGGCACGCGTAGCGCGAGTCCGCGAGCTCGCGCGCTTTCGCGGCGGTCCCTTCCATTCCAACGCCGAAGCGAGCTTCGTGATCGAGATGGGCGCCGCCGAGCGCGCACCGGAGTTTCTACCGCGGGTGCTCGCCGTTCACGCCGTCGACGAACCCGCCGCCATCTCCGCGTACGTCGCTCGCCACGGACTGCCGCTCGAGGCGTGCGCCGTGGCCGGCGTTCGCGGCGATGTCGCCGCCGCGGCGATCGAGGCCGGCGCGAATCGCATCGCGCGCTTCGGTGAGATGCAGGCGCCACCGCTGAACTACGCGCACGGCGGACGACCGCGCATCGCGGAGTTCGTGCGCTTCATCACGGAGCAAGCATGAGCGAGATTCCCGGAGCGCGCTCGCGTGCGCTGCGCGCGCGCCTTGCGGCGCGCGAGTCGCAGAACGTCACCTTTCTCGGCGAGGATTTTCCCGTCTTCTGGCAATCGGCAAGCCGCGCCGCCGTCACCGACGTCGACGGAAACGTCTACACCGATCTGACGGCGGCCTTTGGCGTCGCCGCGGTCGGCCACGCGAACCCGGCGGTCGCGGCAGCGATTGCCGAGCAGGCGCAAGAGTTGATGCACGGCATGGGCGACGTGCATCCAACCGAAGTGCGCGTGCGGCTGCTCGAGCGGTTGATGCGCATCGTCCCGCGCGGGCTCGAAAAATCGTTCCTCGCGACGACCGGATCCGAAGCGGTCGAGGCCGCGATGAAGACGGCTGCGCTCGCCACCGGAAAACCGGCGTTTGCGTCGTACGCCGGCGCCTACCACGGCCTTTCGCTCGGCGCGCTCGCGCTCTGCGGCATCGAGAAGTTTCGTGCGCCCTTTGCGGAGATGCTGCCGGCGCGGCCGCTGCTGCTCGAGTTTCCGCACGCGGCGACCCCCGTCGACGAAGCGCTCACCGTCGCACGCACGACGCTTGCGGCGCGCGACGATCTCGCCGCGCTCTTCATCGAGCCAATCCAGGCGCGCGGCGGCTGCATCGTTCCACCGCCGGGTTATCTGCGCGGGCTGCGCGAGATCTGCGACGAACTGCGCATCCTCCTCGTCTTCGACGAGATCTACACCGGCTTCGGTCGCACGGGCGCGTGGTTCGCGGCGCTGCACGAAGAGGTCACGCCGGATATTCTCTGCATCGGAAAGGCGATGGGCGGCGGATTTCCGATCGCCGCCGCCGTGGCGCGCGCCGCCGTCATGGATGCGTGGCCGCGCTCGACCGGTGAGGCGTTGCACACGTCGACGTATCTCGGAAATCCAATGGGTTGCGCCGCGGCGCTCGCGACGATCGAAGAACTCGAGCGCCTCGCGTTGCCGGCGCGCGCGCGCCGCCTGGGCGAAGACTTTGCACCGCGATTCGAAGCCTTTGCCGAACACAGCGCCGTCGTCGACGTGCGCGGGCGCGGTCTCATGTGGGGCATCGAGTTGCGCGACGGCGACGTGGCGGAGCGAGTCGTCAGGCGAGCGCTGGCACGCGGCGTCATCGTGCTCCAGGCCGGCGTGCGCGGCGAAGTGCTCTCGATCACGCCACCGCTCGTCATCGGGGAAGAGGAACTTTCCCGCGCCCTCGACGTGCTCGCAGCAACGATCCAAGAACAATAGCCGTCACCCTGGCAATGACACTGCCGGGGCATGGGCGAACCCTGCCTCTTCCTTTATCTTCTCAGGAGAGACTCCCATGAAAGTCCAACGGCTTCTTCTCGCTACCTTCGCAGTGGGGCTGGCCGCTTCGCTCGCTGCGTGCACGGGGAGCAGCGGCAACCCGTATAGTCCGCCGGGCGGCTCCCACACCTTCAAGCATATGTATATTTCCAGCAACAATACCTCCGGCCTGATCTACGTCTACAATCTCCCCGTCACGTCATCGAGTACGCCTTCCGCAACCGTCACCGTCGGAGCGAATCCGCGTGAACTCTTCGTCGACTCCAGCGGGAGGCTCTTCGTGCCGTTGAACGGGGTGACGACCGTTCGAGTTTACAACCTGCCGCTGACTGCGACGAGCACGCCGGCCTTCAATCTTACGACGTCGCAGGCCGCCCCGGAGTCGGTCGCCCAAGACGCTGCGGGTAATATCTATGTGGCCGATATCAACCCGGTAGGCTACATCGACATCTACGACGGACCAGTGAACGGCGCGGCCTCGCCCAGCACGACGATTTCGAATAACGGCGTCGGCGCCTCGGGCCTTGAGTATCCGTATGGCATTGCGATTGCGCCCAACGGCGATTTGTACGCTTCCGACTCCAGTGATGTCAATCAGTTCACGCCTCCTTTTACCGCGTCGAGCGTCCCGTCGGCGAGCGCGGTGCCGAATGACGACAACTACGGCTTGCGCATCGACTCGAACAATCGCGTCTTCGTCGCCAACGCGAGCGGGGACGGCCATGTCAGCGTCTACACGCAGCCGTTTACGAACAGCAGCCTCCCGGCATTCAATCTCAACGTGAGCGCGTCGGCCATTTTGGGACTCGCCTTCGACGGCTCCGGAAACCTGTGGGTGGTTGTCGCCGGCGGCGCAGTCTGGGAGATCAACTCCCCGATCACCTCGTCGAGCACCGCAACGCAGATTCTCACGGGAATCAGCAGCGGCTACGGCATCGTCTTCGGCCCGTAACCATCCTCGTCATGGGGTCGGGGCGGCATTAGTCACCCCGACTCTTTCCATGTCATCCTGACCCTTCGACTCGGTGCTTACGCACCTCGCTCAGGACTAAAGGCGCTAAGGTGTCATCCTGAGCTATGTCATGGTGAGCTATGTCACCCTGAGCTTGTCGAAGGGCGAACCACGAAGGGCGAAGGACGCCCTAGGCACGACGTAGCGCTGACGCAGTAGGCTATCGTGAAACTTTACTATGTCTACATGTTGCGCTGCGCAGACGATTCGTTCTATGTCGGGGTCACAAACGATCTCGAACGCCGCCTCGGACAGCATCAGTACGGCTGGGATGAAGAGTGCTACACGCATACGCGCCGCCCTGTCGTACTTGCACACTCGTCCGAGTTCCACGACGTGCTACAGGCCATCGCCTGGGAGAAGCAACTCAAGGGTTGGAGCCGCGCAAAGAAGCGTGCGCTTATCAACGGCGACTTCGCATTGATTCGCAAGCTAGGGCATGGGCGTCCGCGTCCTTCGCCCTTCGACAAGCTCAGG
>PKZD01000073.1 GCA_003133745.1 Candidatus Tyrphobacter aquilonaris
CAGTCAGGACTCACAGAAGCCGCAGAAGTCAGGCGCGAGCGGGGGACGCTTCGGCCTCGGTAGCGCCTCGCTGTCCTCGGCCTCCGCGCTTGACCTTATATTGTTTCTCTCCGATCTCTCACAACCGGCCGGTGGGAAGACACAAGGCAGGTTCATCGGGCGAGCGGTTTTCCCGTATCACCATCTACGCGACGGCGACTTCGAAGGGCCGTTCTTCTACGGGGTGGCCGATCACGAGCGTCACGCGAGACGCAACTCAGCATGGATTTCAACGGAGCTCCAACGCCAACTTTGGATGGAGCGTGAAGCGAGCAGCGATAAGGCCGGGTCATCAATCCTGATAGTAGCGTTTCAGGATCCAAACGACGATGCTGATCTTGACGCCACTAGTGCGCAGGCGATGATGACCGCGCTCTCACAAGCTTTCGAGAGATGGTTCTGGCCGGCGATCACGCGCAACCGCCTGTCCGCCAGGTTTTCTCTCTACGAAAACGACCGTCGCATCTCCGAGCGCCTAGTTGACTCGGCGAACCTCGCATACCCTATGGCTGACATTCTCTCCGGTGGTGAAGGCGTGGTCGAACGAACGATTCCGCTCCATGTCCCCAAGTCGAGAGAAGGCAGCGGCCCGTTCGACCACGCAGCGCGGCTCCTTGTCAGAGTGCTCGATGACGAAGGTGAGACTTGTGATGAACTCGCGATGATGCGCGGTCCGCTAATGGTGGTGAAGTATAGGCCCATGCGCGGGCTTGCTTTGGGCGCCCTTCCGTTCCGTGCTGCGTTGATGTGCGGTGAGGCCGCCCCGGAGCCGGATCAGCCCCCGACGACCGCCGACCGTGCAGCGGACGCCTTCCTAGCAAAGGCCGAACCACCGCAACATAATGACTGGACGAGCCGAGGCACCGATCTGGCTTCGGAGTATCGCGGGGGGAGCGCGCAGATCGAGCGATTTATGGAGGCCGTGCGGGCGGAGCTGAAGCAGATCGTCGCTCCGCCGAACGACGACACAACGCAGGGCCCGGAAGACCTCCGGCGGTTGCTGGCGCTTCCCGGCACAGCGCCAATCGACAGAAAGGCAGAAGTGGTTAGGTTGGAGTGGAGAGATCCTCAATACTCCACTCTCGCCGCAACGATACGTGTTAACTTTAGAAAGGATAGAGAGAAGACATCGCTGCGACCGCATGTCTATATCGAAACCGACGCTGGCGCAGGGATCGAGTTGCCCTTCGACCTGCGCGCGGACCAGGCCGCGGTCCGCGTTGACGGAAATGCGTTCACATTCGCTGGCGGTGGCCGCGATGCGACCATTTTACTGAGTCCCCGGTGGGACGAGGTCCCGGTTCGGCGAGACCTATCCGCCGTTCGCGTAGACGTGTCGGTCCAGCACAGGAGGAAGGAAGTCTAGCGCTATGTCGCAGATGATTTTTCCATTCGAGCGTTTATTTGGCGATCTCGTCGTAAATATAACGGCGGTGAGAATAGATGGCCAAGCCGCGCCAGACGATGTCATAGATCGCGAATCGCGGACGCTATTGATCCAAGCTCTAAAGCGCGAAACATGGGCCGTCGCGGATATCGACGTGGAGGTCGAGTTTCCGATTCAGGAACTGCTGAATCGCGGTGTACCGGAGAGCGGGCTCTCTTTGCTGCTGCAGTTTGAGTGCGATGCGACCGACCTGCGTGCAACCGAAAGGCTCGCGCTGAGGGAAGGTAAGGCGCAAGGAACGCTAAGCTTCAGTAGGGATCTTGTCGCCGAGAGAGCGAGGGTCGCGTGCGTATTGTGTGCGACCGGCACGGATCGGATTCCTCGGATATTAAAGGAGAGTCGCCCATGGAACTCACGTATTCAGGAGGCCTCTGAGCCGACGAGAGAACGCCCGCGCCGCCGCAGCCGCGGCAGCTTGACGGATTTCTTCGATGTGCGCTGGAGAGATTTCTTAGTGGAAGATGGCTTGAAGCCGATTGCGAAGGAGCTTTACTTCGTTGACGTCGATTCGCCCGACCGCCCACGCTTGTATCTAAACGAGGGGATTGATAAGTATCGGACTCTTCTCTCGGAGAAGCGAGCGACATCACTCGAGGAACAGGCGCTCAGAGACCTGGAGTACCGGCGCCTGGCGCTCGGGGCGTGGTTCGCCGCGGTAATCCATGCGTTGAACAGCGTTCAAGTGGAGGAAGACTCGGGTGATCTATTGCTTCCGGAAGACTGGAGGCGAGACGTACTTAAGCTTATGCTTGAGCAGCTGCGTCCTCAGCAGCCGATGGAAGTCACGGCACGCGAAATTGCGCGGGCTCGCTCGGACGGTGATGGCTACGGGACAACACTTGGCGAGCTTCAAGTGGCGATCAACCAAATCGTCGACACTACTGCCGTTATGCGCCGGAGTCTAATGACAATGGGACAGGAGAATTAACGATGACGATCTCTCTGGGCAAAATCAGCGCCTTGCCTGAGGACGCGTTTCTCAGCGTCGAGCGATTTCCTGAGCGCCTCAGGGACGCAGTCCTGCCATTCGACCGGGAAGTGCACCTCGATGCACTCTCGTCTGTTATAGACGAGTGCATCGCGCGCTTCGGTACCGGCAAGACGCTGACGCAATCCGACAGCTGGCTCGCTCCGAGACTGCATGCGTCGCTTAGACTCACGAAACGTGAAGCGGCTAGCGCTGCCGTCTGGACCTTTCTCGCGACATTCGCTTTTCCCGACTACGTTGTATGGCGCTGGGGCAAGGACCGACAGCTGGCGCTTTCCACAACGCGAGATGTTAAGAAGCACCCGTTCAAGAGGCTATGGTGGGGCGCCGAAATGTTCCGAAATGGTCCAAGCTATGATTCCGTGGAGCAGGCCTTCTCTAGATCGGACGTAGCAAACACGTCACTGTCGACTCGAGTGATGAATAACCGCGCCGTCGCACTCGGCGTTCTTCGGTTTATTGAAAAGCACGCGCTGGGCTCCCGACTCGTGAATCCTCTCTCGACACAGCTCCGAACAGCTGCCGTAACCGTCGTTCTTGACAATGCGTGCCCGAACTATGCCGAATCGATCGAGCTCGACCGGGCATGGCTTCGCACGGAACCGCTCGCGCAGGACATCATTGATGATCCTACCGGTCCCGAGCATGGCGCCGTCTCGGAAGACGAGATCGAAATGGCACAACAGGCGCTGGAGCAAGTAATCGACTTGGAGCGAATCCGCTCCTACAGAAAGCCTCACGATGGAACGACCTCCCAGCCAAATGGTGAGGCTGAGCAACATTAACACGTGGAGTAAGACTTGAAACGTGAAGCGCGGACCGCAGCCAAACCCACACGGACCGTCTGGCGCGCCACTGCGAAGAAGTCCCTGGAGATGGCTCGGGTGAGATCGCGTCATACTGCGCCGGAGCTCGCCGTACGCCGCCTACTTACGGGCGGTAAAGTCCGCTACCGCTTACACGTCGCCTCGATACCCGGCACGCCGGACATTTATGTTCCGAGACTGAAGCTGGCCATGTTCGTTAACGGCTGCTTTTGGCACGGTCATGGCTGCCGCCGCAGTGCCCTTCCAAGGAAGAATCATCATGCATGGGAGCGGAAGATCGAGCGAAACAAGAACCGCGATGAGCATGTGCGCAGCTTGCTGGCCAAGGAAGGGATGTCTTTCTTAACCCTTTGGAGCTGCGAGGAGCAGCAATTTGCCGAACATTGTAAAGGGGTGGCTGAGCAATATCGCAATGCTACTCTGGGAAGTGCTCCCGCAAGAGATGCAGCGCGATCGCGCGGGCCAATCGCACAGGGACAGCGTTTCCGATCTGCCTTGCGACATGCACGGACGAACCGGCAAACTTAAACCAATCGGGAAAAGTCTGCAACCTCGCCCCCTCCCGCAACGTGATTGACCTATCGGCAGTTGGGTGCAGGTAGCGGCCNNCGTGAACTCCGTCCTAATTGTGGGTGCCGGCTTGTCCAGCCACATCCTCCCAAAGACATCAGTGCTCCCCGTCTTTTTTCGTCTCCAACAGTCTGGCAGCAGCGCATACGGAAGATCGAAGCGGTTACCACCTATTGGCACGCACGCATAGCGACTTAGGCTTAGCTTCGAAGGCTGGCGCTCCAAGTGCAAATTGCGGTTCGTCGGTTTGCGAGGTAGACCCCGCAGCGCGTCACGGACGGTCCTCCGTCGGCCGCTGGGCGCCGGTAAGGTTGCTGGCCGGTGTAATGCGCCAACGACGAACGCACGCTTGCGATGTTGCGGGACGCCATAATCAGCGGCATTAAGCACTTTTGCATCGACGACGTAACCCGCCGCCGTCGCTCTGCTGTGGAATTTAAGGAACTCCGGAGAAGACAATAACCCCGGAACATTTTCGAGCACAAAGACGCGAGGCGCAAGGCTCTCGAGCAAGCGGTAGTAGTGCCGCCAGAGCCTGTTTCGCGGGTCGCTTGCATCCGAATTCCGGTTAAGACGCGAAAAGCCCTGGCACGGCGGTCCGCCAATTACCACGTCAACCCGAGGAGTCACAATTGTGCCTGTGGGACCCTCCCAAGAAACATGCCCTGACCTCGACCGTGTACTGATCCTTTCAATAGGAGCCTGGATGACATGCGGCCCAAAGTTCATCGAATATGTCTTGCATGACCACGGATCATTGTCGATTGCGATGACCGGCGCAAAACCAGCGCTCCTAAAGCCGAGGCTAAGGCCACCCGCACCACAAAAAAGATCCGCCACTGTTGGTGTCATCCGGTGACATCGAACGAGGCGGACTCAAGGAGCGCGTTCTCGCTTTTCATTCCGCGATTAGATAGCATGGGCGCGTGCCATGCGTATGGCATTACCGCCATGCTTTTTTCTTGCCGTCGGATGCGCCGATGGCGCTGCGGACGCTCATGGATGCCCGGCGATACCAGCATGAACTGCGTCGACCAAGCCCGTGATACACGAGTGTCTAATCGTTCGAAACGACCCCTCAGAACACATGAACGGCCTCGGCAGCCGCCGTCCGGGCAAGCTCCAGCACGTCGGTGACGTGCGGATCGGCACCGATCAGCTCGATCGGCGGGCCGTGCGCGCGCTCCGCTTCCAGCAGCAGGACCGCGCCGACCATGTCGAAGGCCTCGACCGCCGCAAGGTCGAACCGCAGCCCGTGGCCCCGCGCGCTGGTCGCGGCACGGATCGCGGGGCGCCAGAGCGCGCCCGCGCCGGCCGCGTTCAGCCGCCCGCTGAACGCCAACGTGACGCGATCGCCATCCCGTTCGATGGCCAAGTGGGCGATGGCCAGGTGGGCGATGGTCAATCGGGCCGTGGCACGATCAGTGCTGCGCCAGCCAGGCATCGAAGCGCTGCCCCAGCTTGGCCTGGTTGTCGCGCCAGAACCCGCCGTCGAAGCGGACCGAAGCGGCGAG
>PKZD01000044.1:0-23795 GCA_003133745.1 Candidatus Tyrphobacter aquilonaris
TACCGGGTGTCGCGGCGAAACGATCGGCGACGTCTTTTTGCACCATGACCGTCATCGCTTCGGGGCCGCCGGACATCTCGACCAAATGCGTGACGAGCGGCGTCGCGACGTTGTACGGAAGATTTCCGGCAACGCGCCAACGATCGCCCTGAGCAAATCCCGCGTAATCGAAGGTCAGCGCATCGGCTTCGAGGATCGTCGCGTTCGCAAGGTCGGTGCGTTCGCGCAGGATTGCGATCAACGCGGGATCGATCTCGAGCGCCGCGAGATGCGTCGCACCCGCTTCGATCAGCGCGTGCGTGAGCGCTCCGGTTCCGGAGCCGATCTCGAGCATGCGCGCTGTCGAAGCGGAATCGCCGACGGCGAGCCGCGCGATGCGGCGTGCCGCATCGGCATCGACGAGAAAGTTTTGACCGAGCCGCTTCTTCGGGCGCAAGCCGTGCGCCGCGAGCAGGGTGCGCGGGTGACCGAAGCGCCGGTCTATTTCAATGTGTACACGATAACGTCGCGGCGCCCGAATCGGATGGCCGCGTCGTAAGAGAGGAAGCCGAGATCGACCCGGTTGCCGCGAATGTCGCCCCCCGTATCACCGGCGACTGCGAAACCGTAGCCGGGGATGTAGAGACGCGATCCGAGCGGGATGACGCGCGGATCGACGGCGACGATGCCCGGTCCGGCACGACGTCCCGTCGCGGTGATGCCGCTGCAGCCATAACAGTACGGCGTGTACGCGGTTGCGACCATGCGTACCTCGCTGCGTGCGATGAAGCCGAAGCGGGAGATCGTGTGGGGATCGAAATCGCCATAGGCGCCGTACGGTCCCAAACCGTCGTCGATGATGCGCGGATGTGGAGCGCGCGAAACGTAGGAAACAACGTGACGGCGGATTGGGCCGCCGTCGCGTTCGGTGTAGGTGATCACGATGACGCGCTCGCCGTTACGGCCGCGCGCAACCACGTGCGCCCTTCCCGCCGGGTTCGACAGGTCGAGACGATAGACGGTCGCGTGCGGGATGTTCTTCACGACGCGGCGTGCCCACGTCGCAAGATAGGAAACATGAACGACGCCGTTTGCGTCGATGGAGATGCCGCGCTGCTCGATGCGCACGCCGGGGATTGAACCTAGGGCCGCAGGGTAGGGTGCCTGAGCGGTCGCGAGTGCTGCGGATGGTTGTACGAGGAGGGCGCCGCCGGCAAGCCCTGTGGTCAATATGGTTACGGCGAGCACGAGGCTTCGCCGAAACCGATCGCGTCGGATCAACGCGTGGGTTCCTTCCTAATCCCGATCCCAAGGCAAGACTGGGCCGACCACCCGGAGTGGCGCACAGGCTGCCGCTGGAACCGATTTGTGTATGTGCTCCGGCCCGCGAACGGACTGGAGGAGGCGGGCCGGACCGTGGTCCAACGCACGCATGGTCGCCCCTAGGTCGGCGACGGGGGCACTATAGCATGCCTCGGCTCGCGGCCGCCTATGCCTAAAGTCGGCTTGAGCAGGGAGGGCCTACCTCTTGCCCGAGGAGACGGGACCCAGATACTCCGGCGACTAAGGGCCCGGGGCCCGAATGAAAACGCTTCGCGTCGGTTTTTTCACCGAGATTAACCGCCCGGTGGTCAACGGCGTCGTGGCGTCGGTCGAGGGGCTCGCGAGCGGGCTGCGCTCGCGCGGTCATGAGGTCTACTGCTTCGCGCCGCGGATGCCGGGTGACGAAGGCGTCGGGGACGTCTTCTTTCGAATGCCGTCGCTGCCGTTGCCGACCCGCACGCCGTACCGTCTCACGCTGCCGCTCGTCGGACGGCGCAGCGTGCGAAGCGTCATCAAACGGCTGCACGTCGTGCACGTGCACTCGCCCTTTATCACCGGGTGGATGGGGCTGCGCTACGCGCGCCGCTACGGCATGCCGGTCGTCTACACGTACCATACGCAACTCGAAGCGTACGCGCATTACGTGCCGATCGATCCGATCGCGACGCGCTTTGCAACGGAGACGCTGACGCGAACGTTCAGCAACTCCGTCGACGCCGTCGTCGTTCCGACCGACGCGATGCGCGTGCATCTGCGCGATCTCGGCGTCACGACGCGCATCGACGTCGTGCCGAGCGGCATCGAGGTGGAGCAGTTCTCGAACGGACGGCGCAGGGATGATCTGCGCGCCTCGCTCGGCGTCGGAGCGGCGCCGGCGCGCTTGCTGCTCTTCGTCGGACGGCTCGCGCGGGAGAAGAGCGTCGACGTTCTCTTTCACGCCCTCGCGCGAGTGCGCGATGCGGCGCTCCATCTGGTAATTGCCGGCGACGGGCCGGCGCGCGGCGAGCTGGAGGAGTTGGCGGCGCAGTTGGGGATCGCGCAGCGCGTGCGCTTCCTCGGAGAAGTGCGGCGCGAGGAGTTGCCCGATCTCTACGCGAGCAGCGATGCGTTCGTCTTTCCGAGTACGAGCGAGACGCAGGGCCTCGTCCTCGCCGAGGCGCTCGCGGCCGGCGCCTCCGTGATCGCCGCCGACACACCACAGAACCGCGACGTTCTCGGCCGCGCGGGCGAGGTCGTGGAACCGACGCCGGAGGCATTCGCTCGGGCGCTCCGCGGNNCTTTACCGCAGCCTGGTCCCGCCGGTGAGCATTCCGGATTCGGCTTGACTCGAACACATGTTCGGGCTAGAATGAGGGTAAGAGGCATGGGATGCGAATCGAAAACAGCGAGAGACGGCCGAGGTGCGGGATCGGCTACGCCGCCGACGAGCGGGGGCGTGGCGTGGTTTACGCACGGCTGCACACCCCGCGAGGAGCGCGCATTTTTCGCGCCGGCTTCCGCGTCGAGCGGTGCCCCGGTCTTGGCGAACGCGAAGTCGGCTTCGCGGCGCTAAGCACGATCGCGCCGCTGATTCGAAAGCACGTAGGCGAGATTGCATTCGACATCGACGACGCGGATTTGGTCGAGGATCTTACGCAGCGCCGCGATCTTCCGGTGCCGCTCATGCTGCCGTACATTCGCGCGCGCTGCGCGCTCAATGCCTTCGAGTCATATGCGCTGAAGAGCGCGGCTGCTTCGAATGATTTGGCCGCACGCGCACTCGCCGAGGTTTCATTGCTCGCAGCGGCCTAACTCCGGGTCGGTGAAGTTCGAGACGCTCAGGAAGCGGGACTTGCCGATCGAGACGACGGCGCTTGCGCGAGCCTTGATCGGTTGTGTCATCGTGCACCGCTCGCCCGACGGGATCGCNNTGGCGCCGCATCGCGCGTACGTCTACCATATCTACGGAACGTCGTATTGCTTCAACCTCTCGAGTGAGGAGGATGGCGTCGGCGCCGGCGTCCTCGTCCGCGCGCTCGAGCCGCTTGCGGGAGTCGCCCTCATGCGCGAGCGCCGCGGCATCGAGGGGCTCGTCGATCTCTGTCGCGGGCCGGGCCGGCTCTGCCGCGCCCTCGCGATCGACCGCGCACTCGACGGCGTGCCGCTTTTCGGAGGATCGCCGTTGAAGCTCGCGCGTCCCGATCGTGTCGTCGGCGGGATCGGCGTCTCGCGCCGAATCGGCGTGACGCGCGCCGCGACGCGCTTGCTTCGGTACTACGAGCGCGGCAATCCCTACGTCAGCGGCCCGCGCACGCTCTCCCCCGCTTGAATCGCCGCCTCCCCCGTGGTATAGTGTGGGCGTCGCAAGGCAGTCGTTCGAGACGGCCGCGACCGTTCATAAGCTCCTCGTCCACGTCACCGATGTACGCATCACGCGATGCGCAGCGTCGATGCCCGATGTGGCGGTTTCCCGGAGAGTCCACTTAAGTACTTTGGAACAACGCAACGACAACAATCGCCCACCCGGAGGCGGCGGTCGCCGTCACCGCGCGCGCAGGCGCCATCAGTTCGGCGGCGGTCAACCGCAGCAGTTTCGCGAGCCGTTTCAGCAGATCGAACTGCCTCCGATGCTCACAGCCGACGAACTCGACGGTAAGACAAAGACCGAGTTAGCCGAGCTCGCCAAAGAGTTCGAGATCGAGATCCTCGCGCCGGCAAAAGTCAAGAAAGACGAGCTGATCGCGCAGATCATCGCCGCGCAGGCGGCGCGCTCGGGAATCGAGGCGGCGAGCGGCATTCTCGACATCCTGCCCGAGGGATACGGATTCTTGCGCCGCGCCGGTTACGTCATCGGCAACGAAGACATCTATGTCAGCCAGGCGCAGATTCGGCGCTTTGAACTGCGTCGCGGCGACTTCGTCGACGGCCTCACGCGCCGGCCGAAGGAGAGCGAGAAGTACTTTGGGTTGATCAAGGTCGACAAGATCAACGAACTCGACCCCGAGCAAGCCCGTGGACGGCGCGTCTTCGAAAAAGGCACCCCCATCTATCCGAACGAGCACTTCCACCTAGAAGTCCGTTCGACGCAGCTCTCGACGCGCATCATCGATCTCTTTTGCCCGATCGGCAAGGGTCAACGCGCGCTCATCGTTTCGCCGCCGAAAGCGGGCAAGACGACGCTGCTGAAAAACATCGCGAACTCCATCTCGATCAACCATCCCGAGGCGCACATCATCGCGCTGCTCGTGGACGAGCGCCCGGAAGAAGTCACGGACATGCAGCGTACGATCGACGGCGAAGTCGTCGCGTCGACGTTCGACGAGCATCCCGAGAATCACACCGCCGTCGCCGACTTGGCGATGGAGCGTGCGAAGCGACTCGTCGAGATGGGCAAGGACGTCGTGATCCTCCTCGATTCGATCACGCGACTCGCGCGCGCGCACAACCAAGTCGTCGCGTCGTCCGGCCGCACGCTCTCGGGCGGTCTCGACACCGCGTCGCTCCACAAGCCCAAACGTTTCTTCGGCGCAGCGCGCAAGATCGAAGAAGGTGGCTCGCTCACGATCATCGCCACGGCGTTGATTGAGACGGGCTCCAAAATGGACGACGTCATCTTCGAAGAGTTCAAAGGCACCGGCAACATGGAGCTGAACCTGACGCGGAAGCTCGCCGAGTCGCGCATCTTCCCGGCCATCGACATCAAGAAGTCCGGAACGCGTCACGAAGAGCTGTTGCTGGCGCCCGACGTCATGCAAAAGATCTGGATGCTGCGCCGCGCAACGGCCGTCCTCAACACGGATTCCACCGAGTTGATCCTCAATAAGATGGCGCAGACGCGCACGAACGACGAGTTCTTGCAGTCCGTCACCAAAGAGGCGCTCTCGATGACGCGCAGCCGCGATGAGGGCAACGGAAAGTATTAGGCGTCCGCCTCAATAAGTTCTTAGCGGAGGCCGGCGTCGCGTCGCGCCGCGCGGCCGATGCATTGGTCGCCGCCGGCAAGGTGCGCGTCAACGGAAAACTCGGAACCCTCGGCTCACTCGTCGGCGAAAACGATCGCGTCGAGGTCGACGGCGTTCCCGTCGCACGCGCGCTTCACAAGACCTACGTCGTGCTTCACAAGCCCATCGGCGTCGTCACGACGATGAGCGACCCGCAAGGGCGCCGGACCGTCCGCGATCTCTTACCGGCGGGAACGCCGCGCATCGTGCCGGTCGGGCGGCTCGATTACGACAGCTCGGGCGTGCTGCTCCTCACCGACGACGGCGATCTCGCGCATCGGTTGCTCCACCCGCGTTTCGGCGTGGAGAAGACGTATCGCGCGACGATCTCCGGTCACTTGCTGCCCGAAGAGCTGCAGAGGCTGGCCGCGGGCATGCAACTGGCGGCGTTTCGCACGCACTCTTGCCGGGTACGGGTTCTTGCGTCCCGTAAGGGGCAATCGGTCATTGAACTGACGATGCACGAAGGGAAAAACCGGCAGGTGCGACAGATGCTCGACGCGCTGGGGCACCCGGTGCTCACGCTCGAGCGGCTGCGCTTTGGCCCGGTTGAGCTTGGGGAACTTCGGCCCGGCCAGAGTCGTTTTCTCTCTGAAAGGGAGTTGGAGCATCTCCGCCGCATCGGAGGCAATTCAACTCTCGCTCGAGGTACAAGCACTCGATGAAACGCGTATCCGTGGTACTCGCCACCACCCTCGCACTCGGAGCCGCCGGCGCGGCGCTTCCCACCGTGGCCCAGAATGCGAACGATATCGTACCGCCAAGAATCACGACGCTGGGAACACACACGAGCCCGGTTCAGGGCAACGGCACCGTGCGCGTGCAAGTGCAAATCAACACGAACGGAACCCATGTCGTCACGAGGATCATCTCCTCGACGAACCATCGCGACGATGCGGCCGCCCGAGAAGTCGCGGCGAGTTCGACCTACCGTCCGGCGACGCGCGGCGGTCGCGTGGTCCCGTACTTCTACGATCCAATCTTTCGTTTCACCGGCTCTTCGGTTTCGAACGTCGAGACTTCCGCATCTGTGGGATCCGGCGGCGGCAGCGCGGAGCGAGTCGAGGGCTTGATCCGCTCCGGTCAGTACGACACCGCGAAGAGCTTGGCGCAGTCGGCGCTCGCGAGCAGCCCCAACGATCCGCACCTCTTGCAGTTGCTCGGCGTGGCGGAGTACTACGCGCACGATTACGTGGATTCGGCTGAGGCCTTCGAGCGCGCAGGTTCGGTGGCGAGGCTCTACGCCGCGGTGGCGGCGCAGTCGTACTCCGCGGCCGCCGTGCATCTTTCCATCACGGATCCGACCCGCGCGCTTACGTTCGCCGAAAAAGCGGTCGCGCTCGATCACGGAGCAAACTCGCGCTTCGCGCTCGGCGTCGCGCAGCTCGCCGCGAAGCAAGACGCCGCCGCAATCGCGACACTGAGAGGCGTGCACGATACGATCTTTGCCGATCCGCATACGAACACGGAAACGCGCTTCGGCGTCGATCAACGCCTGCTCGCGGCGTACGTCGATGCCGGCGATCTCGCGGCTGCCCAACCGACGATCGACGAGATGCGCCGCCTGAAACCTTCGGATCCCTATCCGATGGAAGCGGTCGGCGAAATCTACATCACGCAAGGTCTGGCCGCGGAACATGCCGGCAGCGCCGATCAGGCGCTCGCGCTGTACGACCGTGCCGCCACCCTGAACGATCCGAAAATTTCCGCGATGGCCTACGATCGCGCAGCGAATGTCATCGCCGGCCAGACGACGCCGGACCCGGCCCGGCTGAAGGCCTATGCGGATAAGGCGCTCGCCATCAATGCGAACGACCCGGTGGCAAACTTCTTCGAGGGCGTCGCCCTCGTCGAGCAGTACAACGCCTCGCGCGATCGGAACATCCGGGCGCAGGCGCTGACCTATCTGAACAAGGCGGACACGCTCGCGAAGGCGGCTGGGAATCAGACGCTCGCGCAGAACATCGAAAAGATCATCTTGCAGGTCACGGCCGGGGGCGGCAGCCAGCAATGAGGGTACAAGGACTTTGGTCGGGGGCAGGATAAGTCGGGCGCAGGGAGCCCGTTCATAGCGGTACCACGTTTACCAATTGGGAGGGGTCGAAACAGCGGTGGATTTCTTTAGTGGTTTCATGGGCGTCATGCAGCAGGGCGGCTGGGATATGTGGGTCCTGCTCTTCATCTCGATTGTGCTCGTCGCAATCGTCATCGAGCGCTCCGTATTCCTCGCAGCGCAGCGCACCGACACGCGCGGCCTGCTACGGGCGATCGGCCAGAAAGTGGCCGCCGACGATCTGCCGGGCGCGGTCAAAGTTGCGCAGAGCAAGCGCGGAATGCTTCCGCGCATCCTCGAGTTCGGCCTGAAGCGCGGCGACAAGAACCGCGCCGACATCACGGATGCGCTCTCGATTGCGCTGATGGAGCACCTCAACGCGCTCGAGCGCAATCTGCCGATCATCGGCACGATTGCGGTCATATCGCCGTTCGTCGGTCTGGCGGGTACCGTGCTCGGCATCATCCGTGCTTTTAACGACATCGCGCTGAAGGGCAACTCGTCGCCGGCGGTCGTCGCCGCAGGCGTTTCGATCGCCTTGATCACGACCTTCACCGGTCTCGCGATCGCGATCATCGCGGTGGTCTGCTTCAACTACTTCAAGGCGAAGATCAAGAGCTACAACCAGGAGATGATCGTCGCGGCCAACCAGCTCGCGGAGATGCTCCACTTCCACAATACCGGTCAGGCGATCCCGACCGACCTCTACCAGCCGTCGAGGCGTTAGGGTAGCCGGTCGTGGCGTTTATCACGAGACGCGGCGATGACGAAACGATGGCGGAGATCAACATCACGCCATTCACCGACGTGTTGCTCGTGCTCTTGATCATCTTCATGATTCTCGCGGCACTCTCTGCCCCGCCGGGCTTTGAAAAGCAACTCGGGAAGAGTTCCAACAGCCGGTCGAACCAACCGCAAAACACGAGGCAAAACATCCAGATCCTCGTGAACAATAAGGGCATAATTTTCGTCGACGGGGCGCGAGCAGACGCGCAGACGATATACTACGTGCTGGCGCAAGATATTCGCAAGCGCGGTAATGGGCCGGATCATAAACCGCGGCATATCTCACTCATTGCCGATGTCAAGGCCCCGTACGGCATCATCATCCGAATCCTCGATGCCGCCCGGGCAGCCGGCAACGACGACGTCGGCTTCGTGACATCCTAGGAAGGACTGCGTAGTCTATGGCTCTTTCTTCGGCAAATAGCGACGAAGAGGTAATGTCGACGATCAACATTACGCCGTTCACGGACGTGCTGCTGGTCTTGCTGATCATCTTCATCATCCTCGCTTCGGTAACGAAGGAGCCCAAACTGCCCGACGCCTTGAACAGAACACGGGTAGCGCCGTCCGAGATCATCGTCATGATCAGCGCCCAGGACGTGAAGAATAACACCGTCGAAATCGGCTCCGATACGGTGAACATTCGTGACGCGCACACGCAGTTCGTCTCGCTCGAAACCTCGATCGGAAACTCCCAAAAGAGCGTGATCATCAAGGCCGATCCGACGGCGACGTACGGGATGATCCTGCAGATTATGGACGCCGCGCAGAGTGCGGGACTCGACACCTTCGGACTTGCCAATCACATCCAGAGCGCGCAGCAGAGATCCACGTAAGACGCGATGGCAGACAAGAATCGCTACCTTACGACCGGCGAGCGCATCCGAAATTTCACCGGATGGGCCTTCGCCATCGCGATCTTCATCGAACTCGTCGCGGCGCCGTTCTATCAGAACCTGAACAAGGCGCACGCCGAGCCGACCGAGGCGCCGATCACGATTGCGAGGCAGACGATCAAGCCTCCGCCGACACCACCTCCGCCGACCCCTACGCCGCCGCCGACGCCGACGCCGCATCAGACGCCGCAGCAACAGCAGCATCCCAATCCGCGTCCATTGACCGTGCATCTCCAGCACACGACGAGCCAGGGTGTGGGTCCCTCGGAAGAGCACGTCAACCAGTCGACCCACGGCTCCGAGAACGGGCAACCGCAAGGGACCGGCACCGCTTCGCCGGTTCCAGTCGCGACGGCGGCTTCATGCGCCGATCCCAGTCGCGAGGCGAGCACGATCAGCGAAGCGCAGCCGGATTACCCGGAATCGGCACAGGAGCTTGGTCTCGGTCGCGTCGAGGTGACGGTCGTTGTGACGATCGGCGCGTCGGGAAGTCTTGAGGGCGCGTCGATCGGATCGAGTTCGGGCAACTCGGCGATCGACCACGACGCGTTGCGCGTCGCTCGGCTCACGACTTACAGGCCGAAGCTGGAGAACTGCCAGCCGGTGTCGTCGGAGTACCGGTACATCGTAGACTACGATCCCGAATGATCGAAGGCAGAGCCACTCCCTGACGTTGCGCCGGGCGCGCTGGGTCCTCGTCGCGGCATTCGCGCTCTCCATCCTCGTTCACGTGGTCGCCGCGACGTTTCTGCATCCGTCGCGACCGGTCTTCGAACCGGAGCGCGTGACGACGATGCATCGCACGACGATCGTTCACGTGACGCCCGCGCCCATGCGCACGCCGTCTCGNNCCGCGGCCATCGTCGCGACACCGCCTCCGCCGCAAATTCTCCCCGCGGTGCGCGCGCTCGACGTCTCCGGTACGGCGGCGATCCGCGTGCAGCTCGATACCGCCGGCAACGTCGTGAGCGCTTCGATCGAACAGAGCAGCGGCGACGCCTCCTTCGATGCGCTTGCGATGGGGATGGCGCGGAACGCGACATATGCTCCGGCGCGCCACGCGTGCCTAGCACTCGCCTCGAACATTCTTTTCCGCGTCCGGTTCTACGCGTGGTAGCGGCGCACTCGGGGAGGCCGTTGCGTCCTGCGGGGCGTAGAGCTGGCCCGTGACGAGGATTCTTGCGTAGGTGACTTTTACGCAGGCGATGACGCTCGCGCTTCTCCAAGGCGTGAGCGAGTTGTTTCCCGTCTCGAGCCTCGGTCACATCATCCTCGTTCCGGCGGTGCTTCACTGGAACAACATCGACCGCTCGGATCCGACGTTCCTCGCGTTCGTCGTCGTGCTCCATCTCGGCACGGCGCTCGCGCTCGTGCTCTTCTATCGGAAGGAATGGTGGGCGATCGTTTCGGCGCTGCTGCGCAGCGTCGTGCGCGGCCGCCTCTCGAGCGAGCGCGACGAACGCGTCGGGTGGAGGCTCGTCGTCGGGACGATTCCGGTCGGCATCATCGGCGTCATCGCGCAGGATCCCGTGCGTCGGCTCTTCGCATCCGCCTCGGCCGCGGCGGCGTTTCTCGTCGTCAACGGCTTCGTGATGTTTCTGGGGGAGTATCTGCGGCGCCGCCAGCACGCCGCCGAGCGCGCGTCACGCACGATCGCGCAGATGAGTTACGCGCAGAGCGTCGGCGTCGGAATCGCGCAGGCGTTTGCGCTGCTTCCGGGCATCTCGCGTTCGGGTGCGTCGATCGTCGGCGGATTGTTCTGCGATCTCGATCACGAGGAGGCCGCGCACTATTCGTTTTTGCTTGCGACGCCCGTGATTCTCGCCGCCGCATTGCTGGAGATTCCTCGCCTCACCGCGCCGGGCGCGCATCTCGCGGCCCTCGAGGCCATTCTAGGCGCGATCCTCGCGGGCATCGCGGCCTATCTCTCCGTCGCCTTCCTCACCCGTTACTTCAAGACGAACGATCTGCGCCCGTTCGGCTGGTATTGCGTGGTCTTCGGCGCTATCTGTCTCGTTCTCGCACGCATGGGGGTATTGACATGAAATCTCTGGCACTGCTGCTTGCCGCGGTGTTCTTCATTCTCGGTTTGCTCTATGGGCTCGGCATGGTGCAGTGGTTCGCTCACGCGGCCGAAGGGCACCACTACAAACACATGATTTTGCTCTGGGTCCTCGCGTTGCTCTGCCTGATCTGGGCGCGCTTTGCGCGGGTGCCTCGCTCGATCTAGCGCTCTTTACTTCGCGACGAGATAGATATCGTTGGCGGAAGGAGCGAATACCTCGACGCTCGGCCGGACGGCTCGCAGGAGCGATGCCATCTCGGCCTCGCGCTTCTCGTCGGTTGCAAGGACGATTGCCGGATAGGTTGCGGCGCGCCCGAGCAGGTTCGCGATCGAGCGCGCGTAATCGATCGGCTCGCTCGAAAAATACGGATTGCTCTGCCACCACGCTTCCCACATCGAAAAGCGAGGATCGAGGCGGTCATGGGCGGTGCGCGACGGCAGCGCAAGCAGAAGGGCATCGGCCTCACACGCATCGATCGTTTCGAGCGCGTCGGCGCGGCGTACGGTATTCTGCCGCGCATTCGCCGCAATCCACTGCGTGGTTTGTCGAAGATAGTGCCACGCCAACTCGCTCGGCGAAACGTCTTGCATCTCGTCGGGCGCCTGTGCCTTTTGCATCCAGTAGCAGAAGACGCGCCACAGAGCGAGCACCGCAAGGCCGGTCTGCGCGTCGCTGCGCAGGTTGCGCACGTTCTCGCGCCACACGCTGAGGTACAGGCACTGCTCCTCGCTGAAGAACGCTCCTTCCCACGCCTTGAACGCATCGAGCGCGTACACATGGCCCGGCAGCATCTCGACGATATCCACGATGTCGCGATCGAGGAGCGCGACGGAATCGTTGACGACGATGCCCTCACCCACGCGCACGAGCCATTCCGACGACTCGCTCCCGTGCACGGCGAGGCCGTGCCGCTTGAGATAGTTTAGGTGCGTCGGCACGCCCATGCACGGATCGACGACGCTGCGCGCCCCCACGCCTTCGAGGATTTCGTGCAGGCGCGATGCCGAGATCAACGGATGGCCTGCGCGATCGCGAGGAGCATGGGGTGGTCATCTTTGATTGCGTTCGCGAGCGCGCTCGCATCGAGCGCGCGCACGGGCGGCGTGGCATCGCGGATCGTGCCGCCGTCGCGCAACCAGTCCGCGTAGAGGCGCGCCGCCGCCGGCGCAATGCTGCGCCCACTCTCCGCGTTCACGCGTTCGAGGGCTTCCTCCGCGTCCTGCGCGCGCAGCACCGTCTCGGCGAGCAGCAGCAGTTGCGCGGCAAGCGGAATCGAGTCCCATCGCAGTTGATCCGGATATCCGGTGCCGTCCCAAGATTCCAGTTGCCAACGAACGAGATCGGCCGTTTCGGAAGGGAGTCCCGGAATCTGCGCGCAGATGCGTACGCCCCGTGGAGGCGACTCCCAGCGCTCCGCGGGCGACGCCGGAACGGCCCCAATCCCGCCGACGGCGTGCAGGATTCCCGCGAAGTAGAGCGCATCGACGGTGTCTTGCGGAAGTTCTGCGAACTCGGCGAAGGCGACCGCTGCGGCGGCTTTGCGCGCTGCAAAGCCCGGTGCGTTTCCACATGCGGCATCGCCGGCGGCGCCGTACGCGCAGAGCGCATCGGCGAAGCGCTCCCGAGGATCGCCGTCGGACTCCTGGAATAGCGCCATCGACTTCCGCGATTTATCCGCCGACATGCCGAAACCCTCACACATTTCTCCCGACGGCAGCGTTTCCATGGTTGACGTCTCCGCGAAAGCGGTGACGGCGCGAACGGCGCGGGCCGAAGCCTTCGTGCGGATGAGCGCGGAGGCGTGCCGGGCGCTGCGTGAGGCGACGTTGAGCAAGGGCGATGCGTTCGTCGCCGCGCAGATCGCCGGCATTGCGGCCGCGAAGCAGACGGGCACGCTGATTCCGCTCGCGCACACGCTGCCGCTCAGCAGCGTCGCCGTGCGTTTCGAATGGACGGCCGACGACGCGCTGCGGATCGAGGCGGAGGCGCGCACGGCCGCGCAAACCGGCGTCGAGATGGAAGCGCTCGTCGCCGCGAGCATCGCCGCGCTTACCATCTACGACATGACGAAGGCACTCGACAAATCCATCACGATCGAGCGCATCGCGCTGCTCGAGAAAACCGGGGGAAAGAGCGGGACGTGGCGAGCGAAGTGAGCGCAGGCTTCACGACGGCGTTGATCGTGCTCTCGGATCGCGTCGCACGCGGAGAGCGCAGCGACGGCTGCATTTCCGTCATGCGGGAGCAGTTGGGGCCGGGGTACGAGATCGTGCGCGAGATCGTTCTGCCGGACGACGCGAGCGCGCTCCAAGCCGAGCTGATCGCATTGGCGGATGAGTCGAAAGCCGCGCTCGTGCTCACGAGCGGCGGAACGGGGCTGAGCCCGCGCGACAAGACGCCGCAAGCGACGGCCGCCGTATTGGACTACGAAGTTCCCGGCATCGGCGAGGCGATTCGCGCCGCATCGATTCCGCACGTGCGCTCCGCAATGCTCTCGCGAGCTGTGGCGGGCGTGCGCCACCGCACGCTCATCGTGAACCTGCCCGGCAGCCCGAAAGCGGTTGCGGAGTCGCTCGCGGTGATCGTTCCGGTTCTGCCGCACGCGCTGGAGTTGCTTGCGGATCGCATCGTCGACGGATGACCTTCGAAGGAGCGCAAGAGTATCTGCTCGGATTGATCGATGAGACGCGCTCGCGTCGAGAGCAAAGCTTGGATCGAATGCGCGCGCTCCTGCGCGCGTTGGGCGATCCGCAGAACGCCTATCCGACGGTGCATGTCGGTGGAACGAGCGGGAAAGGCTCGACCGCGACGATGATCGCCGCCGTGCTCACCGCGGCGGGACATCGCACGGGCCTCCACGTCAAGCCGCACCTCCAGTCGGTGACCGAGCGCGCGAGCATCGACGCAACCGCAATCCCGCCCGAGCGCTTCGTGGCGCTGCTCGAAGAGATGATGCCGGCGATCGAGCAAACGACCGCGGCGCACGGCGCGCCCAGCTACTACGAGACGCTGCTCGCGCTCGCGTTCACGTATTTTGCTCGCGAAGCCGTCGACGTCGCCGTGATCGAAGTCGGCCTCGGCGGACGGCTCGACGGCACGAACGTCATCATTCCGGAGGTCGCGGTGATCACGTCGGTCGGCTTCGATCACACCGAGGTGCTCGGGGAGACGCTCGAAGCGATCGCCGCCGAGAAGGCCGGCATCGTGAAGGAGGGCGTTCCGCTCGTCGTCGGTGCGGATCGTCCCGAGGCAATCGCGGTGATCGAAAGCGCGGCGCGCGAGAAACACGCGCCGCTCATTCATGTCGACGATGCGTCGCAGATTGCGGTGCAGGTCGGCGACGAGCGCCGCTTCGAGGTGACGACCGCGCACGCCGNNGCGCTCGAAGCGCTGCCGCAGCGCTTGCGTCCCGCGCCCGAGGCGGTCGAGCGTGGGCTCGGGCGCGTCGCGATTCCCGGACGAATGGAGGTTTTCGCGGGAACGCCGACGATCGTGCTCGACATCGCGCACAACGCGGAGAAGGCGGAGCATCTTGCGGCTGCGCTGCGCGAGCGATTTCCGGGACGCCGCCTGCGCGCGCTCGTTGCGATCGGAGAAAGTAAGGACGCGAGCGCCATCCTCGACGCGCTCGCTCCGCTGCTCGATTCGCTTTTCGTGACGTCGTTTTCGGCGGCCGGGCGCCGCGCGCTCGAGCCGGAGCGTTTGCTGGGGCTCGCGCAGTCTCTTCGCATACCCGCGCGCGCGATCGCGGATCCGGTCGAGGCGTTTCGCGACGCGTGCGCGCAGTCCGCAGCCGACGACGTGCTCGTCGTCACCGGTTCGACCTTCGTCGTCGCCGCCGTACGACAAGAAGCAATTGGATGACGGGCATTCGCCTTGCGTGGGGGGCGCGGACGTACGTCATGGGCATCGTCAACGTGACGCCGGACTCGTTCTCGGGTGACGGAACCGCGCAAACCGCCGATGCACTCGAACGCGCGTTGCAGCATCTCGTCGAGGGCGCCGATCTCATCGACATCGGGGGCGAATCGACGCGCCCGGGCCATGTGCCCGTCGACGATGCCACGGAGATCGCGCGCGTGCTGCCGGTCGTGCGCGCAGTGCGGGAGCGCGCGCCGCGCGCACTCCTCTCGATCGACACGACGAAGCCGGCGGTCGCGCTCGCCGCGGCCGAAGCCGGCGCCGAGATGCTGAACTGCGTGCAGCGCGCTCCCGAGGAGCTGCTCGAGATCGCGGCCGAACGGAAGATGGCGTTCGTCGCGATGCATAATCAGGAGGGGACGGAGTACGACGAGGACGTCGTCGACGCGGTCCTTCGCGTGCTCGACGACTGCGCGCAGCGGGCGGTGCGGCGCGGGATCGCGCGCGAGCAAGTAATCCTCGACCCCGGGATCGGTTTCGGAAAGACCGCGGAGCAGAACTTGCGAGTGCTGCGACGCCTCGATCGTGTCGTCGGGCTCGGCTTTCCGACGCTGCTCGGAGCCTCGCGCAAATCGACGCTCGGAAAGCTCACCGGACGCGAGCCGCACGAGCGTGCGATCGCGACCGCGGCGACGAGCGCGCTTGCGGCGGCGGCGGGCATCGACATCGTCCGCGTCCACGACGTCGCCGCGACGCTCGACGCGCTGCGAATCGCCGACGCAATCTTTCGCGAATGGAGGCCGACGTCATGGACCGAATAGCAATTCACGGCATTCGCGTCGAGGCGCGTCACGGCGCGAACCCCGGAGAGCGCGAGCGAGCGCAGACGTTCGAGATCGACGTCGTCGCCGAGATCGATCTCGCGGAGCCGTCCGCTTCGGATGACGTCGAGTCGACGCTGCACTACGGACGTCTGTACGAGCGCATCGCGGCGCTCGTGCGCGAGCGTTCGTACGCACTGCTCGAGCGCCTCGGCGCCGATCTGATCGACGCGATCTTCAGCGACGCTCGCGTGGCGCGCGCCGAAGTGACGATTTCAAAACCGGGGATCCTCGACGGCGCAACGCCGTCGGTCACGCTTGCGCGTGAAAACCCGCGTTATCGCGCAAGGGGCGACGGATCGGCGTGAGCCTCCGCGCGTACGTTGGCATCGGCTCGAACGTCGGCGATGCGGCCGGGAACGTGCATCGAGCGATTGCGGCGTTAAATGAAGCGGGACGCGTTCGCCGCATCTCGCGGCTGCGGCGGACGACGCCGTGGGGCCGCAACGCGCAACCGGCGTTCGTCAACGCGGTCGTGCGGATCGATACGCTGCTCGCGCCACGCGCGCTGCTGGCCGCGTTGAAGCGGATCGAAGTCCGGCTCGGTCGTCGCCCGAGCTATCGTTGGGGGCCGCGCGTCATCGACCTCGACCTCTTGCTCTACGATAACCTGCGCCTGGAGACGCCGGAGCTTTCCATCCCGCATCCGCGCTTGGCAGAGCGCCCGTTCATGCTGCTCCCGTTGTCCGAAGTGCTGATTCCAGGGTCCCGGGTGGCGGCGCCGCGAAGCGGTGGGGTCCGATGATTCCCGAAGAGCCCGCGGGCATTGCCGAGCGCGTTGCGAGGTTGGCGGAGTTTTTGATCGCAAACGATCTCGAGAGCGTGCGCATCGAGCGAGAGCACGAAACATTCGAGGTCGGCCGCGCCGCCGCGGAGGCGGCCGTCGCGATGCCGGAGACAAAGGCGCCGCCGCAGAGCGTCCAGTCGCGCGTGGAGCAGATCGCGGCCGATCGCGTCGGGATATTTCATCTTGGGCGTCCGGCGCCATACGAAGGTGAGCGGCTCGAAGGCGAGCGCGAACTCGGCTACGTCGAGCAACTCGGAATCCGCAATCCCGTACGCAGCCGCGGCGCGGGGCGCATCGTCGCGATTCTCCAGCGAGACGGCGACATGGTCGACTACGGCCGCCCGCTCTTCGAGTTGGATCGCGGGTAGCGCAAGGCTCCTCATGTTTTCGAAGGTATTGATCGCGAATCGCGGCGAGATCGCGCTGCGCATCAACCGCGCATGCCAGGGTCTCGGCGTGCGCACGGTCGCGATTTACTCGCAAGCGGATAAAGATTCGCTGCACGTTCGCCAAGCCGACGAAGCGTATTGCGTGGGACCGGGTCCGGTGCCGCGCTCCTATCTCGACATCGCGAACATCGTCTCGACGGCGCTTGCGGCCCGCTGCGAAGCGGTTCATCCCGGCTACGGTTTTCTCGCCGAGAACGCACGGTTCGCGGAGATCTGCGCCGATCACGGGCTCGTCTTCATCGGGCCGAAGCCCGCCGTGATCGCGGCAATGGGCGATAAGGCGACGGCGAAGCGCGTGATGAAGGAAGCGGGCGTCGCGACAACGCCGGGATCGGGCATCCTCGATTCGCCGCGCGAGGCGCGCGATGCGGCAAAGCGCATCGGGTATCCCGTGATGCTCAAGGCGACCGCCGGCGGCGGTGGGAAGGGCATGCGCGTCGTCGAGCGCGCCGAATATCTTGAGCGCGCCTACGCGAGCGCGACCGCCGAAGCCGAGGCGAGTTTCAAAGACGGGCGCGTCTACATGGAGAAGCTCATCCTTCATCCCCGTCACATCGAGGTGCAAGTCCTCGGCGACGGCTCCGGCACGATCGTGCACCTCGGCGAGCGCGATTGTTCGCTCCAGAAACCGTCGCACCAGAAGCTCATCGAGGAAGCACCGGCTCCGAACCTTTCAACGAAACAGCGCAACGCGTTGCACGAGATGGCGGTGCGCGCGTGCCGGCACGTCGGTTACACGAACGCGGGGACGCTCGAGTTTCTCGTCTCCGGCGATCACGTCTACTTCATGGAGATGAACACGCGCATCCAGGTCGAGCATCCGGTGACGGAGATGGTCTACGGCATCGACTTGGTGAGGGAGCAGATTCGCATTGCCGCCGGCGAGCGGCTCGGCTACGCGCAAGGCGACTTGCGCGCTCGCGGAAGTGCCATCGAATGCCGCATCAACGCCGAGGACCCGCGCAGCGGCTTCGCTCCCGAGGCCGGCACGATCTCTCGCGTCGTCTTTCCCGGGGGACCGGGCATTCGCGTCGATACGCACATCTACGACGGAGCGCTCGTGCCGCCGTACTACGATTCGTTGCTTGCGAAGGTCGTCGCATTCGGCGAGACGCGCGACGAAGCGATCGCGCGCATGGAGCGCGCGCTGCGCGAAACGGTCGTCGAAGGCGTCCACACGACGCTCGAGGCATGTTTGGAGCTTCTTGCAACGCGCGAGTTTCGCGAAGGCAAGTATGACGTCGGCTCTCTTCCGTCGCTGCTTGCAACGGCCGCGCGGGGATAGCAGGTTCCCGAAATGGCGACGCGGCGCATGGGGCGCGAGCAGGCCTTGCAGGCGCTCTACGCGATCGAGGTCGGCGGACGCGATCCCGGGGAGGCGATCGAAGAGNNGAGGGCTGGACGATCGAACGACTCCCGGCTCTCGATCGTTTCATTCTCCGCATGGCCACATACGAACTCTGCCGTTGCCCGACGCCGCCCGCGGTCGGAATCAACGAGGCCGTCGAGCTCGCGAAGAAGTTTTCGACCGAGGATTCCGGCCGTTACATCAACGGAGTGCTCAATACGATTGCACGGTCTCATGCAAACGCTCGCTGATTGGCTGAACGCGCTCGGCGTCGTATTAGCGCGCGCCGGCGCGGCGATCGCGCGCATCGGCCGGCGCCGCATGATCCGAGGCGTTCTCGTCACGCTACTCTTGCTCGTGCTGTTCTGCGCGGGTCTCATCGCCGGGATCGTCGCCTCGTACTCGCGCAACCTGCCCGACATCAGCCGCATGGCCGATTATCAGCCCGCGCGCTCGACACGCATCTATGCGCGCGACGGCACGCTCTTAGCGAACGTCTACAAAGAAAACCGCGTTTGGGTCCCGATCACGCGGATCCCGCAGATCGTGCGGGAAGCCTTCGTCGCAAACGAAGATCATAATTTCTATCGTCATCATGGCGTCGATTTCGGCGGCATCATCCGCGCCGCGTTCGCCGACGTCACGCATCAGCATATCGAGCAAGGCGCATCGACGATCACGCAGCAACTCGCGCGCGCGCTCTTCCTCTCGAACAAGGTGTCGTTCTCGCGAAAGATCCAAGAAGCGCTGCTCGCGATGGAGATCGAGCGCTACTACACGAAGGACGAAATCCTCGAGCGCTACCTCAACTTGATCTATCTCGGCGCCGAGGCGTACGGCGTCGATGCCGCGGCGCACACGTACTTCGGCAAGAGCATCTCGAACGTAACGCTCGGGCAGGCCGCGATGCTCGCGGGTCTTCCCGCCGCGCCGTCCGACTACTCGCCGTTCGTGAACTTCGGACTCGCGCGCGATCGGCAGCGTCACGTGCTCGACCGCATGGTTGAGAGCGGCTACGTCACGCAGGATCAAGCCGATGCCGCGTACGTCGCACCGCTTGGGCTCGTCCGGCAGCGTCCCGGCGGCCTGCAAGGCTACGCGTATCCGTATTTTACGACCTACGCGATCGAGCAACTCGAGCAACTCTTCGGGCGACAAGCCGTCGAGGAGAGCGGCTTGCAGGTGACGACGACGCTCGATCCGCGCATGCAGCAGATCGCGCAGGATGCGATCGACTGGGGCGTCCGCTCCGCCGGCGCCGAGGGCATCGGCGCGCACCAGGCGGCAATCGTTGCGCTGCGGCCCTCCACGGGTGAGATCCTCGCGATGGTCGGCGGCACGGATTTCTCGCTTACGAATCAGTTCAATCGCGCGTGGCAGGCGCGGCGACAACCCGGCTCTTCCTTCAAGGCCTACGTCTACACCGCGGCCATCGATGAAGGCATTCCCGCCGCTTCGACGATGGACGATACGCCGGTCGCCTATCCGATGGGCGACGGAACGGACTGGTCGCCGCAAGACGACGACATGCGCTATATGGGTACGGTCACGCTGCGGACGGCGCTCGCGCTCTCCCGCAACGTCGTCGCGGTGAAACTCGCCGATCGCATCGGCGTCGATCGCGTCATCGAGTACGCGCATCGGATGGGCGTGACGTCGCCGCTCGAAGCGAATCTTTCGCTCGCGCTCGGCAGCTCCGTCGTCACCGTGCTCGATCAGGCGAGTGGTTACGGCACGCTTGCGAATCAAGGCGTGCACGAAGTGCCGACGTCGTTTCGCATCGTGCGCGATTCCCTGGGAAACATCGTGCTCGACGATCGCTTTCCGCAGGCTGACGAAGCCGTGAGCGCGGGCACGGCGTACATCGTGACGACGATGCTCGAAGACGTCATCAGCCACGGAACCGGCTATCCGAATGCCGTCATCGATCGGCCGGCTGCGGGGAAGACGGGCACGACCTCGTCGTTCCGCGATGCGTGGTTCGTCGGTTACACGCCCGACCTCGTCGCCGCGGTGTGGCTCGGGAACGACGACTACTCGCAGATGAACGAATCCTACGGCGGAAACATTCCCGCGCGCATCTGGGCGCGCTTCATGCGGGCCGCGCTTGCGAAAACGCCGCCGCACGATTTCACCCTTCCCACCGACGAAGTCGTGCGCGTCGCATCATGCGGCGGCCCGGCCGACTTCTATCTCGACGGCACGCAGCCGACGTCCATGTGCTCGCGCATCGAGGAGGAGCCGACGCCCGATCTGCTCGACACGCTGCCGCCGTCGGTCAACCCGCTTCCGCCCGCGAGCCCCGTGCCGACGCCGTCGATGCCATGAACGAGGCGGAACAGACGCCGACGCGACTCGTTTGCACCGTCGGCGAGTTCACGCGCCGCATGGCGAACCTCTTTTTGCGCACGCCGGCGCTCGGCGACATCGCGATCTCCGGCGAAGTATCGGGACTGCGCGAGTTCAACGGGCATCTCGGATTTACGCTCAAGGAAGAGCGCGCGGTCCTCGACTGCGTCGCGTGGTCCGATGCGCGCACCGCTTTTCCGCCGCTAGAGAACGGCATGGCCGTGATCGCAACCGGAAAGGTGGGCGTTCGTGCCGACCGGAGCGCCTACCAACTGATCGTTGAAAGCATCGAACCGACCGGGCGGGGCAAGTTCCTCCAACTCTACGAAAGCCTCAAGCTGAAGTTTCGTTCCGAGGGGCTCTTCGAAGCGTCGCGCAAACGCCCGGTGCCGGAGCTGCCGCGGAGCGTCGCGCTCATCTCCGCGCACGGGAAGGCGATGGAAGACTTCGTCGACACGATCGCGCGCAGAGCGCCGTTCGTCGCGGTGACGTTCATCGACACCCAAGTGCAGGGGCAGAGCGCGGAGATCGAGATCGCCGCGGCCGTCGACCGCGCCTCGAACCTGAACGTCGACGTCATCGTGATCACGCGCGGCGGCGGATCGTACGAGGATCTCTTTCCCTTCAACCTCGAGCCCGTCGTGCGCGCGATCGTGCGCGCGCGGCGCCCCGTGCTGACCGCGATCGGTCACTCCGGTGATCATCATCTCGCGGACGACGTGGCGGACATGACCTTCGGCACGCCTTCGCTTGCCGCCGAGCACATCGCGCGCGGCTGGCTGCTCGCGCGCGAGCGGCTTGCGGTCGCGGAGCGTGAGCTTGCCCGCGCGGTTCGCGACGTGCTCGGGCGCGCGGCGCAGCGCGCGGACGCGCTCGCGACGAGCCTCGTGCATCGCGCATCGGCGNNCGACGCAGCCCCCAGCGGTTCGTTGCCGAGCGCCGGGCGCGGCTCGCGCAGCTCGGCGGCCAACTCGAAACGAACGCCGTCAGGTTTGCCTCGAATGCCCGGCATCGCGTCGAGCGCGTGAATGCGCTGCTCGACCGCTTCAATCCGCTCGAGCCGCTCTCGCGCGGCTACGCGATCGTCATGAAGGACGGAAAAGCCGTGCGCGACGCGGCGGCCTTGGCGCCGGGCGATGCCATTCGAGCTCGCTTCGAACGCGGGTCAGCCGCCGCGAGGGTCGAATCGGTGCAGTCTGATGAGTGAGGAGCAACCCAAACCGTTCGAACAGAACCTTGCGCGCGTCGATGCGATCGTCAAAGAGCTCGAGAGCGGCACCGTCGACCTTGCGCGCGCAACCGAACTCTTCAAAGAGGGCAAGACCCTCGTACGCGCGTGCGAATCCCAACTGAAGGTCGCTCAGGAGCAGATCGACCGCGCCATGGGCGCGCCCCCGGATGATCCTGCACGTGTGCGACCATGAGAGCAGGCGTGCGCGTGCTAAATGTTGTAGCGTTCGAGCGCGAGGCATAGGGCGAGTACGATAGGCTACGATCCGATAACCGCGGCAGCGTCTTTCTTCGTAACTCTAGCTCTCCTTGAGCTGGTTCGATGGCGATCTCCAAATGTTCTCACGACCGCTCAGAATGTCTTAGCATTCGGGTGGATAATCGCGCTTTGCGTGATTTTCTTTGCGTTCGGCGAGCACTGGCCGACAATTTACGGGCTTGACAGGAAGATTTTTGGCGGCTTCGCCGGCCTTATCTTCGGGGTCGGAGCTAGCCGCTGGTTTCTCGCCGGGCTTCGCAAGAAGAAGGACCCGATGACCTAAGAGCAGTTGACGAGCCTTCCTACGTCGTCGCTAGAGAGTCGACTTCTGACAGAAATTTTCCTAACTGTTAGGCCCTTGTCATTGATTCGCGGACGCGTGATGGCGTCGGGCGATGCGAATCTTCCTGACGAGGCATGCCAATCGGCAGATGACCGTTCGGCGCATCACGAGTGAAATGGTTGAGGACGCTGTCCGAAACTATGACGTGGAGCTGCCTTCCGAAGGGAGACGTTGTTGTCGTTACCGTATGCTGGGGCGGTGAGATATGAAACCGTTGATTGAAGTCGAACGAAATCGCGAGGAGATTTCAGGGCAGCGCTATTACTCAATGTATCTCCGCTACAGCAACGGCGATCCTATGCCCCCGACGAAGATGCTCGACCCCGCAGGATCGGTCAACGTCGACTTCGATGCAAAAGGCGACATCGTAGGCATCGAACTTGTTCATGTGAACGACAGCACGGTGGCAATCGCGACGCGCTTTGCTAATGAGCAAGGCTTGGGACTCGCGGGAGTCTTCGAGCGCGATACTCACGCGGCTTAGCCGCCGGCAATTGCTCCGACGATGAGCAGCGGTTCCGCCCCCGTCGCAACGGCATCGGGCAGCGGCACGTCCTGCGGTTCGTGTGAGAGGTCGTGGCGGCAGGCGAAAAATCTTACGTAGGGCCGGCGCTTCTTCGTCACGTGATCGCAGATCGTTCCTTGCAACGCCGGGTAGCGCGCTTCGATCGCATCGATCACCGCGCGCAACGTCGGCTTTCCATCGACCTCGACCGTTGCCTCGCCGTCGATGCGCGCGAGCGTGCGCAGGTGCGCGGGAAGCACGACGCGGATCACGGCAACGTCTGCGCCTCGACGGAGAGCACCGGCGGGAGATCGCGCACGACGGCAGTCCAGTCGTCGCCCGCATTCGCCGACGCGTAAACCTGACCGCCGGTGGTGCCGAAATAGACTCCGCACGGATCGAGTGAATCGACGGACATCGCGTCGCGCAGGACGTTGACGTAGCAATCGCGTTGCGGGAGGCCCTTCGTCAGCGCTTCCCATTCGTTGCCGCCGCTGCGGCTGCGGTAGACGCGCAGTTTCCCGTCGAGCGGAAAATGCTCTGAATCGCTCTTGATCGGGACGACATAGATCGTCTCGGGCTCGTGTGCGTGCACGTCGATCGCGAAGCCGAAGTCGGTCGGCAGATTTCCGCTGATCTCTCTCCACGAGTCGCCGGCGTCGTCGCTGCGCATGACGTCCCAATGCTTCTGCATGAAGAG
>PKZD01000044.1:23884-38174 GCA_003133745.1 Candidatus Tyrphobacter aquilonaris
GCCGCCGTCGGTCGTGGCAAAGAGCGCGGCGTCCTCGACGCCGGCGTAGACCGTGTCGGGATCGGTCAACGAGGGTTCGAGATGCCAGACGCGCTTGAACTCCCACGGGCGCGCCGTACCGTCGTACCATTGATGCGTGCCCGGAACGCCGTCGTACGCAAAGGCGTTGCCGACCGGCTCCCAGGTCTTCCCGCCGTCGTCGGAGCGCGGGATCTGCTGCCCGAACCAGCCGCTGCTCTGCGACGCGTAGAGCCGATTCGGCTCGACGGGCGATCCTTTGAGATGGTAGATTTCCCAGCCCGCAAAGTGCGGCCCGCTCACGTCCCAACGCTCGCGCTTGGCGTCCGCGGTAAGAACGAATGCGCCCTTGCGCGTCCCAACCAGAAGCCGGATTCGGCTCACGAGATGCTCCTTTCGTTATGCCGCGCTGCGCGAGCGTTCCGCGCGGGCGACAAGCGTCGTGTAACTGCGGCGATCGGCGACGAAGAGAATGCTCAGGAGAAAGATCAGCATGAAGAGCGTTGCGCTGCCGAAGGCTGCCGGAAAACCGTAGTGCGCCGCCAGCCACGTGAGGATGAGCGCGTTGAAGGCCCCCATGACGTTCAGCGCGCCGTTGTAGATGCCGTAGACGAGACCGGTCGAGGCCTGATTCGGCGAGATGTCGATGACGCCGACCGCCCACGCGCCGACGGTCATGTTCATGAGCAACTGCGCGAGCCCCAGCATTACGGCGGTCACGCCGCCGAGGCCGGCGATCGCCGTAAGGAGCGAGAACCCGACGCAGAGCATCGCGCAGAACATCGGCACCGCGGCTCCGATGCGGCGCGCGGTGAGCCGATCGAAACGCGCGACGAGACGATCGTTGAACGGCCCCGAAAGAATGAAGCCGAAGAAACCGAGCAGCGCGCTCAGGCTCGACCAGCCCGCGCCGCTGAGCACGCTCATATGGAACGTGTAGTACATGTAACTCGGCATCCAATACAAGAACGTGAACAGAATGTAACCGAATGTGAGATAGATGAGCAGCATCGCCAAACCGGTGCGGCTGAAGACGACGTTCTTGATTCCTTGCCAGTCGGCTTTTTGATTCGCGGCGGCGCGGTTGCCGATCCACTCGGCTTCCTGCGCGTTGACCCGCGGATCGAGCGCCGGCCGTTCGCGCACGACGGCGATCCAAAACGGGAGGATGAGCAAACCCGCGATTCCGAACGCGATGAACGTCCATTGCCAGCCGAACTTCACGAGAATCGAACCGGCCAAGATCGTTCCGACGGCAGGCCCGACGTACTGACCGGATCCCGCCCACGTGTAGAGCGTCGAGCGTTCGCTCGGCGCCGCCCACGTGTTCGCGAGCTTCGCATTGAGCGGCCAGACCGGTGCTTCGCCGGCGCCCATGAGCGCGCGGACGACGTACCACCCGGAGAGCGTGCTCGCAAGCGGCGTCGCCATCGTGAAGATCGACCACCAGCCGAGCGTGAGCGGCAAACTCCAGCGCAGCCCGATGCGATCGATGAGCCAGCCGCCCGGGAAGTTGAAGACGGCGTAGGCGATCCCCCACGCGAAGACGATCGCGCCGATCTGCTGCAAGCTGAAGCCGAACTCGTGCCGAATCGACGGAACCGAAACCGAGAAGTTCACGCGATCCATGTAATTGACGAAGACGCTCAAGAACATGAGCAGGACAACGAGATATCGCCGCTTCGTCATGCCGTCACTCCAACCTCATTCGATAGATCGAGATGCCGCCGCCAAACTCCTCGGGGCGCTGACCTGAAATCGGGGTCTTGTGGTACATTCTCAGTCGTGAACGTGCAACGCCTCGATACCGTCGTCGCGCAGCGTGCCGGCGTCACGCGTTTGCAGGCGCGAGCGCTGATCATGGAGGGGCGCGTGCGCCTCGATGGGGCGCCGGCGACGAAGGCCGGGCAGAACGTCCGGGCGGATGCGCGCATCGAGATCGAGCAGCCGCGCCGCTTCGTGAGCCGCGGCGGCGAGAAGCTCGACGCCGCGCTCGAGGCGTTCGCACTCGACGTGCGCGGCATGCACGCACTCGACGTCGGCGCTTCGACGGGCGGATTCACCGACGCATTGCTCCAACGCGGCGCCGCGCACGTCACCGCGCTCGACGTCGGTTACGGGCAGCTCGATTGGCGCCTTCGCAACGACGAGCGCGTCACCGTCGTCGAACGCACGAACTTCCGCCGGCTCCCCGACGACGCATTTCCCGACGGCTTCGACCTGATCACGATCGACGCGTCGTTCATCTCGCTGCGCACGCTTCTCGCGCGCGCGATTGCATACGTGCGCCCGAGCGGCGCGATCGTCGCGCTCGTCAAGCCGCAATTCGAGGCCGGCCGCGAGCGCGTCGGCGCCAAAGGCGTCGTGCGCGACGCGGCCGTACACCGGCAAGTCCTCGCAGAGGTCAGCGAGGCCGCGCTCGCGCTCGGACTCGTTCCGCTGCGGGTGATCGCTTCGCCGTTGCGCGGCCCCGCCGGGAACCGGGAGTTCCTCATGGAGCTGCGCCGCGAGGGCACGCCGATCCCCGCAAGACGAATCGCTGAGGTCGTTGCCGAAGAGTCCGCGTCATGACCATGCTCTCGATGGCGAAGGGAACCATCGCGCTGTACGTCGACCCCGATCGCGAGCACGCGCGCGCGACGGGCGATCACGTCGCCGAGAGCTTTCGCGCACGCGGATTCAGCGTCGTGCGCCCTCCGAAGGAAGGCGGTGAGGCGTCGCTCATCGTCACCGTCGGCGGCGACGGCACGCTCCTGCGCGCGGCTCGGCTTGCGATCGACGGCGACGTGCCGATCATCGGCATCAACACCGGCAGACTCGGATTCCTGACGGAGTTCGACGAGGACGATCCCCGCATCGGCCGGTTACCCGAGCTGCTCGAACGCGGGCTCGAGATCGAGGAGCGTTTGGCGCTGCAGGCGGAGTATGCGGGCCGAACCCACTTCGCGCTCAACGAGGTCGTGATTCGAAAAGGCGGCGTGCGCATCGTTCCGTTTACGCTGCGCTTGGACGACGAGGCGGCCGTGCAGATTCCGGCCGACGGCTTGTGCGTTGCGACGCCGACGGGTTCCACGGCGTACTTCCTCTCGGCCGGAGGCTCGATCATCTCACCGCGCGTCGATGCCTTCGGCATCGTTCCGCTCCTCCCGCACACGCTCTTTTCTCGCCCGATCATCGTGCCCGCGAGTTCGCGCATCGAGGCCGGCTGCGACGTCGAGCCCGCGCAGGCGCACATCGAGTGCGACGGAGAGATGGTCGCCGAGATCAAGCCCGGTGAGAGCGTCGTCATCCAGCGCCACCCGAAGCGCGTTCGTTTTGCGCGGACCTCCGCGCTGCACTTCTTCGAGCGCCTCGAAACGAAACTTCGCTGGGGCGTCTCCATCAAAGCACGACCGGGATGAGTTGCTGAAGCGGCTGAAGATCGAGAACTACGGTCTCATCGCGAGTGCCGAGATCGACTTTGCCGACGGCGCGACAATTTTCACGGGCGAGACCGGCTCCGGCAAAACGATGCTTTTGGGTGCGCTCGGCTTTGCGCTGGGCGCTCGAGCGGATCAGGCTGCCGTCAGACGTGACGCGGAACGAACGGTCGTCACGCTCGCATTCGAACCCGACGACGCGCTCTTGCGGCGCTTGGATGCCGACGGCTTTGCCGTCGATGCGGGCGAGGAGGCGACCGTCGTGCGCGAGATGACAACGGCGGGCAAGTCGAGCGTTCGCGTCAATGGTCGTCCCGCAACCGCGGGATACGTGCGCGAGTTCGCGGCGCAGATCGCGGAGATCGTCGGACAACACGAAGCGCAGCGACTGCTGACGCCCGCGTACCACTTGGAGCTGCTCGACCGTTTCGGCGGCGCGAAGGCGCTCGAGGCGCGCGCCGCCGTCGAAGCTGCCTATGTCAGCGCGAGCGAACTGCGCGACGCGCTCGCGTCGATGCGCGGCCGGGAGGAGAGCGCGACGGCGCGCTTCGAGGAGGCTCGTTACGCCGTCGACGAAATCGCGGCTGCCGCTCCCGAAACCGGCGAGGACGAACGACTGACCGCGCGCCGCCGCTTCCTCGATAACGTCGAGCGCATCGCGATCGCGCTGCGTGGCGCCCACGAAGCGCTCGCAGGCGAGGAGACGAGCGTGACCGGTGCGGTCGGTGCGGCGAGCGCCGCGCTCGGCAACATCGTCGACGTCGCGCCCGCGCTCCGCGACCTTGCGGAGGAGCTTCGCGCGATGCAGAGCGAGGCGAACGATCTCGCAGCGCGCGTCGCACGCGAACTCGATGCCGCCGAATACAATCCGATGGAACTCGAAAGCATCAACGCGCGTTTAGATGTTCTCGATCGGCTCAAGCGCAAGTACGGTGGATCGATTGAAGCCGTCGCGAGCTACGCGTGCGAGGCGGAGGAGATCGTGCGGGAGCACGAACATCGCGACGAACGCGGCAAGGAGCTGACGGCTGCGGTCGCCGTTGCCGAACGGGAACTGCTCGAGGGTGCCGCGCGCCTCGGAAAACTGCGCCGGGATGCGGCACGCGCGCTCGTCAAGCGCGTCTGCGCGGAGTTGGGCGATCTCGCGCTCGGATCCGCGACCTTCGACGTCGCCTTCGAGCCGTTGGAGCGCGTCGGGCGCAGCGGCGCCGAGCGCGCGGAGTTTGCGTTTTCGGCGAACGCCGGTGAGGCTGCGCGCCCGTTGACGCGGATCGCTTCAGGCGGAGAGTTATCGCGCGTGCTGCTTGCGGTCGTCGTCGTGCTGGCGGAGACACGCGAGCGCACCGCGCTCGTCTTCGACGAGATCGATGCGGGCATCGGTGGTGCGACGGCAACCGCGGTCGGCGCGCGGATCGGGCGCCTCGCGCGCAGCGGCCAAGTTGCCTGCGTCACGCACCTCGCCCAACTCGCGACGTGGGCCGAGCGTCACTACGTCCTCGAGAAGCACGAACGTCGCGGCGCGACGACGATTTCCGTACGCGAGGTCGAGAACGCTGCGGAGCGTACCAATGAAATAGCCCGCATGCTTTCGGGTGAGCCCCACGACGCGGCGTTGAAGCACGCGCGCGAGATGCTCGCCCGCACGCGGGCCGCCGCGACTTAGGTTTCCGTGATGGGCTAAGGGAAATGTAATTGCCGGTCTACTACGAAGTGTAAGAAGCCGTGAACGCTCTTCTCGCCAATCGCTATGTCTATGCCGGCATCGTCGGCGTAGGAGCGGGGCTCCTGAGCCTGCTCTTGCGCGCTAGCGTGTTGGTCGCGATCTCTATCATGGTGGGTGCGGGAATCGGCGGGTGGTTATCATGGCCGCGCGCTATGCAGCGCGCCGAAGAATCACGTCGCAAACGCGAGGAATCAAGGCACTAACGTCCTTCGTGGTTCGACAGGCTCACCATGACATGGCTCAGGATGACAAAGAGTTAGGGGATTTGGTGGATTTTTAGCAAGTTGGTGCGGCCGGCGCCCACAGGCATGCCGGTCGTGAAGGCGATGAGATCACCGCTTTTCACGTATCCGGCTTGCACCATGCGGTTCTCCGTCATCGCGAGCAGTTCGTCGACGTTGCTGTACTGATCGATCAGCAGCGACTCCGTTCCCCAGAGTAGGGCGAGCCGGCGCATCACCCGCTCGCTCGGCGTGAGCGCGACGATGCGCGCGCGCGGCCGGAAGGCCGCGATATGATTCGCGGTGTGGCCGGTCGTCGTGCCGGTAGCAATAAACGGCGTGCGCAACTCCTCGCTTGCGCGCGTTGCCGCCTCGGCGATCGAACTCGCGATCGACGGATCGAGGCGCTCCAGGCAGCGGTCGCGCAGCGCGGCGTGCGGATACGCCTTCTCGACCTCGCGCGCGATGTTCGCCATCGTGCTGACGGCTTCGGTCGGATAGAGGCCGAGCGCGGTCTCGCCGGAGAGCATGACGGCGTCGGTGCCGTCGAGGATCGCGTTCGCGACGTCGGTCGCCTCGGCGCGCGTCGGCCGTGAAGAACCGATCATCGACTCGAGCATCTGCGTCGCGGTAACGACGGGTTTGCCGGCACGATTGCAGCGCGCGATCAAGTCCTTTTGGATCATGGGGACGGCTTCGAGCGGCATCTCGATCCCCAAGTCGCCGCGCGCGACCATGATGCCGTCGGCCTCCGCGATGATCGCGTCGATGTCCTCGAGTGCTTCGTGCTTTTCGATCTTCGCGAGCACCGGAGTATCCTTGCCGCGCTCTGTGATGAACGCCTTGACTTTGCGCACGTCCGCGGCGCTGCGCACGAACGAGATCGCAACGTAATCGACGTCTTGCTCGAGCCCGAAGGCCAAGAACTCCATATCGCGATCCGTCACCGAAGGCAGGTTCAGCGAACCATCGGGATAGTTGATGCCTTGCGTGGAGCGCAAATCGCCGCCGAACTCGACGGTCGTGACGATCTCGGTTGTGCTCTTCTCAACGATGCGCAGCGTGATCTGTCCGTCTTGCAGGTAGATGCGCTTGCCGACCGCGACATCGGCGGGCAGGTCGGGATAGGAAACCGAGACGCGCTCGTTCGTACCGGGAACCCGCTGCGTCGTGAGGACGAACTTCGCGCCTCGATCCACGTGCACGGAGGCAACGCCGTCCGCGAGGGGCCCCGTGCGAACCTTCGGGCCGGGAAGATCTTGCAGCATGGCAACCGTCGTGCCGAGCTCGGCGGAGATGCGTCGTGCTTGGGCGATCACCTCGCCGTGTTCAGCCGGCGTGCCATGCGAGAAATTGAGNNGCGATGATCTTCGTGCGCTTGTGAAGGATGGACTCCATGATGACGCCTTGTGTTCCTCGCGGGAGCATGGTCCTGCCCCGCGAAGAAGGCCCGGATGAATCGGCGCGATCCCACGGACGAGCGCCGCCAAGAGCGACTCGCTGGGAGTACCCTCGCGTCGCTCTTATTGCACTTGCTCGCGGCTGCATTTCTGATCTCGATTGCCGTGAGCGCGTCCCAAGAGAGTTCGACGGAGTCGACGCTCGGCGGGCAGCTCGTCACGATCTCTGCGCAGGTTCCCGCCGCGGCGCCCGCGCCGACGCCGCTCCCCGCCCGCGTGCAGCCGCATCCGCCCTTGCCCCCGGTCGTGACTCGGCAGGCGCCGGCGATGCATCCGCTGCAGCGTCCGCACCCCGTCCTTCACGAACTGACGCACGTGGTGCCCTCCGCGTCGCCGAACCCGACGCCGGTTCCAATCACGACCCCGCAGCCGGTCCCCGCGCCGACCCAGGCNNAAGGCCCGCCGCAACGACGGCGCCGACGGCAAAGCCCGCACCGAGCCCAGCGCCGTCGGCGGCGCCGACCCACGCGCCGACGCAGGCGCCCCTCGCGGCGAGGACCGCCGCGCCGCAGCCGACTGCCGCCGCGGTCGCGCACGTCGCTCCGTCGCCCGTCGCGAGGCCGAGCGTCGCCCCGAGCAATCAAGGGGGCGTCCCCAGCCCCCATCCAAACGTCGCCCGCTCTCCGACGGCCGGACGCGCCTCTCCCGGGCCGCAGCCCGCGAGCCTCGGACACGCGCACGTCGTGCCTCGCCCGATCACGATCGCGCCGACGCCGTCGCCGGCTCCCACCGAGCGACCGCCGCGTCCCGCGCCGGGCCCGACGCGTAACCCGTACGCCGGCCTGAACGCGCGGCTTAATGCGATGCTGCCGAACGGCCCGGTGACCCCGCACGTGCTGCACTACAGCGGCAGCCTCTCACTCAGCGGACGTCTCGAGCCCACGCCGCCTCCCTCCGTCGTCGCCCAGACGAGATTTCTCTTCCAGGGTTCGGTGGGCAGCGGGACGTTGAAGATGTGGGTGATCGGCGTCCAGCGCCGGGGACCGCTGCTGCTTTGCAGCGGCTGGATTCTTCGCTTCCCGCAGTCGATCGGCGTCGGGATACTCACGGCGCCGAACGTGCCCGTCGGTCCCGTGAACGGCATCCAGATCGGCGGCGGGCATCAAGTGCCGAGCGGTTTTGCCGCGGGCATGGCGCCGATCGTCGTCGGCATGGGCACGACGGAATGCACGCAGCGAGCGCTCGTTCCGTTCACGCCGCCTGCTCCCTAGCCGTAACGAGGGGCCGCGCCGGTGGGGTTGCGGCCTCTCGCGGTGATCGTGTATGCTAAGTGCCGGATTAGTGGAAGAAGCGTGGGCAGGTCCCGCGCTTCGTCGTTCTAGGGGCACGAAAGAAATTTCAAATCGGCAGAATCTTGAAGATGCATTCGCACGCACGCTCGACGCGATCGAGCACGATGCCGCATTTCCGCAGGTCGAGATCGTGCAGCGCATCACGCAGCCGACGCGCGAATCCGTCGCGTTCATCGTCACGATCGATCGCCCCGGCGGCGTCGATCTCGCGCTCTGCGAGCGCATCGCCGCACGCCTCAATGCGAGCCTCGGACCGATTGAAGTTCCCTACGCGTTACAAGTCGAGTCCGCCGGCCTCGAGCGTCCGCTCATGAAGCCGCACGATTACCAACGATTCGCGGGCAAGCGCGCGCGCGTCGTGACGACGCTCTCGATCGAGGGCGCAAAGACGCATCGCGGCGTGCTGCGCGGCGTGCGCGGTCAAAACGTCGTGCTCGAGACGAGCAAGGGCGAGTTGCCGCTGCCGATCGCGACGATCAAGTCGGCGAACCTCGAGTACGATCCGCGCGTCGATTTCCAGCGAGATAAACGAGAACGGAAGGGCACCCACCCATGGTAGATACGGCAACTGAAGAACGGCTCATCGACGTCCTGCAATCGATCGCGAACGAGCGCAACATCTCGTTCGAGATGCTGCTCGAAGGTCTCGAAGCGGCGTTGTTGACCGCGTACAAGCGACATTACGGAAGCGAAGCGAACGCGATCGTCATCGTCGATCGCAAGACTGGCGAATACAAGGTTTTTCACCGCCGCATGGTCGCCGAGCAGGTCGAAGATTCGAAGCTCGAGGTCTCGGTCAAAGAGGCGGGCGCGCCGTATCAGCCGGGTGACTTCTACGACGAAGAGGTCAAGCCCAAAGATTTCGGGCGGATCGCCGCGCAGACCGCAAAGCAGGTGATCGTGCAGCGCATTCGCGAGGCCGAACGCGACACCGTCTTCAACAAGTACACGCGCAAGCTCAACGATCTCGTGACCGGGACCGTGCAGCGCTACGAGCAGCGCAACATGTTCGTGCTGCTCGAAGCTCGCGACGAAGCGATCTTGCCGGTCTCCGAGCAGGTGCCGGGTGAGATCTTCCGCATCGGCGACTTCATTCGCGCGTACGTCTTGGACGTTCGCAAGTCTCCGAAGGGTCCGCAAGTCGTGCTCTCGCGCACGGCCGAAGGGCTCGTGCAGCGTTTGCTCGAGTTGGAAGTGCCGGAGTTGGCGAACGGCGTTGTCGAGATCATGGCGATCGCACGCGATCCGGGCGTTCGATCGAAGGTGGCGGTTCGCAGTCAGCGCCCCGAGGTCGATCCCATCGGCGCGTGTCTCGGTCCGAAATCAAGCCGCATCGCAAACGTTTCCGACAACCTGCGCGGCGAGAAGATCGACATCATCCCGTGGGCGGCCGAGCTCGCGGACTTCATCATGAACTCACTCGCGCCGGCGAAGGTGATCACGGTCGAGCTGTTCGAGGAGGACGGCGCCGCGCTCGTCATCGTTCCGGATTATCAACTCTCGCTTGCGATCGGCCGCGACGGTCAGAACGTGCGTCTCGCTGCGCGCCTGACCGGATGGCGTCTCGACATCACGAGTGAGACCGAAGCGGACGCGGCGCGCGAGCGCTATCTCGCCGAGCGCGCGGAGCGCGTCGTCGGGGAGGCGGAGGCGCCCGTCGAGGCCGAGGAAGCCGAAGCGGAGCAGGACGAAGAGGCGGTGGCCGTCGCGGCCGATGAGGAGCTGCGGCGTAAACTCGAGGAGTTTCGCCGGGAACGGCTTGGCAGCGAGTAAGCGCACACCGGTACGGCAATGCGTCGGCTGTCGCCGGCGCTTGCAGCAGGCCGCGCTCGTGCGTTTCGTGCGCGACGGCGCGGGTTGGCACGTGGATCCACGCAGGCGGCAGCCGGGGCGCGGCGCCTACCTCTGCTCCGCCGCCTGTGCCGAGGCGGCGGCAAGAAATCGCCGCTACCCGGGGCTCGCATCCGTCGCCGGAGAATACGGGTCATGGAATGATTCAACCAACATGATCGACCATGAAGACCGCTAACGTGCGCCGGAGTGCGCACTCATGATATAGACGTGGGGCCGAACCAGGATCGCTGGAGGGCTCCGCGCCTTCCAACGACTGGGGCCTTCGGTGCGCACGCCGCATCGAAGTGTGGAACTTGGCTACCGGAAAAGTACGAATCTTCGAGCTCGCAAAAGAACTCGGGCTCACCTCGAAGGAACTGATCTCGCTCTTCAACGAGCGCTTGGGCGGGGTCTTCGAGGCCAAAAATCAACTGAGCGTCGTGCCCGACCAGATCGCCGATCTGGTCCGCAGCGTGCTGCTCAAACCCGGCGCGGGCAACGGCGGCGCCGCGGTCAAGAAGGCGGAGCCCGAAGCCGCCGCACAGGCTGAACCGGCTGAACCGGCCGCAGCCCCGAAACCGAAGGCCGCGCCGAAGAAGGCGGCGGCTCCGAGCGAGCCCGAGGCGCCGATCCCCCGTCTGCGTCCGGTGCCCGACGGGCAACCCTCGGTCACGAAGCCGTGCGCGCCTCCGCCGGCGGCGGCGGCAGCACCGCCGCGTCCCGGCGTCGCGCCGCGTCCCGGCGTCGCGCCTCGCCCCGGCGTCGCACCGCGGCCGGGCCAGGTCGCACCAGGTCAAGGCGGACGCGTGCCGATCGCTCCCGTTCGCCCGCTCGCGCCCGCGGGTCGTCGTCCCGCCGGAAACGGGCCGTTTCGTCCGATGCCGTCGGCTCGGATCCCCTCCGCAACCGAATCCCCCGCGCCTTCGGCGGGACGTCCCGGCGATCGCCCGCGCAGCCGCGAAGACAAGGCCGCCGCGAAGAAAGATCGCGAGACGGAGTTGCTGCTCGATAAAGATCGGCAGCGCAAGAAGAAGCCGGATGCGCAACGCGCTCCCGAGCGAAGCCTTGAAACGATCGAGATTCCCGACCTCCTGACGGTGCAAGAACTCGCGACATCGATGATCGTTCCGGCAAAAGACGTCATCACCGAGTTGATCAAGACCGGCACGATGGCGACGATCAACCAGAACATTCCCAGCGACATCGCGATTGCGGTCGCGAAGAAGTTCGGCTTCAACGCGGTCGTTAAAGAAGCGGGCGAGGAAGTCACCGTCGAGCAGGAAGAGGATCGGCCGGAGATGCTCACGACGCGGCCGCCGGTCGTCACCGTCCTCGGACACGTCGATCACGGCAAGACNNAAGAAGCGTTTGGGCGACGATGAAATCAAGAAGGCCGTTCCGGGCCGCATGACGCTCGAAGTCGAAGACGACGACGGGCCGCCGAAGTCGCGCCGTCCCGGCGGCGCCGCGCGTCCGGCCACGGCACGCCCTGCCGCGCCGCGTGGCGCGCCCGCAAAAGAGCGCGGCCGCCTCACGCTGGTCACCGCGCTGCGCGCCGACGAAGTCCGCGAGCGTTCGGTTGCTTCATTCCGCCGCCGCACGCAGCGGCTCAAGGGCCACGCTTCCGCCGAGCCGAAGGAAAAGCTCGTGCGCGAAGTCATCATTCCGGATGCCATCACCATTTCCGATCTCGCCAACCGCATGTCCGAGCGCGCGGTCGACGTCATCCGCCTGCTGATGAAGCAGGGCCAGATGCTGCAGATCAACGACGTGATCGACGCCGACACCGCGCAGCTGATCGCCGAGGAAATGGGCCACAGCGTGCGCCGCGTGTCGGAAGCCGACGTCGAGGAAGGCCTGTTCGGCGTCGCCGACGATCCGGGACATTCGACGCCGCGCGCACCGGTAGTTACCGTCATGGGTCACGTCGACCACGGCAAGACCTCGCTGCTCGACAAGATTCGCTTCTCCGACGTCGCCGGGGGCGAAGCGGGCGGCATCACGCAGAAGATCGGCGCGTACACCGTCGAGCGCAACGATCGCAAGATCACGTTCATCGACACGCCGGGTCACGAAGCGTTCACCGCCATGCGCGCGCGCGGCGCGAAGGTGACGGACGTCGCCATTTTGGTCGTCGCGGCGGACGACGGCGTCATGCCGCAAACGAAGGAAGCAATCAGCCACGTTCGCGCCGCGAACGTGCCGATCGTCGTCGCGATGAACAAGATGGACAAGCCGGACGCGCAGCCCGACCGCGTCAAACAGCAACTCGCCGAAGAAGGGCTCAACCCGGTCGACTGGGGCGGCAACGTCGAGATGGTTCCGGTCTCCGCGAAGACCGGCGACGGCATCGACAAGCTGCTCGAAACCGTATTGCTGGAAGCCGACATCCGCGATTTCAAGGCGAACAAGAACCGCCGCGCGACCGGCGTCGTCATCGAATCCGCGCTCGATCGCGGACGCGGCGCGGTCGCGACCGTGCTCGTGCAAAACGGAACGCTGCGCGTCGGCGACGTCGTTGTCGCCGGCGGAACATTTGGAAAAGTCCGCGCGCTCATCGACGACAAGGGGAAGCCGGTGAAGAAGGCCGGCCCGTCGATTCCGGTCTCCGTCATGGGTCTTTCGGATGTGCCCGCGGCCGGCGACACGCTCATGGTCGTGAGCGACGAGCGCGTCGCGCGCGAAACCGCTCAGAAACGGCAGTCGCGTCGCCGCGACGTTCGCATCGCGGCGACGGGTTCGCAGAAGGTCTCGCTCGAGACGTTCATGTCGATGCCGGCGGACGGACAGAAGACGCTCAACCTCATCATCAAAGCCGACGGCCAGGGCTCGGTCGAGGCGTTGCGCTCCCGCATGGAGTCGCTCTCGAACGAAGATGTCGAGATTCGCGTCATCCACGGCGGCGTCGGCGCGATTTCGCCGAACGACGTGAACCTCGCGAGCGCGTCGGGCGCCGTGCTCATCGGTTTCAACATTCGCCCCGACGAAACCGCGAAGCGTCTCGCGGATCAAGACGGCGTCGATCTGCGCTTCTATCAGGTGATCTACGAGATCGAGGACGATCTCAAGAAGGCGATGCGCGGCATGCTCGCGCCGGTGGAGCGTGAGATCACGCTCGGACGCGCCGAGGTGCGGCAAGTCTTCAAAGTCAGCAAGATCGGCACGATCGTCGGCTGCTACGTCACGAGCGGCAAGATCACGCGCAACGCGAAGGCGCGCGTCCTCCGCGACGCCGCNNTGGGAACGCTCATCACGCAAGAGCTGAAGGATCCGCGTCTCGGCTTCGTGACCGTCACGCGGGCGGAGGTGAGCGAGGACCTGCGGCAGTGCAAGGTCCACGTCTCCGTCATCGGTGACCGGCAGCGCGCGCAGCAATCGCTCGAAGCGCTCAGGCATGCCAGCGGATTTCTGCGCGGCGAACTCGGGCATCGCGTCGAACTGCGTCACACGCCCGAACTCGTCTTCATCGAGGACCGCTCGACCGAGCGCGCGATCGAACTGGCGGCGCGGTTGCGCCAAGACATGGAGCGCCGGCGCGCGCAGGAGCCGGTCGAGTGATCGAGGACGTTCCCGCGGTCGCCGGTGCGGCGCAAGTCGTCGAAGAGTTACGCCGGCGACCGGCTTTCGTCATGGTGAGCCATGTGAAACCCGACGGCGACACGCTCGGCGCAGGCCTCGCGCTCGGCCTCGCCCTGAAGAAACTCGGCAAGCGCGTTCACTACTTCCAGCAGGATCCGGTTCCGCGCAACCTTCGCTTCCTGCCGGATACGCAATCGGTGGCACGGGCGCTGCCCGCCGATCTTCCGGCGCAAACGCTCTACGTTTTTTGCGACATGAGCGATCCGACGCGAGCGGGTGAGTTTCTGCCGCCCATGACGCGCGAGAACATGCTCGACGTCGATCATCATCTCGGCAACACGCAGTTCGGTGCGCTGAACTTTGTGCTGCCGACGGAATGTTCGACCGGCACCTGCGTCATGCACCTGTTGCGCGGCCTCGGCGTCGAGATCGACGCGGAGATCGCGACCTGCATTCTCACGACGATCATGACCGATACCGGCGGTTTGATGCATTCGAACACGTCGCCCGAAGCGCTCGAGCTGGCGGCGGAGTTGATGCGGCGCGGCGCCGACAAGGAGCGCATCACGCGCGAGATCTTCGGGAACAAGCGCATCGCCGCGACGAAACTGCTCGGGCGCGTCGTCGACGCGATGCAGTTCGGTCACGAGGGACGCTACTGCTGGTCGAGCATCGACGATGCCATGCTCGCGCAGTGCGGCGCGGACGGCGAAGACACCGAGGACGTCGTCAACGTGCTGCTCGG
>PKZD01000045.1:0-1705 GCA_003133745.1 Candidatus Tyrphobacter aquilonaris
TCCGGCCGCACTCAGCGATCGGCTACCGAACGCCCAAGGAGTTCGCGGACGTCTTCAAAATCAACCCACCTTCACAGTTATCAGCTGCCTGAAAAGCGCCTACAGGTCACTACCGTCACAACTACAACAACGAGCACCAGGGTTAAGCCGCCGACCAAGTCCGCGATCAAGCCGTGATGGTAGTATCCGACGAGAATCGAGCCGGCAAAGAAGCACGAAAACCAGAGGCGCCACCAGGGACCTGGATCCCGGACGACCTTGTATACTGTTCGACCTGCTTCTGCCTTTCTTCTCGCGTTGTGCAACAGTGCTGCAACCATGAGTTGCGCAACTATAACGGCTGCGATCGCCAAACCCGCGGCAACTAAAGGTCCGTATTTGCCGCCTGCGCAAAAGTTCGCTGGCAGGCTACACCACGGCGGCCCAGCCGGTGCCACGGTGCGCCAGTAGCTAGACGCAGCCTCCATCACTTGCATCCGTTCCATCTGAACGGCGTCCTGCCAAGCGGCGTGACGTATCCGTGAACCCTAAGCTTCCGGCAGGCGCTGCCGGACTACTTAAGCTTAATACCGGCATACCACCGTTACCATTTTATGCCCGACTAACGGTGGGCTCGGAAACGGTACTCTACAACTGTCCGCTAGAACTTTCATAGACGTTTACCGCATCTGCCCTCCTACTTTGGGCGACGATCTGGAGTTGTGCCCTGACCTGATAAGGAGTGACGCAGCAAGCGCTCCCAGAGTGGGTCCGGCAACCTCTAATATCGCATATGTGAGGCGTCCAGCTAGAGTAAAGGGGAGCGGCGCCAACATGCTAATCGGATATGAAATTGAAGCGTAGCCCACTGCCGCCCCCGCCACAAGGAGGGGTAGCGAATGCCACGGTCGATACCGCGCGCGCGTAAAACACATAATCGCGACAGCGGGAATTCCGCCGAGCACGACTCCAACGCATGAAGCGATCATGACAGTGGGAAGAGTCGTTGGGATGATTTCTGCCGCGCGCGTAACCGTATGGGGCGTTCCTACCCAGACAACAGCCATGAGCGCGGACGCTAGAACGAATCCCGTTAGCGCGGCCGCAACTAGACCCGCGACGATGCAGCTGAAAAACCAGCGGAGGCGAGACCAGCGATTCATGTTCACTCCTATTCCAGAGGCTGTCGGGCACGAAAGTTAGCAGCGGGCCCAGCGACCTTCTCCACGCGCCACGGCTCTGTTACCGCTTCCTCACGGCCTCCATCTCGGGTGGCCGGACTTACCGCCAGCGATTCGCCAATTTCTTGCTCCCCTTCGTCTTCGCCGCTCACAAACGGAACGTTTTCGGGCCCCAGGTGGCGGAGAAGCCCCCGGCCACTGCGTAATAGCCCCTTTTAGCCATTGCCGCGCTGGGTCCTCTCAGCGAAATGGCCGATTATAGGGGCGGGTGATAATCGAGTGGCCGACTTAATCGAGCGGGGGCTGACCCCGGCGAGGCGCTATGTCCTCGTCGCCTTGCGGAGCGGACTCTCCGTTTCGGAGATCGCCAGGGCGATGGGCAGAAGCCCCTTTACGGTTCGCAATCACATCAAGGAGATCTACCGCACCTACGACGTTCGCAGCCGGCCCCAGCTCCTGGCCATGACGACCGAGGAGCGCGAGCGTCGCCTGGTTCGATTCATGCTCTCAAATGATAGAGACGGCCAACCGACGGAGTCGGAAGT
>PKZD01000045.1:1710-8128 GCA_003133745.1 Candidatus Tyrphobacter aquilonaris
CTTCCGATCGACCCGACGAACCTCAATCCGATTCTGACGCAGAATCAGGTGGAGAGCTTCGTCGACGGGCTGATGTTCGACGAGCTGGTGACGCTCGACAATCACGGCAACGAGGTTCCCGATCTCGCGGCGGTCGTGCCGACGCTGCAGAACGGCGGGATCAGNNAACGTCGTCTCGCGCCGCGGTTACGACCTCATCGCCTCAATGGACACGCCCGACGCCTATACTGTCGTGCTGCACATGAAGAAAATGTTTCCGCCGGCGATCGATACGATCTTCGGTGAGAGCGACTCGCCGTACCGCATCCTGCCGGCACATTTGCTCGCGCGTTATCCGAACCTCAATCAAGTGCCGTTTAACTCCGCGCCCGTCGGTACGGGCCCGTATCGTTTCGCGCGCTGGGAACGCGGCGATCGCATCGTCCTCGAAGCGAACCCGGATTACTTCCGCGGGGCGCCGCACATCGCGCAACTCACGCTGCTCATCATCACCGACCAGAATACGACCGAGACGGAGTTGCGTTCGCACGAAGCCGATCTCGCGGTCGAAGTCACGCTCGCGAACTATCACAACATGACATCGGATCCGTCGCTTGTCGGACAACTCGTTCCCGCGCCTTCGTGGCAGGCAATCCTCTTCAATGCTGCGCGCCCGCCGCTCGACGACCTGCGCGTACGGCGTGCGCTCGCATTCGGGATCGATTCGCGTCAGGTCACCCGCGACATCACGCACGGCATCGGCACGATCGCAAACGGCGACCTCACGCCGTTCTCGTGGGCGTATCCCCGAAACCTCGCGCCGACGCCGTACGATCCCGCGCAAGCAGCGGCGCTCCTCGATGCCGCCGGCTGGCGCGTCGGCTCCAACGGCATGCGCGAGAAGAACGGCGTCCCGCTCTCGCTCCAACTCGTCTACGGCCAGGGCAGCGAGACGGCGCGGAGCACGGTCGAAGACGTGCAGCAGATGCTGCGCAAGATCGGCGTCGACGTCCAGTTGAAGAGCTACGACTATGCCGTGCTCTATGCCGCAGCCGAGAGCGGCGGCGTGCTCAACGGCGGCAAGTTCGACATGACGATGTATGCCTGGATATCCGGAGCCGATCCGGACAACTCGTCCGTGTGGACGTGTGCGGACATCCCGCCCAACGGCAACGACATTTCACGCAATTGTTCGCCTGAGATGGACGCGGCACAGCGGCTCGCGCTCTCGACGTTCGATCGCACCGTGCGCAAGGCGGCGTACGCGCGCATCGAGTCGCTCCTGCTGCAGGACGCGCCGGGAGCCTTTCTCTATGACTCGCCGATGCGTTACGTCCATGTTCCTCAATTGAAGAACTTCGAACCCAACGGCATCAGCGAAGGATGGAACGCGAACGAATGGCAGTTATGACCGCGAAGAAGGCTCCCGTCACCGTTGCATACGGCGACGGCATCGGCCCGGAGATCATGGATGCGACGCTTCGGATCATCACCGCGGCGGGCGCGGCGCTCGACATCGAGCGCATCGAGATCGGCGAGTCGGTCTACAACAAAGGATTGAGCAACGGCATTGAGCCGAGCGCCTGGGACTCGCTGCGCCGGACGAAGGTCTTCCTGAAGGCGCCGATCACGACGCCGCAGGGCGGCGGCTTCAAGAGCCTCAACGTCACGGTCCGCAAAACGCTCGGCATGTACGCGAACGTGCGCCCCTGCGCCTCGCTGCATCCGTACGTCGCGACGAAGAATCCGAAGATGGACCTCGTCATCGTTCGCGAGAACGAGGAAGACGTCTACGGCGGCATCGAGCACCGGCAGACGCAACAGGTCGTGCAGTGTCTCAAGCTCATCTCGCGCCCGGGCAGCGAGCGCGTCGTCCGCTACGCCTTCGAGTACGCGCGCGCGAACGCGCGCAAGAAAGTCACGTGCTTCACGAAGGACAACATCATGAAGATGACCGATGGACTCTTCCATCGCGTCTTCGACGAGATCGCCAAAGAGTATCCCGACATCGAGAACGAGCACTGGATCGTCGATATCGGCGCGGCGAAGATGGTCGACACGCCGCAGGCCTTCGACGTCCTCGTCATGCCGAATCTCTACGGTGACGTGCTCTCCGACGTCGCGGCGCAGATGACCGGGTCGGTCGGACTCGCGGGCTCCGCGAACATCGGCGATCATTGCTCGATGTTCGAAGCGATCCACGGCTCGGCGCCGCGCCGCGCGGGACAAAATCTCGCGAACCCGTCGGGCCTCCTCCACGGCGCGCTGCTCATGCTTTCACACATCGGACAAGGCGACGTCGCCGAACGCGCGCACAACGCGTGGCTGCGCACGATCGAAGACGGCATCCACACGTACGACATCTACGATGCCGCCATCTCGAAGCAGAAGGTCGGCACGCGCGAGTTTGCCGACGCGGTGATCGAGCGGATCGGGCAGCGCCCCGAGCATCTGCGCGCCGCGACGTACGCGAAAGGCGCCGCGCTGCAGCTCGCGGTGCGCGCCGCCGCCGCGTCCTCGCGCAAAGTGCCGGTCGGCGTCGACGTTTTCATCGACCGCCCGGGCGGCAATCCCGACGAGATCGCCGCGGCGATTCAAGCGCTCGCGCTGCGGGGCGTGAAGCTCACCGTGATCGCAAACCGCGGAACGAAGGTGTGGCCGAACGGCAATCCCGACACCTTCTGGAGCGATCACTGGTCTTGTCGCTTTGAACGCGATGACGCGCCCTTCTCCGCGGAGCAGACCGTGCAGATCCTCTCCGCGCTCGGTCGAGCCGGCTTCGACGTCGTGAAGACCGAGGGTTTGTACGAGTTCGACGGCGAGCGCGCGTACTCACTCGCACAGGGGCAGTAGCGCGTTCTAGAGCGCGAAGAGCGTCCAGCCGTGTTGCTGCGCGAGCTGCACGGCTGCAACTCCCGCCGGCACCATCGCGTATCCCGGCAGCATATTCGCCGTGAACTCAGCCAGGACGGCGTCCGTCGACTGGCCGCTTCGCGACGCGAAGATCGAGGCGACGTACGTCAACGCATTGTGACAGACCATGAAGGCTCCGCCACGGGCCATCACCGCTTGCGCGCTCCAATCCTGATAGATCGCGTTCGCGTCGTCGGGATCGCCTGAGAATCGCAGGGAGCTCGCTCTGTAGTACGTGTTCGTCTGCTCCAGGTTGAAGACGCTGCCGAAGCCGTACTTCGTCCACATTGCGTCCTTCAGGCTAAGAATCACCGGGGGGCCCATGAGGACGGCGAGCGTCGCGAGGCTCCCACGTCCGTAGCCGAGGGAGAACTCGTGCGCATTCATGGAGTTCTGCATATGGATGTATGCACTCGCGACCCCCGGCGCGAGCAAGATCGCTCCAGAAACCTGAAAGACTTGCTTGTGGCTCCTCTGCTGCGCGAGCGTTCGCATCATGCCGGCGTAGTCGTATTCGTGCAGGCCGAGCACGTGGAAATGCAGTGCTCTCGGCGAGGGCTGTGCACTCGGCGCAGCAGCGATGCTCTGGGGCGATAATACGCTGGCCGAGGCGCCGATCGCAGCCGCGGTTACGAAGTCCTTGCGTGAGAGTTTCATGCCGTCGCTTTTCGAGAAGAATCGGGCCTGCACCCGTCTAAGAACCCTGCAATATGCGAACGCGCACCATTGCTGCCGGCGTAATCTCGATCTTCACCGTCGTCGCTGTCGCCGTCGAGGTGGTATCGTGGTCGCACAGCGCGCGCATCGGGCCGCTCGCCGTGACGACGACGCGCTGCGCGATCCGACTCGACCAAGTGACGGCGGCCGACGGCGCAGCAGGGCTACGCGCCGGCGACATCGTCGATCTTCCGCAGACGGAGATCCGCGCGCGCACGGCACAGGCCTTTCATTACACGCCGACGCAAGCGGGGCGCGCCGGCGAGCGCGTGACGCTCATCGTCGACCGCGATGGACGCCGGCTGGCCGTCCCGTACACGCTGCAACACACGGACACATGGCTGACGTTCGCCGGTCAGCTGCTCTTCAAGCTTATCGCGCTTGGCATCGGCGGCCTCGTGCTCTGGCGTGGCGCGGGCACTGCATCACTCCTCCTGGGCATCTGGTGCGCAAGCCTCGCGATCGGCCTGCCCGATGCGTGGTGGGGAACGCTTCCTGTGGCGGGCCGAATCGGCGGCGGGCTCCTCACGGCCGTCCTCTGGACGTGCGCGCCGTTCATCCTCTACCTTTTCGTCGAATCGCTTTCGACGGGTGTCACGCGGCTGGAGCGTATCATTGCGCGCATCTTCATGGTCGCGTTCACCGTTCCCGAAATTGTCCTCAACGCGGTCGATACGACCGCGCAAGCGATCTCCGGCTGCGCCCTCGTCGCACCCTCTTCGCGTTTCGCGGACGTGCTCTTCACGGCATCGCAGCTCGTCATCATTGCATTCTTCGCGCTGAGCTATTCGCGCACGACCGGTCTTGCCAAGCAGCGAGTCCGCTGGGTCTTCTGGGCCTTCATTCTCAGCCGCATCGGCGTGCTGCTCAATCTTTCGAATCGCCTACTCGTCCATCCGGTGCAGCTTTCCGGCCTCGAATGGGCGACCGTTCTCATATTCCCGCTCGGCTGCACGTATGCAATTCTTCGCCACCGGATCATCGATGTGAACTTTGTCTTGAATCGAACGCTCGTGCTGACGATGCTGACGTCGTTCATCATTGGTATCTTCATCGTCATCGAAGACCTCTTACGCACGGTAGCCGCGAGCCATACCGCCGGTCTCGTCGTCGAGATGGTCGTCGCGCTCGCCATCGGTTTCTCGTTCAATGCCATGCACCGCTATCTCGAAGGCGCGGTCGCGCGCATGATTTTCCGCGCGAAGTACGAGGCGGCGAACGTCCTGCGGCGCCTTGCCGACGAGGCCCCCTTCATGGAGAGTGCGGACGCGCTGCTCGTTCGCACCGTGCGCGACGCGCGGCGCGCGTCCGGTGCCGCCTACGTCCTCATCTACGAACGCAATGCGGAGGCCTATCGTCTAACGGCTCGCGCCGGGAACTCCGCCGCCGCCGAAACGCTGCCGACAGACGATCTCGCCTTCGTACGCATGCGCAGCTCTCGAGCGCCGGTGGACCTCGCCGACGTAAGCTCGGCGCTCGGCAACGACGGCGTCGCCTTCCCGCTCTCGGCGCGCGGAGCATTGACGGGCGCGATGATCTGCAGCCGGCGCCCAAATGGTGAAGCCTACGATCCCGACGAAATAGCGCTGCTCGCCTCTGTCGCCCACGAAGTCGGGGCAGAGGTCAATGCGATTCGGGCGCGCACGCAATCGGAGCTCCTCGATGCGCTGCTCGGCGGGAGAATCGACGTCGGCGAGGCGCGGATCGCGCGCAACCTAAGCAGCTAGAGCACGCGCACGACGCGGCCGAGAATCGCGCGCGCCGGCACGCAGCCGAAATCGTGCGAATCCTCCGAGTCGTTCACGTTGTCGCCGAGCACGAAGTAACAGTCGCCGGGTAAGCGCGACGGATCCGACCACGCCGCGGGAAGCGGAATGAAAGCAAGGCTGCGATCGAGCGGCACGTCGTCCACGTTGATCGTATCGTCGGCGACGGTGAGGCGATAGTAGGGCGTCCAGGCGTTGCTCCAGCCCGCGGGAGCGTGACCGTTCACGAGGATGCGGCCGTCATTAATCGCGAGGCGATCTCCCGGCAGGGCGACGAGACGCTTGAGGTAGACGCGGTGCGGCTGCACGGCGACGGCGACGATCTCTCCCTGCCGTGGAAGGCGCCGAGCATACGCGGAGAAGTCGACGACCGCGAAAGAGCCGACGCTCATCGTCGGCGCCATCGAATCCGAATGGACGTCGACGACCTGGTACGCATCGCCGCCCGGCACGACGTTCATCGCGACGACGTCGGCGTACAGGCGGTGCACCGCAGGCACGCTCGTCCAACCCGCATATGCCAGGAAGAACAGGGCGCCGAGCAAGACGCGCGAGCTCCCGCCGCCGATCGCGGGCAGCGCGTGGAGGAGCTCCGCCGCCGTCAGCGCCGCAAGGCCGACGGAGAGGCGCACGTTCATGCTCTCGCGCTCGAGCAGCGCAGCCGCGCAATCCGCGGCCGAGAGGTACCAAAGCCACAGGACGATGCCTATATCGGTATTCGCGCGTCTCCATAGCGCGTATGCTTGCATGCGGGCATCTCCCTTGCTCGAAAGCGCTCCTCCTGTGGCTCGATCGAGATGAGGGAGAAAGTCCCGAAACGCGTTAGGCCATGTGTCTCTAGCGGCCTACCCGAGCGAGCAGATCCTGCATGTCGTTGGCGTGTTCTTCTTCCTTCCCGAGGATCGACTCCATGAGCCGCCTCGTCGTCGGATCGTTGTCGCCGAAGAAGCGAATGATCTCCGTGTACGACTCGATGGCCACGCGTTCGGCGATGAGATCCTCTTTGATCATGTCGACGAGTGTGTCGCCCTCGACGTACTCCG
>PKZD01000075.1 GCA_003133745.1 Candidatus Tyrphobacter aquilonaris
CCTTTCTAAATGTCCGCATCAGATAAGGCGCCGAATGCAGCGAGCGAGACAGATGACACGCTGCGCAGCAGTGGCGCCTGGATATTTCTTTCCCATTCGCATAAAGATTTCGACAAAATATCTAGGCTTCGGAATGAGCTCGAATCGATGGGGCACCACCCACTCATGTTCTTCTTAAAGTGCATGAACGATGCCTCGGAGTTGGACGACCTTGTTCGGCGAGAGATTGAGGCGCGACAGTGGTTCCTCCTATGCGAGAGTGACAATTCTCGCTCATCCCTTTGGGTGCAAAAGGAAGTAGAACTCGTTAAGTCACTTGAGAAAACAATTTACCGCACTGTGGATCTCGATGCTGACCTAGTGGAACAGCTTCGCCAAGCAACCGAGCTCACCACGAGAGCCACGGTCTTCCTGTCTTACGCACATGACGCGGACGCCATCGCAAAACAAATTGCTTATGCGCTGCGAATCTACGATTTTGGCGTGTCGGGTTTACACGACGATCTACCGTCGGACGCGTCATGGAGCGAACAAATGTCGAAAGCGATACAGGACGCGGCGAAACGAGGCTTTGTCGTGATATGCATTAGCCCCGGCTTCTTAACCTCGGAGTGGGGGAAAGAGGAGATTCGGCAAGCAATCGCCGCCGCGAGAACTCCAACCGCGGGCAGCTCCGGCGCCCCCCACTTTAATCTTCTGCCAGTGTTGCTGCCCGGAGCCGAACATCGGGATTTGGCGTCACTTGGGCTTGAGGATATTGTGCCTCTTGATATGCGAACCGGGGATATGTATTACGAGGCGCGCCGTCTCGTTTCGACTTTAATACATATGGCAGCGTCGTGAACCTGCGTATCAGGGATTCTAACCCCCTCGCCCTCCGCGCGCCACGCTGCGCGGCGCTGCGATGGTGCGATCGGCTAGGCGCCTAGCGCTGAGCGCTTAGCGCATAGGAGGCGAGCAGAGCGCGTCAGAAGTGAGCGGCGTGGACGGCCGCATGCGCGACGATTTGGCGAACGAGCGCACCTTCCTCGCCTACGTCCGCACGGCACTCGCGTTCATCGCATTCGGGTTCGTGATCGCGCGCTTCTCGCTCTTCGCAAGAGAGATCTCGGTCGTCGCGCACGTGACGGTGCCGACAACCCACCTCTCCTCGACTCTCGGCACGGCCATGGCCTTCGTCGGCGTGATCGTGGGGCTCTACGGCTCTAGCCGATATCTGCGCGCGAAGGCTGCGATTGCCGCCGGCGGCACCGCGACGATGCCGCTGTGGGCGGCGGTCGCGGGCGGCCTCGTCGTCGCTGCGACCGGCATCATCGTTGCCACTGTCCTCTATATCGTGCACTAGCGTGGTTAGGTTGGGCACCACCGCGCGGCGCCGCCTCTCGCCCTTCGCGCGCCACGCCGCACGACGCTGCGCAGCTGCGATCTGCTTAGCGATTAGCACGCTAAGAGCAGCGGCTTAGAGCACAGGAGGCGAGCAAAGCGCTGCGAGGCCGAAAAGCCTGGGACGCCGTGGCCGCCAGATACGTTCACAAAACAGTTCGCCGATATTGCGCGGCTCGTGGGGATGAAGGGAAGTTTCCGTTTCCATGACGTACGCCATGCCTTTGCATCGCTGACGCTGAAGAACGGAGCGCCGGTCAAGGAAGTATCGGCCTTGCTCGGCCACGCATCGCCGATGCTCACGCTATCGACGTATGCGCGGGTGATCGAAGGCATGGGGCGCGAAGCCGTTAATGGCCTTGCCGAGTCGCTGCTTCAGATCAGCGGGGGCGAGCCGTTCCGTTAGCAAATGTTAGCAAGTCGGCCTCACGCGGCATGTCCGCGGAGGACGTAATGCGGCTAGAACCCGCATGAAATCGAGGTTCGTTGGACCTGGAGAGGTGGCAGAGCGGTTGAATGCGGCGGTCTTGAAAACCGCTGAACCTTTGCGGGTTCCGTGGGTTCGAATCCCACCCTCTCCTGACGTTTCGCCCTTACGAGCCCGCTGTTGACGTATATTTCAGGTTGAGGTGGATGTTTCGGATTTGCGTCTGGCATAGAGTTATGTTTCGGTGAACAAAAGAACTGCCGGCGGGCGATCCGAACGCGTCACCGGTAGTCAAGGCTATCGAGTCCTGCGGTTCAAGCAGAAAACTGGAGATGCCCTGCCTTACGAGGGCAGTGACGTCCGCATTCAATTGGATAACCTTGCCGGGCGGCCAAGTCCAGAAACCGGCGATGGCCGGTAGGCTCTCGGGATACAGCCACATGTTTGCCTGCCACGCCTTGCTGCCCGGGATGGCTGTGGTGATGCTGTTGTCAGGCGGCGGCTGGCCGGTAGATAGCTGCGCTGGATTCGTGGGCGTCGTTTCGGTTGCCAGCGTATAAAGTGCATACGAGCAGTTGGTGTTGGCCTCTTGAACCGCCCCGACGAGTGTCGCCGATTGCAGTGTGGCGATGTGCGACGGCAACGTAAAGATCAACCCAAGCCGAAGAACCTGCGTAACAAACTCCGGACATTTGAATGGCATGGTGCCTGCATGCCAGTCCGCTTCGTACATCACCATACCCCAATCGACGGGTACCGGGTAGAATGCGCGCCAGACGCCGGTCCCGTCCGGGTAGTTCGGCCACGAGCCGTTCGAGCAATAATGGAGGTGCGTCCGCTCGTGATGATAGCCGTAGAAGGGAGAAATGGTGGACGGGGCCAGCGCCACCGACTCAAAGACGGGATTGCCGGCGCTGGCAGCGTTCACGCACGTTTGAGTGCTCTTCGCGCTTTCGATTGTCCCAGAATACGCCGTGACCGTGAAGCACCCGCTCGTGCCGACTTGTCTTGGATCGAGCAGCGCGACGCGTACCTGGCTCTGTTGCGAAATCGTTTGACTCAGCGCCCAGGAGGTCACGGTCCGAGACCCCACGCGAAAAACGCGGCTTTGATAGACTCGAAATCCGTCGACGGCGCCGCCGCGCCAGTCCCAAATCAAGATGTACCAGCGATTGTCCATTGCGGCTGCGCAGCCTATGCCGGCGAGGCCCCCACCGGCGTAGGTGCGGCAATCGGCGAGAGATTGTGCTATGCGCAGATTTGCGGGCACCCGAAGGGCCGGCGTTTGCGCCCGGACGGGCGCGCTCGCCGACGAGTGCGGCAGGACGTTTGATCGCGCGATAGGCTGGCCGGATATCACGACAAGTGCGAAAGATAGGCCACCAAGTACCGCCCAGTGTCTAAGGTTCATTGCCACGATTAGCGACGCGCGGGCGGCGGAGTTGCGATCGTGTGTATCGTGGTCGGCTGAACGTCCAAGAGAAAAACGACCGGCGGCGTGGACGCGCCGTTACCGGTAAGCGTTACCGTTCCGGGACCCTCACCGTACGGCGCGAGGCCGACGATCGTGTATCCGCTCTTGTTCCAACCACCGCTCCGAGAAACCGTAACTCTAACCGGGAGCCCAGTCGGCAATCCGCTCACGTTCAATTCGCATCGCTGCCACGCACCGGCTTGTCCCGGAACTCCGCTGCCGGTCCCGGCTGTCCCGGCCGGCGCCGTTGGCGAACCGGCGGAGGCGGGGCCGACCTGAACTGACGCGCTTGCGGAGAAGGCGGCGCAGCCGTTCGTGGGCGCACCACTGCCGTACGTCCACTCGACGATCACCGGCGCGTTTGCCGCCCCGCGGGTTGGAACGTTCGTCGGCTTCTGCGCCGTTAGCGCAAGGTTGCCACCGTTTGCGAGGCTCCCGGCGAGTCGAGTGTAGCCCTGGCTTGCGACCTGCCCGAGATTCAATTGCCCGAGCGCCGAGTTGACGTAACTCGTGAGGTTAACGCTGGTGGAGTCGAGCGCGTCTTGCCCCATCGCTTGGAAGTTCGGCCCGCCGAAGAAGGCGATAACCGAGGCGAGGTCTTGGATGAGGTCGGCCGGCAGATTGTGGCTGTCGAGCTGAGCGTTGGAAATGCTTCCAATCACCGACTGCACTGAGAGCGGAGCGGTCTGTGTCGGGACGGAGATCTTGGCGGTCAGCGTCGTATTGAAGCTCACCGAAAAGCGTGGGTCGCCGTACGAACCAAAGGCTGTCGGCGTCGTCGTCGTCAGCTCAAGGTAGTTTCCGGTAATCGTGTAGACGACAACGAACGCGCTCCCGTTGAAACTCACGCCGAGCGAAGACGGTGGCGCGCCGGGGTTACAGACGAAGTTGTTCGGGTGGGCCGTGAAGCCCGGGCCCATCGCGTTGGCGTACGTGAGCTTCGCTTTGATCGCGGCACAGATGGCGGCCTTCTCGCTGTTGAAGGCACCGTTCACCGCCGTCAGGACGAGACCGGGGTAGTTCGTCGTCGTGCTGACCGGGTTGTTGGCCGGGTGCGTGTAGTCCCAACCCGATTTCGTGACAACGACATCGCCGCCCGATGCCGAGGCGCCGGCTGGTGAAAGCAGCATCGTGGCTTCGGCGAGCACGAACGCCGCGACGACGGCACGGAAACGAAGGGAATGCAGCATGGCAACCATCCTTTAGCTTGCCCGTTACTCTCCCGGTCGGCAACTCCCCCTCTCCTTGGAACTTCTAGCCGGACTTAGGTTCGCGCGATCTCACCGAAGCGGCCAGCTCGTAGATCGTCGAATGCCTTCTCGATCTCGTCGGCGTTGTTCATGACGAACGGACCGTAGCGCGCGATCGGCTCGTGCAGCGGGATGCCGGCGAGCACCAAAACCTCGAAACCTTGATCGTCCGCGGCAATGTGCAACGCCGCCGGCGAATGCGAAATCAACGCAGCCTGATGCTCTTCGAGATGCGTTCCTTCGACGTTGCCCGATCCGCCGATTGCATGCACGACCGCATTCGATTCGGGCGCGACCGCGATCGCCGCGTTCGAACCCCGCTCGATGCGCAGGTGCAGCATCGTCGTCGGCACGAGCGTCTCGATCGGAGAGCGCCGGCCTTCGAACTCGCCCGCGATGATGCGCGCCCAGCGTCCGGGCTCGTTCACGACGGGAAGCGCCGATGCCGGATACTCTTGGTAGCGCGGCTGCATCATCTTCTTGTCGCGCGGGAGGTTGACCCAAATCTGGAAGCCGTGCATGCGTCCGCCTGAGCGCATGATCTCTTCCGTCGGCATCTCGGAGTGAATGACGCCGGCGCCCGCCGTCATCCACTGGACGTCGCCGCTGCGAATGACGCCGCGATGGCCGTAGGAATCTTCGTGCTGCATCGCGCCCTCGATAATGTACGTCACGGTTTCGAAGCCGCGATGCGGATGATCCGGCGCGCCGACGGCTGCGCCGGGAGCGTAGTCGACCGGGCCCATCTCGTCGATGAGCAGGAACGGGTCGAACGCCGGAATGCCCGCAACCGGGAATGGACGGTGAACGATGAAGCCGGCGCCTTCAGTCAACTGTTGTGCCGGAACGACGCGAATCGCGGTGCTCTCCGTCATGGCTTTTCTACTCGCTGTCGAAATATTCGAGTTGCGGTTTCGCGCGCAAGCGGTAGCGCACGCCCGGCGCGCGCGCCGAGATCTTGTCGGAGTCGGGATAGTAGACGAGTTCTTCGGGTTGCTCGGCACCGAGCAGGATCACGGTCGCGTCGGCGGCGCTTTCGTTGAGCAATTGGTGCGCGTGCTCGCGTCCAACGGGAAAGGCGATGAAATCGCCGGCGCGGCATTGCAGGGTCTCGCGATCCGTGCGAACGCTCGGCGTACCCTCAAGCACGATGTACAGCTCCTCCTCGCGGTAGTGCGCGTGGAGCGGGCAGAAGCGCATGCCGGGCTTGAGCGTCACGACCTGGTAGCCGAGATGCTCCCCGCCGATCAGCGGATCGACGTCGGCATCGTCGCTGCCAAACTTTCCATCCGGCGAGATAAAGTGCTCGCGCGGCACGTCGTCGAGGTTGATGCGGTTCACGGCGAGGCCGCCGCGCGCGAAGAGTACGGCGCCGATTGCGCGCGTCGCGCCTGAGAAGAGCGGCGTCCCGTCGCCGAGCAACAGCACCTCGGGTTTGAGCGCCCAGAGGCGGCGCAAAGCGAGCACGCTCTGCGTCACGTCGGCGTAACGCTCGTCCGGCAACAGCGAGAGCGCGCCGGCGGGCACGCCGATCAGCGCGTCGCCGACGACGAGCGCGCTGTGCTCGGCAAGGTGGAGCGCAAACTCCCCCGGCGTTTTCTGATGCTGCAATGCGACGACGACGGCTCCCGGAAAGGCGGTATCGCCGTCGTGCAGCACGCGATCGACCGGGATGTCGATTGCGGAGGCTTCCGCCTCCGACGTCGCGATGCGGGCGCCGAAGCTCTCGCGCAGCACGGCTGCGCTGCGCACGTGATCGCGATTCGTCAGCACGACCCACGAAAGCCCGGAGAGCGCGACGAGTTGCTCCAACTCGTCGGTTTCGAGCGGAAGCGGATCGACGGCGACGTTGCCTTCGGGTGTGCTGAAGAAGAAGCTGTTGAAGTTCATCCGACGATCGGGCTGGCGCCGCGACCACATGAACGCGCCCGGAATGCACAGCGGTTGCACGCGCGCAACATACGCCGCGCCTCCGCGGGATTCCCCGTTGGCCCCGCGAAGAGCGCGCACATGTATGCGCTCGTGATGGCGCTCGCAATCGCGACGGTCGATCCCGTCGTGCTCGTGAACCCGTTCGTTGGAACGTCAGGAACGCAGGCCGGTGGTCCGATCGACACGTTTCCGGGCGCCGACGTGCCGTTCGGCATGTTGCAATGGAGTCCCGACACGCCTTCGCAGAATGCCGGCGGCGGGTACGAATACGGCGACCACGAGATCACCGGCTTCAGCCTGACGCACCTGAGCGGGCCGGGGTGCAACGTCTTCGGCGATTTCGCGTTCTTGCCCACGCTCGGAGCCATCACGAATCCCGCCGGCGCGAAAGAACCGTTTTCGCATGCAAACGAACGCGCGACGCCCGGCTCGTACGACGTCACGCTCAACAACGGCGTGCAGATCGCGCTCACGACGACGCAGCGCACGGGGTTGGGCAGCTTCACGTTCCCGTCGACCGCGCAGGCGAATCTGTTGATCAATGCGTCGTCGGATCAGGCGGGGGTGACGGACGCGAGCGTGCGCATCGTGGGCGACGACGAAGTGAGCGGCTTGGCGACGAGCGGCGCCTTCTGCGGAATGCCCGACGTCTTCACCGTCTATTTCGCAGCGCTCTTCGATCGACCGTTCGCGTCGCACGGAACCTGGCGCGGCGCGCGAACGTCGCTCGGGTCGAGCGCCTCCGACGGCGCCGGCAGCGGCGCGTGGGTGAGCTTCGATGCGACGCGAGCGCGCGTCGTGAGGGCCAAGGTCGCGATCTCGTATGTCAGCGTTGCGGGCGCGCTTGCGAATCTGCACGCGGAGAACCGAGGCTGGGATCTCGGCGCGCTCCACGCGGCCGCGGTGCAGCAATGGCGCAGCGTGCTTGGGCGCGTGGCGATCTCAGGCGGCAGCGCCGCCGAGCAGACGACGTTTTACACCGCGCTCTACCACGCGTTCTTGCACCCGAACGTCTATAGCGACGACGACGGACGCTATCGCGGGTTTGACGGCAACGTGCATCACGTTCGCGCCGGTCACGTGGAGTATGCGAACTACTCCGATTGGGATGTCTACCGCTCGCAGATTCCCCTCGTCGCGCTCTTGGATCCCGATCGTGCAAGCGACATGATGCAATCGCTCGTCGACGCCGCAACGCAGGGCGGCGTTCTCCCGCGCTGGGCGCTCGTGAACGGGCCGACGAGCGTCATGGGCGGCGACTCGATCGATCCGGTGATCGCGGGCGCCTATGCGTTCGGCGCGCGCGATTTCGACGCGCACGGCGCGCTCGCCGCGATGGTGCGCGGTGCAAGCCAAGTGAATCTGCCGCGCGAGGACGGATGGTACGTCGAGCGGCCGGAGTTGCGCGAGTATCTCGCGCGCGGCTACATCGCCAATACGCACACGACCTCGGTCTCTCCGGTACCGAACGGCGCATCGGAGACGCTCGAATACGCGCTCGACGATTTCTCGATCGCACGCCTCGCAAACGCGCTCGGCGATGCGCGCACCGATCGGCGCTTCATGCAGCGCTCGAGCAACTGGGCAAATCTCTTCGACACGGCGACCGGATTGGTCGCTCCGCGGGATGCCGAGGGTGCATTCATGCAGACGCCGATCACGGATTCGGGGCAGAGCGGTTTTCAGGAAGGGAACGCCGCGCAATATACGTGGATGGTGCCGCAAGATCTTCGCGATCTCGTCGCCGCGATGGGAGGGACGGCGGCGGCGCAGGATCGGCTCGACACGTTCTTCACGCAACTCGACGCGGGGCAAAACGAGCCCTACGCGTGGTTGGGAAACGAGCCGAGTTTGGGGAGTCCGTGGGTCTATCTCTCCGCCGGTGCGCCGTGGAGAACGCAAGCGCTCGTGCGGCAGGCGCTGCTCTCGCTGTACGGCAACTCGCCGACGGGACTTCCCGGCAACGACGACCTCGGCGAGATGAGCGCGTGGTACGTGTGGAGCGCGATCGGACTCTATCCGCAGAATCCGGCAGTGCGCGCGCTCGATGTCGGCAGCCCGCTCTTCACGCACGTCGCGATCAGCTCGCCGCACGGACCGACGATTACGATCGACGCTCCGAACGCCGCGGACAATGCGCCGTACGTGCAATCGCTCGCAATCGATGGACACGCGACGCAGAATCCCTGGTTTGCGTTGCCGATGCACGGTACGCTGAGCCTCGCATTTTCCCTTGGGCGCACGCCGAACGAGCAGTGGGGAAGCGCGCCCGCGAACGCGCCGCCTTCGTACGCAATCGCGCCCTTGCATTTTCCCGTTTCGAGCGCGGTCACGGTAACCGTCAACAGCCCGGTCGTCGCCGTCGTGCCGGGCGCCGCGGCAAGCGTTGCGTCGTTCACGATATCGAACACCGCCGGCACGCGAACGGAGACCGTTCGCTGGATCGCGCCGCTGCCGCCCGGGCTGAGCACCAACGGGCATACCTCCGGCATCGGCGACCAAGACGTTTTGCTCACGAATCAGAGCATCCGCTACATGGCACCGCTTACCGCCGATGTCGGCATGGTGCCGCACTACTACGACATTCGCATTGATGCGGTGACCAACGCCGGGGCTCGATTGCAGCATGGCGACATCGTCGTTCGCATCGGCGATCCGAACGCGCGCATTCCGCTCGCCTTCATCGAGAACATCTACGACAACAGCGTCTCTCCGATCGACCTGGCGACCGGTACGCTCCTGCCGAAGATTCCGGTGGGAAGCTCGCCGCGCGATGCGGTCTTTGGACGCGACGGCTTGCTTTACGTCGCGGACCGCGACGGCGCGCAAGTGAGCGTCATCGATCCCAATGCGCTGAAGGTCGTGAAAACGATCAGAGTCGGCCAAGGTCCGAGCGGCATCGCGAGCGCGCCCGACGGCACGATCTGGTTTGCGAACAACTACGACGGCACGGTGCAGTCGATCGATCCGAGAAGCGGCGTCGCGAGCGCGCCGATCGCGGTTGGGCCGTCACCGCGCTCGATCGCGATTCTCGGCTCGACATTGTATGTCACGGTCTCATCGGAGAACGAGGTCGTGCCGATCGATCTGCGGACGCGCGTCGCCGGAACGCCGATCGCGGTCGGCCGCGCGCCGACGGGAATCGCGGCGACCCCGGACGGGACACGCCTCTACGTCGTCGATCACGGCTCAAACGACGTGACGCCGATCGACGTCGCGAGCGGCCGCGCGCTCTCGCCGATTCCGGTCGGCGTCGGTCCGCTTTCGATTGCTATCGTTCCCGGCGGCAGGATGGCGTATGTCACGAACGAAGCCGTCGACTCCGTGACGCCGATCGATCTCGTGACGAACGCGGCGCGTCCCGCCATCGCGACCGGCGGCGANNCGCGAAGACAACGATCTCGTTCCCATCGATCTCGCGACGGGACATATCGGAGCGCCGATCAGCGATCCCTACGGACCGTTGACGCTCGCGGGGCCGCGATGATGCTCAGAGGCTTCGTCGTGGGCATCGTTGTGGCGATAGTGGTCGCAGTGGGCGTTACGTTCTTCGCGATCTCGAACGGCCTGATCCCGGCCAACGCGGATGGGAAGCCGTCGAGATTCGAGCGCTGGGCAGCGCGCGTGTCGCTGCGAGCGACGCTGCGTCGTGAGGCTCCGAAAGCGCCGAACCCGCTCCCATCATCGGAAGCGAACATCGAAGCCGGGATCAAGCTCTACGGCGAGAATTGCATCGTCTGCCACGGCGCGAGGAATCATGTGCCAACGAATATCGCCGCCGGGCTCTTCCAGAGACCGCCCCAGCTTGCGCGGGACGGCGTCGAAGACGATCCCGATGGGGTGGTGTATTGGAAGATCGCGCACGGCATTCGCTACACCGGAATGCCGGCGTTCGTCAATAGCCTTTCGGACGAACAGATTTGGCAGCTCGTGCTTTTCCTGAAAAACATGAGCAAGTTGCCGTCACACGCGCAACGCGCGTGGGATGAGCTGCGCAATCCTGTTACGCTTGCTCCGGCTAGACCGGCGTCGCGGTGAAGGAGTAGAGCGGGGCCGCGTTCGCGAGATCGACCGGCGCGCCGAACCTCCCGATGTTGTTATCGGGGCCCGGCGATTCGTCGACGGCCGTGCCTACGATCTTCCCGTCGCGGAAACTCCCGTTCAACTGCCATCCACCGGAGTTCCCGATCGTTAGCCAGATGTGGTCGCCGTCGCGGCCGCCCGTGATCGGAACGAAGCTCGGAAGACCCGCGGGATGGTAGTAGCCGTCGACGATGCCGTCGGCGTGAAAGCGAAGGTCCATCGATCCGGCGACCGGATACGCGTGCGTCAGCGAATTCCAAATCGAGACGTTGTAATGCGTCGCCGGAGTGTCGGCGCGCGCAACGCCGCATGCGGCTAAGCCGAATGCGAAGACGGCGATCAGGGACAGTGCATAGAGTTTTTTCATGGTGGTTCTCCTAAGGGACCCTTGGCAACGTGGAATCGTTGGGGATGGGCAAGCCGCGGAAACTGTAAACCTGATTTCCGAACGAGCGGAACGCACGGCCGCCGATCTTGCCGTCGGCGAGCGTTCCGTTCACGTGCAGCGCGTCCGGGCCGCCGATGTCGAGCGTGATACGCGTCCCCGAGAGCTGCCCCGCCACGGGACGTACGCCGCCGTCGGTCGGCTTGTAGTATCCGACGAGGCTGCCGTCTTCACGGAAGGTGAGGTCCATCGTGGCAGAGAGCGGGAAGCCGCCCTCCGGGAATCGGTAGAGTTCAGTATAGTAGTGGCGCGTCACATTTTGGTCGGCAAGGGCCGGCGCGAGCCAGCCGATCGCCAATGCCGCGAGCGCCGCGACCGCCGTTACCGTCCAGCGTTGCATACGTCTAGTATACCGCTTTTTCGGGCCCGGAAGAGTTCAAGGGGCCGGTTCCTCTGCTCTCGAGGCGATTCGATCGAAGCCGGTATAGCGGCGCAAGACTTCCGGGATCGCGATCGAGCCGTCGGGCTGCTGGAAGTTCTCCACGATCGCGAGCAGCGTTCTCCCGATCGCGAGGCCCGAGCCGTTGAGCGTGTGCACCGGTTCGGCTTTGCTCTTGGAGTCCGGGCGAAAGCGAATGGCGGCGCGTCGCGCCTGAAAGTCGGTGCAGTTCGAACAGGAACTGATCTCGCGATACGCGTTTGCGCCCGGCAACCAGACTTCGAGGTCGTAGGTCTTCGCCGCGTTGAATCCGACGTCGCCGGCGCAGAGTGCGACGATCCGATGCGGCAGCTCGAGTTCGCGCAACAACGACGCGGCATCCTCGGTTAAACGTTCGAGTGCTTCGGAGGAAGCGTTCGGTTCGCAGAGCCAGACGAGTTCGACTTTCTCGAACTGATGCTGGCGCACGAGGCCGCGCGTGTCCTTGCCGGCGGCGCCGGCTTCCTTGCGAAAGCATGCGGTCGCGGCGGCGTACTTGCAGGGCAGTTCCGCGACTTCGAGGATCTCGCCGCCGCGCAACGCAGTCAGCGGAACCTCGGCGGTCGGAATGAGATAGAGGCCGGTATCGTCGTCGCGAAACATCGCATCGGCGAACTTCGAGAGCTGTCCGGTCGACCACATCGTCGCGCGCGTCACGAGAGACGGCGGAGCGATCTCGACATACCCGCGCTCGTTCGCGCGATCGAGAAAGAAGTGCGTGAGCGCGCGGGCGAGCCGCGCGCCTGGACCTTTCAGAACGGAGAAGCGGCTTCCGGAGAGCCGCGCGGCCCGTTTGAAATCGAAGATGTCGAGCGCTTCGCCGAGCTCCCAATGCGGCTTCGGCGTGAAGGCGAACTTCGGCGGCTCGCCCCACGAACGCACGACGACGTTCGCGTCTTCCCCGGCGCCGTCGGGAACGGTATCGTCGAGCAGGTTCGGCATCTGTTCGAGCGGCGCGCGCAACGGCGAGCCCTCCGCCTCCGGCGAGAGTTCGCGCACGCGTTCCTCACCTTGCGCGATGCGCCCGGCAAGCGCGTCGAGCTGCGGGCGCAACGCGTTCGCGGCAGCCGCTTTGTCGGGCGCCTTCCCGATCTGCGACGAGAGGCGGTTCTTTTCGGCCGTCGCTTCTTCGACCGATGCGAGCGCGGAGCGGTACTCGGCGTCCAAACGCAGAATCTCGTCGACCACCGACGGATCCAGGCCGCGACGGCGGAGCGACCGTCGCACGCGATCGGGATCGCGGCGAATGACGATGATATCGAGCATAAAAAGGGGTTTCGACGCGCAGCTATTGCTCCCGCCGAGTGAGGCGCTCCGGAGTTACTTTGCCGTGGTGACGCTCCCGGCGCCGCGTCCCGAGCGCGTCTCGATCGACGATGCCTTCGGACGCATCCTCGCGATGCCCGTCGAAGCCGATGACGACCATCCAAACGCGCCGCGCTCGGCGATGGACGGCTTTGCGGTGCTCGCCGCTTCGACGCCGGGCACGCTGCGTGCGGGGGAAGCGCGGCGCATCGCGACCGGCGGCGTCTTGCCGCGCGGCGCGGATGCCGTCGTGCCGATCGAATCCGCGATCGTCGAAAACGATCTCGTGCGCATCGACGAAGGCGTGCCGGCGGGGAATGCGGTCACGCCCCGCGGCGCCGACATGCGTAAGGGCGAGTGCGTGCTCGAAACCGGTCGGCGCATCGGCGCACCCGAGATGGGCCTGCTCGCCGCAGTCGGCGTCGTCGACGTTCCCGTCTACCGGCGTCCGGTCGTTGCCGTGCTCTCGAGCGGCGACGAGCTCATCGCGCCGACGCAACGTCCGCGCGCGGGTGAGATTCGCGATTCGAATCGTTACGCGCTCGCCGGCTCGTTGCGCGCGCTCGGCGCGCAGCCACGCCATTATCCAATCGTGCGCGACCGCGAAGGCGCGCTCGAAGCCGTGCTCGCGCAGGCGCTCGCGGAGTGCGACGCCGCGGTCGTCAGCGGCGGCTCGTCGGTCGGCGAGCGCGATTTCACGCCCGCGGCGCTCGCCGCGCTCGGAGCGCCGGGTGTCGTCGTCCACGGCTTGCGCGTGCGCCCCGGCAAGCCGACGCTGCTCGCGGCCGTCGGCGAGAAGCCGATCATCGGGCTGCCCGGCAATCCGCTCTCCGCCCTCGTCATGCTCGAAGCCGTCGCCGCTCCGATTCTCGCTAAGCTCACCGGCGGAGCGCCGCCGTACGTCGACGTCGATGCGACGCTCGCGCAAGCGTTGCATGGGCGCGCCGGATGGACGTGGTACGTGCCGGTGCGGATCGCGGACGACGGGGCGCATCCGTTGCCGATGCATTCTTTCTCCAGCAGTCTTGCGGCGCGCGCGAGCGGATACGTCTGCGTCGGCGAGGAGGAACGCGAGTATCCCGCCGGCGCGAGCATTCGCGTGCGGCGCTTCCTCGCGGGCGGGTTCTTGTAAGATGCGGGCGACGAGACTGGTCGACGCGCTGCCGGCGAGCACGCCGTTCGTCGGCCCCGAGCGCTTGATGCGCGAGGGCGGACATCGCGAGCTCGTTCGCCTGGGCGCGAACGAGAGTGCCTTCGGGCCTTCGCCGCGCGCCGTCGAGGCGATGAGCGCCGAACTCGAGCGGCTCTCGTGGTACGGCGATCCCGATTCGTACCCCCTGCGCGAAGCGCTGGCGGCAAAGCATGGTTGCGCGGTCGAGCAGATCGTCGTCGGCTGCGGCATCGACGACCTCATGGGCCTCGCCGTGCGTGCCTTCGTCGAGATCGGCGGCGTCGCGATCGCGACCCGCGGCACGTATCCGACCTTCGCCTACCATGTGGCCGGCTACGGCGGGCGCCTCGAAACCGTTCCCTATACAAATGAAGGCGAGCCCGATCTCGACGCGCTCGGCGCGCTCGCGCAGCGCGTCCGCCCGGCCGTCGTCTACCTCGCAAACCCGGACAACCCGAGCGGCAGCTTTCTCCCGCGCGAACGCGTCGCGCGCTTCTACGAAGCCCTACCGCCCGATGCGCTCTTTCTGCTCGACGAAGCGTACGCGGACTTCGCCGACGACGATGCATTGCTCGAACCACGCTTCGAGGATCACCTCGTGCGCGTGCGCACGTTCTCGAAGGCGTATGGTCTCGCCGGTGCGCGCATCGGTTACGCGCTGACGACGCCTCGCAACGCCGAGCGCTTCGAGAAGATCCGTCTGCAATACGGCGTGAATCGCAACGCGCAGGTCGGGGCGCTTGCCGCGCTGCAGGACCGCGCGCACCTCGAATGGGTCGTGCGCGAGACGGCGGCGGCGCGCGACGCCTATGCCGCGCTCGCGCGCGAACTCGGGACGACCTCGCTTCCGTCACGCACGAACTTCGTGTGCATCGACATCGGCGACGCGCAGCGCGCGACGCACGTGACGCAGGCGTTGCTGCAGCGGGGCGTTTGGATCCGCAAACCCGGCGCGCCGCCGCTCGACCGGTATGTGCGGGTGAGCGCGGGAACCGCACCGATGCGCGAGGCGTTCGCGCAGGCCTTGCGCGAGGTGCTCGCCGAACAGCGCGCCGCCGCATCGTGAGATACGCCGTCTTTTCCGACATTCACGCGAACCTCGAGTCGCTCGAGCGTGCTTTCGCGCGCCTCGCCCCGGACGACGTCGTCATCTGCCTCGGCGATAGCGTCGGCTACGGGCCCAATCCCAACGAATGCCTCGCGCTGCTGCGCGCGCGTGTGCGCCACGCGGTGCTCGGGAACCACGATCTCGCCGCGCTCGAAAACTTCGGGATCGAATACTTCAACGATGCGGCCCGCGAAGCGATTATCTGGACGCAAGGCGTGCTCGACGAGCCCGGCCGCGCCTGGCTGAACACGCTCGGCTACGAACTTCGGTTTCCGGAGTTCCTCCTCGTTCACGGTGCGCCGGTTCGCTACTTCGACTACATCCTCGAGAAACGCGCGGCGGTCACCGCGTTCGACGCGACCGATTCGCCGCTGATTTTCGTCGGCCACACGCACATCGCGCAGCACTGGGTGCGCGAGCCGAACGGCTCCGTCGGGCATCGGCACGCGCAGCGCGGCGGCGAGCTGACGCTCGAGCCGGGGAAGCGTTACATCATCGACGTCGGCAGCGTCGGTCAGCCGCGCGACCTCAATCCCGACCCATGCTTCGTCTTCTACGAACCCGAGCGGCGCCACGTCGAGTGGGTTCGCTACGAGTATCCGATCGCGAAGGTCCAGCGGAAGATTCGCGACGCGCGCCTTCCCGCGTATCTCGCCGATCGCCTCCAGGCGGGGCGATGAGCGAGGCCGTGCCGATCGACGACGGCTACTGTTTCGCGTGCGGCCCGCGCAATCCGATCGGCATGCACCTCGACTTCGAAAACCTCGGGGAGGACGGCGTGCGCGCGCAGGCGACGCTGGCTCCGCAGTTCCAAGGTTGGCGCGGCATCGCACACGGCGGGATCGCGATCTCGCTGCTCGACGAAGCGATGGCGCACGCCGCCGGCTATGCCGGACATCGCGGCGTCACCGCCTCGATGAAGATTCGTTTTCGTAAGCCGGTGCCGCTCGGCGAGCCGCTCACGATCGTGGGGCGCGTCGCGTGGTCGCGCGCGAAGATCCTCGGGCTCGAAGCCGAGGTTCGCGACGCGCGCGGCACCGTGTTGCTGCGCGGCGACGGCCACTTCGTATCACGTGGAGCGGTCGGCGATGCCGTCGACCGACGAAATCCCGCGGCAACGTAATCATGGCGAAGATGAAGCAGCAGCGTGCGAAGGTGGCCGAACAGGCGCGGCAACACCGTTCGCCGACGCTCGAAAACCGGCGTGCGCGGCACGAGTATCACATCTTGGAATCGCTCGAAGCGGGGCTTGCGCTCAGCGGCACGGAGGTGAAGTCCGTGCGCGACGGCGGCGCATCGATCGGCGAATCCTACGCGCGCTTTCGCGATGGTGAAGCGTGGCTCGTCGGTATGCACATCCCGCCGTACAAACAGGGAAGTTTCTCGAACGTCGACGCGGCGCGGCCGCGCAAGCTCCTGCTCCACCGCGAGCAGATCGAGCACTTGCAGAGCCGCGTGCAGGAGAAGGGTCTCACCGTCGTGCCGTTGCGCCTCTACTTCACGCGCGGGATGGCAAAGGTGCAGCTCGGCCTTGCGCGCGGAAAGAAAATGTGGGACAAGCGCGCCGACGTCGCCAAGCGCGACGTCGAACGCGAGATCGCGCGACATGCTCGCTAGCCTGTTGCTCGCAACGCTCCTCGGGAACACGGCGTTCTTCGATGGCGTGCGCTGTCCAGCGCGTGCATCAGCGCCAACAAGCGCCGTTCCCGATGAACGCTTGCAGCAGGCATTTGCGATGCCATAGGACTCTGGCGCGATCTGGGATCACTTACGAGCAACGCCGACGCGCGCGGACGGAGCCATCGCCTATCCCATAGTGAGTGCCGCGTGGTTTCAGGGGCACGCGGGCGGCGTGCGCAACGGCGAGTTCGCAGTCTATGCTGTGTCGTCGCGCACATTTATTGCCTGTGCTCAATACGATACGACGCAGGGCATCGTCGCTTGGCACATCGATTCGCGCTCGGTACCCTTGTATGTCCCGCGCGTGAAAGATGCGAGCCTGGTAGCAAACGGTGTGCGTCTCGGTAGCACCGTCTCCCAGGTGCGCGGTGTCTATGGTTACGCGCCATTACAACCGTTTCATAGCGGCACGGTGGCGAAATACGTGAGGGTGTATCCTCTGCCGCACTTCTTGTCGCCATTTACGGTCATGACAGCATTCTTCTTCCGAGGCGGCCGCGTTGATGGCATTTTCCGAATCGCGGGATTCTAAGCTCGCGGCAACGACACGGCGAGGAAGCAAAGTTTGTGCCTATGGTTCGACTTCGCGCTCGCTGCGCTCGCGCTACGCTCACCATGACAAAGTGGTCAGGCCACGTCGATGAACTCGGCGCCGACCGACGATGGCGCAGGCAGGGCAAGACCCTGTCCCCGTAAGTCCTCAGCGTGCATGGCAATTGCCTTAGCGATGCTCTCGCGGGCTTCGTCCTTCGTTGAAGCCACGATTCCAACACCCGGAAGATCGGGCGAATATGCACCCCAGCCTCCGTCTTTGGCTCGTTCATATCGTACAGCGTATTTCATTTGGTTCGGCACCGTCCGCACCGGCTATTGTAACATAGCCGCGCTTATCGAGAGGCAGCAAGGGGTTCCACCCAAAAAGCGTTGTTCGCATGAGAGGTAGCCATCCGGAGCGGGCGATCGAGCAAGCGATCGCGCAGGGCGGCGTCGTTCGCGAGGGTGAACGGATCGTCGTCGCATGCAGCGGCGGCCCGGATTCCGTCGCGCTCGTTGCGGCGTTGCACGCGCTGGCTTCGCCGATGCGGCTCGCGCTTTCGATCGCGCACGTCAACCACGGCGTGCGCGCTTCCGCGTACCAAGACGAGTGCGTCGTGATGCGCGTCGCGGCGAACTTTGCGTTACCGCTCGACGTCGTAGCGCTGCAGCTCGGGGAGAAAGACGAAGCGGCGATGCGAAGCGCTCGCTACGCCGCGCTCGCGCAGATCGCGCGCAAGCGTGGGGCGGGTGCGGTCGCGACCGCGCATCACGCCGAGGACCAAAGCGAGACGGTGCTGCTCGCGCTCTTTCGCGGCACGGGGCCCGACGGGCTCGGCGGAATGGAGACACGCCGGCCGATCGAGGACGGCATCGACCTCATTCGACCGCTCCTGCGCGTCGGGAGCGAGGATTTGCGGTACTACTGCCACGTGAGCGGCCTCCCATACGCGATCGATCCGACAAATGAAGACGCCGCGCTGCGCCGTAACGCGGTGCGGGAAGCGTTGCAGGCGCTGCGGCCCTCCTTTCCGGGGCTCGACGAGGCCGTCGCTCGGGCCGCCGAACTCGTCTCAAGCGAGCGAGCGGGCTCACCGCGCGCGGAGCTGCGGCACCGGGTCCGGGAGGCGCTTCGCGAGCAGGGCCAGTTGGCGGACGTCGACTTCGAGCACGTCGAGGCCGCGGTCCGGACGATGGAAAACGGGGGAACCGGCCGATTCCTTATGAAGGCGGGTGTCGCGCTGCGAATCGAACGCAGCGGGCCGGCCGTTGAAAAGAGTAATTGATGAGCACCGTTTCCGAGACCTACGAGGGAACCATCGAGCGTGAGATATACTCGGCGCCGCAGATCGCCGGGGCGATCGAGCAGTTGGCCGCCCGGATCGCCGCCGACTTCGCCGGGCAACCGCTGCTGCTGCTCGGAGTGTTGAAGGGAGCGCTCTATGTCGTCACCGATCTCGCGCGCGCGATTGCCCGGATTTCGGATGGCCCGAGCGAGGTGATCGTGGACTTCATCTGTGTCTCGAGCTACGGCAACCAAACCCGGTCGAGCGGCGAGGTGCGTATGCTCAAGGACACGACCGAGACGGTCACCGGGCGCAACGTCGTCATCGTCGAGGACATCGTGGACAACGGGCTGACCCTGGAGTACCTGCACGCGCTGCTGGCGGAGCGGAAGCCCGCGCGGCTGAGCACCTGCGTGCTCTTCGACAAACCCTACCATCGGAGGGTCGACGTGCCGATCGACTACGTCGGCCTGCAGTGCCCCGACGAGTTCGTCGTAGGTTACGGGCTCGACTATCAGGAACTATTCCGGAACCTTCCCTATCTCGCACAACTCCAGCCCTGGGTCTTTTCTACGTGAGCAAACATCTTCGGTCGGCCCTCGTCATCATCGCGGTCTTCGTGCTGCTCTTCGTCGTCGTCGAGCATCTCGTGACGACCACGGACGTGACGACGCGCCTCGATTACGGCGCCTTCTATCAGAAGCTTCAGGCCGGCCAGGTCACCGCGTTCCATGCCATCGGCACGCAGGCGAACGGCACGCTTTCGGGCGGGACGCGATACGACGTCTCGGTTCCCAACACGGACTCGGCGTTCACGAACGCCGTGCTCCGCCACGTCAAAAGCGGCGCCGTCAGTTTCGATCAGCCCGCGAACACGAGCCTCCTCTCGACGTTGCTCACGCTCGTGCCCGTCGCGCTGATGATTCTGTTGTTTTTCTTCCTCTTCCGACAGGCGCAGAGCGGCGGAAGCCAGGCGCTGTCCTTCGGCCGATCGCGCGCGAAGATGCTCTCCGAGAACCGGCCGAAGGTGACGTTCGCCGACGTCGCGGGCGTCGACGAAGCGAAAGAAGAGTTGGCGGAAATCGTCGACTTCCTCAAATATCCAAAGAAATATCAGGCACTCGGCGCGCGCATCCCCAAGGGCGTGTTGCTGCTCGGGCCGCCCGGCTCGGGCAAGACGCTGCTCGCGCGCGCGATCGCCGGTGAGGCCGGCGTGCCGTTCCTTTCCATCTCCGGTTCCGACTTCGTCGAGATGTTCGTNNGGCGGCGGTCACGACGAGCGCGAGCAAACGCTCAACCAGCTCCTCGTCGAGATGGACGGGTTCGAGCAAAACACCGGCGTCATCTTGATCGCAGCGACGAATCGCCCCGACGTCCTCGACCCCGCGTTATTGCGGCCGGGGCGTTTCGACCGGCAGATCGTCGTCGATCGCGCCGACATCAAAGGGCGGACGAAAATTCTCGAAGTGCACGCGCGCAACAAACCGCTTGCGAAGGAAGTCGCGCTCGAGATCCTCGCGAAGCGCACGCCCGGATTTTCAGGTGCCGATCTCGAGAACTTGCTGAACGAAGCTGCGCTGCTCGCCGCACGGCGTAACAAGAACATCATCGAGATGAACGATTGCGACGAGGCGATCGACCGCGTGATGGTCGGGCCCGAGCGCAGATCGATCGTGATGTCGCAGAAGGAGAAGGAAGTCACCGCGTACCACGAATCCGGCCACGCCATCATCGGCGGCCTCACCGAGAAGTCGGATCCCGTGCACAAGGTGACGATCATTCCGCGCGGGATGTCGCTTGGGCTCACGTGGTCGTTGCCCGAAGACGACCGCCATAGCCGTACGAAGGAAGAACTGCTCGCGCAGATCACGATGTCGCTCGGTGGCCGGCTCGCCGAAGAGATCAAGTTCGGCGACGTGACGACCGGAGCGTCGAACGACTTCGAAAAAGCGACGGAACTTGCGCGGGCGATGGTGACGCAGTACGGCATGAGCGATCTCGGGCCGATTCAGTACGGACGCGGGAACCACCAGGTCTTTCTCGGACGCGATTTCGGCGACGAACGCAACTACTCCGAAGAGATCGCCTCGAAGATCGATGCGGAAGTCCACCGCATCATCGATTCGAGCTACGGGCGCGGCAAGCAGATCCTCTCCGAGAACTGGCCGAAGGTGGAGCGCATGGTGGCCGCGCTGCTCGAATACGAAACCGTGGAGGCCGAAGAGGTGCGCGCGATCCTCGCGGGCACGCCGTTCGATCGCGAAGCCGCGCCGGTTTCGGGGACGCCGCTGCCGCCGGAGAAGGCCGCCGAGGAGCCCAAGCGTCCCGATCAACCGCGTCTGAAACCGAAGATATCGCCGGAGCCGGCGTGAAGGCGACGCTCTTCGCAGCGTTCGCCGCCGGCCTCTTGCTCGTCGCGCCGCATTCCGCGAGCGCAACGCCCGCCGTGCAGAGCGGAGCGCTCGCGCATGGCGGCACGTACTTCATCTCCGTCGATTCCGCCGCGCCGGTCGCAGCAGTCGATCTCTGGTTCCGGGCGCCGGACGACGGCTACGACGGCCAGACGCCGGGTCTTGCGCGCGTCGCCGCAACCGCCGCCGCGGCCGCAAAGCTCGCGAGCGGGAAAACGCTCGCGGAGATGGTGACGCAGGCCGGCGGCCGGCTTTCCATTGAGGTCTTCCCGGATGTGGTTGAAGTCGGCGTCGTCGTTCCAACCTCGGCCGCGCGCCGCGTTCTCGCGTCGCTCACCGCGGCCTACTTCGCACCTGGGATCGACGACGCGGCGTTGCATGCGGCGCTGACCGATGCAACCGTGCTCGCCGTGCAGCAACAGTACGAAGCCGATCTGCTCGCGCACGATCTGCTCTTCGCGCGGATGTTTGCATCGAAGCCCGCAAACGAGCCGCCGATCCCGCTCTCGCTCACGGCCATCTCGCACGTCACGCTCGATGAGACGAAGACGTTCGCACAACGCGCGTTTCGCGCGAGCAACGCCTTTCTGACGCTCGCGGGCGACGTCGACCCGAGCGTGCTCTCCGTCGTCACCGACGGAGACGGCGCCGGGGCACCCGAGCCGCCGATCGACGCAACGCCGGTTTCACCGGTGCCTGCTCCGAGCACGCAACCGGGCGCGGAGCCGGTCGTCGGCATTGCTTGGGTCGGGCCGCCGATCTCCGACGAGCGCGCGGCAACGGCGCTCGATTTCGTCGCCGATTATCTCTTTCGCCCGAACTTCGGGCTCGTCTGGCGCGCCGTCGATCGCAGCGGCGCTCGCGTCGACGTGCGCGGACAGTTCGTCACCCTGCACTCACCCGGCGTGATGCTCGTCACGCTCGAGGGCAGCGACGGCGAGAGCACGCAGACGCAAGTCCTCCAAGCCGTCTCCGCACTGAGGCAGCCGATGGACTCCGCCGCGTTTGCCGCGGCGCGTGAAGCATTCATCTATCATTTGAATTCCGACACGCAGGCGCCCGACGAACAGGCCGACATGCTCGGCTGGTACGCCGCGGAGGGAGCCGCTTCGTATGCGCCGGGCGGCGACGAGTACGATCGCGTCGCGCGCTCGCTCGACCCCGACTTCATCGCCGCGACGGTGCGGCGATATCTGGCGAGTCCGGTCGTCGTGCGCATCGTCGTCGGCGCTTCGCAGGGCGGGACCTCGACATGACGACGCGCGCGTTGCTCTTTGCCTCGCTTGCCGTCGCGCTTCCGGCGTTCGCTTCGGCGCAAACCACCGTGACGCACGTCGCCGGCGTGACCGTCGTGAGCCAGCCCGATCCGAGTGCCGCGCTTACCGGCGTCGAGTTCACGATCGCCGCAGGCCTCGACCGCGAGCGCCTTCCGCAAGACGGCTTGGCCGCGCTCGTGGCGCGGACGATTCTGGAAACGCCGAGCGAGGGCGGCGTGCCGCTCTCCGATGCGATCGCGGCGCACGGCGGATCCGTCACCTTCACGATTGCGGCACACGACGTGCGCTTCTACGTTGAAGCGCTCGCGAGCGATGCGCCCACCGACTTGGCGCTCTTCGCGCGCGCGGTCGCGGCCCCCGACTTCTCGCCTGCCACCGTGCGCGCCGCGCGGGATGCGCTCGTGCACGACATCGCAGGACGTCAGCAAGAACCGCTCGACGTCGGATTCGAAATGCTCGACTTCGCGCAGGCCGACGGCGGAAACGCGGGCCTTCCCTGCTTCGGCACGCCCGCCACGCTCTATGCGTTGGCGCCTTCCGACGCGAACGCGTTCTACGGCACCTACTATCGCCGCGGCGGTTCGTCGATCAGCGGCGCCGGCCGCATCGACGCGCTCGGCGCAACTGGTCTCGCCGCCTTCGCAACGATGCTCCCGGCGGGCAGCACCGCCGTCGTGAAGACCGCGACGACGCCGCTCCGCGGCAGCGGTCACGAACTCGTCGCGCGACGAAGCATCGGTGCTCCGTGGCTCATCGTGCGGTACGGTGCGCCGTCGCTCGGCAGCGCCGACTACGGACCGATGCTCGTGCTCGCCGCGTTTCTCCAACGCACGCTCGCCGACGTCGCCGAGGTTCCGGGTACGATTACGCCGACGCTCGCCTCGCAGGCGGTCGGCGCGACGTACGCTTTCGACCGCATGCCCGGAGAGCTTGATCTGTACGTCGACGGTGCGCTCGACAACGATCCGAATCGCATGTTCGGGACGGCGCTCTCCGTCGTCAATCTTCTTGCCGCGACGCGGCTGCAGGGCTCGATCGATCAGTTCAAGACGATCGCGGCCGGCGATTTCGCGGCCCGCCACGCGACGGTGGAGCAACGCGCGCGACTTGCCGGACTCTTCGCGCGGCAGACCGGCTCCGCCGAGTATCTCGAGGTCACGATGCGGGCGATCGAGGCGACGACGCCCGCGGATCTGCAGCGCGTCGCGCGCCGCTATCTTGCCAACCCGACGATCGCGCTCGTGTTGCCCCGCGCGGCAGTCCAGAACTGAATCTCGCCCTCGTTCACGACTATTTGAATCAGCGTGGCGGCGCGGAGCGGGTCTTCGCGCACTTCGCGCGCGCGTGGCCGCAGGCGCCGGTCTTCACGGCGCTCTACGACGAGCGCGTCTGCGGCGACCTCGTGGCGCGCGAGCGCGTCCACACGTCGTGGGTCGCACGCATTCCCGGCGCCAATCGCGCGTTTCGCTACCTCGCGCCGCTCTATCCGCGAGCGTTTGAGGCCTTCGATCTCTCGGCGTTCGACACGATCGTGAGCTCGACGACCGCGTGGGGGAAGGGCGTCATCGTTCCGCCCGGCGCGGTGCACGTCTGCTTCGTGAACACGGTCAGCCGTTTCGTCTTCGCCTACGATGAATACGTCGGGGGGTTTGGTGCCGCTTCGCTCATGCGGCCGCTCGTGCGTCGGCTCGTCGACTGGGATCGCGCGGCGGCGATGCGCCCGACGCTGCTGCTCGCGAACTCTCGCAACGTCGCCGCGCGCATTCGGCGATACTACGGGCGCGACGCCGAGGTGCTTCACTCGCCGGTCGACGTCGCGCGCTTTACGCCGGGTAACGGAAGCGGCGACTACTTCATCATCGCCTCGCGGCTCTTGCCGTACAAGCGCATCGATCTTGCGATTCGCGCGGCGCAGATCGCCGGCGTTCCTCTGCTCGTCGCGGGAACGGGTCCGGCGGAGGCGGCGTTGCGGCGGCTCGCGCGCGGCACGACGACGACGCTGCTCGGGTACGTCGACGACGCGCGGCTGAATGCGCTGCTCGGGGAGGCGCGCGCCGCGATTCTACCGGGGGAGGAAGACTTCGGCTTGGTCCCGCTGGAGGCGGCGGCCGCAGGGCGTCCGACGATCGTCTTTCGCGGCGGCGGTGCGCTCGAAACCGTGATCGAGGGGGAGACGGGCGTCTTCTTCGACGAGGCGTCGCCGGAGTCGCTCGCGAGCGCGTTGCGTGGCTTCGATCCGTCGCGTTTCGACGCGGGGCGGCTGCGCGCGCACGCCGAAGGGTTCGCGCCCGAACGCTTCATCGCGCGCCTGCGTGAAGTCGTGGAGCGCGTGCGCGGCGAAACAAAATCCACTTGATGAAGAATCGGGCCGTGCTGCTTGCCGCAGGCGCCTTTACCGTCGTCTACTTTGCGCTCGATCTGAACCGGCTCTACGCATTACGGTATGGCGCCGATCTCGGGACGTACGCGCAGACGCTCATGAACCTGCAGCACGGCTCGTCGTGGAACTTCGGCGAATGGCGACCGCATTTCCAAGTTCACGACAGTTGGGCGCTCGCGCTGCTCGCGCCCTTGCTCTGGTTTTTTCCGAGCGCGGAGCTGCTGCTGCTCGTTCAAGTCGTCGCGATCGCGCTCGCGGCGATCGTGCTCGCGGCCTTCGCGGTGGAGATCGGCGTCGACCGCCGCGTCGCGGCATTGCTCGGGATCGCTTTTCTCCTGACGCCGTCGGCGCAAGGACTCGCCTACGACAACTTCTCCGAAAACGTCTTCGTGCCGCTGCTCGCATTCTCGGGCGCGCTCATGGTGCGGCGCCGCGCGCTGCTTCCGGCGCTCGCGATCTCCGCGCTGCTGCTCGGGTTGAAGGAGGACGAGATATTCTTCGTCGCCTGGTTCGGGGCGGCGTGCGCGCTCTTCTGGGATCGCCGCCTCGGCATCGCGATCGTCGCGCTCGCGGCGATCAACGGTGCCGGATTTGTGATCTTCGAAGCGCTGCATCACGTGCAACCGCACGATCCGGGCTATACGCTTCTCCCGCACGATCCGGTTGGCGTGCTCGGGTTGCTGCTCTTCTTGCTGCTGCCATTCGCCTTCGCGCCGCTTGCGATCGGGTGGAAGCGGCTGCTCCTGGGATTGCCGCTGCTCGCCGAGATTCTCTTCATGGCTCCTTGGACGTACGAACCGAGCCGCATCGGATCGCACTACACGGCGCCGCTCCTCGCCGCCGCCGCGCTCGCCGCCGCGGCGGGACTCCAAGTGCGTCCAGGGCTTGCAAAGGCGATGGTGCCGCTTGGGCTCGTCGCGACGCTCTTCTTCAATGATACCGTACTCCACGTCGCGAGATGGCCCTATATCGTCGATTGGAGCGCGTACGCGCACGCGATCGCATTGCGAGAGGGTACGCGAGCGGCGACGATTCCGCGCGATCAAGAGGGCGTTTGGGCCGTCGCGGCCGTCAATCCGCGCATGCGGCTTGCGCAGACGCCGGGCGCGAACGCCGTCTTCTGTCCGGCCTACGACCGCGACGCCGCCGCATTTTTCTCCAGCCTCGGCATCGGCGCTCGGCAATCGCCGCGCCTCTGCGGCGGCGTGCCCGTCGCGCCGAACGTGCCGACGCCGTCCCCGTTCCCATGAACAACCTTCGGTTGCGCGCGATGCGCGAAGATCGCGGGCGCTTTGCGGCGTTGCGAAACGAGCGCGTGCTCATCTATTGGCCGCACGGTTTGGGCGATTGGGTGCACCTTGCCGCAGTGCTGCCGCTGCTCGAACCGTCGAACGCCTATGCCATCGCGCGCTTCGGCGACGATTACTCGAGCGTCCTCGACGGGAACGCGCACGCGCGCGTGTTGCCCAGCGGCGTGCGCGCGCTCGGAGACGGCTCCGCGCAGGGCTCGAAAGATCTCGGCCTCGATCTGCGCAAGCTCGACGGCCGTCCGCACGAGCTTGAGGTTCCGGAGCCGTTCGCGCGCGCGCTTGCGGAGTTCGATCCGAGCGTCGTCTTGTGGTCGGATTATCCGGAGACCGAGGGGCGCACGGAGTTTCCGTTTCACACGAAGGCGCGCAATCTCGCGAGCCTGCTCGTCTCGCGCGAACGCTTGGCAACCTTCGATCTCACGCGTCCGCTCGCAACGACGCTGGCGCCGGCCGCGCCGGAGGTACAGGCCGCGATCGACGAGCGATTGCAACGCTTCGCGCCTGCGGGAACGAAGCGCTACGTGCTCTCGCGCGCCGGTTTCACCGCCGAGCGAAAGAACTGGGATGCCGCGGAGGCTCGCGCGTTCGTGCGCCTCCTGCAACGCAGCGACCCGCACGCGCGCGTCGTCGCGATGGAGGATCCGGCGCTCGGCGACGAATCCGCGTGGCCCGGACGCGATGCGGTCGCCGGCTACCGCGAGTTGTTCGGCGACGTCGACGCGCCGTTTGCGAGAGCTTTCTTGGCGCTCCTCGCGCGCACCGACGCCCTGGTCGGCGTTCCGGCGGGGCCGTTCCACGTTGCGATGGTGCGCGGCGGCTTTCCCATCGTCGGGATTTGGGTTTCGCATCTTCCTGAATGGTACGACGAACCGAATCCCGACGCAGTCCATCTCATCGGCAGCGCCATTCGTGAACGCGGCTTCGATCGCCGAGCCGCAACGAAAACGTTGCCCGCGCCATGGCATCGCGAACAGATGCTCGACGTGCGGATGATTCCGGCCGAAACCGTGCTCGCCGTACTGAAGGCGTAGCCGCAATCCGGCGTCGAAAGGCTCGCCCATGCTCGCTTCTCTCGTTCTTGCTGCGGCGTTGCCGGCAACGGCGTCGCCGCTCGCCGGGCTGCACTATCTCGTCGGTACGTGGAACTGCACGTACCGCGCGGCAGCGGTACACATGTCCTACGATGCCACGTACGCGTACGATCTCGACGGCCACACGTTGCGGCAGATCGATTCCTGGACGGGCGGCGGCGGCGAAGAGTTACTCGCGTATGACGCGAAGCGCGGCGGCTGGACGGTGGTCGTTCTCGACGATCAAGGAACCGCCACGATCATGCGCGGGACCGGCAGCGATCCGAACCACATCGCCTACCGCAGCGTCTACCCGGACGCAAGCATCGCCGAAACGTTCGATCGCGTCTCGGCGACGGAGTACACGCTGCACGCGACGGTGCGCGCGAGTGGTAAGACGATCACCTCCGTCGATACCTGTTTGCGCGCCGCGCGTTAGCTGCCGATGAGTTTCGGGGCGAAGTAGAGCGCGGCGGTGCTGAGCCCGTTGAAGAGCGCGTGCGAGATCATCGACGCGTACGCGTTGCGCGAGCGGTAGTACACCCACGCGAGGATGACGCCGCCGAGCGCGAGCAGCGCGGAGGACGTGAGGTCGGCAGACCCGGTGACGAGGTGCATGAGACCGAAGAGCACGCCGCTCACGATCGCGGCGGTCCAAAAGCCGCTGTAGCGCAACGCGAGGTTGAAGAGGAAGACGCGAAAGAGCATCTCCTCGACGAACGGCTGCAAGACGACGGCGAAGATCGCGAAGAAGATCACGAGGCGCGTGTTGTGGCGGATGTTCTCGAAGATGTGGATCGCCAGCTCCTCGTGCGTCGAGTGCGTGAGCGATTGGACGAGGGTTCCGCCGAAGTCCCCAACGACGACCATGCCAACCGCGCCGAGCACGCCGTAGCCGATTGCGCGCAGGCCGATGAGCCGGAAGCCGAGCTGTGCGAGCGAGAAGTGCGCGAGCCTCGGAAGCCCCGCGAGGATCACGATGACGGCAACGCCTTCGCCGACGAGTTGCGCGACGGAGAACGTGAGGAATATCGTTCCGCTCATCGCGGTCGGGTGCTTCTGGAATGCCGCGAGCTCGTGCGGATGCTCGAGGGAAAGCCAGACGAGGGCGCCGATCACCGCAACGACAAACGCGAGAAACGTTGCTCCCGCGAGCACCAAGAGAAAAAGGAACGTCGAGCCCGGTGAGAAGCTACCCTTCGCCCAGCGCGTCGGCCAGGCGGGCGAAATCTGCGAGGTCGAGTCGTTCACCGCGTTGCTCCGATGGGATGCCGGCTGATGCGATCGCCTGCTCCACGCAATGTCGCTCGAGTCCGAGCGCGAGCATGAGGCTGTTGGCGAGCGTCTTGCGGCGGTACGCGAACGCGGCACGCACGACCTCCCGAAAGCGCCGGAGGTCGCGCGGTTGCACCGCGGGCGCGTCGCGCCGAACGAGCTGCACGACCGACGATTCGACTTTCGGAGCCGGAAAAAACGCACGAGGTGCGAGCGTGAACGCGCGGCGCACGTGCATCGCGAACTGCACGGCGACCGAGAGGCTCCCGTACGCGGCGGTACCGGGTGTCGCGGCGAAACG
>PKZD01000068.1 GCA_003133745.1 Candidatus Tyrphobacter aquilonaris
GCCGCCGCGGTACCCACCGCTGCTGCTGCTGCTGCTGCCGCGATAGCCGCCGCTATTGCCGCCGCGAGAGCCGCCGCTCGAAGACGAGCGTCCGCTGCCGCCGTGTTGCTGCGCCGAAGCCGGAACAGCCGCGAGGAGGAGGCTCGCCGCGAAGGCGATGCTCAGGGTGTTCCTCAGAATAGTGTTTGCGCGATGATCTTTCATCAGCACGAAGTAGCCTTTCTCCGCCCTCGATCTCCGGCGGGTGATGTCTTCATTCCGGCTAACGCTCCCGGCCCCAAAAAGGTTCGCTTGCCCTTCTGCCTCTCATGCAGGGAGGGCGAGCAGGCGCCGCGTACTTTCGCTTCACCGCGGGCTCTTTGGGCCCGGGGCTTTGCTTCTCTCCAAGACCTGGGTGGTGACGCATGATGAAGCCGGACGACGAGATCGCGTTTCTACGAGCACGCGACGATAGTCGCGTGAAATACCGCCAAATCAAGAATCTCAGCTCCCTGAGAGAGGGCCTCCCCGAGGAGCGCCCACGGCATCCGGTCCTCGCCGCCAACGTGAAGGCGCTGCCTGGGATCATCTACCTCTTTCAATCGCACGGCCAGACGCTGCGGCGCCTCCAGGAACGCTATCCAGCGGAGGAGCGCGTCGGCCAAGCGGTCATGCTCTGGGAAGACTGCTACCGGACGATCTTGTCGGAGAATACTCCAGAGAACCACTAGCGAAGAGCCGGGCGTGCGGCCCATCGAAACCGTCGAGTCCCACACGCAGGGCATGCCGACGCGCGTCGTCATCGGCGGCGTCGATCCCGTTCCCGGTGCCACGATGTTCGAACGGCGCGAGTACGCGCGCGCGCACCTCGACGGTCTGCGCCGCCTGCTGATGTACGAGCCGCGCGGCCACGGCTCGATGTCGGGAGCGATTCTCATGCCGCCCGCCGATCCGAATGCCGATCTCGGCGTCCTCTTCATCGAGACGACGGGGTTTCTCCCCATGTGCGGACACGGCAGCATCGGCGTCTGCACGGTGGCCGTCGAGACGGGGCTCGTCACGGTGACGGAGCCGCAGACGACGCTCGTGCTCGATACGCCCGCGGGGCTCGTGCGCGCGAGCGTCGAGGTGGAAAACGGTCGCGCGAAGAGCGTCACGTTGACAAACGTTCCCTCTTTCCTCGCGCTGCGCGATGCCATGGTCGAGGTCGACGGTTTGGGGACGCTGCGCTTCGATCTCGCCTACGGTGGAAACTTCTACGCGATTCTCTCTGCGCGCGACGCGGGTTTGACCCTCGTGCTCGAGGAGGCAGCGGAAATCATCGACCGCGGCATGCGCATCATGCGCGCGGTCGCCGCGCAGCAGGCGTTCGCCCATCCTCTCGAACGCCGGATTGCCGAACTGAAGCACGTTCTCTTCACCGCGCCGCCGGACGCGGAGGGCGCGCACGCGAAGGGCGCGGTCGTCCTGTATCCGGGAATGCTCGACCGTTCGCCGTGCGGAACCGGGACGAGCGCGCGCATGGCACAACGCTATTTCCGCGGCGAGCAATCTCTTCACGAAGAGTTCGCGCATGAAAGCTTTCTCGGCTCACTCTTCTTCGGCCGGCTCCTCGAGGAGTTCGAGCTGGCGCCGGGCGTGCGCGCGGTCGTGCCGTCGATTCGAGGAAGCGCGTGGATCAGCGGGTACGCGAGGTACGTGCTCGATCCAGAGGATCCGTTCCCAAACGGATTTCTCATTCCAAGCGCGTAAGGGACCATTCATGCCGAGATTTGCCGGAGTCTACGTCGCCGCCATCACGCCGTTCACAAGCGACGACCGCGTGGATGTGCCGCGGCTGCGCGAACACATCGCCTGGCTGATCGATCGCGGCGTTCACGGGATCGTACCGACGGGGTCGTGCGGCGAGTACGCCGCGCTCTCCGATGCGGAGCGCGAGCAGGTAGTCGAAACGATTGCCGAGGTCTGCAAGGATCGCGTTCCCGTCGTCGTCGGCACCGGCGCCTCCTCAACGCGCAACGCCGTGCGATGGGCGAAGCACGCAAAACGCTCCGGCGCTGCGGGAATCATGGCGCTTCCGCCGAGCGCCTATCGCCCGAGCCGTCGCGAGATCGCGGCGTGGTTCGAGGCGCTGAGCGACGTCGGGCTACCGATCGTCGCATACAACAATCCCTTCGACACGACCGTCGACCTCACGCCCGATCTCTTGATCGAACTCGCGAAGATCGAGAACCTCGTCGCCGTCAAAGAGTATTCCGGCGACGTGCGGCGCATCCCGACGATTCTCGAAAGCACGAACCTCGAGGTGATCGTCGGTTGCGACGATCTCGCATTGGAAGGGCTGCTCGCGGGCGCGACCGGATGGATCGCGGGATTGACGAACGTCGTCGCACGCGAAAGCATCGAATTGTACGATCTGGTTTGCGCGCGCGATCTCGACGCCGCCTCGGCGCTCTACCGCCGATTGCTTCCGCTCTTTCGGTACGACTCGCGCCCAACGTTCGTCCAAGCGATCAAGTACGCGTTCGAACTGATCGGAAAACCGGTCGGCGCGACGAGGCCGCCGCGCCTGCCTCTCGACGAAAGGGACCGCCGGATCATCGCCGGCGCGCTCGAACCCTTCGCCTCCGTTGCCTTTCACTGACGTCGCCGTCGTCGGCGGAGGCATCATCGGGACGTGCATCGCGCTCGCGCTGCAGCAGCGCGGTCACGCCGTCACGATCGTCGAGCCGAACGAGCTCGGCGCCGGAACCGCGGGTGGGAGTGCCGGCTACTTAGCCTGGGACGACATCTTCCCCATTCCCTCGCCGAGCATCGTTGCGGGACTTCCGCGCATGCTTCTCGATCGCCGCGGGCCGCTCGTCATCGCGCCGTCGCACCTCTTGCGCATGACGGGCTGGGGATTGCGCTTTCTCTGGGCTGCGCGGCCGTCGGCGGTGCGACGAGCGATTGCCGCGCTCGCGCCGCTCAACCGCCTCGCCGAGAGCGCGCTCTACGATCTCGCGCGACTCGCGGGCGCGGAACGATATCTCGTGCGCGAGACGGTTTTGCACGTTTGCCGCACCGCGAAGACGCTCGCCGCCGCGGAGCGCCTGCTCCCCATTCTCGCCGTCGAAGGTTTTCCAGCGCACGTGCTCGATCGTGCTGCGCTGCGCGTTCAGGAACCGGCGCTCTGCGACGATCTCGCCGGAGCGATTGCCTATCCCGGTTCGGGACGCTGCACGAACCCGCGCGCATTCGGCGCCGCGCTCGCGCAACATTTCCTCTCGAACGGCGGCGGGCTGCTCGAGGCGCGCGCAATCGCGCTCGAACGCGACGCCGACGGCTGGCTCGTGAAAATCGGCGGCGAAGCACTGCGCGCGAAGAAGGTCGTGCTCGCGGCGGGCGTGTGGTCGGGGGCGCTCATGGCCTCGCTCGGCTATCGGCTGCCGCTCGAAAGCGCGCGCGGCTACCACTTGATGCTCTCGAATCCCGGCGTGATGCCGGCGCGCACGCTCCTCTTCGAGGAAGATCACTTCTGCGCAACGCCGATGGAAGACGGGCTGCGCCTCGCCGGCACCGTCGAGTTCGCAAGCCTGGAGACGCCGATGAACCCCGCTCGCGCCGACGTGCTCTACGACGTCGCGCATCGATATCTGCCGGCACTGCGCCGCGATTCCGCGACGCGCTGGATGGGGAGTCGCCCGTCGTTGCCCGATTCGCTGCCGATCATCGCGGAGTTGCGCCGGCATCTCGGCATCGTCGTCGCCTTCGGCCACGAACGCCGCGGCCTGACGGAATCGGGCGTGACGGCGCGCTGCGTCGCCGACTTGGTCGAAGGCCGCCCGCCGCCGCTCGACCTGAGGCCGTTCCGCGTCGAAAGGTTCTAAGGAGGCATGCGACAAGTAGCAAGAATGCGCGCTCTCGTTGCAACGTTTCTAGCACTTGCGGTATTGCCGTTCTCGTTCGCGAACGCATCTACGCCGCAACCGTTTACTTTCGATGATTTTGCGAAGATCGTTCGCCTCTCGGATCCGCAGATCTCGCCCGACGGACGGCGCATCGCAGTCGTCGTCAGTCGTCCCGATATGACCGGCGACATGACGAAGAGCGAGATCGATCTCGTCGACGTTGCGACCGGAGACTCCAGACCGCTCACGCAGGGACGCGATCACGCCGCCATGCCGCGCTGGTCGCCCGACGGCACGGAGCTCGCATTCGTAACCGCGCCGGCCTGTCTCTCAACACCGTGCAAAGCCGCGCAAGCGCAAGTTTTCATCTTCTCGATGAGCGGCGGCGATCCGCGCCAGGCCACGACCGCGCCGAACGGCGTCGCGAACTACGCGTGGCGCCCCGACGGACGCGCCCTCGCCTACGTCACGAGCGACGATGCTGCGAATAAGGCGGAGATCGACAAGCATCGCGATCTCTTCGTCGTCGGCGATCAAGATTTTCTCTCGCAGGCCGCGCCCGTTCCCTCGCACGTCTGGCTGCAGCCTTTCGACGGAAATGCGTCGCGCATCACGAGCGGCGCGGAGAGCTTGGGCGGCGGAGCCTTCGCGAGCGATATCTCCTGGTCGGCGGACGGGACGAGGATCGCATTCAGCCGTCTCCCCGATACCTACAACGGTCACATCGGGCACACGAACGCCTGCATCGTCGAGGTCGCGTCGAAGAGCGTCTCATGCCTTGCGGAGAACGGTGCGTACGGTCAAGATGCCGAGTTCGCGCCGACCGGCGACGCCGTCGCCTACGTTGACGCGCATGACGGCTATTGGTCGATCCAGGTCGACGCGCTCGTGCGCGACGGTTCGCAGACGCTGCACGTCGCACCGGAGATCGACCGCGACATTTCATGGCAAGCATGGGCGCATGACGACACCGGATTGTGGCTCGGGGCGAACGATCGCACGACCGTCGGCCTCTGGTACGCGCCGCTGCACGGGACGCCGCGCCGTATCGATCTCGGCGATATCGTCTTCGGCCGGCAGGGCAGCGTCGCAAAAGACGGTACGCTCGCATTCATCGGCGCGACGCCCGCAGATCCGTCGGAGCTCTATTATCTTGCGCCGGGCGGCGGAGAACGGCGCCTGACCGATCGCAACGCCTGGCTCGCCGATCGCACGATCGCGCGGAGCCGCGAGTTCACGTGGACGAACGAAGGCTTCAACGAAGACGGCGCGCTCACGTACCCCGCGAACTATGTCGCGGGCAAGACGTACCCGCTCGTGCTCGTCATCCACGGCGGGCCCACGGAGACAGCGTCGAGCATCGCGTTCAGCGCGTTCGTGCAAGTCCTCGCGGCGCACGGCTACTTCGTGCTCCAGCCGAACTATCGCGGAAGCGACAACCTCGGCTTCGCCTACGGCAAGGCACTCGTCGGCGACGTCGACGCCGGGCCCGGGCGCGACATCGTCGCGGGCACCCGGGCGCTCGAAGCAACGGGCATGATCGACGGCACGCGCATCGGCGTCTCCGGATGGTCCGGCGGCGGCCTGCTCACGTCATGGCTCATCGGTCATTACACGATTTGGAAAGCGGCCGTATCCGGCGCCGCCGTCAACGACTTCATCGAGGAGTACGACCTGAGCGACGTCTTCGACTACATGCCCAGCCTCATGGGCGGGCTCTCACCGTGGCGCGGCGACGGGCATGCGCGCTACGTCGCAGCGTCGCCGATCACATACGCGGCACACGTTACGGCTCCGACGCTGATCTTGAGCGACACCGGCGACTATCGCGTGCCGACGGTTCAGGCGTACGCGTTCTACCATGCACTAAAGGAAAGCGGCAAGACGGTTCAGTTCGTCGCGATCCCGGCGTACGGCCACTTCCCCTCGGACCCGGTGCGCCAGATCGAGGTCTACAAGCGCTGGACCGCCTGGATGGATCAGTACCTCCATTGATCATGGAACCGACGGGGCAAGGCCTTGCGCAGATCCTCGGTCTGCTGCTCGCCTTCGTCCTGTCGGCCTTGATCGGACTCGAGCGCGAGTACCGCCAGAAAAGTGCGGGGCTGCGAACCTATACGATCGTCGGCTTCGCTGCCGCGTTGCTCATGCTCGTTTCGAAGTATGGGTTCACGGACGTGCTGCGCCACGGGGCGGTCGTTCTCGATCCGTCGCGCGTTGCGGCGCAGATCGTGACCGGCATCGGTTTCATCGGCGGCGGCCTCATCTTCGTGCGCAGAACGATCGTCCAAGGCTTGACGACCGCCGCGGTCGTCTGGCTTACCGCAGCGGTCGGCATGGCCTGCGGCGCGGGGCTGCCCATCCTCGCCGTGATCGTGACGGGCGGCCATTTCGTCGTCGTCCTCGGTTTCCCGGTGATCATGAACAAACTCCCAAAGGCCGAAGAGGCCGACGTTTCGCTGGACTTGATGTACGAAGACGGGCGCGGCGCCTTGCGCCGCGTATTGCTCGCCTGCGTGCAACGCGGCTTCGCGGTCACGAACATGAACGTCGACCGCGCGGAAGTCGTGCGCGAAGGAGCGGTGGGTGTCCGGCTCGACGTTCGCGGGAAGGGTTCGGTAACGGAGCTCGTCGAGGCACTCTCCGGCATCGACGGCATGATCAGCACCGCATGGAATGACGAAAACGCCGAGCGTGCCTGATCGCGTCGCGTGCTTCGGCGCAGCCTGCATCGATCGCACGTTCCGCTCGATCGACGAGATGCGTGCCGGCACGTCGAACCCCGCGGTTGCGGAGCGCGGATTCGGCGGCGTCGCACGCAACGTTGCCGAGAACCTTGCGCGTCTCGGCGTCGCGGTCACGCTCTGCTCCGTCGTCGGCGACGACGAGGACGGCCGCTCGCTCGTCGCGCACCTGCGGGCGACCGGCGGCGATACGAGCGGCGTTACGGTCACGCGTGAGTTTGCGACGCCGCAGTACGCGGCGATGATCGCGCCGAGCGGCGAACTCTTCGCGGGAGCCGCTGAGATGCGCGCGATCGATTCGCTCCGCGTCGACGACCTCGAGCATCGGCGTCCACAGATCGACTCCGCCGCGTGGCTCTTTCTCGATTGCAATCTTCCGCCCAGCGTTATCGCCGCGTGCATCGTTCTGCGGCGTTCGTCGCGGTGGCGGCTCGCAATCGATGCGGTGAGCGTCGCCAAGGCGCAGCGGCTTCCGGACGATCTCTCCGGCGTCGATCTGCTCTTTCTCAACGAAGAGGAGGCGCGCGCCTGCGGCGGCCTCGACGCGATCGTTCGGCGCGGCGCGAAGAGCGTCGTGCTCTCCCGCGGTCCGCGCGGCGTCCTCGTCGGCGATCTCTCGATCCCGGCGCTGCCCGCGAAACCCGTCGACGTCACGGGCGCGGGGGACGCGCTCGTTGCCGGGACCCTCTACGGACTGCTCGCCGGAGAACCGCTCGAAGCCTCCGTGCGCGTCGGTTTGCGTTTGGCCGCGCGTACGGTGGAATCGACGTTCAGCGTCCGTCCCGATCTCTCGCCCGCTCTGCTTGCCGATGCTACGCTACTCGCCTGAAGTCGAAGCGGCGTGCGGGCGCGGAGCGGCGGTCGTCGCGCTCGAGACGACCATCCTCTCCCACGGAATGCCATATCCCCAGAACATCGAGACCGCGCGCGCGCTCGAACGCATCGTGCGTGAGGCCGGCGCAATCCCCGCGACGATCGCCGTTCTCGACGGATCGATCCGCGTCGGTCTCGACGACGCGGCGTTAGAGCGCGTCGCGCGCGCGCCGATGCTCAAGCTCGGACGCGCCGATCTCGCGTACGCGATCGCCGCGCGCAAGGACGGCGCGACGACGGTCGCCGCGACGATGGACTGCGCCGCGCTTGCGGGCATCGCGGTCTTCGCAACCGGCGGCATCGGCGGCGTGCACCGCGGCGCGGAGCAAACGATGGACGTCTCCGGCGATCTCGACGCTCTCGCGACCGCGCCCGTCGCGGTCGTCTGCTCGGGCGCGAAGGCGATTCTCGATCTCAGCAAGACCCTCGAGCAACTCGAGACGCGCGGCGTCCCCGTCGTCGGCTACCGCACCGATGAGTTCCCGGCGTTCTGGAGCCGTTCGAGCGGCCTCAGGCTTTCCTTGCGGCTCGATGCTCCGCAGGAGATCGCGGCCTTGATTGCGGCGCAGCGCGCGCTCGGGTCGCGCACCGGCATCGTCGTCGCAAACCCAATCTCTCCCGAGGACGAGATCCCAGCCGAGGAGATGGAGCGTCACATCAGGACGGCGATCGCGGAATCCGCGGCAGCCGGCATTGCGGGCAAAGCGCTCACTCCGTGGCTGCTCGAGCGCCTGCTGACGCTCACGTCAAATCGCAGCTTACGCGCGAACATCGCGCTCGTCCGAGCGAACGCACATCTCGCCGCGGAGATCGCCGTCGCCCTTTCATCCTGAGCGCATCTTTGGGTAACAATGCGGTCACAAGCGCGACCCATGATCGTTGCATGGAAATTACGTGGAAGCCGCCACGCGCGAACGAACCCCGCGCAAGGATGCCGTCGAGTGCCTTCGCCTTTCCGCTCGAACGTAAGGAGCCGCTGACCGATGCCGCGCACGTGCGCAGCGCAATCGGCCGCTTCTCCGACGTGGACGGCGTGAGCGATCGAGAACGCGCGCTCGCATTCGAAAACATCAAGGCCGCCGCCGAGCACTACGGCGTCGCGATGCACGCGCAGAGCTGGCACGACCTGGTCGCATAGCGCGCCGAGCAGGAACTTCGTGCCGCGGGCCTTTATCTCGCTGCATGGAGTCGTACCCGCGCGATCTCGTCGGCTACGGTGCGCATCCGCCGAACCCGAAGTGGCCCGGCGGCGCTCGCATCGCCGTGCAGATCGTGATGAACTACGAAGAAGGCTCGGAGTACTCCATTCCCGACGGTGACGGTTTCTCGGAGACGTACCTCACGGAGGTCCCCGGCGCATCGCTCGGCCCGGGGAAGCGCGACCTCATCGTCGAGTCGATCTACGAGTACGGCAGCCGAGCCGGATTCTGGCGCCTCATGCGCCTCTTTGCCGAGCGCGATTTGAAGGTGACCGTCTTCGGCGCCGCGCTCGCGCTCGAGCGCAATCCGCAGGCTGCGCGCGCCATTCGTGATGCCGGGCACGAGGTCTGCTCGCACGGCTGGCGCTGGATCGGCTTCCAAGAGATGAGCGAGGACGAGGAGCGCGAGCAGATGCGCCGCGCGGTGGCGTCGATCGAGCAAACGATCGGCGAACGCCCGTACGGCTGGTACTGCCGCTACGCCCCGAGCGTCAACACGCGACGCCTCGTCGTGGAGGAGGGCGGCTTTCTCTACGATTCCGACGCATACGACGACGATCTTCCGCATTGGGTGCGCGTTACCGGAAAGCCGCATCTCGTCATTCCCTACACGCTCGACGTGAACGACATGAAGTTCTCCGTCGCGCCCGGTTTCTCGGCGCCGTCGGGATACTTTGAATACCTACGCGACGCCTTCGACGTGCTCTATCGCGAAGGAAAGACGCAACCGAAGATGCTGTCGGTCGGTCTGCACGCGCGCCTCGCGGGGCGCCCCGGCCGGGCCGCGGCACTCGAGCGTTTCCTCGACCACGTGCTCGCGCACGAGGACGTCTGGATCTGCCGTCGCGTCGACATCGCACGGCACTGGATCGCGGAGCATCCACCGCAATGAGCGCCGTCAACGAACGGCTCGCGGAGCTGGCAGAACTCGGCCGCCACGAAAACGGCATCGATCGCGCGCTCGGAACGCCGCAGGAGCGTGCCGCGCGGGAGCGCTTCGCGGCGTGGGCGCGCGCGCGAAACTACGCGCTCACGCAGGATCGCGTCGGCAATCTCTTTGCACGCCGCGCGGGAACGCGCGAGGGTGCGCGGCCGATCCTCGTCGGTTCGCATCTCGACACCGTGCCGACCGGCGGCGCCTACGACGGCGCATACGGCGTCGTCGCCGCGATCTGCGCGCTTGAAGCGCTCGACGAGCGTAATGCCGCGACCGAGCATCCCGTCGATGCGGTCGCCTGGGTCGGAGAGGAGGGTGGCCGCTTCCTGCTCGGATGCCTGGGGAGTTCCGTCTTCACGGGCGCGCACGATGTGGAGCGCGCGCTCTCGCTCCAGGATTCGGAGGGCGTCACGCTCCGCGACGCGCTCGCTTCGCCGGAGGGCGGATTGCTCGACGGCGTTCCCATGCGCGAAGAGATGCGCGTAGCGGCGTACGTCGAGCTGCACGTCGAGCAGGGCCCGGTGCTCGAACGCGAAGCCGTCCCGCTCGGCGTCGTCACGGCGATTGCGGGACAGCGGCGCTACCGTGTCGTCATCGACGGCACGAGCGGTCACGCGGGAACGGTGCCGATGGCGCGGCGCGGCGACGCGCTCTGCGCCGCGGCGGAACTCATCCTCGCGGTCGAGCGCGCAGCGATCGTCGCAGGCGAGAGCGTCGCGACCGTCGGGCGGCTCGTCGTCGAGCCCAACGGCACGAACGTCATCCCGGCGCGCACGACCTTCTCCGTCGACATTCGCTCGCCGCACGACGATCGCATCGAAGCCGTCGAAAAGGCGTTGCGCGAAGCGGCAACCGAGGCGCAAGCACGCCGTCGCGTGAACACGTCGGTCGAGCGGCTCGAATCACGCGCGCCCGCGCCGATGGATCCGAAGCTACGCGCGACGCTCCACAAAGCGGTCGCCGCACTCGATCTCAAAGCGATCGACGTTCCGAGCGGCGCGGGTCACGACGCGATGTGTCTCTCCCGCATCGCACCGACTGCGATGCTCTTCGTGCCGTCGATCGGCGGACGCAGTCACGTCGCCGAGGAGGAAACCTCGCCCGAGGACCTCGAGACCGGCGTCACGGCGCTCGTCGCGTCGATCATCGAAGTCGACAAGTTCGTCATCTAGCGCGGCTCCCTAATGGTGGAGGACGACGGCCAGCATCGTCGTCACCCACGTGCCGACGACCTTGGGACTCCGTGCGGCGGGGAAAGTCAGGCGATTCGTTGTATTCGCGGGCGCATGCGTTTCTTTATCTGCGGCTCCGCGTTGCGCGGTCAACCCGACCATCAGAACCTCGGCGACGCGCGGTTTATTTCCGAAACGAAAACGGCGCCGAAGTACCGGCTGCATGCGGTCAAGAACGGCTGGCATCCGGGCATCTACGAGGTCCCGGACGATGGAATTTCCATCCCCGGCGAACTCTACGAACTCACCGACGAGCAGTACCGGCATTTGCTCGCAGGCGAGCCGCCGGATATGTACGAGGCGCAGATCGAACTCGACGACGGATCGCGCGTTTCAGCGATGCTCTATCCGCGCGCGCTCATCGAGCGCGACAGCGAGCCCGACATCTCGCACGTCGGAGGTTGGGCGGCGTTCAAAGCTCAATCCTTGTAGCCTTTAGTCAGCTGCCGCGATAGGTGGAGTAGCCCCACGGTGAGAGCAGCAGCGGCACGTGATAGCGCGCGGCGGCGTCCTCGATGCGGAAACGCACGGGGACGTCGTCGAAAAAACACTCCATGTCTTGCTGCGCGTAGTATGTTCCCGCGCTGAAGACGATTTCGTAGATGCCCTCCGCAAGATTGCCGCCGAAGGGCGCGGCGACGCGTCCGTCGCCGTCCGTTTGTCCGGAGGCGAGCTTCGAACGAGCATCGCCGTCGATCTTGAAGAGCGTGATATCCACGCCCGCGGCGGGACATCCGCGAGCGAGATCGAGTACGTGCGTTGAGAGCGGCATTATATCTTGGCTCCTTGCGCGATCCACGCGCCTATTTCATCGCGCTCGGATTGCGTCATATTCGTGATGTTGCCGAGCGGCATCGCCCGCGTCTCGACGGCTTCTTGTTCGATGCGCGAGGCGTTTCCCTGAATGTTCGATGGCGTGTCGAGCAACACGCCGTCGGGGGCGGCCGAAAAGCTGGCTTCTACCGGATGCGCGGCATGGCAGACCGCACAGCGTTGCGCGAAGACCGGCGCGACCCGCGCGAAGGAGACTTGCGACGTCGATGCGGATGAGTGCGGCACGACGGCGAAGGCCGCGCCGGCGACGATCGCGAGCGCCGCGATTGGGAGCGCCCATACGAGGCGTCTGCCGTGCTTCTCGTGCGTAAGGATGAAGAAGTAACGCACGAGCACGCCTGCGAGCCCGAGTGCGACGAGGACAAGCCAAGAGTACCGGCTCTCGTATGTCATCGGGTAGTGTCCGCTGATCATCGTGAAGAGCACGGGCAGCGTGAAGTACGTGTTGTGCACGGAGCGCGTCTTCCCGAGCATGCCGGGTCGCGGGTCGGGCTGCTGCCCGGCGCGAATCTGCGCGACCATCTTCTTCTGCCCCGGGATGATGACGTGCGCGACGTTCGCGACCATGATCGTGCCGATGATCGCCCCGACGTGCAAGTACGCGGCCTGCGCTTTGAAGACGTGCGAGAGCCCCCACGCCATCAGCGCGAGAAAGACGAAGACGGCGACGCCGAGCGCGTACGGCCGGCGCTCGAGCAGTTTACAGAGCGTATCGTAGACGACCCAGCCGACGACGAGCGAGGCGATGCTGATCGCGATCGCCTCCGGCGGCGTCAGCTTCATGACACTGGGATCGATGAGAAAGGTCGAGGCACCGACCCAGTAGACGAGCGCGAGGAGCGCGATGCCGGAGAGCCACGTCGAATAGGCTTCCCATTTGAACCAGTGCAAGTCTTGCGTGAGCGGCTCGCCGATCGGCCCCGTCGCGTATTTCTGATTGTGGTAGAAGCCGCCGCCGTGCACCGCCCACAACTCACCTAAGACGCCGCGCCCGTCGTCCTGCGCAGGTCGCGTCAAGTTGTTGTCGAGCCAGACGAAGTAGAACGACGCGCCGATCCACATGATGCCGGCGACGAAGTGCACCCAGCGCACGACGAGGTTCAGCCATTCGAGCGCGTAGGCGCCATTCACGCCGGCACCGCATCGCGCAGGCGTAGGCGCGCGATTTTTCCGATTTCACCGAGCGCGGTTTCGATCTCCGTAGCGCGATCGTTGCGCAGGCGGCGTTCGAGTGCGGCGAGGATCGAGGCCTTCGTCTGCTCCCGCGCGCAGATGACGAACGGAAAATCGAAGCGCCCCCGATACGCGGCGTTGAGTTCGTCGAAGCGCGCGATCTCTTGCGGCGCCAAGCGGTCGAGGCCGGCCGCCGCCTGCTCCTGCGACGACGCGGCGGTGAGCCGCCCTTCGCGCGCGACCCGTCCGGCGAGATCGGGGTGTGCTGCGATGAGCGCGACACGCCGCTCCTCCGGTGCCGCGGCGATCGCATCGAGCATTGCCGCGTGCAGCGCCTCCATATCGGTGAAGGGGCGCCGCTCCCACGCCTTTTCGGCGATCCACGGCGAGTTCTCGAAAGTGAAGCCGACCGCCGCGACGAAAGCCGCGCGGTCGGCGGCGTTGAGCTGCTCGATCGTCATCTTCTTCTAGGAGAATCTTCGCTCGATGGGCACGCTCCTTCTCCGGCACGCCGCGCTGCTCGCGACCTTCGACGACGCCGATCGTACGATCGAGGATGGCGCGCTCTTTGCGCGCGACGGCGTCGTGGAGCAGGTCGGCCCGACGGCGGCGCTGCCGAGCGAGGCGGACGAGGTCGTCGACGCGAGCGCGATGGTCGTGCTGCCGGGCCTCGTCTGCACGCACCATCATTTCTACCAGACGCTGACGCGAAACATCCCTGCCGCGCAGAATGCCGAACTCTTCGACTGGCTCGTCACGCACTATCCGATCTGGGCACGGCTCGATGCCGAGATGATTCGCACGAGCACGGGGATTGCAATTGCCGAACTCATGCTCTCCGGCTGTACGACGGCAGCAGATCACGGATACATCTGGCCGAACGGCGCGCGGGTCGACGACGAGATCGCGGTCGCGCGCGAGATGGGTTTTCGCTTCCACGCCTCGCGCGGTTCGATGTCGATCGGGCGTTCGCGCGGAGGGCTGCCTCCCGACGATGTCGTCGAAGACGAAGCCGCGATTCTCGCGGATTGCGCGCGTGTCGTCGACGCCTATCACGACGCGTCGCGATACGCGATGACGCGGATCGTCATCGCGCCGTGCTCGCCCTTCTCCGTTTCTCCGGAACTGATGCGCGAGAGTGCGGATTTCGCGCGTCGGCGCGGCTTGACGCTCCATACGCACCTCTGCGAGACCGTCGACGAGGAGCGTGACTGCGCAGAGCGCTACGGAAAACGCCCCGTGGAGTTCGCGGAGTCCGTCGGTTGGAGCGGCAAAGATGTTTGGTTCGCGCATGCGATCCACATGAGCGGCGACGAAATCCGACGGCTCGGCGAAAGCAAGACCGGCGTCGCGCACTGCCCGACGTCCAACATGCGCCTCGGCTCAGGCGTCGCGCCGCTGCGCGCTCAGATGGAGAGCGGGATGCGCGTCGGCCTCGGCGTCGACGGTTCGGCGTCGAACGACGGCTCTTCCATGCTCGACGAAGCGCGCCACGCGATGTTGCTCCAACGCGTCGGGCGCGCGCTGCTCCCGCAGCAAGGCGTGATGCTGACCGCGCGGGAAGCGCTGCGCCTGGCGACGCGCGGCGGCGCCTCCGTGCTCGGGCGCGACGACATCGGCGCGCTCGCGCCCAAGATGGCTGCGGATTTCATCGGCGTGCGCGTCGATGCCCTGGAGAACGCTGGGGGTGCCGTGCACGACCCGCTCGCATCCCTGCTCTTCTGCCGCGTTCCCCGCGTGGATCTCACCGTTGTCGCGGGCAAAGTTACGGTGCGCGATTCGCAGTTGGTGGGAGTCGATGTTGCAGCGCTTGTGGCAAAGCACAATGCGTTCGCGCGCCGCCTACAATAGGGCTAAGTCGAAAGCAGGCTGTCCAGCCGAGCGTTGATGCTCCTTCGTCCTTCGACAAGCTCAGGATGACAATGGGGAGGTCAGGATAACACCTTAGGGCCTTTGCTCAGGATGACATGGCTGGGGTGACAAGCCGATTCTTTGTGCTTTCTTTAATTGCGTGCAGTACGCGTTCGGGCGTCATCGGAAGATCGCTGACCCACGCGCCGGTTGCATCGTGCACCGCGGCGGCGACGGCTCCCGCAAAGGGCACGAGTGCCATCTCCGCCATGCCGCGCGCACCGTACGGGCCGTTCGGATCCGCGCCCTCGACGATCACGGGATGGATCTCCGGCATGTCGAGCGCGGTCGGCAGAAGATAGGTCGAGAGATACGGCGTGAGGACCTTGCCGTCGCGGCAGATGAAGTTCTCGGTGAGCGCAAAGCCGATCGCCTGCGCGAGGCAGCCTTCGATTTGTCCTTCGACTTGGCGGCGATTGATCGCGCGGCCGACATCGTGCACGCTGACGACGCGGACGACGCGCACCAAGCCCGTGCGCACGTCCACTTCGACCTCCGCCGCCTGCGCGACGTAACCGTAGCAGTAGTTTGGCGTTCCCTCGCCGGTCTCGAGGTCGAGCGGCGTCGTGCGCGGGGGCCGATACTGCACCGTCGCCGACGGCTCTTCGCCCGCGAGCCATTGCCGGCGTGCCTGGTCGCACGCGTCCTTCACCGCGCGGCCGCCCATGAGCGTCATGCGCGAAGCCGAGGCCGAGCCGGCGTTCGGCGCTTCGGAGGAGTCGTCGGTGATCATGCGCACGCGTTCGAGATCGAGATCGAGCGCTTCCGCGGCAATCTGGCGCAGCACGAGGTGCGCGCCTTGCCCAACGTCGGCCGTGCCGATGCGCACGTTCGCGCTGCGGATCGAGACCGGCGTCACCTCCAACTCGACGGTCGCGGTCGCCTGCTCGGGAAATCCGAACGAATAGCCGACGTTCTTGATGCCGCACGCGATGCCGATGCCGCGGCGCAGCGGCGAGACGGCGCCGTTGTGCAACGGCACGGGTAAGACTTCTCTTGCCTCTTCCAGACAGCGCTCGAAGACTTCGCGTGCGCCGACGCCCGCCGGCAACGGCAGGCCGGTGGATTCGATGCTTCCCTCGCGATAGAGGTTCTTGCGACGCACGTCGACGGGATCGAGGCCGAGCGCGTGTGCGAGGCGCGTCACCATCGACTCCGCGGCAAAGTGCGCCTGCGGTGCGCCGAATCCGCGGAAGGCGCCGGACGGGACGTTGTTCGTGTAGCAGACGATGCCGTCGGTCGCGACGTTCGCGATCTCGTACGGGCCGGTCGCAAAGATCGTCGCGCACTTCAGCACCTCGGCGGAGGTCGAGGCGTAGGCGCCCCCGTCGGCGACCAAGCGCGTCTGCGCGGCGAGAATCGTGCCGTCGCGCTTCGCCGCCCACTTGCTCGTGATGAAGAACGGGTGCCGCTTGTGGTGACCGACGATCGATTCCTCGCGGCTCCATTGCATCGCGACCGGGACCTTCAACTTCCATGCTGCGAGCGCGACGAGCGGCGGCAACGACAGGTCTTCGCGCCCGCCGAACGCGCCGCCGATCTTCGCGTAGCGAATAACGACGCGCTCCTCGGGCATCTCGAACATCGCCGCAATCTGGCGCCGGTCTTCATGGAGCCACTGTCCCGCCGTTTCGAGCACGAGGCGTTCCTGTTCGTCCCAATACGCGATGCCGGCGTCCGGCTGCAGGTATGCGTGCTCCTGCCAGCCCGTCGAGAACTCGCCTTCGATGACGACGTCGGCGCTCGCGAACGCCGCGTCGACGTCGCCCTTGCGAATCTTCTGATGAAGCAGCACGTTCGAGCGATCCTCGTGCACGCGCGGCACGTCGGGCTCGAGCGCGTCGCGCGGATCGGTGAGCACGGGCAAGTCTTCGTACTCGACCTTCACCGCGCTCGCACCGGCCGCGGCCGCCTCCGGCGTCTGCGCGACAACGAGCGCAACGCGATCGCCCGAGAAACGGACGCGATCCTCGCAGAGCAGCGGTTGATCCGTCTCGATCAAACCAAAGCGATTATACGGAACGTCGGCCGCCGTGAGGACCGCGCGGACGCCCGGCATCGCCAAAGCCGTGCTCGCGTCGATGCGCAGGATGCGCGCTGAGGGCCGGTGCGCGAAGACGGCTTTTGCGTGGAGCATGCCTTCACGGATCAAATCCGCCGGATACAATGCGGCTCCGGTCACCTTGTCGTGCGCGTCCGGGCGCGGAATCGACGTACCGATCTTCGTCACGCGGGAACGCCTTGTTCTTGCGGCATTGCGGTCTGCAACGCCGCCTCTTCCATCGCGTCGAGGATCTTGCGATAGCCGGTGCAGCGGCAGAGGTTGCCGCTGATCGCGACCTGGCAATCCTCGCGCGTCGGCTCCGCGCGCTCTTCGAGCAACTTCGCGCCCGCCATGAGCATGCCCGGAATGCAGAAGCCGCATTGCACCGCACCGCGCGCGATGTAGGCGCGCTGCAGCGGATGGAGTTCCTCGCTCGACGCGAGGCCCTCGATCGTGATCACATCGGCGCCGTGCGCCTGCGCGGCCGGCACGAGGCACGACATCACCGCCTGGCCGTCGAGCCATACGGTGCACGCGCCGCACTCACCCTCGGCGCAGCCTTCTTTCACGCCCGTGCATCCGACGTCGCGTAGCGCGTCGAGCAGCGTCTTGCGCATCGCCGTCGGCAGCGCACGTTGTTCGCCGTTAACGCGCGCGGTGACGCCGCCCTCGATCGGCGATGTGATGCGCGTTGGGCTCGGAACCTCGAGCAAGACCGGGAGATCGGGAAAGCCCTCCGCTTCTCGCCCGGCGGCGAGCGATTCGAGCGCCTGCGCGACGAGCGCGGCCACGGTATCGCGGCGATACCCTGCGGAGCCGCGAAGATCGTCGATCGGCGCGATCTCATCCGCAGCCTGTTTCGCGACGCGCGCGATCGTCTGCGCGTCGAGTTGTGCGCCCGCCAGCGCCGCCTCGACGTTGCGCATGCGCACGACGGTCGGCGCCACGCAACCGAGCGCGATGCGAGCCGTCGCGACGTGCGTGCCCTCGAATCCGAGTACGATCGCGACGTTGATGACGGAAATCGCCTGCGCACGCCGCAGCCCGAGCTTGAGAAAGATGCCGCGGTGCCGCATGTCGAGCGCGCGGAAGCGGATCTCGCGCACGATTTCATCGGCGCGCAGCGCCGTCTGTCGAAAGCCGGGATAGAAATCGCTCATTGCGACGGTACGCTCGCCGTCGATGCTCGCGAGGACGAGGCGCGCGTCGAGCGCGAGGAGCGGCGCAATCGTATCGTTGGCCGGCGACGCGGTCACGAGGTTGCCCGCGACCGTCGCGCGCGTGCGAATCTGCGGCGCACCGACTTCGATGCACGCCTGGACGAGCGGAAGCGCCCAACGACGCAAATCTTCGGAGGCCAGCACGTCGTTGTGCGTGACGAGCGCACCGAGGACGAACTCGTCGCCTTCGCGCCGCACGTATTTCAACTCGCGGAGCCCGGTGAGGTCGATCAGCTGTGCAGCCAATTTAACGCCGCGTTGCTGCTCTACGACGAGGTCCGTGCCGCCGGCGACGAGCCGCGTGCCCGGAGCCGCATCGCGCCACATGCGCAATGCGGAGGCAAGGCTATCGGGACGATAAACGGAGGACCACATGGCTCTCAAAGACTTTAGCACGAGCGAGGAAGCAACCTGCGCAGGAGAGGCGCGGCGCGGCCGGAATCACGTGCCCTCACCCACCGCTGCTACCAATAAAGGATTGCTCCTCATGCGCTCGAGACTTATCTTCGCGGCACTTCTCGGAATTGCCGTGCTCGCCGCGTGCACGAGCACGGGGACCGCGCTGAATCCGCCGTCCGGGATATCAGGTCAACGCGCGTCACACCTCGTCGTCACCGACGTCGTCAACAACTCCGTCTTGACGTTCCCGGCGACCGCCAACGGGAGCGTCGCGCCGACGTCCAGCCTCACCGGGGGATCGACCGGCCTTATCCAACCCGAAGGCTTCTTCATCAACAGCACGCGCACGAACGTGTGGGTCGGCAACTACAACTCCGGTTCCAACGGCACGATTACGGAGTATGCGCTAGGGGCATCGGGCAATACGGCTCCGTCGGTCACGCTCGGCGGCGGTTCGACAACGCTCCAAGGACCGGCGGGCATCTATGTCGACTCGAGCGGGACGATCTACGTCGCCGACTACGACAACAGCGCCGTCGACATCTTCTCCCCCGGAACGACGACACAGGCGCCGCTGCGACAAATCAAGGGCGGCTCGACGGGCTTCGGCACCCCAACCGGGGTTTGGCTCGACGCGGGCGGCAACATTTGGGTGGGCACGGAAAATGGCTCCGTCGAAGAGTTCGCTCCGAGCGCAAACGGCAACGTCGCGCCGATCAACACGATCTCGGGTTCGAACACCGTTCTAGGGTATGTCATGGGCGTGGTCTTCGACTCGCATGGGAACCTCTGGGTTGCCGATGCCTACAACGGCATCGGAGCATCGATCGAAGAGTTCGCACCCGGAGCCACGGGCAACGCGACGCCCACTCGAATCATCACCGGAGCAAGCACGCTGCTCGACTTGCCAAACGGAATTGCCGTCGACGGCGCGGGCTACATCTACGTTGGCGATTATGGCGCGGCGGCAGTCTATGTCTTCGCGCCGAGCGCGAACGGCAACGTCGCACCGATCCAAACGATTCCCGCAAACGGAACGACAGGCATCACCAAGCCCATCGGCGTCTTGGTGTACTAAAGCCGAACGCCGTGGTTTCGCGGCTCGGGCAATCGGCGATCGTTCTCGATGCGGAGGGTGAGCTGTCGCTGAGCGCGCAGCGGCGGATTTGGGCGCTCGCGCGCGACGCAGGCGCATGGCCCGGCGTTCGTGAGGCCGTCGCCGGCATGAACAACCTCACGTTGATCTTCGATGCGCACGATGCCGACGCGCAAACGCTCATCTTACAGCTGCAAGAGGCGTGGGAGCAAAGCAGCGCCGCTGCCGAGCAGTCGCGCGCGCCGATCGAGATCCCCGTGCGGTATGGTGGAGAGGGGGGGCCCGATCTCGCGTTCGTCGCCGAGCACGCGGGCATGAGCGAGCGTGAAGTCATCGAGCGTCACGCCGCCGCCGAATACGTCGTCTACTTTCTCGGATTTCAACCGGGGTTTGCGTATCTCGGCGGTCTCGATTCACGCTTGCAGGTGCCGCGGCGCGCGAAGCCGCGCGCACGCATCCCCGCCGGCTCAGTCGGCATCGGGGGCGAGCAGACCGGCGTCTATGCCGTGCAATCCCCAGGCGGATGGCAACTGATCGGGCACACGACGCTCGAGCTTTTCAACCCCCAGCGCACGCCCGCGGCGCTCCTCACGCCCGGTGACATCGTGCGTTTCGTCGCCGTGTCGTGAGCGCAAACGAGATCGTCGTCATCCGGCCGGGTCCGCGCGCGCTCGTCGTCGACCGCGGACGCTTCGGCTATATGGGAATCGGCGTTTCATGGTGCGGTGCGGCCGATTCGCTCGCGCTTGATGTCGCGAACCGCATCCTCGGGAACGATGCCGCTGCCGCAGCGCTGGAGATCGCGTTCGGTGGTGCGAGCATCCGCTTTACGCAACGCACGCGTTTCGCGCTCGCCGGAGCGGATTGCCCGGCGTCGCTGAACGGCGAGAGCATTTCGACGTGGGCCGCATACGAAGCATCGCCCGGCGCAACGCTCGAGCTCGGCATGCCGCCGCGCGCCGTCCGTACCATCCTCGCCGTCGGCGGCGGCATCGACGTGCCGACGGTGATGAACTCGCGCACGACCGATCTCGCGGCGAGAATCGGCGGCCTGAACGGACGCGTGCTCGAGGCCGGCGATCGCGTGCCGATCGCAGCAACGGGCGTCGCCCAAGACGCACGAGCGCTTCTCGTCGAACCTCCCCGTTGGTGGACGCGAGACGCGCAAGAGACCGAGATCGGCGTCATTCCAGGCGGCGAACTTACTTCTTTCTCGGAAGAGGCGCAAGAGCGGCTTTGGCGCACGCGATGGCGCGTCTCGCCGCAGAGCAACCGGATGGCATCCGTGCTCGAAGGCGAAGCACTCGATACGCGCGGAGCGCCGGAACTGCGCTCGCACGCCGTCGTCCCCGGCATCGTCCAGGTTCCGCCTTCCGGTTTGCCGCTCGTCTTGCTCTGCGACGCGCAGACGACCGGAGGCTATCCGAAGATCGGAGTCGTTGCGGAGGCAGATTTGTGGAAGCTTGCGCAAGCGCAGCCCGGCGCGCACGTCCGCTTCGCGGCCATGACGCTTGACGAGGCAGCGTCGGCGTTACGCGCGATAGAAGCGTACCTCGCGGCGATCGCTGCCGGCGCCGTGCAGGCATGAAAGCAAAGCATATCGATCTCAACGCCGATGTCGGTGAAGGCTACGACGATGCCGCGCTTTTTGCGTACGTCACCTCTGCGAACATCGCATGCGGCGGGCACGCCGGGGACGAAGCGACGATGACCGCGACGCTGAGGTTGGCCCTGGAGCGCGGCATTGCGATCGGAGCGCATCCATCGTTTCCCGATCGCGAGCATTTCGGGCGAGCGGAGCCGGCATACGCGCCGGAAACCGTGTATCACGACGTGCAAGCGCAGATCGATACGCTCGCCCAAATCGCGAGCCGCGAAGGCGCGCGACTCGGCCACGTGAAACCGCACGGTGCTCTGTATAACATCTCGGCGCGCGACGATGCGCTTGCCGATGTCATCGCGCGCGCAGTGCGGGACTACGACGCATCACTCGCGCTCGTGGGGCTCGCCGGCAGCGCGTCGCTGCGCGCAGCCCGGCGAATCGGCCTGCGAGCAGTCGACGAGGTCTTCGCAGATCGCGGCTATGCCGCCGACGGCAGCCTGCTGCCCCGTGGCACTCCCGGGGCTCTCATCGAGGATGCCGACGAAGCCGCGTCACAGACGCTCGCGTTTGTCGATCGCGGCTTCGGTCAGAGCATCTGCCTTCACGGGGACGGAGCGCACGCGCTAGAGTTCGCACGCCGGATTCGCGCCGCGCTCGCGAGCGCAGGCGTCGAGGTGCGTGCTTTCTGAGGCGCAGCCGAACTTAGTAGTTCAGACGCAGATCGTACTGGCAGGTATCGAAGTTACGCGTTACGTCCGAGTGGCCGTTCATGTAGACAACCTTGATGTCTTGGTCGCAGCCGCTCTGGATCGTGAACGTGATGTGCTGATCCGATCCGAGCACTTGGTCCGAGTCGAGCCAGTCATTGCCCCACTCGTCGCTATCCACCGCTGAGATGTAGATGTACTCGATCGTGTGATCGCCGTTGTTGGTGATCGTGAGATTATGATCCGCGAGCGCGGCGGCAGGCGCAACGGTGAGGAAGAGCACGGCGGCTGCGAGCGTCATGAAAAGGGCTTTCATCTGTTCGGGTCCTCCAAAAAATAAGCAACTACGAGAGCGACGGTAAACCGGCCCTCTTCTTCCCCGATCAACCGACCAAGCCCTCTCCCACCCTGCCGCCGGCCTGGCCTCAAAAGCGAACACCGCCATGACACCGCGGTCACGGGGTGTGCGCTCTATGCGTCCGGTCTCGGCTAGTAGTTGACGCGCAGGTCGTACTGACAGGTGTCGAAGTTGCGCTTCTCGACCTGATGGTGGTCCATGAACGTGACGCGGATATCTTGGTTGCAGCCGCTCTCGATCGTGAACGTGATGCGCTGGCCGGGTGAGAGCACTTGATCGGAACCGAGCCAGTCATCGCCCCAATCATTGCTGTCCACGGGGGAGATGTTGATGTACTCGATGCTTTGATCGGCATTGTTGATAATCGTGAGCGGATGGTCCGCGAGCGCCGTCAGAGGTGCCGCCGTAAGGAGCAGCACGGCCGCTGAGAGCGCGACGAGCAAGGTTTTCATCTTTGGTGCATTCCTTTTCTAACGTGGAAACGAGGGCCGTCTCCTGAAGTCTACAACGCAAAGGACCGATATCTTGTTAGCAGTCCATCCTTAGGACTGATAAAGCCTGGAACTTTGCTGGGAGGCAACCCAAGCGGTCCTTCACGGACGCGATTCTTGCCCACGCGCGGGCGCGCGCACAACAGAAAAGCCGGCAGAGCCGCCCTGGGGCGGAACGACGACGTGGACCGTCACCGTCGAGCGATGCGTGCCGCTTGCAGCCGAGATCGTCCAGCGGCCCAGGCGAAGCGGCCAAAAGGCATGCCCTTCGGAGTCGACCGCAAGCGTCGTACCGGCGACGCTCCATCGAACGCGCGCTCCTCCGGCCGCGCGCAGCTCGAGGCGCTGCATCGAGCGCGCGAGCGCATCGGGCGCCGGGTTGAGTGCGAAGACGTCGCCGTCATGCGGGAAGAGAATGCGCACGCCGCCGCTCCCACGACTCGCCGGACGGCGCCACGACGCGAGCTGCTGCAGATGCACCCACTCCATGACGACCGCTTCGCATGATGGATCCGGCCGCTGTCCGGTCGTCGCGCAGATCGGCACACGCAGATACCCCGCCGGAGGATCGAACGGCTGCGCATCGTGCGTTTCGTAGAGATGCAACATGATGCGATTCCAGAGCGGGCCTGCGCCGGTCACTCCCGAGATGCCGCGCATCGCCGAGCCGTCGAAGTTGCCGACCCAAACGCCGACGGTGTAGTCGCGCGTGAAGCCGACGGTCCACGTGTCGCGATAGTCGGACGATGTTCCCGTCTTCACCGCGGCCGGAAACGGCAAGCGCAGAATCGAGTTGAGGCCGAAAGATTGCGCGCGGGCATGCGGATCGGCGAGCATGTCGGTGACGAGTTGCCAGGTCGCGGAATCGCCGATTTGGGTCGGCGGCGCCGCCGGCTCATCGAGCGTCGCGCGCAACGGAATCGCGGAACCCACGCGCGCGATCGTCAGATACGCGTGCGTCAGCTCCCAGAGCGTGACTTCGCCGGAGCCGAGCGTCAGCCCGAGTCCGTAGTACGCCGCGGGTTTGTCGAGATGCGTGAAGCCGAGCGCGTGGAGGCGATCGAGCATCGCCTCCACGCCGACGCGTGCGAGCACGCGCACGGCGGGAACGTTGAGTGAGTTCGCAAGCGCGTAGCGTACGCGCACGGGGCCGGCAAATCGCGTCGAGTAATCGGCGGGCTGATAGAGACGGCCGCCGGGGATCGCGTAGGCGGTCGGAACGTCCGCCAGAATCGTCGTCGATGCGATCGCTCCGCGCTCGAGCGCTAACTCATACGTGAACGGCTTGAGTGAGGAACCCGGTTGACGCAGTGCCTGAACGCCGTCGTTGCGCCCGAGCAGCGCATCGGAATAGTAATCCGGGGAACCGACGTAAGCGAGGACATCGCCGGTGCGATTGTCGACGACGAGCGCGGCCGCGTCCGTGACGTGGCGTGAGACGAGCGCGTCGGTGATCGCCTGCACCTGAGCGAGAACGAAGCGCTGCAACGATGCGTCGAGCGTCGTTCGCACCTGGACGCGTCCCGGCGCGACGTGTGGATAGAGCGCAAAGAGAAAATGCTGCGCCGCCTGCGGTCCGGCGAGCGGCGGGAGCACTTCAATGCGCTCGCGCTGCGCGAGCGCCGCTTGCGCGGGCGAGGCCGTTCCGTCGGCGACCATCCGATCGAGTACGTAGCGCTGGCGTTCGCGCAACGCCGCCCAGTGATCGTACGGCGAGAGCCGTGACGGATCGTTCGGAATCGCGGCGAGGAGCGCGGCTTGCGCGAGATCGAGATCCGCCGCCGGAATGCCGAAGTACGCCCGCGATGCCGCTTCGACGCCGTAGAGATCGCCGCCCATCGGGACGCGGTTGAGGTAGGCTTCGAGCACCGCGTTCGGCGACGAGAGCAGGACGATGCGCTCGGCCTCCACGATCTGGGCGAGCTTTCCGCGCAGCGTGCTCGGCGAATGCCGAATCGAGCGTGCGAGTTGCATCGCGATCGTCGATCCGCCGCTGCGCGCTTCGCCGTCGACGACGTATTCGTACGCCGCGCGCGCCATCGCCGCCACGTCGACCGCACCGTGATGGTAGTAGCGCGCATCCTCGGCGGCGAGGATCGCGGAGCGAAAGACCGGTGCGACGCGGTCGAGCGGCACCCATGCGGTATCGGCGACGTCGGAGGCGGCGATCGAGCCGAGCGGCGCGCCCGTGCGGTCGGTGAACTGCACCGTGCCGCGGCCATGGGGAAGCGCCGTCACGTCAACGCCCACGACGGCGCGCGCCACGAGCCAAAGGAAGCACGCGGTGGCAATTCCCGCATAGACGACAACACGACGCGGCATAAGCGCTAGTATTCTCGCAGCCTCGGCGGTAATGCTTTGTGGCGCTCCGTCCTTCGACAAGCTCAGGATGACAAGTTTGAAGCAGGCCGCTCCGCAGAGCGGCCATCCTTTTTCGGTCGGGATGACAAGAGCGCAGGATGACAGAATGGGGAGGGAGCGCTTTCTTTCTCGGAGGGGTCCTCTATGCGTCCATGGCTTTCACCGGCGTCGCTCGTCGTCATCGCGGCGCTTGCAGCCTGCCAAGGGACGGGTGGGACGGGCCTCGCTCCGGTGGGGGCATTGCCGACTCCGAGGCTGCCGGCGTGGATCGGCTCGATCTCGCCGACGAAGCCCGCGCAGACGCTCGCGCAGATCCGCGTCATCTTCGCGAAGCCGGTGACGACGGTCGGCGCGCTCGAAGGCAACGGCCCGAGCGACCTTCTCTCGCATCTTCGCATCGATCCCGCGTTACGCGGCAACTTCGTCGTCTTGACGCCACGGATGATCGGCTTCGTCCCCGAGCAGGCGCTTCCGATCGGCACGCGCGTGCGCGTGACGCTCACCGCGGGGCTGCGCGATCTCTCGGGCGACGCGCTGACGCACGATCTCGCGTGGACCTTCGACACCGCGCCGCTCTCCTTCAGCGAGCTGCCGTCGCTCGGCGCCGATGAAAACGGCGAGACGCCGGCGCCCGCAAACTTGCACCCGACCCTCCACGTGACCGCGAACGCCCAGATCGACCCCGCTTCGCTCGCCGCGCATGCAACGCTCTCGGGCAGCGGCGCCCGCATCGCGCTCGACGCCGCGCTCGAAGCGACGCCGTCGCCGGTGCCCGGCAGCGGCGCGACCGACGCATTCGACCCCTCGCTCTCGACGTGGGTCTACGACCTCACGCCGCGCGGAACGCTGCAACGAGACACGATCTACCATCTTTCGATTGCGGCCGGCGTCGCGCCGCAGAACGGCAACGTCGCGACGAGTCGCGCCTACACCGGAACGATTCACACGTACGCTTCGCTCGGCGTCATCGCGACGCCGACGCCGGCACCCGGAACGCTCGGCGAGCGCTTTGCGCACGGCGACCCCGCGATCACGTTCGACAATCCGCTCGATCCGAAGAGCCTCGCCGGAAACGTCACGATCTCGCCGGCGCCGCAATCCACCGCGAGCCCCGCCGCGATCTCCGACGATGCGCCGAACGTCGTTTCGATCGATCCGTATCTGCTCGCGCCGCGCTCGACGTACACGATCACGATCGGCGCGGGACTGACCGACGTTTTTGGGCAGCAACTTGGAACGCCGCAGACGATCACGATTCAGACCGGCGATTTCACGCCCGGCATCTGGGCGCCGTCGGGAACCAACGTCTTCCCGAACGTCGATAACCTCGCGCTCGACGTCTTTGCGACGAACTTGCCCGGCAATACTTATCGCTCAGCCTTTCTTCCGCTGCAGCCGGCGATGCTCGTCAACGGCGACGATCCGAACGCGCTGCTTCCGCGGGTTCCGGGTGACTGGCCGCAGCGCGCGATCCCGAACGCGCGGACGAACGCGCAGAGCACGGTCGAGGTTCCGCTGCGACAGATGCTCGGCGGGGCGAGCGGCGCGCTCGCCTACGGCGTCACGGCGGACGTTTCACCCGGCAACCCGATCACCGACGCCGGCATCGTCTCGCTCACGAACCTCGGCGTCTTCGCGCAGACGTTTCCGTCGCGCGCGATCGTGCGCGTCGAGCGCCTCTCCGACGGAGCGCCCGTCTCCAACGCGAGCATCGCCCTCTACCGAACGGGTGCGAGCCCATCGACGAACCCGTGCGCGCGCGGCTTGACCGACGGCGGCGGCACGCTCGTGATCACCGGCGATCCGCTGCAGGCTTGCTACGCAGGCGGCGCGACGTACTCGGGCGAGGCGCCCCCGATCATGGCGGTCGCGAGCGTCGGCAGCGATTGGGCGTACACGCGCGTCGACCCGTGGGCCGGTGTCGAGAACATCGACGGCGACACGTCGTGGACGAGCGGCGCGCCGCTCTCGCGCGGCACGATCTTCACCGATCGGCAGATGTACCAGCCCGGCGAGAACGCACGCATCACCGGCATCGCGTACGCCGTGCGCAACGGCGTGCTCGCCGCGGACCGCAGCACGTCATACGCCGTCACGCTCACCGATCCGAGCGGCAACGCGCGATCGCTCGGCAACGTCGTGACCGACGCCTTCGGCGTCTTCTCGCTGCCGCTCACGTTCGGCGCGAATCAGGCGCTCGGATATTACTCGATCGCGGCAAAGGGCGGAAACGGCAACGAGATCGACGGCGGCCTGCGCGTCGCGCAATTCAAGCCGCCGAACTTCAAACTCGACGTCTCCTTCGACCGTCAGAGCGCGGTTGCCGGGTCGAGCGTGAACGCGACCGCAAACGCAAGTTATCTCTTCGGCGCGCCGCTTGCGAACGCCGCGGCGAAAGTCGACGTCACGCGCGACGTCGCGCTTCTCGAACCGCCCGGCTGGGACGATTACACGTTCGGTCGCCAGTGGTTCTGGCCCGATCAGCAACCGGAGTTCGACACCGACGTCCTCTCGACGACGGGAACCTTCGACCGCAACGGCGCGCTCGTGCAAGCCGTCCCGGTCGCCGCGGATCTTCCCTTCCCGATGACCTACAGCGTCGACGTGCAGGCCACCGACGTTTCGAATCTCTCCGTCGATACGACGCAGAGCTTCACCGCGCTTGCAAGCGACGGCGTCATCGGTCTGAAAACCGATCTCGTCGGGCGCGCGGGGGCGCCGCTCTCCGTGCAGGCGATCGTGACCGATCTGAATGGAAAAGCGATCGCGGGGCGCACGATTCACGTCGAACTGCAGTCCATGGCGTACACCGCGGCGACGCAACTCGTCGAGGGCGGCGAGAGCGCGCAGAACGGCGTCGAGTACACGACCGTCGACACCGCCGACGTGACGCCGGGCAGCACGGCCACGACCGTGCAACTGCACCCGAAGAATCCCGGTCCGTATCGGATTCGCGCGAACTTCTCCGGCGCGAGCACCGAGGGCAGCGAGACCGATCTCCAAGCCTTTGTCGTCGGCGCGGGCGAGGTTGATTGGGGCACGCAAGATCGCACCGTCGTCAACGTCAAACTCGACAAGAAGAGTTACAAGGTCGGCGACACCGCGACCGCGCTCATCGCATCGCCGTTCTCGCAAAGCGACATCTACTTCGCGGTCGTGCGGCAGGACGTCTTGACGAGCCGCCTCATCCATGCGACGGGGAACGGCCCGACGGTCTCGTTCCGCGTCACGCCGGCGATGCTCCCGAACGCCGCGGTCGAGGCGATCGTCGTGCGGCGCGGTCCGTCGATTCGCACGCTGCGCCCCGGAACGCTCGACAGCCTCTCGCGCATCGGATTTGCGCCGCTCCACGTCGATCTCGCCGGGCAATACCTGAAGATCGCGATCGCACCACAGCACGCTCGCCTCGAGCCCGGCGCACAGCAAAGCGTTTCGCTGCGCGTGCGCGACGCGCAAGGACATCCCGCGGCAGGCGGTGAGGCGATCGTCATGGTCGTCGACGACGCGATCCTCCAGTTGACGGGATACCGTCCGCCCGATCTCGTTCAAACGATCTTCGCCGATCAGCCGATTGCCACGCGCTACGCCGATAACCGTGGAAACGTCCAACTGCAGCCGCTGCGCGCGACGACGGAGAAGGGCTTCGGCTACGGAGGCGGCTACCTCGCGGGCGCCGGATCGACGCGCGTGCGCGAGAACTTCCGCCCGCTCGCGTACTACACGGTCGTTCGCCTTGACGGCAGCGGCCACGCCGACGTCTCCTTCACCCTTCCCGACGAGCTCACGACATGGCGTACGATGGCGGTTGCGATCGGCAGCGACGACATGCACTTCGGCAATGCCGATGAGCCGTTCATCGCGACGAAGACGCTGCTCACCAATCCGCTGTTGCCGCAGTTCGCGCGGCCGGGCGACACGATCGACGCGGGCCTCTCCGTGCTCGACGTCGCGGGCGCCGGAACGCTCCATCTCACCGGACGCCTGAGCGGCGCGCTCTCCTTCACGATCGGCAATCCGCAGACGCTCGATCAGAGCTCGAGCATCGGCACCGACATGCAGGCATTGCGTTTCCCGATGATCGTCGGGACGCCCGCGCCGACGACGCTGCTCTTCAGCTCGCAGGTCGGCTCGGCAACCGATGCGTTCCGCGTGCCCTTCGTCGTGAAGGATCGCGCGGTGACGGAATCGGTCGTCGAGGCCGGTGCAACGACGTCGAACGCGTCGGTCCCCGTCGACTTCTCGAGCGGCGGCACGGTGCGCGTTACGCTCTCGAACTCCGTGGTGCCGCAGTTCGCGTTGCCCGCGGCCGATGCGATGGCCGCGGATCCCGAGCCGTTCCTCGACGACGCGGCGAGCCGCCTCGTCATCGCTGCGGCGACGGCAGCACTCGCACCGCGATACCATCTCACGCCCGCCTTCGACGCCGCGGCAGCGGAGCGCAGCGCGCTCGCTTCGATCCTCGCGCTGCAGCAGAGCGACGGCGGCTTCGCGCTCTTCAAAGGCATCGCGAGCGATCCGTTCGAGTCGGGTTACGCCGTCGAGTCCCTCGCGTTCGCACGCGATCACGGCCTCGCCGTCGACCCGCATGCGCTCGACAACGCGAAGGGCTATCTCGCGCGCACGCTCGAGAACCCGACGCGCTACGGATGGTGCAAAGACGCCGACTGCCGGGCGCGCCTGCGTCTGCAGATGCTGCTCGGGCTCGATGCGCTCGGGGATCGCCGAAACGACTTCCTCCCCGATATCATCGCGCAGGACGCGAGCTTCGACCCGGCAACTCAAATCCGGCTCGCGCGTTATCTCTTGCGCGTCCCGGGTTACCAAACGCAAGGCATCGCCCTCGCGAGCTCATTGGATCAGAACGTCTACCGCACGGGCCGGTACGCGAACGTCTCGATAAACGACGTTTGGGGATGGCTCGGCGCCCCGGTCGAGGGACAGGCGGAGATGCTGCGCCTGCTCGTCGAGCGCGGTGCGAGCGCGGAAGAGACCGACGGCGCGGTGCGCGCGCTCGTCGCGCAGCAGTGCAACTGCGGATGGGGATCGCTCGCGTCGACGGCCTCCGCGGTCGAAGCGCTCGCGGAGTATGCGGCGCACGAACACCTCGCGCCATTCAACGCTTCGGTGCTCGCGGGAACGCGATCGCTTGCAACCGTGACATTCGGCAACTCGGCGTTGTCGCGGACGGTCGTCGTTCCCGCATCGTCGATCGGCGCGAAGCAACTCGCCTTCCACTCGAGCAGAGGAACGCTGCACTACGCGCTGCTCTACACGTATCCCGTGCGCAGCGATGCGCCCGGGGAGCTCGCAGGTCTGCGCGTGATTCGCGACGTCCGAGCAGCGGGCGATTCGACGCCGGTTGCATCGATGGACCTCGCGCCGCTCTCGCAGCCGATCTCGCTCGATGCCGGAGGGCTCTATGACGTCGGCATCCGCGTGATCGTCGATCATCCGGTGGACCGGCTCATGATCGAGGACCCGCTGCCGGCGGGATTCGAGGCCGTCGATGCGGCGCTGCGCACGTCGACCACGGCGGTGACCGCGCAGCCCGATAGTTGGCAGATCGAGGATCAGCAAATCTACGCGGATCGCGTGACCGCATACGCGGATCACTTGGAGCCGGGGATCTACGAGATGCACTACCTCGTACACGCGATAACGCCCGGCAGCTTTCGCTGGCCGGGCGCGCACGCGTATCTTCGCGATGCGCCCGAACAGTTCGGACGCAGCGCCTTCGCTGTCCTAGAGGTGAAGTAACGCTCTAGCGATAGCTGGATTTGGTCGCGAAGCAATCGCGACAGTACACCGGCTTGTCGCCGCGCGGTTGGAACGGCACTTGGGCCACTCCGCCGCACTGGCTGCATGTCGCGGTGAACATTTCACGCTGGCTCGCATAACCGCGCGCGCCGCCGCCGCCGCCGCCGCCGGCACCAGCACCGCGGCCGCTCTGGCCGGAGGCTTTACGGGCGGCCCGGCAATCCGGGCAGCGGTTCGGCTTATTTTGAAAGCCTTTGGATGCGAAAAACTCTTGTTCGCCGGCGGTGAACGCGAAATCGCGCCCACAGTCTACGCAGCGAAGATACTCATCTTGGTACATTATGAACGAGGGACTCCTGTAGGTATTGGTAAGTTGCTCGGAATCGACTCGCTCAGCACTCGAGAGTATTGGGACCGAATTCGATACCTTGGCCGCGCCATGATAGCATGGGGGGCACCTCGTTGCAAGGATGGGGCAAGCCCCCGGGGAGAGAGCACCACCAAGCATGCGTCTGCACCGCAGGGCGTGCGCGCGGGCCGGGGGAAGTCGCACGCGATGATTCGACTCGCCATGGCTGTTTTGATGACGGCCGCCGCGATTTTGCTCGTCGAAACCCCTCGGGTTCCGGCGGCGCCGAGCGTCCGAGCGCCCCACGCGGCAGAGCCCGTTCCTCTTCCCAACATGTCGCCGGACGACGTCTTTTACGCGATCCGGCGAGTCTTCCGCTCGCATCGTCCACCGCCGCCGTTCGAGACCTACACGCTCGTGCGACAGAACAACGATTCGCAAGGCTATCCGGATTACGCATCCAGTTACACGTTCCACATCTGGGTGCGCACGTCGGATAAGGCGGCGATGGCGCGATCGGTCGCGCGTCTCGGTGCGATCGGGCCTCTCGAGTTCATGCGGCCTCAGTTCAACAATGTGAACGGTACGGAGGATCATCCCGAATACGCCGATCCGGGACCGCCGACCGCCGATCTCTTCGAGCCCGCTCCGGTGTACGCGCATGCGGTCTCATGGGTGCCGACGCCCGAGCCGGCCGCCACGATGGCGCCGCTCATCGCTCACACGACCATCACGATCAACGCCGATTATTACGTCGTCTCCGTCGACGCGGATCAGGGGCTGTTGCACGTTGTGCTCACGCCGCGGCGCGATCCGGAGCGCAATCGGTTGCGCGGGCTATGGGTCGATCCGAAGACCTTCGAGTTGGAGAGAGTGCTCGCGACGGATCGCCTCGAGGTCTCCGGCGGCCGCCACAGCGACATTTATCCCGTGCTCTTCACGGTCACGCTCGGGAGGCTCGCCGGAGTTCCCATCGTGACGCATATTCACGGCGTCGTCGGAGGCGGTTACAACGGCGACGATCAGATCGTCGAGTACTCCTTCGAGAACATCACGTTCCCGCAATCGCTGCCGAGTTGGTACTTTGACTCCCGCCAGTACGCCGCGCACGTGAACGAGGCGCCGACTTAGGGCTCGGGGCGCACGCGAAAGACGACGCTCATTCGCGGCCCGATCTTCCGGCGTTGCTTCGGAATCCCATGATCGTAGTGCACTTGCGTCTCGTAACTCATCACGAGCAGGCTGCCCGGTTCGAGGTCGAGGTCGAGAATGCGGGGCGGGCGCGTCTTGCTGCGGATCGTCATGCGCCGCGTCGCGCCAAAGGAGAGTAATGCGATCGGATGACCGCGCACGATCTCGTCGCGGTGATCGTTGTGCGGCGCGACGCTGTCTTTTTCGTCGCGGTAGAGGTTGAGGCCGACCGCATTGAAGGGCGCCGGGACTTCTTCGCGCGCCCGCGCGAGTAACACCGGAAGCGGCGCGGGCATGGCGTCGGCGATGCGATAGTGCGCGGTCAGGCGCGGAACGTCGACCTCGCGCTCGTACATCCAACGGCGTTCGCTGCGCCAGCCGACGTTTTCACGCAAGGTTTCGAAGGCGCGTTCGGCGTCGCGCTCGGAGAGAAAATGCGGGGCGTAGGTGATGCGGCCGGTGTCGTCGTCGACGAGGCGGCGCAGGTTTTCGCCGAAGAAACCGAGTTGCACGTCACTTCCAATCGAAGTCGCCGATGGCGCGCCACTGTTGCGGGAGCGTGTCGTTCCAGGCGAAGAACGCTTCGCCGATCGCACCCGCGCGTTTGCTCGCGTCCATGCTCGCGGTGATCTCTTCGGGCGGCGGATAGCCGGTCGCGGTGAGCGAACTCGTCTGCCCGCCCATCGAAACGGGAATTCGGCGTCCGGCCATGCGCAGCAGCGTCGCGTACGAGTCGTGCAGCTCCGTTTCCACTTGCGCCGCGTTTGCGGGCGGTTTGCGCCGCATCATTCGCCAGTACGCCATCGGCTGCAGCACATCCGCCGCCTGCGCAATCGCGTGGAACGGATACTTTCCCGCGTCGAGACGTTCGAAGAACGGGTCTTCGACGGTCGCGACGATGAGGTAATGCGGACCGACGGCCTCGCGTATGAGGCCGACGTACGCGCTCAATGCGGCGAAACCGGCCGGGCCGTCGCCCATGAACTCATCGCCGCGCTCCGCGTCGATCGCGAGCCCGGTAAAGCGACGCCCCGTTGCCGTGCGATATGCCGCGATTTCGAGGTTCGCGCGCAGGTCGCCGTAACTGACCTGGCGCGGAACGCTCCATCCGATGACGCCGATGCCGTGCGATTCCAACCCGTCGACGATCGCGTCGATCGTCGGCTTCGATTCGGGCGTGATCTCGAAGAACTCCCCGTACGCCGCGCGCAACTCGACGTAATGGAGATGCGCCGCGACGGCTTGCTGCACGATCGTCGTGGGATCGAGTTTGCGATAGTAGATGTCGTCGACGGGATCGAGCGTGAAGAACAGCCACATCCCGCTGCCCGAGGCGTCGGCAATCGACGTGCGCGGCAGTTCGGGCGGAACGTGCACGATGCCGGTGAGCGCCGGTTTCATCCCCTCGCGCTCGACCTCGTAACGATAGATTGCGCCGGGTTGCACGGTGGGATCGCGGTACGTCGAGCCGCCGGCAAGGCTTGCGAGCGGCGTGCGCGTGCCGCGGCCGTCCACCCGCGCAACGCTCACGCTGCGCGCGGCGTACGGGAACCAGCCGATTTGAACGAGATGCGGGCCGATCGCGGCTGCGACGACGCGCGCGACGTGCCAGCGGCGCGTGTCGGTGCGCACGACGACGGTCGGCAGTTTCGGCAGCGTCGGATGCACGGTCAGGGTTATCGGAGCATCTTGATCGCTCGAAACGATCGCGGATGGTTGGCCGTAGCGCATGCGGTTCTGCCACTGCGATTGCCCGACGGACGGATTCCAATCGAGATTGCTGTTCGCGAGGATAAGCGTCGGTCTGCCCTGCGCGTCGAAGAAGTGCGCGATCGCAAGCCAGCGCGCGTAACCGTCCGGACTGATGCCCAGGATGCGCGTTTCGATGCGAACCGACGCCGCGGGGTTACCAACGTAGACCGGCGTCCCCGACGTTGCTTGCGTCGCTGCGGCAGACTCGTGCGCCATCGGCGGCGGCGGCTGCGGCGCGCCGCCACGCGAACACGCCGCCAGAATCAACAAGGTAAGCGCGCCGGTACGCAGCGACATCGCTCACCGGTTCTCCGGGGCTTCGCTGCGGCCCCTTGTCAAAGGATCGACTGCGCGTGAATGGGCGGCATGAGCGTGGCGTCGAAGGTCCGGAACATGGACTTGCAACTCGTGCATCATCGCTTCTCCCTCGAGCAGTACGAGGAGATGATCGAGCACGGGATTCTGGACAGCGACGATCGCGTCGAGCTTCTTGCCGGGGAGATCGTCGAAGAAATGGGAGAGGGATCCCGTCACATGTCGTCCGTCGCGAGGTTGAATCGCTACTTCGTCACCGCGCTCGGTCATCGCGCAATCCTGCTCCCCCATGGACCGATTGCGCTTCCTCCCGACTCGATGCCGGAGCCCGACATCACGCTCGCCGTGGAACGAGAGGACTTCTACTCCAGCCGGCGCCCGCTGGCGAGCGACGTCCTCCTGCTCGTCGAAGTCTCCGATTCGTCCCTGCAGAAACACCGCACGCTCAAACTGCGGATTTACGCGGAGGCCGGCATCAGCGAGTATTGGATTGTCAACCTCGTCGACAACGTCATCGAGGTTTACGCGGGGCCCGTTGACGGGCGGTATGCGTCGCCGCGCACGCTGCGCCCGGGTGAGACGATTGCACCCGCGGCATTTCCCGATGTCGCCATGCGCGTGAGCGACATCATTCCCTGAGCGGTTTAGGCGACTTCGAAGAGGCCGGCGGCGCCCATGCCGCCGCCAACGCACATCGTGACGACAACGTACTTCACGCCGCGGCGCTTGCCTTCGATGAGCGCGTGCATCGTCATGCGCGCGCCGCTCATGCCGTACGGGTGGCCGATCGAGATCGATCCGCCGTCGACGTTGAAGATTTCATTCGGAATGCCNNTCGAGCAACTTCGGAACGGCGAGAGCCGGGCCGATGCCCATCTCGCTCGGCTCGACGCCGGCGATGACCATGCCGCGATAGAATCCAAGCGGCGCGAGATTGCGCTTTTCGGCGAGCTTCGAATCCATGAGGACGACGGCGGCCGCGCCGTCGGAGAGCTGCGAGGAGTTCCCCGCGGTGATCGTCGTGTCGTTGATGCCGGGCACGGCGCCTTTGAGCGCGGCGAGCGCCTCGAGCGTCGTCTCCGGGCGATTGCCTTCGTCCTTGACGAGCGTCACCTGCTCTTCGCGCACGGCGCCGCTCTCCTTCTCCTCGACGACTTTCCACGACGCCATCGGCACGATCTCGGCATCGAATCGTCCGGCTTCTTGCGCGGTGGCGGTGCGTTGCTGGCTCTGCAGCGCATACGCGTCCTGCGCTTCGCGCGAGATATTATACTTCTTCGCGACGAGATCGGCCGTGTAGAGCATCGGCATGTAGACGTCGGGCGTGTGGCGCAGCAGCCACTCCTCATCGAAGCCGACCATGTTCAAGTGGTTCTGCACCATCGAGATCGATTCGCAGCCGCCCCCAACCATGACGTCCGCGCCATCGACGATCACGCGCTGCGCGGCCGATGCGATCGCGTTCAGACCCGAGGCGCAGAAGCGGCTGACGACCTGTCCGCCGACCTCGACCGGCATTCCGGCGCGTAGCGCGGCGGTGCGTCCGAGGTTGTTGCCGGTCGCGCCCTCCGGCAAGCCGACGCCAACGACGACGTCCTCGACTTCCTTCGGATCGACGTTCGCGCGCTCGAGCGCAATCTTGATGGCATGTCCCGCCATCGTCGCGCCCGGCGTTTGATTGAACGCGCCACGAAACGCGCGGCCGATCGGCGTTCTCGCCGCGGAGACGATGACCGCTTCACGCATGCGCGAGCGCTCCTTTCCCGGAGAGCAGTTTCGATGGTTCCCAGTGGGGGCCGAGTTCCTTGCGGAATCGCAGGATCGTTTCGTAGACGTTTTTCACGCCGACTTCGTCCGCGTACCACATCGGGCCGCCGTGATACGGCGGGAAGCCGTAGCCGTAGATGTAGACGATGTCCTCGTCGCCGGCGCGCAACGCGATTCCCTCTTCGAGCAGCATCGCGCCCGCATTGACGAGCGCGTAGAGGCAACGCTGAAGGATTTCCTCGTCGGAGACATTCGCGCGTTGCGCGATGCCTGCGCGCTTTGCCTCCTGCGCGAAGAGCGCTTCGACGCTCTCGTCGCGGATCGGCTCGCGTCCGCTCCCGATACTCTTGTCGTACGTGTAGTAGCCCGCGCCGGTCTTCTGGCCGAAGCGCTTCATCTCGTAGAGGCGATCGACGATTTTCGTGCGTCCGGTCATCACGCCCGGCCGCGCGTGCGCGATGTGCCATGCGACGTCGATGCCGGAGAGATCGAACATCGCAAAAGGCCCCATCGGGAAGCCGAAGCTTTTCAGCACCGCATCGACGCGGTACGGCGGAACGCCCTCCTCCGCGAGAAAAACCGCTTCGCGCGCATAATCGAAGAGCATGCGGTTGCCGATGAAGCCGAAAGCGTTGCCGGAGAGGACGCAGACCTTGCGCATCTTCTTCCCCGCGGCGAAAGCGGTCGCAAGCGTCTGCATCGACGTCTGCTTGCCGCGCACGATTTCGAGCAGCTTCATGATGTTCGCGGGTGCGAAGAAGTGCATCCCGAGCACTTGCGGAGCGCGCGTCGTCGCGGAGGCGATCTCGTCGATGTCGAGCGTCGACGTGTTCGATGCAAGGATGCCGCTGCGTTTCACGACGGCGTCGAGCTTCGAGAAGACTTCCCGCTTCACGTCCATCGACTCGAAGACCGCTTCGACGACGAGATCGCAGTCGGCGAGATCCGCATACTCCTGCGTGAAGGCGATCGACTGGCCGCGTTTCCACGCCTCGGCTTGATCGAGCCGGCCGCGTTGAACCTGATGCGCGTACATGCCGAAGATCGTCTGTTTCGCGCGCTCGACTTGCTCGTCGACGGGCTCGACGACCGTCACCGGGATGCCGGCATCGGCAAATGCAATCGCGATTCCGGTGCCCATCGTGCCGCCGCCGATTACGCCGGCCTTCGCGACCTCTTGCGGCTGGATCTCCGAGAGCCCAGGAATCTTCGTGAGCTCGCGCTCCGCGAAGAAGACGTGGCGCAGCGCCATCGACGGCTTCGAGCGCACCAACTCATCGAAGAGGCGGCATTCGCGCGCGAGGCCGTACTTGAACGGGAGCGCGACCGCCGCTTCGACGGCATCGATGAGCTTGTGCGCGGCGTAACCGCCGTTCTCTTCGGGCGGCACCAGCTTGTGCGCTTGCGAAACGACGAACGGCAGCGCTGCGAGAGAGACGCCTTTGCGCAGCATGGCTCTGCGCTCGGAGAGGCGGCGCTTCGTTCCCGCCTCGCGCGTTGCGAGGGCGACGCCCGCCTCGACGATTTCGCCATCGACGACCTCGTCGAGGATTCCGTTCGCGAGCGCGTCGGCGGCGGTCAACCGCGTCGCCTTGAGCATGAGCTGCAGCGCGGCTTGCACGTCGACGATGCGCGGCAGCCGCTGCGTTCCGCCCGCGCCGGGCAAGAGGCCGAGTCCAATTTCCGGGAAGGCGAGATGCGAACGTTTCGTCGCGATGCGATAGTCGCAGGCCAGGGCGAGTTCGAATGCGCCGCCGAGCGCGTTCCCGTCGATCGCGGCGACGAGCGTCTTCTCACTCCGCTCCATCGCGGCGATCACGTCGCGAATCGTCTTCATCTCCGGCGTCGGGTCGGAGTTGAAATCGTTCACGTCGGCACCGCCCGAGAAGATCTCGTGTGCGCCCGTGAAGACGATCGCTCTGACCTGCGCGTCGGCGCTCGCCGTTTCGATAATCGGCAAGAGTTCCGCACAGAGTGCGAAGGAGAGTACGTTGACCGGCGGGTTGTCGAGCGTGACGACCCGCACGCCGGCGACGTCGTGCGTTACGATCATGGGAACGAGGCTACGCCGTGGTCATCGTCTTGCGGTCGAGTTCGAACTGTTCGGGCGTCAGCGCCATCACCTCGCCGGCGCCTTCTTTGATCTCGTGCCGGTACCAGAAGGCTTGTGAGATGACGTGATCGGCGTAGAAGCGCACCGTTGCGAGCTTCGCCTTGTAGAACTCCGCCTCGGGATCGTTTGCCGCGATGCGCTCCGCCGCAATCTTCGCGGCGCAGGCCATCTGCCAGCCGCCCGCGACGACGCCCCACAACTTTAGGTATGGTACCGAGCACGCAAAGGCTTTGTTCAGATCGCCCATCGCGGTCATGCCGAGCCACTGCGACACGTCGACCAACGCATCGACGCCCTGCTCGTAGACGCTCGCGATCGCCTTGACGTCTTCGTTGCTCGACGTTTTCAGTTCGCCTGCGCATTTCTTCATCCGCGCGATGACGGCGGTCGCCGTCGAACCCATGTCGCGAATGAGTTTGCGCCCGACCAAATCCATCGCCTGAATCCCGGTCGTTCCCTCGTAGATCGGCGTGATGCGCACGTCACGATACTGCTGCGCGATGCCGGTCTCTTCGATGTAGCCCATGCCGCCGAAGACCTGCAGCGCGGTCGAACAGAGGTCGACGGCGTTCTCCGCCGACCAGCCTTTCACGATCGGAATCATCAGCTCGACGAACGCGCGGTGCTCCTTGCGCACCTTCTCGTCGGAGTGGCGCGCGGCGATGTCGAACGAAGCCGCGGTCACGAGCGCGAGCGCGCGCATCGCTTCGATGTTTGATTTCATCCACATGAGCATGCGCCGGACGTCGGGGTGCACGATGATCGGCTTCGGCGACTTGTCCTTCGCCATTGGGTTGACATCGCGGCCTTGCACGCGCTCCTTTGCAAATTCGAGCGCGTGCTGGTAGGCGCGGTCGGCGATGCCGATCGCCTGAACGCCGACGGAGAAACGCGCGGCGTTCATCATGATGAACATGTTCTCGAGGCCCTTGTTCTTCTCGCCGACGAGATACGCGATTGCGCCTTTCCCCTGCTCGCCGTAGTTGAGCGTGCACGTGGGGTTCGCGTTGAGCCCGAGCTTGTGCTCGATGCCGGTGCAATGCACGTCGTTGCGTTCGCCGAGCGATCCGTCGGCATTCACGACGAACTTCGGGACGAGGAAGAGCGAGATGCCCTTCGTTCCCTCGGGCGCGTCGGGCAAGCGCGCGAGCACCAGGTGGATGATGTTCTCCGCCATGTCGTGCTCGCCGAACGTGATGAAAATCTTCTGGCCGGTGATGCGGCAGCGATCGCCCTCGGGCACGGCCTTCGTGCGAACCTGCGCGAGATCGGAGCCGGCCTGCGGCTCGGTGAGGCACATCGTGCCGGTCCACTTTCCGGAGACGAGGTTGGGAATGTAGCGCTGCTTCTGCTCCTCGGAGCCGGTCAGTTCAATCGCCTCGATCGCGCCCTGATTGAGCAGCGGACCGTTGGCGAAACCGACGTTCGCGGCGTTCCACATCTCGAGCACGGGACCGAGGACGAGCTGCGGCAGGCCCTGTCCGCCGTACTGCTCCGGGACGGGGAGCCCGATCCATCCGGCGTCGGCGAACTTCTTATACGCCTCCTTGAAGCCGTGGGGCACCGTGACGGCCCCGTCGCGCCAGGTGCAGCCTTCCTTATCACCGGAGCGATTGAGCGGGTCCAGGACGCCGGTTGCGAAGGCAGCCGCCTCTTCGAGGATGGAGTCGAGCACGCCAGCGCTCGCCTCGAAACCGGGCAGTTTCGCGATCTCGTCGACTCCGGCGAGCTCCCGGAGGACGAACTGGAGATCGCGCAGCGGCGCTCGATAGGTACCCATGAGGTTCCGCTTTCCCTAAATGAAGAGGAGAGAAGGTATTATTTTTAATAGGATGCGGTCCCTCCGCCCTTCGTGGTTCGACAGGCTCACCATGACATGGCTCAGGGTGACAAAGTTGAGCTAGAAGACGAGGCGGGCGAGGACGTAGGCGGCGGCGGCGGCGATGCTTCCGACGAGCACGGTTTGAAAGGCAGCCTTGAGCAGCGGAACGCCGGTGAAGCGTCCTTTGAAGACGCCGAAGATCGCGAGCGCGACGAGCGTCAGGGCAGCGGAGACTCCGAAGGCTTGGTGCGTTTGCGGAATCAGCATGTACGGCACGAGCGGCACGAGGCCGCCGATGACGTACGAACCGCCGATTGCAAGCGCGGATCGAAGATCGCGTCCGGGCGCCGGTTTTTCGAGTCCGAGTTCGAAGCGCATCATGAAGTCGATCCAGCGTTCGTGGTCCGACGTGATCGCGTCGACCGCGCGGTGAAGCGCCTCGCCTTCGAGCCCATACTGCTGAAATATCTCGACGATCTCGTGGCGCTCGACTTCGGGAACCTCTTTGACCTCTTGACGCTCGCGGCGCTCTTCCTTGAAGTAGTAGTCGTGGTGCGTGCGCGCGGCGAGATAACCGCCGAGCCCCATTGAGACGCCCCCGGCGGCGAGCTCTGCGACGCCCGCGGTCACGACGATGTGCGAAGCCGCGAGCGCTCCGGAGATGCCCGCGGCGAGGGCAAACGGGACGGTCAGGCCGTCGGACATGCCGAGCACGACGTCCGCAACGAGCTGAAGCCCGCTCGAATGGCGCTCGTAATGCCGGGAAGTCGAAGTCGGCATGCCGCGCAGGTTCCACGCGATGCTCCGGCGTTCATCCGGCGGTCACGCGACGCCGACGAAACGGCAATCCCGGCGCGCGAGCATGATCGGGATGGAACGCGATGCCCGGCTCTTGGCGACGCGCCTCGTCGCCGGAATCTGCGCTCGCGCACCGGAGCGCGCGATCGTCGATGCGCTCTCGCGCTTCGGCGCCGATGCGTTGCATTGCGCGATCTCGGGCGGGGTCACGGTCGTGCCGTTGCCGCGCGGCGCGCGTTACCGCGAACTCTCGCACGCGCTCGCGCGACTCGGCATCGACGTCGATGCATGGCCTGCGCCGCCGGCTGGGCTTTTCGTCGTTGAAGAGCGCGCCGTCTACCTTCGCTCGCGCAGTCCGATGACGGTCGCGCACGAGTTCGGTCACGCGCTCGACTGCGTTCTCGGCGGAGGCGTGTACCGATCCGGTATCGATCCGATCGTTCGCGGTGCCTTTGCGGCGGCGCGCTCCTTCGTGACGCCGTATGCGGCGACGGGTCTCGACGAATACTTCGCCGAGGGCTTGCGCGCATACGTCGAGGTGAACGACGGCGCGTCGGCATGGCCGCCCGCAACGCGCCTCCGTTTGCAGAGGACCGACCCTCCGCTTTACGCGTATGTCGAAGAGCTTTTCCGGCTCGGATTCAAGCGATCAAGCGCTGCGTAGGGCGTCGTTTCGTTTTCTTTAGGGTATGTTCCAAATGGAGCAGAGAGAGAAAGGTAGGTCGTCCATGGAGATTCGAGCGAGCCGCGCTCGAGCCGCGAGCATGCGGTTGGCTGGATTCGCGCTGGCAGCGTTGTTCGTCGCCTCGACCTTCACGGCCGCGGCGCAGCCGCGTCCACAGAGCAGTAGCAGCGGCGGGCATTCGACCGGCGCCCGAGGGCCGAGCGGCGGATCCCATGTCGCCCCGGTCACGCACACCTATCACGCGCCGATATCAACGTATCACGCACCCGTAACGCATACGTATCGCGCGCCGGTAACAACGTATCACGCACCCGTCACGCATACGTACCATACGACCGTCACCCACACGTATCACGCGCCGATAACAACGTATCATGCGCCCGTAACGCATACGTACCGTGCGCCCGTAACGCATACGTATCGTGCGCCGGTCACGCACACATATCATGCGCCGGTCACGTCGCGCTTCCGCGGCGCGACGGTCACGCACCACGTGACGCTCACGCGCCATGTGACGGTCACGCGTCACGTAACGGTGACGCATCACGGCAGCACAACGCTGTACCACGCCACGCGAACGTATCATGTGACGCGTACGCAGTCGGGCGGGACACGCGTTCGCAGCGTGAGCTTCGTGCGTGGCGTCACGTCGTATCATAGCAGCCGCTATCGCGGCATGAGCGTCAACGCAACGTACGCGCGCCATCCGAGCTACTATGGCGGCTCGCGCTGGGCTTCGTACGGCGGCCATCGCTGGTACGAGGGCTACTGGCACCATTACTGGGACGATCAGGGCTGGGTCTGGTGGGGCGGCCACTACGGCTTCTGGCTCGACTACGACGGCATCGAAGTCTTCGTCTACGAGGACGCGCCGGGAGACTGCTGGTTCTGGAACGGCTACGGATGGTCGCCATGGTACGACCCGCCGTGGACGCCGTACTGGTGCCCCTACTAACGGGTCGCTAGAATCCGAAGCGACTATCGCGTGGCGGCGACTTCCGCGGGTGTGACGCCGCCCGCAGAGTTGCCCCACGCGGAGCGGACGTACGTGATCGCGGCAGCGATCTCGCTGCTCGAAAGCGTCTGGCCCCATGCGGGCATCGCGCCGTCGTAGGTCGCGCCCTTGACGCTGACCGGTCCGGTCAAGCCGTCTTTGACGATGTGGATGACGCGCGCGGGATCGCCGGTCGCGACCGGGTTCCCGGCCAGCGGCGGAAAGGTTCCGGACATTCCCTGTCCCGATGCCTCGTGACAACTCGAACAGTTCGTTTCATAGACTGATGCACCGTCACTTGCCACGGCATTGTTCGTAGAGAGCGCCGCCGATCCCGTGCCGCGCCCAGTCCCGTGCGAGCAACCGCAAAGCAAAACGCAGATCGCAAACGCCATGCATTTCATACTCACGTGTTTCGTTGCGTGCGGGCCTGGCGCGCGCTCATCGCCCATGCCAGCGCGATGAGGAGGAAGTTCGCGACGAGCGAGCTGCCGCCGTAGGAGATGAACGGCAGCGTGATGCCGGTCAGAGGAAAGAGCCCGATCACGCCGCCGACGATGATCAACACCTGGAAGCCGATCGTCGCACCCAGTCCGACCGCGAGCAGTTTTGCGTAGAGATCCGGCTGCTCGACCGCAATGACGAGAATGCGGCGCACGATCGCAAGATAGAGCGTGAGCACGGCGGCGGCGCCGATCCATCCGAACTCTTCGGCGATCGCCGCAAAGACGTAGTCCGTCGCGACATCAGGGATGAACTGCGGATGGCCGAGGCGATACCCGGTGCCGAACATCCCCCCCGCGGCGAGCGCGAAATAACCTTGCGAACTCTGATAACCGCGCCCGAAAGGATCCAAGAACGGATGCATCCACACCGCGATGCGCGTCGCGACGTACGCGAAGTGATGCACGGCCCAGAGCGTCGTCAGCGCAAAGAGGGCCAAGCCGGCGAGCACGATGTCGATGCGGCGCGTCGCAACGAACAGGATCGTCGCGAAGGTCGCGAGCAGCAGCGTAGCCATTCCAAGATCGTGCTGCACGATGAGGATCGCCATCGAGGCGCCCCATCCCAAGAACAGCGGGCCGAGGTATCGCGCGTTCGTCGTCCAGACGCGCCGCGCGGTTGCGATGACGTCGGCGGTCTCCGCGAGATACGCCGCAAGGAATAAGACGATGAAGAGTTTGATCAACTCGACCGGCTCGAAGCGCAGCGAACCCATGCGAATCCAGAGCCTCGCACCGTTAATCGATTCGCCGAAGATCACGAGCAGTCCGAAGAGGACGAGCGACGCCGCAACCCAGACGTATTTGTATGCCGCCATGCGGCGGAAGCGCGTGAACGCGGGACCGAGCACGATCACGAGCCCGAGCGAAACGAACAGCCACTCCTGCTGCTTCTGCGCGAGTTCCGGCGACAGCCGGCCGACGAGCGCGAGGCCGAAGGCGGAGAGCAGCACCGCAAGCGCGGGAAGCGTATCGTCGCGTTCGGCACCGGCGGGCTGCGCGAGCACCCAAATGTACGCGAGCACGACGAGCAACGCGTTCATCCACCACGGGCCGAGCGTCTTCGGCTGCACGAGTGAGAGAATGAATGCGGCGATCCCAAGCGCCGCCGTCATCGGCCAAACGCGGCGCGCGAGCTTTGGGAACGTGAGCGAGAAGTTCAGCGGTGGCTGCGCGCTGCGGAAAGGAGCGCGCGAAAGAACCGCGTGAATCTTCCTGGAGCGACCTCGCCTGCCGCCGGAACGTCGTCGGAGGGCTCGTAACGCACGCGCAGCACCTGCTCCTCCGGACCGCTCTCGAGCGATTCCACGAAGCGCCGGGAGTCGATCGTTTCGCGGAGCGCGTGGCCGCAGAGCGCGAGCGTGTCGCCGGCTTCGAGCGCGATCGAGGAGACGCTGAAGGTCAGCGTCGGTCCGATGCCGAGCGCTCGCGCCAGCACCGGCGCCGTCTTGTCTTCCTCGAACGTGTCGCCGGCGGTGAGCGCGAGAACGTCGGAACCGTGCACGAGATAGGCCGCGGTCGATCCCGCGTGCGCGACGTACGCGCGGTTTTGCACGACGAGCACCGCGGAGAACGAGCAGGCCGACGGGACGTAATCGTCGTGGCCCGCGCCACGCAGATAGAGCGCGCCGTTCACGCGCGCGAGCGCTCCGCAAAGCGTGCTCGCAGCGACGGGTGAGCGCTGCAACCGCCGGCGCCTCGCTTCGCCGCGCGTGCGGCGGCGGCACTCGCTTTCGAAGCGCGCCAGCGCCGCGCGTGCGATCGGCACGCCGTCGATCTCACCGAAGCCGCGCGCGATCGCGAAGACCCATGTCGAGGGGGCGAGACGCAGCGTCAGGCAGCTTGCCAGATCGCCCCGAATCGCTACGTCCATGGCATGAGGTCCTTCACGACCAGGCGCGCCGTCCCTACGTCGATGCGGTCCCCCGGCCGCACCTCGATCGCCTCGCGGACCCTCCGGCCGTTCAGGTAGGTTCCGTTCGTGCTATCGAGATCGCTCACGTAGACGATTTCGTTCTCGGCCTCGAGCCGCGCGTGGTGGCGGCTTGCGTCCGGATCGTCCACGACGACATCGGCATCGGCGCCGCGCCCGACGATCGCCGGCGTGAGCGCTTCGACCGCGCGTTCGCCGTTGCGATCGACGACGTCCAAGTCGACGCGCATCGGCGCGAGGCGGCCGACGTCGCGCGCGGTACGGAAGCGCGGGTTTGCGGCGATCAATCCCACCGCGAAGAGCAGGACGGTGACGCCGAGTGAGTCGACGCGCAGTTCGGTCGCGATCGCCGGCGTCATGCCGCGCTCTCGATGCGCATCTCGGTGTTGCCGAACGTCAGGCGATCGCCCGCGCTCAGCGTGCGCGTCTCCACGCGCTCGCCGTTCACGAACGTGCCGTTCGTCGACCCCAGATCGCGCAACACGGGAACGCCGTTCACGACCGCGATCGACGCATGTCGCCGCGAGACGCTCGGGTCGTTGAGCATGACGCTGACGTCGGCGCCGCGTCCGATGCTCAACTCGCCGTCGACGCGGTAGAGGCCGCCCGCGGGCACGCCCTTGACCATGCGCAGTTGGTAGCGGCGCTCGCGTCGCGGCCGTACCGGCGGCGGCGCCGGCCGCTGCTTCGCAACCTCGATCTCGGCGGCGCCGAGCGGAACCTTTTCGCTTGCGACCATCGTCACGACCGGCTCGCCGCCGCTGAAGAACGCGCCGACGCGTGCGGCGAGATCGCGCAGCAACTCCGACCACTCGCGTTCCAAATAGGCGCGCTCTGCGGTCAACCGCTCGAACTCCACGGGATTCACGTAGACGATGTACGCGCCCGGCGCGAGCAGATGTCCGCTCTCGCGAGTCGTGTTCGCCTCCATCACGGCGACGAGTTTGCGGGCAACGTGCGCCGGAGCGAGATCGCTTGGGAAGCTGCGCGCGAAGGCGCGTTCGATGAATGCCGCGCACGCTTTTTCGAAACGCCCGAGCCAACTCACAGGCGTCGTTCCAAGCGCGCAACGTAGAAGCCGTCGCGCCCACCGATTCCCGGTGGAATCAAGACGTCGCCCGCGTCGGTCAAGAACGGCTCCATCACGTTCGGCACGAGGCCGCGCGTGAAGTTGTGATGGGCGACAAAGTCTTCGACGACCTCGATGCCCTCGCGTGGATCGGTCGAACAGACCGCGTAGACGAGCGCGCCGCCCGCATAGACGCGATTCGCGCTCGCATGCAGAAGCGCGACCTGCGAGGCGGAGAGGCGCTCGCCGTCACCGCTCTGCTTGCGCCAACGCGCTTCCGGATGGCGCCCGACGACACCGGTTCCCGAACACGGCGCGTCGAGCAGCACGCGATCGAATCGCCGCTCGGACGCGAAAAGCTCTGCGTCGGTGATGTCGCCCGCGATCGTTGCGGCGGAGATTCCGCATTCGGCAAGACGCCGCTGCAGGATATCGATCTTGCTCGCATCGCGATCGACGCAGGACAACTCGCCTTCTCCTGCGAGGCGGCTTCCGATCTGCAAAGCTTTGTTTCCGCGACCGCTGCACACGTCTAGAATCTGCTCTCCTTGGTGCGGTTGGAGCACTTCGACGGCTACCGCCGAGGATTCGGATTGGACCCACCAGAGCCCCTCCGCCGCCCGCTCGCGCAACGCAACCGAACCGCTCTCGACGAGCATCGACTCGGGCACGAACGGCGACGGGTGAGCGATCGTCCCCTCGTCACGCAGGCGTTCGGCAAGCGCGGAGGGCTCGACGCGAATGCGATTCACGGTAATCGCGGGCTGCGCCGGTCGATTCACGCCCGCGCAAATCTCCTCGAGGATCTTGCTGCCGAAAACACCGCGCCACTGTCGCACGAGCCACGTCGGCAGCGAGTGCTTCGTTCCCAAGTAGTCGTCGTCGCTTTCAAATGTTTCGCGCGCCGGTTCCGGCGGCGGCTCGCGCAGAAATCCCCGCAACACGGCATTCGTGAGGCCGGCGAGACCGCGATGGCCGTAGCGTTTCGCGAGATCGACAAACTGCGAGACCGTCGCGTACTCTTCCGCACGCGTGTAGCGCAACTCATAGACGGCGAGGCGCAAGATTTCATGCGTCGTCGGCTGCAGCGTGTTGCGCCGCTCGCCGAGAAACGGCTCCAGATACCAGTCGAGCGTGCGGCGCATTTTGATCGCGCCGTACGCAAGCTCGGTCGCGAACGCGCGGTCGCGCGCGCTGAGTTCAGCCTTGCGAACGCGATAATCGAGCGCCTCCTGCGCGCCCCGGCCGTATCCCGAGGCCGGGAAGACGTCGCGCACGATCTGCAGCGCGACCTCGCGTGCGTTCACGTCGCTTGCACGCGCCGCGCGAATGCCGCACCGCTCTCGCGGCCGTGATTCGGCGCGACGAGCGCGTCGATCTCGACCGAGCCGTCCGGCGCGACGTGCGCCTCGAGAATCTTTACGCGCACGCCGCCGAGCATCGCGCGCGCCGCGGGAGCCGGTGCGTACGCACGCACGTGGCGTACGATGCGCGCGGCGGGCCAACTCCAGTCGATCTCGAGATCCGCTTTCGCAATCGGCCGCGTGATGCTCGCCTCCCCTTCTTGCGGCGTGCTCGAGAACGCGCCCGCGCTCTCTCCCCTCGCAAGCGCTTCGCCGAGCAGCGTCGCGCCAAGTTGTGCGAGCCGGTCGTGCAGGCTTGCGAAATCCTCGTCTTCGCCGATCGCGAGGCGTTCCTCTAGCACGATGTCGCCGGTGTCCAGTCCCTCATCCATGAGCATGATCGTCACGCCGGTTTCGCGGTCGCCGGCAAGGAGCGCAGCTTGGATCGGCGTCGCGCCGCGATAGCGCGGGAGGAGCGAGGGATGAACGTTGAGCGCGCCGAGTTGCGGAAGCGCGAGCAACTCCTTTGGGAGAATCTTGCCGTACGAGGCGACGACGAACGCGTCGAACGGAACGGATTGGAGTTCGCTCGCGAAGTCGCGCAGACGCTTGGGCTCGTAGACGCGCAACCCGCGTTCGAGCGCCGCGCGCTTCACGGCGCTCTGCTGCAAGCGCTGCCCGCGCCCCGCCGGGCGGTCGGGCTGCGTCACAACGCCTGCGAGTTCGCTGCGGTCGGCGACGACGTCGAGGCCTGGAACGGCGAACGCACTCGTGCCGAAAAAGAGCGTTTTCAGCACGCTCACGCCTCCGCCGCTTGCGGAGCCTCCTTCTCTTCGTCCGTCACCGCGAGGCGGATGTCGCGCGCGCTGTCTTTGTAGAGCCTGCCGTGCAGGTGATCGATTTCATGCTGCAGGCACTGCGCGAAAAGCCCGCCGCCCTCCAAGCGGATCTTGTGGCCGTGCCGATCGAGTCCACTCACCGTGACGCGTTCGAAACGCGTGATCTCGCCGACGTACCCGGGCACGGAGAGACAGCCCTCGGTCAACTCCACTTCTTCTTCCGCCGATTCGATCTTCGGATTGATGACGGCCGCAGGATCGTGCTCGTCGTCCTTCACGTCGATGACGAAGAGTTGCTTCGCAATGCCGACCTGCGGAGCGGCGAGCCCGACGCCGGGCGCTTCGTACATCGTGAAAAACATATCGTCGATCAACTGCTGGAAGAGCGGATCGGCGATCTCCTTCGGCGTCACTCTCTTCGCGACGCGAAGCAGGGCCGGGTGCCCCTCGGTCACGATCTCCCGCAGATACGGCATGGGCGCCAATCTACGGCGCCCATGCAATCAACACCCTTTTCGGCTGGAGGTTATTGGGTCGTGAACGAGCCGATGAACGATGCGGAGGTCGTCGAGTTGCACGCGTTGTTCAAGTTGTTCCAGTACACGTCGAACGCGGACGCCGTGGTCAACGAGTACGTGAGCGTCGTCTTGTAATACTGCGGGTTGCTGTAGCCCGGCACCGTGTTCGGCGTCGGAATCGAGGCGTACGTCACCGAGGTGAATCCGCCGGTCAACTGCGAGCCGTACGACGGCGGCCCGATGATATTCGTATCGAGCCCCGCCGGATTCGTCAGCGCGGTCGGAACCGCGACGTAGACGGCCATCGTGTTGTCCGGCACGCCGGTTGCATTGTTCGACGGGTAAACGAGCACGGTGTTCGTCGGCGGAATGCAGTTGGTGCCGTAACCGGGAGGATTCTGGTATCCGTATCCTCCTCCACCATTACAAGCAGCGAGCAGAACGGTAGCGGTCAGTGCGGCGAAAAGCAACGGTTTCTTCATGGTGCTTTATTATTCCCAATTCCGAGTGTCGGTCCTTCGACAAGATCATTACAAAATATAACTCGAGAGGTCGGCGTTCTTGACGACGTCGCTCAGGCGCTCGCGCACGTACGCGCCGTCGATCCGCACGCTCCCGCCGCGCTCGGGCGCCGCGAAGCTCACTTCTTCGAGCAGATGCTCGAGCACGGTATGCAGGCGGCGTGCGCCGATGTTCTCGCTCTGTTCGTTCACTTGCATAGCAAACCGAGCGAGCTCCTCGATGCCGTCGGGCGTGAACTCCAACTCGACGCCCTCGGTCGCGAGGAGCGCCTTGTACTGCTCGACGAGCGCATTGCGCGGCTGCGTGAGAATGGTCTTGAAATCTTCGGCGGTCAGCGAATCGAGCTCGACGCGAATCGGCAGCCGGCCTTGGAGCTCCGGAATCAAGTCCGACGGCTTGCTCATGTGAAATGCGCCCGCGGCGATAAAAAGAACGTGGTCAGTCTTGATCGGGCCGTGCTTCGTGTTCACCGTCGATCCCTCGACGATCGGGAGGATGTCGCGTTGCACGCCCTCGCGTGAAACGTCGGGGCCGCCGCGCGCGCCTTCGCGGCCGGCAACCTTGTCGATCTCGTCGATGAAGATGATCCCGTCTTCACTTGCGCGGCGCAGCGCTTCGCGTTTCACCGCTTCGCTGTCGATGAGCTTCGCGGCTTCCTCCTGCGCGAAGATGCGGCGCGCCTCCGTAACGGTCACGCGCTTGCGCGTCTTGCGCTTCGGGAGCATGCCGCCGAGCATCTCGCCGAGATCGCCGCCGCCCTGATCGTTCATGCCTCCGATGACGCCGATCGGCAGCGTTTGGGATTCCTCAACTTCGATCTCGATCAAGCGCACGTCGTAGAAACCGCGCTCGATCTCGGCGCGCGTCTGGTCGCGCACGCGCTGCGCTTCGGCCATCGGGAGCGGCGCGACGTGCGGCTGTGCGGGCTCCTTTTCCTGCGCGTTGCCGAAGATCGATCCAAGCGCCGCCGTAAAACCGCCCGTGGCGTGTTGCTGCGGCGGACGCGTCTCGGGATTCAGCGCATCGATGACGCGTTCCACGGCCTGTCGTTCGGCGGCCTCGCGGACTTCGTCGCGCCGCGCCTCCGTGACCATGCGGACCGCGGACTCGACCAAGTCGCGCACCATCGACTCGACGTCGCGCCCGACGTAGCCGACCTCGGTGTATTTCGTCGCCTCGACTTTCACGAACGGCGCACCGACCAGACCGGCGAGGCGCCGCGCGATCTCCGTCTTGCCGACGCCGGTCGGTCCGATCATGAGGATGTTCTTCGGCGTGATCTCTGGGCGCAGCGCGTCCGAGACGCGCGAGCGCCGATAGCGGCTGCGCAGCGCAATCGCCACCGCGCGCTTCGCCTTCTGCTGCCCGACGATATACGCATCGAGCGCGGCGACGATCTGCGCGGGCGTCAGCGCCTGTGCGTCGAGTTCGAGCGCGGGGGGCGCGGTCACGGCAGCACCTCGACGATGATGTCGTCATTCGTATAGATGCAAATCTCGCCCGCGATTTCGAGCGCCTTGCGCGCGATCGATTCCGCATCGAGCGTCGTGTTCCGCATGAGCGCCGCCGCCGCCGCTTGCGCGTACGGGCCGCCGCTGCCGATCGCGGCGACACCTTCGTCGGGCTCGATGACGTCGCCGTTGCCGGAGAGGACGAAGAGATGCTCCGGCGTTCCGACGATGAGCAAGGCTTCGAGCCTGCGCAGCGCGCGGTCTTGGCGCCAGTCCTTTGCCAGCTCGACGGCGGCGCGCGTGAGATCTTTGTACTCCGCGTACTTGCCTTCAAACTTCTCGAGCAACGCGATGCCGTCCGCGGCCGATCCCGCGAAACCGGCGAGCACGGTGCCGCCGGCGATGCGGCGCACTTTGCGCGCACCGTGCTTCACGATCGTCTTGTCGATCGTCACCTGGCCGTCGCCGGCGATCGCGAGTTTTCCATCGCGCCGCACGGCCAAAATCGTGGTGGAACGAACTCTCATGCTCTAGGCGATTACCTCTCGCGGTGGTATTGGGTTGCACGACGGTGATTCTTGCCGAAGGGAGGCCTGCGATGCTATCATGAGTGCTATCATGGCACAGGTCATCATTCGGAACCTCGATCCGGAGACGGTCCGCCGGCTCAAGGCGCGGGCGAAGCGCAGCGGCCGCTCTCTCGAAGCCGAGCTACGCACGATCGTCGCGGAGGCCGTTTCGCACGACCGCTCCGAGTTCATCGCGTGGCTCGACGAGCACGTCATGCCGGCGCGTCCGGGATTCGACGCCGTGGAGGCGATCCACGAAGGGCGCGACGAGCGCATGAGGAGGGTGCTCGGTGAATCGGCCGATCGTCATTGATGCGAGCGTCGCGGTCGCGGCATTCCGCGACGATGCGCGACGGAATTCCGCGAGAAAATTGTTTGCGATCGAGCGAGAGCTCGCGGCGCCCGCGCTCCTGCTCGCCGAAGCGGCGAACGCATTGTGGCTCGACGCACGCGCGCCCGGCGGCGATCTTTCCACGAGCGCGAACTTCCTCGAACGCCTTGCGCGCATCGTGCGACTCGAGCCGCTGGAAGGGCTGACGACAAATGCCTTCGAGATTGCCTGCGCGCTCGATCATCCGGCGTACGATTCGTATTACCTGGCGTTGGCGCAGCGGGAGGGGACGGTTCTCGTGACGTTTGACGAGCGGCTTCTCAACAAGGCGCGTGCCACCGCCTACGGCGCGCTCGTCGCGGACGCGAAGGCTTTCACCGCTGCGCTATGAGCGCGCGGGGTTCGGCGCGGAGCAGCTCGCCGAAATGTTCGAGCGCCGCGAGCGAGCGCTCCGCCATAAGCGCGCGTTTTTCGCGTTTGCCGAGCTTTGCGTGCGCGCCGGCAAGGGCGGGGAAAGGCGCCCAAGTCACGTTCGACGGCTGAAAATCCGGCGACTCGCGGTTCTGCAGGTGCGCGACGACCGCGCCGAGTGCAGTCTCCGGCGGCACGTCGACGGGTTCGAGTCCGAGAATCGCGCGAGCGGCATGGATGCCGGCCATCATCCCGCACGCCGCGGCTTCGACGTAGCCTTCCGCGCCCGTGATCTGTCCGGCGAAGTAGAGCGCATCGGTTCCGCGTAGGCGCAGCGTCGGCTCGAGCAAGCGCGGCGAGTCGATGAACGTGTTGCGGTGCATGACGCCTAGCCGCAGCCACTCGGCGCGTTCCAAGCCCGGGAGTTTCGCAAAGGTCTCGCGTTGCGCGGGCCACGTGAGGCGCGTTTGAAAGCCAACGAGGTTGAAGGCAGTGCCCTCCCGGTTCTCCTTGCGCAGTTGCACGACGGCGTACGGCGTCTCCCCGGTTCGCGGATCGCGTAATCCTACGGGTTTCATCGGACCGTAGCGCAGCACGTCGTCGCCGCGGTCGGCCATCTCTTCGATCGGCAGGCAGCCTTCGAAGTAGCGAGTTCCGTCGAACTCCTTGGCTTCGTGGCGCGGCAGCGTCCGCAGGTCGCGCAGCAGTTGCGCGTACTGCTCGCGGTCGAGCGGGATGTTGACGTAATCGTCGCCGTCGCCTTTCTCGTAACGCGACTTGCGATACATCTTCGATTCATCGATGGAATCGCTCGCGACGATCGGCGATGCCGCGTCGAAGTAGTGGAGGCGTCCGGTATTGTCATGCTGAGCCTGTCGAAGCACGGCATCGATGCTGCTCAGCAACGCATCGCTGGGCAGCGGACCGCAGGCTACGATAACCGGAGCATCGAGCGGGATCTCGTGCACCTCCTCGCGATGGAGCGTGATGCGCGGCTCGCAGGCGATGCGCGATTCGACGGCGGCGGCAAACAGCTCGCGATCCACGGCGAGTGCACCCCCGGCGGGCACCGCATTTTCACGCGCCGTCTTGACGATGAGCGAGTCGAGGCGCGCGAGTTCTTCCTTGAGCAATCCCACCGCGTTTTCGAGCGCGGCGCCGCGCAGCGAGTTGCTGCAGACCAACTCCGCGAGGTTTGCGGTTTTGTGCGCCGGCCCGCTCGCGTTCGGTCGCATCTCGTAGAGATCGACATCGACTCCGCAGCGCGCAGCCTGCCAGGCAGCCTCGCATCCAGCAAGACCCCCGCCGATAACGAGCAGACGTTCCGAAAGCACTATGCGATCCTTCGACAAGCTCAGGATGACACCTTAGCGCCTTTAGTCCTGAGCGAGGTGCGTAGCACCGAGTCGAAGGGTCAGGATGACAAAACTTCTGGCGAGGCTGTTTCTTCTGAGGAATCGGACGGGGTGAGGGCGGAGACGTCGTGCTCGCGATCGGCGGCGCACTCCAGGTGCGTCGCGCCGCGGCGCGTTTTCGCGACGACGTGCGAACCGCAGACGGGGCAGCGCTCGGGAACGACGCGATCCCACGAGATGAAGTCGCAGTTTGGATAGTTCGCGCAGCCGTAGAACGTGCGGCCTTTGCGCGAGCGGCGCTCGACGACGGCGCCGCCGTCTTTGGGGCACTTGGCGCCGGTGTCTTTGACGATCGGGCGCGTCGTTTTGCACTCCGGATATCCCGTGCACGAGATGAACTTGCCGAAGCGGCCCAGCTTGATGACCATCGGGCGACCGCAGTTCGGACAGATCTCGTCGGTCGGTTCGTCGCGCACTTCCAAACGCGGCAACTTCTTCTCCGCCTCCTCGAGTTCGTGCGCGAAGGGTCCGTAGAAGTCGCCGAGCACCGAAACCCAGTTCTCGTTGCCCTCCGCGACCTTGTCGAGATCGCTCTCCATCTCCGCCGTGAACGCGAGGTTCACGATCTTCGGAAAATGCTCGACGAGCAGATCGTTCACGATCTCACCGATCTCGGTCGGCTGGAAACGGCGATCCTGCTGCGTCACATAGCCGCGCGACTGAATCGTTTCCACGATCGTCGAGTACGTCGACGGGCGGCCGATGCCGTTCTCCTCGAGCGCGTGCACGAGCGAGGCTTCGGTGAAGCGCGGCGGCGGTTCGGTGAAATGCTGCTTCGCTTCAAGCGCCTCGCGGTCGAGCGCGTCGCCTTCATTCAACTCCGGCAACCGGACGCGTTCTTTCCCTTCGCCGGGCGGCGCCGTGGCGGAGACTTCCTTCGTCTCCTCGTAGACGCGCGTGAAGCCCGGGAACTTCACGACGCTTCCCGTGACGCGGAAGCCGTACTCGCCTGCCGCGATCTCGACGGTCGTCTGATCGAGGACGGCGGCCGACATCTGCGAGGCGACGAAGCGCTCCCAGATCAGCGTGTAGAGGCGCAGCTCGTCGCGCTTGAGGACGTGCGCGACCTGCGCGGGCGTGTACGAGACCGACGTCGGGCGAATCGCTTCGTGCGCGTCCTGCGCGCCTTCTTTCACGCGATGCTGGCGGCCGGCGAAAAACTCTTCGCCGAACTCTTGGGTGATGAATGCGCGCGCCGCCTCGCGTGCCTGATCGGAGATGCGCGTCGAGTCGGTACGCATGTAGGTGACGAGGCCGACGGTGCCCTCTTTGCCGCCGAGATCGATGCCTTCGTAGAGCGCCTGTGCGATCTGCATCGTACGGCGGACGCGCAGCTTCAGCTTGCGCGAGGCCTCTTGCTGCAAGGTCGAGGTCGTGAACGGCGCGGCTGCGTTGCGACGCACCTCGCGCCTGCGAATCCCCGTGATCGTCGAGGAGGTTCCCTCGAGCGCCGCGAGGATCTCGTCGGCTTGCGCTTTGTTGCCGATCTCGAGTTTCTCGCCGCGATGCGTGACGAGATCGGCCGGGAAGGGCATCGTGGGCTCGCGCGGCGTCGAGAACTGCGCGGCGATCGACCAGTATTCTTTGGCAACGAAAGCCCGGATCGCGCGCTCGCGATCGACGACCAGGCGAACCGCGACCGACTGCACGCGCCCCGCGGAGAGGCCGCCGCGAACTTTCGCCCAGAGCAACGGCGAGATTTTATATCCGACGAGCCGGTCCAGAATGCGCCGCGCCTGCTGGGCGTTCACGCGATCCATGTCGATCGCGTGCGCGTGCTTGAGCGCGTCGAGCGCGGCGTCCTTCGTGATCTCGTGGAGTTCGATGCGCTGCGGGTTCTCGAGTTTCAGCAACTCCGCCAGATGCCAGGCGATCGCTTCGCCCTCGCGATCCGGATCGGTCGCGAGGTAGACGTCGCTCGCGCCTTTGACCGCACTTCTGAGCTCCTTGATGATGTCGCCCTTGCCCTTGATCGTGAGGTAACGCGGCGCGAAGCCGTTATCGACATCGACCCCGAGCGTACTCTTGGGCAAATCGCGCACATGCCCGACGGAGGCCTTCACGACATAGCGGGCCGGCAAGAACTTCTTGATCGTCCGCGCCTTCGTGGGGGATTCCACGATAATGACGGGCTTTTTCACGGGGCGAGTATATCACCTCGGGTCAAGGGGAGGGCAACATTGGGAGGGCAACATTTGCATGATTCCATGAAATTGACTATGATTCGCTCAAAGCGCTATGTCAGCGCTGTCAACCAACGCTAATCGTCCCACGTGGACGAGGAGGAATGGATGGACGACATCATGGGCAACGGCGGCATGATGGGCGAAGAGCCCGCGAAGCCGAAACGTCGCCGGAAGGCCTCACGAAAGAAGAGCGCCGCGCGTAAGGGCGCGGCTGCCAAGAAATCCACCGGCCGCAAGAAATCTGCCGGNNGAAATCTGCCGGCCGCAAGAAAGGCGCGCGCAAAGGCGCGGCACGCAAGAAGGGCGGTCGCCGCAAAGGCGCAGGGCGCAAGAAAGCCGGACGCCGCAAGAAAGCCGGAGGCCGCAAGGGCGGTCGCAAAAAGGCAGCGGGCGGTCGCAAGAAGGCGACGCGTAAAGGCGGACGCCGCAAGGGTCGCCGCAAGAAAAAAGCCTAGCGTATCCTAATAGAAGCGAGAGAGGCAGCTGCAACAGCTGCCTCTTTTTCTATGNNGAGGGGGCTTTGCCGCCGCTCTCTTGGACGAGATGGCATGCGGCGAGATGGCCGTTGCCGTAGTCCAAGAGCTTCGGTTCCTCGTTGGTGCAGCGTTCGAACGCGACCGGACAGCGCGTGTGGAAACGACAGCCCGAGGGCGGATGAACCGGCGAGGGGATGTCGCCGGTGAGCACGATGCGGCGCCGCTGCCGCTCGATCTTCGGCTCCGGGATCGGAATCGCTGAGAGCAGCGACTGCGTGTACGGATGGAGCGGGTTCTCGTAGAGATCGTCGCGCGCCGCCACTTCGGCGATCTTGCCCAAGTACATCACCGCGACGCGGGTCGAGATGTGGCGGATCACGGAGAGATCGTGGGCGATGAAGAGATAGGTCAGGCCCAACTGCTCTTGGAGATCCTCGAGCAGGTTGATGACCTGCGCCTGAATCGAGACGTCGAGCGCCGAGACCGGCTCGTCGAGAACGAGAAACTTCGGGTCGACGGCGAGCGCGCGCGCGATGCCGACGCGCTGCCGCTGGCCGCCGGAGAACTCGTGCGGATAGCGGTTCACGTGCGAGGAGCGCAGCCCGACCATCTTGTGCAGCTCGACGACCCGGTCGCTCGCGGCGGATCCGCTCGCGAGATGATGGATCTTCAGCGGTTCGCCGACGATCTCGCCGACGGTCATGCGCGGGTTGAGCGACGCATACGGGTCCTGAAAGACGATCTGCATCTCGCGCCGGAGCCGGCGCAGTTCGCCGCGCCGCAGCTTCGTGATGTTTCGTCCGTTGAAAAAGATCGAGCCCCTCGTGGGCTTCAGCAGGTTCAGGATCAGGCGCCCGACGGTCGTCTTTCCCGATCCCGACTCGCCGACGAGTCCCAGCGTCTCCCCCGGCTTGATCGCGAGATCGATGCCGTCGACGGCGTGGACGTCCGCGACGTGGCGCGAAAATAGCCCGGCGCGAATCGGAAAATACTTATAGAGGTCTTTGATTTCGAGCAAGGGCGCTACGTCGAGGGGGGTGACAGGCTCTGCGCTCACGTCGTGCTCGGGGCGACAAGGACCGCGGATGTAACCTCGATGGGGCGTTGCGATTTGGCGCGCTCGTCGTAGAGGAAGCAGCGGGCGACGTGCCCTTCTCCGAAGTCGTAGAGCGGAACCGGTTCGTCGCAGATCGGCATCCGGTATGCGCAGCGGGGCGCGAAGGCGCAGCCCGCGGGAAGGCGGAGCAGGTTCGGCGGCTGACCTTTGATCGGCACGAGACGTCTGCGCTCGCGCTGATCGAGCCGCGGCAGCGAGGCGAGCAACCCTTGCGTGTACGGCATCCGCGGTTCTTCGAATATCTGCTCGGCGGTGCCGTACTCCACCAAGTTCCCGCCGTACATGACGAGGACGTTTCGGCAGACCTCCGCGACGACGCCGAGATCGTGCGTGATGAGGATGATCGCCGCGCCGGTCTCGCGCTGGATGTCGTTCATGAGCTCGAGGATCTGCGCCTGGATCGTCACGTCGAGCGCGGTCGTCGGCTCGTCGGCGATGAGGAGTTCGGGGCTGCACGAGAGCGCCATGGCGATCATCACGCGTTGGCGCATGCCGCCCGAGAACTGGTGCGGATAGTCGTCGAGGCGATCGGCGGCCGCGGGAACGCGCACCTTCTCGAGCATCTGCGCGGCTCTGCGGCGCGATTCCGAGCGCCCGACGCCGAAGTGGAGCCGCACTGCTTCGGCGATCTGCTCGCCGATCGTGAGCACCGGATTGAGCGAGGTCATCGGGTCTTGGAAGATCATCGCGATCCGCCGTCCGCGGATCTTGCGCATCTCCGCCTCGCTCTTGCGCAGCAAGTTCTCGCCGCCGAAGGTGATCGCGTCCGCACGCATCGTCGCGTTGCGCGAAAGCAACCGCATGATCGAGAGCGCCGTGACCGATTTTCCGGAGCCCGATTCTCCGACGATGCCGAGCGTCTCGCCCTTTTCGATCGAAAAAGAGAGTCCGTTGACGGCGGTGACCGGGCCGTCCTCGGTACGGAAGGTCGTGCGCAGATTGCGCACGTCGAGGAGCGCCGTCACTAGATCCCGGTGAGCGAGAGGATGAAGGCGGCGACGACGAAGCCGACGGCGGCCATTCCCGTGATTCGCTTCAACTGCTCCTCGGCGCCGATGCGTCCGCGGTACGCCGACTCGACGCGGCCGCCGAGCGTCCCCGAGAGGCCTTCTTGTTTGGTTGTCTGCACCGCGAGCAGGACGACGAGCGCGATCGCGCAGAGCACGAAGAGCCCGGCGACCGTGTGCGTCATCCAACCGGCGTGGAGTTGGAACCACGTCGGCGTCATGACGACTTGCGGCGGAGCCGTCGCCGTCGTGAGCGGTACCGGTCCCGTGGGCAGCGGCGCGGGAAGCGCACCGGGATGCAGTACGGCGGGATGCACCACGGCGGGATGTAGCGCGGCGGGCGTTGGAGCGCTCACGAGTTTGCGGGCGCCGCGGTGCGCGGCGCGTCCTGCGGCAAAGCCGCCGAGATCCGCTCCGCGAGTTGCTCCGCCGAAAGGCCGAACTTCGCGCGCTGACGTGCGACGGCGTCGTGCTGGACGAGCACGCTCGGTATGCCGATGCGCTCGATGCGCGTTGCGACGCCATGATCCGACGCCCACTCGACGACCGCCGAGCCGAAGCCGCCGGGGAGCGAATGCTCTTCGAGCGTCACGATGAGGTCGTGGGTGCGCGCGAGCTCGCCGAGAAGCGCCTCGTCGAGCGGCCGCACGAAACGGGCGTTCACGATCGTCGGCATCGCGCCGCTCTCCTGGCCCCGTAAGGTAGCGAGCAAGTCGTAGGCGTCGAGCGCGACGTCGACGGTGTTGCCGAGCGCGAGGACGGCGACGCCCTTTCCCTTGCGCAGGGTTTCGGCCTTGCCTTGCTCGATCGGCGCGACGGGATCCTGATGGCGTCCCGCGGTCGATCCGCGCGGATAGCGAATCGCGGCCGGCATTCCGAGCGAGAGTGCGTGCTCGAGCATCGGCAACAGTTCTTCTTCACAGCGCGGCGCCATGATCGTCATGCCGGGGAGCGCGCGCAGGTATGCGATGTCGTAGAGCCCCATGTGGGTCGGGCCGTCGTCGCCGACGAGCCCGGCGCGATCCATGCAGAAGACGACCGGCAGCTCTTGCACGCAGACGTCGTGGATGACCTGATCATACGCGCGCTGGAGGAAGGTCGAGTAGATCGCGCAGACGGGTTTGAGCCCAGCCGAGGCCGCGCCCGCGGCGAAGCAGACGGCGTGCGCCTCCGCGATCCCGACGTCGAAGAACCGCTCCGGAAACTTCTTGCCGAACTTCGCGAGCTTCGTTCCGTCGGGCATCGCGGCCGTGATGCCGATGACGCGCGAATCCTTCGCTGCGACGACGTTCATCGCGTCGGCGAAGGCGTCGGAGAAGGTCGGGCGGGCGTCGGGTTTGACCATGAGCTTGCCATTTTCGATATCGAAGGCACCGCTGACGCCGTGGAACGTGCGCGAATCTTTCTCGGCGGGCTCGTAGCCTTTGCCCTTGACCGTCCGGACGTGGAGGAGCACCGGCGCTTCGATTCCCTTTGCGGTTTCGATCGCTTCGATGAGCGCGTCGACGTTGTGACCGTCGACCGGACCCATGTAGCGGAAGCCTAGCTCTTCAAAGATGACCGTCGTCTTCTCGGCCGGCGAAACGAAGTGCATCGCGCCCATCTCCGCCGCGGCGAGCGCCTTGCGCGCCATGCCGCCGAATGGAAGATGGTGGAGCACGTCCTTCGCCTTTTCGCGCGCCGCGTTTGCGAAGCGGCTGCTGCGCAGGACCGAGAGGTGCGAGGCGATCGCGCCAACGTTCGGGGCGATCGACATCTCGTTGTCGTTCAGGATCACGATGAAGTTCGAGCCGAGTTGGCCCGCGTTGTTGATCGCTTCGTACGCGAGGCCGCCGGTCAGCGCGCCGTCGCCGAGGACGGCGACGATCGTCTCGTCGCGTCCGTCGAGGTCGCGGGCGACGGCCATGCCGAGCGCCGAAGCGACGCTCGTCGAGGCGTGGCCCGCGCCGAAGACGTCGTACGGCGATTCGGTGCGCATCGAGAAACCGGAGACGCCGCCGCCCTGCCGCAACGTGTGAAAGCGGTCGCGCCGTCCGGTGAGAATTTTGTGCACGTAACTCTGGTGGCTCACGTCCCAGACGATCTTGTCGGGCGGGAGGTCGAGCACGCGATGGAGCGCGATCGTCAACTCGACGACGCCGAGATTCGGGGCCAAGTGTCCGCCGTTGCGCGAGCACGTGACCACGAGCATGTCGCGGATCTCGCGCGCGAGAACGTCCAACTCCGCCCGGGTTAGACTTTTGACGTCGGCCGGGCTTTCAATGCGCTCGATAACCATGGCCCCGTCCCTTCCCCCGCCCCGGGGGTATAGCCTGCGCCCTTCGACAGGCTCAGGATGACAGGATGACAAGAGGGGGAGTCGGGTGCTAGGCTCGGATGGAGATGAATCCCGACCCGAACACGCACGTCGTTCCCATCAAGAGCCGGCGCATCTGGCGCGACTTGGCGCGCATCCTCTCGACGGTCTTCAACCCGTTCCTTGCCGCGCTCGCGCTCTTCGTCATCCTCGCGCATGTCGGAAGCAGGGACGTGGTCGATTTCTGGCGCCTTCTCTTGATCTCGACGATCTTCACGTCGATCGGGCCGATGCTCTACGTCTTCCGGCTCTACGCGACCGATCGCATCTCCGATCTGGACATGTCGGTGCGGCACGAACGCGAGTCGATCCTCAGCGCGTTCGTCGTCTTCTACACGCTCGGCACGCTCACGCTCTACCTGACGCACGCGCCGCGCATCATGATCGCGGCGATGCTCGGCTACACGCTCTCGACGATCCTCGTGCAGTTCATCACGCGCTACTGGAAGATCAGCACGCACGCGCTCGGGATCACGGCGCCGCTCGTCGCCCTCACGTTGCTCTTCGGGCGGCAACCGCTGCCGTTTCTCGTGCTCATCCCGATGGTCTGTTGGGCGCGCGTCTACCTCAAGGCGCACACGCCGGGGCAAGTCGTAGCGGGTGCGGCGCTCGGTGCGGGCTCGACGTTCCTACTCTTCCACCTCTTTGGGATCACGCCGCTCTCTTCAATGTAGGGAGCCGTCCCCCGCCATGCGCAGCTCGCGGTTGCGCCAGCGTGCGTCGCGGCCGAAGTAACTCACGATCCAGATGCCGAGGCTGAGCAGATCGCGGAGCGGCACGAGCCACGGCTGCGGGCGGCCGGGAATGCCGAGGCGACGGTGCGCGAGGACGTGCACGCCGAGGCGCAGCGCGAGCGCCGCGGCGAAGAGTCCGACGCCGAGGACTGCACTCGGCGCGAAGAGCAGCGCCACGATCGCGAAGGGCAGCGGAAAGGTGATGAGCGTTCCCGCGAAGCCGACCGGGCGCACGGCGCGCACCGTACGCGCCCAGCGCAGTTCGCGCGCCCACAACTCGCGCAGCGTTCGCTCCGAGATCACGGTGATCGGGATGCAACCGGCGAGCCCGACGAGGTAGCCGCGCTCGGAGACGAGATAGCCGAGCATGTAGTCGTCGGCGATATTCCGGCCGATCGCCTCGATGCCGCCGATCTCTTCAAGGATGGTGCGGCGGACCGCCATCGTCGCGCCGACGCAGTACCGCGCGGGCTCGAGCGCGCGCGCGACGAGCATCGAGGGCGTGAACTGATCGTCGATCAAGAGCGCGCCGACGCGCGATGCAAGGCTGCCTGTCGCGCTTGCGCCGAAGAGCGCGGTGACGGCGCCGACGCGCGGATCGGCAAAGGGCGCGACGACGCCGCGCAGGTATTGCCGGTCGACGTGCATGTCGCTGTCGGCGATGACGACGATCTCGCCGGTCACGCGCGGCATCGCGCCGACGAGGTTGTCGATCTTCGGATTGGGGAGTTGCGCGCCGGGACTCGTGACGAGCTCGATGTTGGCGTGCGGGAATCTGGTTTGCAGGCGTTGCGCGATCTCGAGCGCGGGGTCGCCCGCATCGCGAACGGAGAAGATCACTTGAAAGCGCGGATACTCCTGATCGCAAAACGTGGCGAGGTTCGCTTCGAGTTCGGGTTCCAGGCCATTGAGCGGTTTGAGCACGGTGATCGAAGGAAGCGCCTCACCGCGCGCGGGTTCGGGGAGTCGGAGCGTTGCCAACCTGACGAGCGAGAATGCGGTGTAGATAAGGCTTGCGACGGCGAGCGCGAGGACGGCAATCGCAATCCACGGCGTCGTGTGGATCACGAGGCGGTGCCGTAGCGCACGAGTTGGATGCCGTGCTCCTCGATCGCATCGCGTACGCGTGGGCTGAGGAGCGCGTCGAGTTCTTCTTCTCGAGCATAGGAAGAGCCGGGGTGGAGGTAGAGTTCGGTCAAGCCGTCGGGGAGGACGGCGATGATTTCGAGGACGCGCTGCTCGCTCAAACGGCCCGTGTCGCTCAACCCGAAGAGCGCGTCGTTCGCGCGGACGTGCGCGCGGCGCAGGCGAGCGCGCATGAGCCCGGCCCACGGACCGATCACGAGCGCGTTTGCGATGCCGGAGGGTTCCCACGGAACGCGCATCGCGCGCAGACCGTACTCGCGTCCGATCCGCAGTATCATATTGAAGAGCGTCGGATGGACGTGGAGGTGGTTGTGCCCGTCGACGTGATCGAGCGCGAGGCCGGTCGCGGCGTAGGCCTTGAACTGCGCGCGGATCTCCGCTTCGAGTTGTCTACGGACGCGCGGCAGAAAGAAGTAGCGCACGCCGGCACGCACGAGCTTGCTATCGAAGTTCCCATCGGCGTCGACGAGATCGGGAACGCGTTCTCTCGGCAGGACGGGCCGAGCGTTTGAGAGCGCGACGTGGAGGCCGACGCCGAGCGCCGGCATTGCGTGCGCGCGTGCGACCGCGTCGTCGAGTGCGGGGCCGCTCACCATGAGGCTTGCCGCGGTGAGCACGCCGTCGCGATGCGCGCGCTCGACGGCTTCGTTGATCTGCAGTGACGCGCCGAAGTCGTCGGCGGTGACGATCAACTGTTTCATCGGAGCACCGCGGCGGCGATTTCGGCGGCGATGCGCGCGCAGCGCGGCGCATTGCGCGCAAGCCAGATCGCCTGCGGCCAGAGGCGCGGATCGAGGAAGGCGCTCGCGGGGCGCAGCCATTTCTCGGAGAGTTCGCGCGCGGGCGTGTCGAGGATCACGCGGATGACGCCGATGCGCGGCGCGACGATGAGCCCGCTCTCCATATCCGCGGCGGCGTACCCGTGCTGCGCCCAACGCTCTCGCTCGATGCCGCGAATGAGCGTCGCGCTCGTCAGCAAGGGCGCGACGACGGTTTCGTGGCCGAGTTTGCGCGCCGCGACGACGAGTTGCGCAACGAGGGCGCGATCGCACATGAACACTTCACCGCCCGGGCGACGCACGCGGTCGGCGACGACGACACTTCCGCTCGGAAGGTCGGCGCGCAATCCGCCCGCGAGGCCGCAGGAGATGACCGTCGTGCCGAGGTCGTGCGGATCGCAGCGCGAGAACGCGATGCCGCATTCGACGACGTGCGCGTGCGGCGCGGCGCGGCGCAACGCCCGCGCTTCGAG
>PKZD01000022.1 GCA_003133745.1 Candidatus Tyrphobacter aquilonaris
GACGGCCGCGATTGCAAGCGGCATCGACGTGCGGACGGCTGCGGAGTTGCTCGGTCACTCGAACCCGAACCTCACGCTGGCGACCTATGGTCATGCGGTCGCCGGGATGAAAGAGAAGGCCGTCACGGCCATCGCGGGGCGGTTGGCCGACGCGCAGGCCCGTCGTGCGGCAGGCGAGAATCGCCGCTCGTGAACGGCGCGCAGCAACGTCAGGGNNGGTTTGCTAAACCGTTATACGATGTAAAGTCGTATCGAGGGTTCGAATCCCTCTCTCTCCGAAGTAACAGCACCTGTGCGGTCGTAGCTCAATTGGATAGAGCAACAGGCTACGAACTTGTAGGTTGGGGGTTCGAGTCCCTCCGACCGCACGTTACAACTCCCGTCGCTATTGCGCGTGCGGTTTGAGGATCATCACGCCTTCGGGATAGTCGAAGACGTAGTCGAAGTTCTTCAGGAACGAGTAGCCCATGATGACGAAGTCGCCCGTCAACGAGGGCGAGACGCACGCATAACTGCTCTGGTAAACGATCGGACCGAGGGCGATCGACGCGACGTTCGAGCAGCGCTGGACCTCCCTCGTGCCGCCGACGCCTTCGGCGACGACGTGCGACTGCATGTAATCCTCCATTTGATTCCCCGAATCCGGAGACATGTTCGAGTTGATGCCGATGTTCGGCATTCCTGCGTTCGACAAAGTGCCTTCGTTTGCGAGGATCGGAATGTGATGCTCGTCGACCAATGGTTGGCTGAGGACGACGAACCCACCGTTCCCCATGTCGAGGTTCGCGTTGACCGTTACGCGGTTGTCGATGAGGACCGGAACGACGGGGATGTCTTGCGAGAGATCGGGTGCGGCGACGTATCCCGTGCTTCGATCGACGGAGGTGCCTGACGGATCGGCGATGCTCATCGTCTTGTCCGAGAGGTTGAGCGTGACGATCGCTGCGGCGAAAAGTGGGAAGCCGATGTAGCCGTTGATGATCTGCGTTCCCTGCGCCTCTTGGTAGTTCGTCGCGTTTGCGATGATGTTGTTTCCGCCTGTCTCGACCTGGACGTTGTGCAGCGTGTTGCCGCCGATCGTGAAGGTGTCGACGCGACGCGTGTGCATGCGCAGTTGAGGGCCAAAGCTCGAGGCCGTGCCCGCGCCCGCGCCCGTAATCGGCAAGTGCGCGCTGTTCGCAAAATCGTCGGTCAAAAGGATATCGGATGCGCCGCTGTCGACGACGAAGTGCCCGATGACGCCGTTAATCGTCGCGTCGACGAGAATTGCCGTTGCGCCCATCGTGACGTGAAACGGTTGGGCATTCGTGAAGGTCCACGTCGCCGTCGGCGCCGGCGGATGAAGCTCCTCCGGAGTGATCGGCGCGTTCGCATCGATCCTTGCGAACTCGTCGACGTTGGAACTTCCGTTGATCCGGTAGGTCTGGATCATTCGTTTGCCCGGCAGCACCGTCGTGTATCCGAGAATATCGTAGGTCGTTTGATAGGCGCCGCCCGGATCGATGACCGCGCGGCGATATGCGCCGCTGCTCGGATCGACGTAGACGTCGATGGTGTCGCCATGCGGCGGCTGCACGCGCACGACCGCATACGAGGTCCCGTCGATCTGACTTGGGCTCTGCAGCGCGCTGCTCACCTCGGTCGTTCCTTCGGCGAAAAGCGCCGTTTGGGATATCTCGAAGGCCTGGCGCGCGCTGTAGTCGGGATGCGTGAAACCGTTGCGGTCGGATTCCCAGAAGATGCGGCCGGTGTAACCGTAATCGGACCAGCCGCCCGATTCGGGATCGAAGCCGGTCGTGCGAAAGACGGCTCCCGTCTCGAGCGTCGTCCACGAGCGGCTTGCGTCCGCTGCGTCTCCCTGCGCCGGACGCACGCGTCCCGCGATGCGCAACGTCGAGAACGTTCCGTCGCCGAACTGCCAGCCGACGTAGCTCCGATGCAATGCGAGCAGCGACGCGGCGTCACCGCCCTGTTGAGCGGAAGAGACGGCGGGGGCGAGGAGAGCGAGAACGAGGGCGCAAGCCGATAAATAACGCATTCGACGACACCTCCTAAATGGGCCGGAAGAGCTTCGCTCAGCGGGCAGCCGTCGCCTGGTCGGGCGGCTTGAAGACGGGGGCGCGTTCTGGTACGCTACAGCGTCGGAGGGATTTTGAGCGCATTGTGGCTCGGTAGCTCAGTGGTAGAGCAGGGGACTCATAAGCCCTTGGTCGTAGGTTCGAGTCCTACCCGAGCCAGGTTCCTCTAAAGAAGGTAGCATCGCCGTATGTCCACGATTCCTTGCGATTTCTGTCCGCATCCGGTCGACCGGGGCCAAATGGAAGAGATCGAAATCTCGCACTACGTCCCGGACAGTTCGGGCGACGACTTGGCATATGCACGCACCTATTTCTTCGGACATCCCGATTGCGTGCGCAAGTTCTATCGCACCTTGGTCGATCACAAGCTCGATCTTTTCAAGCACATCCCGAGCGCGGGCGCTCCGCCCGACGCTTCGCGCTGAGGCATGCGCCCGTAGCGTAGTTGGATAACGCGCAGCCCTCCGAAGGCTGAGATCGGGGGTTCGAATCCCTCCGGGCGCACATTTTCACATGTCGGATCTCGAAGCACTGACGCCGGACCGGCGGCACATGCGCCGCGCGCTCGAGCTCGCGCACGCGGCGCTCGAGGCCGGCGACGTTCCGGTTGGCGCGGTGCTCGTCTGCGGCGATCTCGTGCTCGAGGCGAAGAATGAGAAAGAACTCGAGCGCGACGCAACCGCCCACGCTGAAATGCTCCTCATCCGTGAAGCGTCACGGCGCCTCGGCGCTTGGCGTCTTTCCGGCGCGACGCTCTACGTGACGAAAGAACCGTGCGTCATGTGCGCGGGAGCGATCCTCGCGGCGCGGATCGAGCGTCTCGTCTATGCCGCACGTGATCCGAAGGGCGGCGCCGATGGAGGCGCGTTCGACATCCTGCGCTCGCCGAAAACGAATCACCGCCTCGATGTCACCGCCGGCGTGTTGGAAAGCGAGGCATCCGCGCAGTTGCAGCAGTTCTTCCGCGCCAAACGCGAGTAGAAAACTCGGAGAGAGAGAGATTCGGAGAGGGGGAGATTCGAACTCCCGAGACGCTTCGCAGGCGCTACGCGTCTGCTCCGCGTGCGTTTAAAATACCGTTCCGCTCGCTGCGCTCGCTCCACTGATGAGCGTCTCGGGGAATACATTCGGAGAGGGGGAGATTCGAACTCCCGAGACGCTCATCACGTCTGCCCGCTTTCGAGGCGGGTGCCATCAACCGCTCGACCACCTCTCCACGCGCAACCTACCGCGCATCTCGCCGAGAACCTTCTCGTTATGGCGTTGGCGGTGGTGACGGAGGCGGTAACGCCGCTGCCTCCGGCGGCGGCGCGGTCGGGAAGTCGAAGTTGTCGTAGTTGATAACGGCGAATACTTTGAACGTCGTGAAGAGCACGTGTTCGGTTGCGGTGAACGTTCCGTGCGTGATGATCCAGTAACCGTCGACGATCTGGTAATCGAGATCGATGACCATATCACTTGCGTCGTCGCGCAACTCAATGTGTGCGGGGAGATGCGTCTGCGGATCCTCGACGACGTCCGAGGGATACATGCAGTTTCCGCAACGCGGCGTCGGAGCGATGAGCAAGTGCAGGCGGTCGGCGCGGGAATCCGGCGCATAGCTCACGTCCCAAAAAGAGACGTACGGCACGACGACGTCGGCGCCGGTATCGGGCGGCGGGATCGGGAATGTCGAGGGCGCGCCGCGCCGCAGGGTGATGTCGATTGCCTTGAGGTTCGCTAAGTAGCTGAAACTGTACGTCGAGAACGGATCGAAATACGGAATGATCGGGAAGGCCGGGCCGATGTGCTGGCCGCCTCCGGGCAGATCGTGCATCACCGCGAGGCCGTCCGCATTTCGAGCGACGACGCCCCGGTCGATCTCCTGCGAACGTCCGAGCGAAGGCGCGGTGACATGCGTCGTCTCGCGATAGGCGATGTAGGCCGGCGCATGCGCGCCGTACTCCTGGGTCGTGCGATTGATGAGGAGCGCAAGCGCGAGATCGGGAGTCACGCCGCATCCTTCTCCGGGGGGAAGCCGTGTACCGCCGCCGGAACCTCGCCGCCATGCTCGCGCAACCAAACGACTCCGTCATCGCCCGCGTCGTCGAGCTGCGCCGCACGATCCACCGTCACCCCGAACTCGGCTTCGAGGAGCATGCAACCGCTGCGCTCGTGGAAGCGGAACTCGAGCGCCTGAAGATCCCGCATCGGCGCGTCGCGCGCACCGGCGTCATCGGCGTCCTGCGCGGCGGCAAACGCGGCCGCGTCGCAGGGTTGCGCGCCGACATGGATGCGCTGCCCCTCGACGAGCGCACGAACTTGCCCTTCGCCTCCGAAGTCTCCGGCGCGATGCACGCCTGCGGACACGACGCGCACACGGCGATGCTCCTCGGCGCCGCGCACGTCCTTGCGTCGCAGCGCGAACAGTTGCCGGGAAGCGTCGTCTTCCTGTTTCAACCGGCAGAAGAAGGTCCCGGCGGCGCGCAGCCGATGATCGACGAGGGTGCGCTCGACGATCCTCGCGTCGATGCGATCGCGATGCTGCACGTCGACATTCGCCTCGAGACCGGCGCCGTTTCGGTGACGCCGGGGCCGGTGAACGCTTCCGCCGATGAACTGGAGATCGTCGTGCGCGGCAAGGGCGGACACGGCGCCTCACCGCATACGGCGCTCGACGCGATCCCGCCGTCAGCGGCGATCGTGCTCGCGCTTCAGAACATCGCTTCGCGCGAAACCGATCCGCTCGACAGCGTCGTCGTGACGATTGGGACGATCGCGGGTGGCTACCGGAACAACATCATCGCCGACGAAGTGCGTATGACCGGAACGCTGCGCGCGCACGATCCGCGGGTTCGCGAAGAGCTCGAGGCGCGCGTGCGTCGCATCGCTGAAGGGGTTGCCGCCGCGTACGGCGCGCAGGCGGCGGTGCATGTCACGTACGGTTATCCACCGGTCGTCAACGATGCGGCGCTGGCCGAGAAGTTCGCGGCCGTCCTCGGCGAGGAAGGCATGCCGGTTCGAGCGCTGCCGCCGACGATGGGCGCGGAGGATTTTGCATACTTCGCGCAGCGCGTGCCGGGCGTGCTCGTGCGTCTCGGCGTGCGCAACGAGGCGCAAGGCGCGGTGCATCCGGGGCACAGCGCGGAGTTTCGCATCGACGAAGCGGCGTTGCCCGTCGGCGTGCGCACGTTGGCGGCCTTCGCGATCGGCGTCGGGAGCGGTCGCCTCGAAGCCCCAGAAAGCTTAAGAAAAGGCTAAGGCTCGCGGCCGGGCGAAGCGCAATTCTTCATGTCGGTCTTGGCTCCAAGCGTCGACCGTACCGGAATCCGCTCGCTCAGCGCGAGCGTCGACGTCGACTCGCCCCCCGAGGATGTCTTCTCGCTCCTCTGCTCGGTTGAGAAGTGGCCGGTATGGCTTTCATTTCTCCGCAGCGCGCGCCGAACGGCGTTCAACGAGCCGATCGGATTGGGCAGCGAGGTCGTGCTGCGCTCCGAGATTCCGGGCGAAGCGGAAGAGTTGTACGAAGTCGACCAGTTCATCACGAATCACTGTCTCTCACTCGTCGGTGCGTACTCCGTGCGCCGCCGCGTCGAGTTTCGCGTCGAGCGGAAGACGTCGCGCTCGCGGCTGCACGTGCGGCTCTGCTATCCCTCATACCACGGAAAAGTCGCGGGGTTCATCGGTGGCTTCCGGCGTGGCCGTAAGCTCTTGGCCGAGTTGCAAGTCGCCGTCACAAACTTCAAGGGTCTCGTGGAATATCGGCGTAACGACGCCGCGCTCGCCGACCTCTGATGCCGCTCTACGATTACCGTTGCACCGCCTGCGGAAAGGTCACCGAGGTTCGCCACGGCTTTGACGAGCATCATGCGCAGACGTGTCCGAGTTGCGGCGGCGCGCTGCAACGCGTCTTCAATCCCGCGCCGATCGTCTTCAAGGGCTCGGGCTTTTACGTGAACGATTCACGCAAGAAGAGCGGCGACACCGCGAAGACCGACGCGCCGAAGACCGATGCGGCGAAGTCCGACGCGAAACCGGCGGAGGGAGCGAAGCCGGAAGCGTCGCCGGAGCCGAAGCCGCCAAAACCGCCCTCGTCTGAGTCGGCTGCGTGACGCTCGATCACATCGCGTCGTGGGCCCTGCTCGGCGCGGCGATCCTCGCGGTTGCGTTGATCGTCGCCGGGATCGTGAAGCTTGCATTCGCGGCGCGGGGACTTGCGCAGCGCGCACAAGCGCTTGCGCTGCCTTCGTTCGATCTCGATCGCGCCAGCGTTGCGATGGCGCGCCTCGAGGCGGATCTCGCTGCGGCGACGGCGTTGCTCGATCGCGCGAGCGCGGCCCTGGCGCAGATCGAGGGGAGCCTGCAAGAACTCGCCGACTCACCGCCGGTCAAGGCGTTGCGCGTCCTCCTGCGCGTGCGCGTTCGAGCGTAGCGAGGAACTCCGGAAAACTGACGTCGACGCTCTCTGCGTCGTCGACCGCGAGAGGGCCGGCCGCCGTCGCCAATACTGCCGCGGCCATCGCGATGCGATGGTCGCCGTGCGACGCGACGATCGCGCCGATTGCCTTCGGCTTGCCGCCTTGAATCGCAAGCCCGCGCGGCAATGCCTGCGCCTCGATCCCGACGGCGGCGAGGAGTTGCTCGATTGCGGCGATGCGATCCGATTCCTTCGTACGGAGATCGGCGATGCCGTTGATCGTCGTTCCGCCTTGCGCAAACGCGGCCGCGACGGCAAGCAGCGGGATCTCGTCGACGGCGCGCAACGCGAGCGCATCGTCGACGACGATGCCGTGGAGCGGCGCGTGGCGAACCGCGATATCGGCGATCGGTTCGCCGGATCGCTCGCGCTCGTTGCGAAGCTCGATGTCGGCTCCCATCCCGCGCAGGGCGTCGAGCAACCCGGTGCGCGTCGGATTCACGCCGACGTCGCGCACCAGGACCTCGCTTCCGGGCGAAATGCTCGCGGCCGTGATGAAGAAGGCGGCCGCGGAGAAGTCGCCTGCGATCTCGATGGGATCGCGCCGCGTCGGCGGCGCCGAGAGCGCGATGCGGCTGCCGTCCCATTGAATCGATGCGCCTTGGAAGTGGAGCAGCCGCTCCGTGTGATCGCGCGAGCCCGCATCGCCCGTAATGTCGATTGCAACGCCGGCAAAGAGCGCGGCAAAGAGCAGCGCGGACTTCACTTGTGCCGAGGGCGAGAGAAGGATGAAGCTGCGTGTTTCGACGCGCTCGCGCCCGCGGATTTCCAGGGGCAGGTGTCCCTCGGTCGTTTCGATGCGCGCGCCAAAGGCTCTGAGTTGCGCGGCGACGGGTTCCATCGGCCGCCGCCGCAACGATGCATCCCCGTCGAATCGCGCGCGGATATTTGCCCCGGCGCAAACGCCGAGCAACATCCGAGCGGTCGACCCCGAGTTCATGCAGTCAATCGACCTGTCACCCCCCGTGTCACCCTGAGCCTGTCGAAGGGCGATCTCTTGCAACGCCGTCCGAGTCGCAAGAACGTCGCGTCCCGGATTGAGGTTCGTGATGTGGAGCGGCTCGGAATCGTGCGCGCTCAGGATCAGCGCGCGATGCGAAATGGACTTGTCGCCGGGAACGACAATCTCGCCGCGAAGTGCACCGCGCGAAAAGGAAACCACGCGCGCGCATTCCGCGCCGCGTGGCTCGCTTCCCGTTCTTAGAGAGTGAGGCTTAGACTTGGCGCGGTCGAGAACCGCGCAATCCTAAGAGCCCGAGCAGACCGAGCAGACCGACGAGGCCGAGCAACCCGAGCCAGCTAGAACCGCCGTGGTGCTGGTAGCCCGTCGTCATCGTCGTCGTCTGATATCCGTTCGGAGCCGGTCCCGTGCCGTATGGCGCCGTCGTGGGACCTGTGCTCGGATTCGTTTGATCCGTCGTTTGGTCGGCCGAACCCGGAGCGCTCGTCACGGTGCCCGTCGCGGGCGCCGTGGTAGCCGTCGTCTGATCGGTCGTCTGCGCGCCGGCGATGGCCGGTAGGATGGAAAGAAGAGATGCTATTAGTGCCGCGCCTGCCATGCGCGCAATCGTATGCTTCATGGCTTTATCATTACCCATGCAGGCGCCAACCTATACCAAGCCGAGGGGATGCTTGGTGGGGAAGGCGGGATTTGAACCCGCACGAGGGGTTACCCCGGCCGCTTTTGAGGCGGCTGCGTCTACCGTTCCGCCACTTCCCCGACCGCCGCTACTTTGATTGCGCGGGAGACTTGGCCTTTGAAACGTAGTGAAAAACGCGATCCAGCGGCTGTTTCAGCGCCGACGCGATGTCAAAGGCAACCTCGAGCGTCGGTGAGTATTTTTCGCCTTCGATCGCATTGATCGTTTGGCGCGTCACGCCGACGCGATCCGCGAGCTCCTGCTGCGTCATCTCTCCTGCTCCAAAGCGAAACTCGCGGATGTTATTGCGAACGCGACAGCCTGCCACGTCAGACTCCTCGACGATAGTACACGAGTTCGGAGCCGAGGCGCGAGAGATCGGCAACGACGAGCGCGAGCAGCAACGCGTTTGCGATCCAGTACGTGCCGAACGACATCACGGCTACGCCGAGCACGCACCACGCGCCCACGGCGAGGACGTAGTACGAGTTGCGAGTTGCTGCAAGAGCGATGCGGCGGTCGCGCTCGTCGGTGCGCTCAGGTCGTTTGTAAATCGCAACGGCGATGTGGCAAACGATCTGTATGACGATCGCGAGGATAACGACCTCGACGAAGAGCACACCCACGTGCCCCGCGCCCGCGCTGCCGATCGAGAACGCGCGCCAGAAGTAGTAGCTGAAGAGCACGATCGTGGCGAGGAGCGAGATCCAGAGGCTTTTCTCATGGAATGTCAGGCCCGGGCGGCCCTCGCTAGTGTCAGCCTTGTTTGTCATGGTGTCAAGTATACTTTACCCCACTCGACGAGTCAAGTATGCTTTACATGGACTACGGGGTCCCGCTGAGCACTAGCCTCCGAGCGTCGGCTTCAGAGGTCGCCGGCCGCACGCCCAGGCGCATTTCGACGTCGTTGCGTTTGAAGTGTAACGTGAGAATCGCCGCACCGCGCGTTTGCCTCACGTCGAAGGACGCGAGATCGTCGGGCCGCCAGCAGAGCCGCGCGAGGTCGTGGACATCGGCGGCATAGACGCCGAAGCAGGATGCGCCCGCGGGGGCGATGACGACGTCCCCAGCGTCGACCGCGAAACCGGAGATGCTCTTGAGGTGCGCAGTGCTCGCGGGATCGCGTGGTATCATTCGCTCGTGCACGACGATCTCGTCGCTTCCATCGGCGAGAGAAAGCGTTCGCTCGAACGTCGCGCCGCCTTCGGGAAGATCAGGCGCGCTGTACGAGCATGCGACGATCACTGGCGCTCTTGCACTCGTGATTCTGCAATCGTATGGCCGATTGAACGTTCCCGCCGGGATCGGGTGCGTGAACTGCGCGATGTAGTCCCGCGCCGACGGCGTCGATTCGGGATCGACGGCATCACGCAAGAGGCCGGTCGTCGCGGCGAGGTTACGTTGATTGCGAGAACCAAACCAATCCCATTTCGACGTTTGCAGTGCCGCGACGCGAGCGCCGGCTCTTGGGGAGAGCACAAGGCAAATGCCGCTGCCCGAGCGACGCGCTGAGGGCGCCATATTCCCGATCACGATAGTTTGCAAGCTGTCGCCGAACGGATCCGAATGAAAAGCACGCAGCCGTGCGGCCGCGCACGTGCCGCCTATCGGCCATTCGGCGCCGGCGAAGTCGAACCAACTGCCGCAGGTTTCGATGAGCGGGGGCTCTTCTATAGGCGACAAGCGAGAAGGCTCGGTCACGCCGACCGGAAGCACGGCTATTGCGCGCGGAGCAATGCGAACGCGCTGAACCATCACGATCCGATGCTGCAGGCGGACGTAGAATGGGCCGAAGACGCGCGCAGCTCGCCCCCAGTTGGCGAGTACGAGGAATCCGTACGAGGATCGTGGGCCGAGCAGCAGCGTCGCGTCACCATGGCCGCCGGAAAATGCGTTGCTTCGCAGCGCCGCAAGGCTCGGCACGAGGCGCCCCTGCCGGCGAAGCATTGCAAGGCGCGTGCGCACCGACGGCACGAGAGGAGCGGCGGCGGCGAGCACGACCGGTAGAACGAAGGGGGCGCCGGTGCCCGCCACGTTGCCGTAACGAAAGTCTACGAGGTCGCAAGCGAGACCGCGTTCGCGGCATTCGCGTAGCATGGCGAGAACGGCCGCAGCATCGTTCGCGGGCGTACGCGCTGCATCTACCGGGGAGAATAGGCTCGCCGGCCAAATGATGTGCGCATCGATGACGGGGCGCGTCATCGCTAGAAACGACCCCCAACGCGCGATCAAGTTTCCGAAAGCGCTCGTGGGTTGCGCACGCCATCCCGGCTGTGGACCACCGCAGTAGACGCAGGCCGTTAGCGCGGCATCCCAGTCGTAGGCCCAGTTTGCCCATGGGGCCTCCCAGCCCGCGGGATAGATCGTGTCCTGGACCGGAAAGTTGACGATTCCATGCGCGCCGTCGGCGAGCAGTTCATTCAACGCAAGGGCCGTATTTGTCGGATCCGCGGGGCGAGGCGCGTTTTCATCGGCGTCTTGTAGCCATCCGGCTTGAAACTCCGCCATCATGACCGGCACGCGGGACTGCATGCCCAGCATGGCCGTCGACAAGTCGATCTGCTCGCGATCGTGCTCGCCGATCGCGTATGCATCGCTTTGGTACCAGTCGCCCCACGCCCAAACTGGCGATGCAGCCGTCACCTTCATCTGGTACGTATTGATGAAGACGGGAACATGCGGCCCCGTCACGGCTCGCGTGGTTGATTTCAACCAGTTCACGTACTGATGCCAATGCGGCGCCGGCCATGTGTCGTTGTTGAGATACGCGCCCTGGTCGTCATCGAGCGCGATCGCGATGACGTCATGTGAATAAGGAGCAATGACACCGAGCACTTCATGCAGCCAGTTTGCTGCGTAGTGCAAGTGCGTGCGGTTGTGCAGCCATTCGTTTGCGGCAGCGTCGGCGTGTTGGTTCTGCAATGTTGCCGTCGCCGGATAACGACCCTCGAACACGTCGTGCAGCGGCATGTTGTACTCCGGTCGCTCTAGGAGCCAATCGGGGTAGCCGCCGTTGCGCCATTCGTTGCGGATCACGGGTCCTGGACGCAGCACGACCTTGAAGCCGAGTGCATGCACAATGCGGAGCACGCCAATGAGATCGCGCCGCGGATTCGTCTGACCCGTGAAGTCGAGATGGCCTTCGGTCGGTTCGTGCCAGTTCCACGGAACGTAGAGGTCGATCGTATTGATATGTAGCTGATCTCGATAGGCACGGAGTGACGGTTCCCAAGCTGCACGCGGCAATCGTTCATAGAAAAAAGCCGCGCCGTAGACAAAGAATGGCTTGCCGTTGACTTCGAAGACCGGATAGCCGTCCATCTGCACGATGCGCGACGTGTGCCACGTCGCCCAGGCGCCGACGGGCGCGGCAAGCGCTGGACGCGGAAGAAGAAGCACGAGCGCAACGAGCGCCGCGCCGGCAAAGGGCCACCAACGCCGCACCTTCGCGAGGATGAGAAAGAGCGCGGCTCCGATCGCGAGCCAGCCGACGCCGATCTCGATCGCGAGCGGCCCCGTGTAAACGAAGGCAAGAATCCATCCAACGAGCGCGATGATCGCGGGCAACGGGTAGAGCGGCATGCGAAACGGCGCGTCGCCCCCACGGCGTCGCAGCAAGTAGAGTGCGATGATCTGCAAGATGCTCTGCACGAGCACGATGCCGGCCGTGAGAAACGCAATCACTTGCGCGAGGGTGAAGAAGCTCGCGAGGAGCGAGAGTCCGCCCACCGCGAGCAGCGAGACTTGCGGAATCTCCGTACGCGGATGCAGCCGCGCGAAGGTCGAGAAGAACGCGCCGTCGCGCGCCGCCGCAAATGGAATGCGCGAGAAGCCGAGCAGGTTGCCGTATACCGAGGCAAACGCGGTGACAAGCACGAGCACGGTGACGATCCGCGCCGCCCAGACGCCCCACGTGTGCTCGACGACGAGCGAGCCGACGTACTGCGAAGCGGTCGTCGGCAGGCCGTCGGCGCCGAAGAGCGTGTGCCACGGCACGACGCCGAGCACGCCGACCTGCAAAGCGATATAGAGAACCGCGACGAGCAGCACCGAGATCACGATCGAGCGCGGGATCGTGCGCCGAGGTTCGCGCACCTCGTCACCGAGCAACGCGACATCGGCGTACCCAACGTAATCGTAAAGCGTGATGTAGAGCGCGCTCGCAAATCCGGCGAGCAATCCGGCGTCGAGCCGGACCGGCCCGGGCAACTGGAACGCCATCTGCCAGTTCGCGTGCGTGAGCGCGGCAACCGCGACGAGGGCAAGCGTGACGACCGCGATCGCGCCCAAGAGCAGACCGGTGGCGGCGACGCGCGCCGTTCGGCGCAGCAGCGCGGCGATCGTGACGAGGCCGACGCAGAGCGTCACGGCATGCGTCGCGATTCCCGATTGCACGATCTGCGGAAAGAAGTACCCGAGGTAATCGGTGAAGCCGATGTAGCCGCTTGCGAGCAAGCACGGCGCATAGAGCAGAAACTGCCAGTTGAAGATGAAGGCGAGCGCGCGACCAAGGCGGTCGCGGCCGAAGGCCTCGCGCAAGTAGACGTACGTGCCGCCCGAACTTGGAAAACGAGAAGAGAGCTCGCCCCAGACGAGGCCGTCGCAGAGCGCGACGATTGCGCCGCCGATCCATCCGAGCAGCGCGAGCGATCCACCGAGCGTCGCGAGCACGAGCGGAATCGTGATGAGCGGTCCGATGCCGACCATTGTGATAACGTTGATCGCGACCGCACTGCGGGTGTCGATGGCGCGTTCCATCCCGCTCGATCTCACGCTCGCCTCGTTCGGGTGAGTCGAAAGGCGTCCCTGGCGCGGAAGAGGAGTCTCGAGTGCGCTCACCGCATCGTGGAGTATCCGCATGAAGAAAGCATCCATCGCCGCGCTCGTCCTGCTTTGCGCGTTGATTCCCGTCGTCGGCGGCGCGCAGGCGACACCGGCTCCGGATACGCATGTCTACGATGACGCTGCTATGCACTTTGTCGCGCCGGCCGATGCGGTGTTGCTCGGAGCTCGCCCGGAACATCCAACGCTCGCGACGCTCTCGCAGGATCTTCAGCCCATCGCACAATGGGTTGTCGGCAAGCCGCCGCACATGACGTTTATCGTGCTCCAAATGGAGTCGTTCGCGGGTTCGCTCGACGGTTTCGACAGCACGTTCGAGAACTCGCTGCGTGCCGACAACTCTGCGACGCTCGTGAAGCATCGTGAGCTCACGAAGCTCTCGAATGGGATGCCCGTATACTTCGTCGAGGTGACGCAAGGCGCCGGTTTCGACACGCAGAAGCTTTTCGCGTATCTCTGGATCGACGGTCAGCGTGGCGTCGTGCTCGGCGTATCGTGCGGACTGGGCATCATCGATGCGGACGGAGCGAAGCAGTTGTTAGCGTCGGTAAGCGCCGTTCGTTATCCGAACGACAGCCCGTAACTAGAGGGCGTCGAGCGCGCTCCGCAAGTCGTCGATGAGATCGTCGACGTCTTCGATGCCGACCGAGAGGCGCAGCAACCCATCGGTCACGCCTCGCCGCTCGCGGTCTTCTTTGGGAATCGTGCCGTGCGTCATGCGCGCGGGATGGCAGATGAGCGATTCGACGCCCCCGAGGCTCTCCGCTAAGCTGAAGTAGCGCAGTCCCGCCGCGAACTCCATCGCGCGCGCTTCGGGCACGCGCAGCGTGAAGGAGAGCATGCCGCCGAAGCCGCTCATCTGCCGCTTCGCCAGCTCGTACTGCGGATGCGTGGGCAACCCCGGATAGTGGACGGACTCGACTTTGCCGTGCCCGGCGAGAAACTCGGCGACCGCCTGCGCGTTGCGTTCGTGTTCGCGCATGCGCAGCGCGAGCGTCTTGGCGCCCCGCATGACGAGCCACGCGTCGAACGGCCCGGGCACGCCCCCGACGGAGTTCTGGTGGAACTTGATCGTCTCATGGATCGCACGCTCGCTCGTCATCGCGACGCCGCCGACGACGTCGCTGTGACCGCCGATATACTTCGTTGTCGAATGGACGACGACGTCGGCGCCGAGCGCGAGCGGCCGCTGAAAGAACGGCGTCGCAAAGGTGTTGTCGACGGCAACGACGGCGCCGGCGGGGCGGAGGGCGGCGACCGCTGCGATGTCGACGAGCTTGAGCATCGGATTCGTCGGCGTCTCGATCCAGATCATCTTCGTCGAAGGGCGGATCGCGCCGCGCACGGCGGCGAGGTCGCTGAGATCGACGTACGTGAACTCGAGGCCGTAGCGCTCAAGCACGCGCGAGAAGAGCCGGTAGGTGCCGCCATAGAGATCGTCGCTCACGACGACGTGATCGCCGGCGGAGAGGAGATTGAGCACCGCCGCGGTCGCCGCCATGCCGCTCGAAAAAGCAGAGGCGTGCGCGGCGTCTTCGAGCGAGGCGAGTTGCTTTTCGAGCGCGACGCGAGTCGGATTCACCGTCCGGCTGTAGTCGAAGCCCTTGTGCTTTCCGACGGCGTCCTGCGTGTACGTCGACGTTTGGTAGATCGGCACGATCGTCGCGCCGGTCGTCGGATCCGCCTCTTGACCGACGTGAATCGCCTTCGTCGAAAACTTCACGTGACGAGACTAGTGCGCGGTCGCAGTCGTGGAGCTGCCGGAGAGGAAGGAGATGACGTCTTGCCTGGTCACGACGCCGATCGGTTCGCCCTCGTCGGTCACGACGATCGCGTGGTTTGCCAGCGTCAGGAGTTTGTAGGCGCGATCGATCTCTTCGTTCTGCTCGAGCGCGGGGAAGGGCCGGCCCATCACTTCGCTGACCGGCTGATGGATGATGTCGGCGCGATCGAAGACCGCCTGCATCACGGCGACGTCGTTGATGCTCCCGATGACTTCATGTCCGTGCATGACGGGGATTTGCGAGATCTCAAACTTGCGCAGGAGATCGAGTGCGGTGCTGACGGTGTCATCCTGCGCCACCGTGATCATCGGCGGCAGGGGCGTCTTGCTGCGAAGCACGTCGCCGACGGTCGCGCGCCGCTTTCCTTCGCTCAAAAACCCGTTTGCGATCATCCACTCGTCGTTGAATATCTTCGACATGTAGCCGCGTCCGGAGTCGGGAAAAATCACGACGACAACGGCATCGCGCGAAAGGGTCTTCGCCAAGCGCACGGCGGCGACGGCAGCGGTACCCGACGAGCCGCCCACGAGCAGACCTTCCTCTCGAACGATGCGGCGCGTCATGAGGAACGAGTCGCGATCGGAGACGCGCACGATCTCGTCGATGACTTTGAGATCGACGGTTTCGGGAAGGTAGTTCAAGCCGATGCCCTCGACGGCGTACGACCGCGGCGTGTCGCCGGAGTAAATCGAGCCCTCGGGGTCGGCGCCGACGACGTGAATGCTCGGCTTCTTTTCCTTCAGGTAGCGAGCCGTGCCGGAGATCGTGCCGCCGGTGCCGATGCCGGCCACGAAGTGCGTGATCTCGCCGCGCGTCTGCTCCCAGATCTCCGGGCCCGTCGTGTGATAGTGTGCATCGGGATTGTGATGATTGTGAAACTGATTCGGCTGAAACGCGCTCGCAATCTCGGATGCGAGACGGTTTGCGACGCCGTAATACGATTCCGGAGAATCGTTGGGCACATTCGAAGGCGTCACGACGACCTCGGCGCCGTATGCGCGAAGTAAATCGACTTTCTCCTTCGACATCTTGTCGGGCATCACGAGGATGCACCGATAGCCGCGAATCGCGGCCGCCATCGCGAGCCCGGTTCCGGTGTTGCCGCTCGTCGGCTCGACGATCGTGCCCCCGGGTTTGAGCAGCCCCGCCTGTTCGGCTGCGTCGAGCATTGCAAGCGCGGGCCGGTCCTTCACGCTGCCGCCCGGATTCATGTACTCGACCTTTGCGAGAACGAGACATTCGGCGCCGTCGAGCGTCTTACCGAGCTTGACGAGCGGCGTATTTCCGATGGCCTCGAGAGCGCTCTCACAGTAGATCGGCCCGGTGGCCTGGCGCGCAACGGTCATGCGCGCGCCTTCGCCGCCAGGGCGCATCCCTCCGGTCGCGAACCGCAAGGGGATGGCAAGGCTCCTCGTCCTCACGTTTGGAATCGTCGCGCTCGCAGCGCTTGCGGCGTGTAACACCGATCAACTTCCGCCCCCAGGTCAGTTCACGGCGATCTCGGGCCAGGTCACGGATCGGGCAACGCAGCAACCGATCGCGGGAGCCGTCGTCACGATCGATACCGTCCTCACCGCGACGACGGATTCCGCCGGAAAGTTCACGATCCCGAAAGTTCCGGCCGGTTCAGTCGATTATTCCGTGCAGGCCAACGGCTACGCGATCGCCTCATCGACCGCGACGGCGCAGCCGGGCATCCCTTTCGCGCTCAACGTCACGCTGATTCGCACCGCGAACGCGCCGTAACCCGCCCGGAGGCGCACGTGCAGGGGTCTGCCGTCCGCGACGGAAGCGGCCTACCATGCGAAAGCTTCTATTGGGCATTGCCATTCTTGCACTTGCCGCGTGCGGCGGCCGTTCGACGCTCCCGGGGTCTCCGTCGTTTGCGCCCGCAAGCGTCACGATTCCGTTGCAGATCACCGTTGCGACGACACCGAGTTCGACGATCACCGGGATCAGCGTTGTCGCGACCGGATTCGATCTCGGCACGACCGTATCCAGCGGTGGTCCCTGCACTTCTGCGGGCTGCAGTTTCAATGCGTCGGTCCCCGACGACGACGATATCATCAAGATCGCATTGACGAACGCGCAAGGAGCAATCGTCCTCAGCGGTTCGATCGATATCGACTCCGACGAGGCAAGCGACGATCCGCCTAAGCTCGTCTTCGGCGGTACGCCGGCCAGCGCGCTTCTGTCGGTACAGCCTGCCGAACTCGTGCAAGGTGAAAGCGGAACCAGCACGCTCGTTGCCGACGCTGAAGACGCGCAAGGTCGCGAGTTGATCGGATCGGTGCCCTTCCCGTCGCCGATTACGGTTACGTCGTCGGATTCGAGCGGTGCGACGCACCTATCGAGTAGCTCAATCGCAGATCCGAACGCGACGCTGACCGTGACCTACAACGGCGCTAGCTTCGCGGGGGCCGGTGTGACCTTCACCGGGACGAGTGGCGCGTTGTCAATTGCACCGGTCTTGCTTTCGATCAGCATGCTTCCGCATCGGGGCGTCTCCGGCGTGGAATCCGATGACGAACCCGATTCTGCCGAAGTGCTGGCGTCGGTGCCGGACGCTCCGCTCGTACCGCCGACGACGCTCGGACGCGTTCGTACCCTCGCGGCGTCGAGCGTTGACCTTTCACCGAACTTCCCACCGGTGGCGAATCAAAGCCTCACGCCGCCTTGTCCGGCGGGTTCAACAACGTGCTCCGGCAACTGCGCGGTCTTCTCGGCCGTCTACGGCATCCGCACGTACATGGCGAAAATGGCGAACGCGGGGTGGCCGAGCTTGCCCGGCACCGGAGCGTGGGGTGAAAACGACAATGCAGTCTTCAGTCCCACCTTCACCTACAACCAGCAGGCGGTGAATGGGGGCGTCGATGACGGCACGGCTCTGACCCGCGTCGCGACCTCGCTGCGCGATGTCGGCGCGGTGACCTTGGCCGCCGTTCCGTGGAATCCGGCGGATCCGGCTACCAGCTACGTTGCGACGTACGGCACTCAGGCAGCCGCGAACAAGATCACCACGTACTACGACATTCCAATCGGCCCGAACAACATCACCCAAATCAAAGCCTATCTTGCGGCAGGGTTTCCGATCTATATGGCCGTCGATGTCGACGGTTTCGGTACGATGCAAGCCGGCGGCGTGTGGAACGGTCCGTACGACGGGACCAAGCCCGGGGGCCACGCGATGGTGATCGTCGGGTACGACGACAATCTCGCGTACACGGGCGGCACGGGGGCCTTCAAGGTCCTCAACTCCTGGGGAACGGACTGGGGGAACAGCGGGTACTTCTGGCTCACCTACAATTGGTGGAGCAATGGCGTGGCGAGCCCGGAGTCGCTCGTCCTTCAGTAAGCCTCGTTACGCTGATTCGTTCCGCGAACGCGCCGTAACCCGCCGCGACGCGCTTGGGCGTTTGACGAACGTCGCGCGATCCGCAACGTGGCGGTCGATCACGGAGAAGACGACGTTCGCGAGCCGATCGGGATCGTGGCGCACGTTTTCGTGCTCGCTCACTACCGCGGCCGCAATGGGAACGAGGCCGATCTCCTCGATGCGGTCGGTGTCGGGCACGACCGGACCCTGTCCCTCTTCGGCGTACGCGGCGAGCAGTCGCTTCGGCGGCTCGTCGTTGACGATCACGTAATCGCAGACGCGCTCACCCGCATTGGCAAGCAGCGTGCGGACGTGATCCGCCGCCGTCATGCCCGTCGTTTCTCCCGGCTGCGTCATGACGTTGCAAACGTAGATCTTCACGGCGCGCGCCGCGGCGATCTCCTTCGCGATGCGATCGACGAGCAGATTCGGCAGCACCGACGTGTAGAGCGAACCGGGCCCGAGCACGATCGCATCGGCATCGCGGATCGCCGTAATGACCTGCTCGAACGCGGGTACGCTTTCGGGCTCTAAATAGACGTTCGAGATCGGTTGCTTCGAGAGCGGAATCTGCGACTCGCCCGCAACCGTGCTGCCGTCTTCGAACTTCGCGCAGAGACGCACGCGGCCGAGCGTCGCGGGGAGCACGCAGCCGACGATGTTCAGGACCCGGCTCGACTCCTGAATCGCGCGATCGAAGTTTCCGGTGACCGCCGTCAGCGCAGCGAGAAAGATGTTGCCGAACGAATGCCCGAGCAACCCTTCGCCTTCGTTAAAGCGATAGCGGAAGAGATCGGTGACGAGGGCTTCGTCATCGGCGAGCGCGACGAGGCAGTTGCGAATGTCGCCGGGGGGAAGGACGCCGAGCTCTTTCGTGAGCCGGCCGGAGGAGCCGCCGTCGTCGGTGACCGTCACGACGGCGGTGAGATTGCTCGTGCGGCGCTTGAGCCCGCGCAACAGCGTGGAGAGCCCCGTGCCTCCGCCGATTGCGACGACCTTGTAGCCTTCGCGCAGACGAAGGCCCGTGAGCGCGTCGCCCATCCCCTGCGACCCGCGCGTGTCGGCCGCGCGAAAGAGCGCGCGGAGCGAGAGCGCGGCACCGGCGAAGAAGAAGAGCAACCCGAGGAGCATGAGGATCCACGTGAGATTACCCGGCGCGAAGTAGTCGGCCACGATGCCGTCGAGCAGCTCGTTGATGTTCCAGCCGGCGCCCTGCGCGACGATCCAGCGATCCGTTGCGTCGGCGAGCATCGCGATGCCGAGGAGGCTGATCACGAACCAGCGCTTGATCCCGAAGCCCGGCAGCAGCCAGCGAGCCGCTCGCACGAGACGCTCGCGCATCAGCTGATGTCTCGCGTGAAAAGCGTCACGGGCCAGCGGCCCTCCTCGCGGAGATGCGCGACGACGCGGTTTGCGACGTAGACGGAGCGGTGGCGTCCGCCGGTGCAGCCGAAGCCGATCGTCACCTGCGCCTTTCCGGTTTCCGCGTAACGCGGCAGCAGAAAGTCGAGGAGCGAGAGGAGGCGCGAGAGGAACGGCTGCAGGGCGGGATCGGCTTCGATGAACGCCGCGGCGGCCGGATCGGCGCCGGTCAGCGGCTCCAGATCGGGCTCGTAGTTCGGATTGCGCAGGAAGCGCACGTCGAAGAGCAGGTCGAGGTCGGGCGGGAGACCACGGCTGAAGCCGAATGCGAGGACGGTAACGTTCACCTGGGAAAAAGACTCCACAGCATGAAGTGGTTTTCGCCCGAGCGGGCCAACGCCCTCATTCCGAGGCTTGCGCCGCTCGTCGAGGAGTTGCTCGAACACCGACGGGAGCTCGCGATCAAGCTGCTCGAGAGCGATCCCGCGCTTCACGGCGTCGGTTCGCAGGCGACGCACTTGGCCGCGCCGCGTTCCCCCTTCGGGGTGCCGCGATTCGGCGATCTCAAGGGCGAGATCGTTCGCCTCATTCATCGGATCGAATCCTTCGGATGCATCGTCAAGGACATCGACCTCGGGCTTCTTGATTTCCCGTCACACCGCGAGGGCACTGCGGTCTATCTTTGTTGGAAGGTGGGCGAAGCCGAAGTGACTTTCTGGCATTCGACCGACGAGAGTTTCCGCGATCGAAAACCGGTCGATTTCGTTTAAGAGGCGTGCGCGGTCTCGGCGCCGACCGGAATAAAGTCTTCGGAGAGTCCTTGGAGACGCACGTCGCCGAACTCGGCGGTGTACGCGCCGTTCTCCGCACCGGTGATCGCGCCGGTCTCGGGAACGTTGGCAAGCTGCGGAATCTTCGCGCGAATCTCGTCGGGAATGCGGACGCGATCGCCGATTGCAAGCGTCCCTTGATCGAAGAGCACGTTCAAGCCCTCGAGCAGCATCGGCAGCGGAATGCCGTAATCTTCGCTGATCTGCCCGATCGTGTGCGTTTCGCTGATCGCGCAGTTCGAGCAACCGCCGAGATGGAAACGCGCGAAAACGCGGCGTGCGCCCGCATGCAGGCGGAACGCTTCGTCGACGGTCATTTCGGGGGTAAAATGCTGCTGGTTCACGTGAGAATCTTGACTCCTTCGGGTAGTTCTCTTCGCCAAGACCGCGGAAATTGCCCCTTGGTTGCGCTCGCGCCGCACGGCGCGAGATGCGGAGCACGCCTGTAAGCCGGATTCTGTGCCGCCGGTTGCCCGGCGCGGCGACCATCTCTCTGGGGCGCGCGTTACCGCGCACCTCGATGCGACGTGACTCGTTCGGACGGGCCGTCCGCTCTCGCGTAATCGAGAGAATCGAGCGATCTTGCTTCGAGCGGGGTTTACCCGAGGCCGCGTCACCGCGGACCTCCGTGAGCTCTTACCTCACGATTTCACCCTTACTTCCGCAAAGCGAAAGCGGTATGTTTCTGTGGCACTTTCCTTCGAGTTGCCCCGACAGGACGTTATCCTGCGCTCTGGCCCGGTGAAGCCCGGACTTTCCTCCCCGCGAAACCTCGTGGGGCGGTCGCCCGGCGTACTCCGCGCCCGCATTATAACACGCTGTGGAGATGACGGGACTCGAACCCGTGACCCTCTGCTTGCAAAGCAGATGCTCTACCAACTGAGCTACATCCCCGAGGCCGTCGTGAGCGTTCGTGCGGCATCCCTTCCTCCCTTCGGCAAGGACTCGCCACGGGTGGCGTGAAGAACGGGGCGCCGACGCGAATCGCGTGGGGGCATAGCTCAGTTGGTAGAGCATCACGCTGGCAGCGTGAGGGTCAGGAGTTCGAGTCTCCTTGCCTCCACTTTGGAGTTTTTTTCTTACATGAGGGCCAAGCGCTGAACGAGCCGGCGATCGAGGCAGACGGCCTGACCAAACGCTACGACGCGCACACCGCTGTGAACGCGGTGTCGTTTCGCGTTGAGCGCGGGTCGATATTTGGGTTCCTCGGTCCCAACGGAAGCGGAAAGTCGACGACCGTGAAGATGCTCTGCGGACTCGTGAAGCCGACCGCAGGAAGCGCGCGCATCGACGGAATCTCGGTGACGCGCGATGCGAAGGCGGTGCGGCGTCACATCGGCTACATGGCGCAAGGCTTCGCGTTTTACGGCGATCTCACGAGCCAAGAGAACCTCGAGTTCTACACGCGGGCCTACGGGCTTTCGCGCGCCCGCGCGCGTGAACGCATCGCTGAGGTGGTCTCGTGGACGGGCATCGGGCCGCACCTGCGCCAGCGCGCCGACCGTCTCTCCGGCGGGTGGCAGCGGCGACTCGCGCTGGCGGCCGCGTTGATTCACGATCCGCCCGTCGTCTTTCTTGACGAGCCGACGGCGGGCATCGATCCCGTCGCGCGCCGCGAGGTATGGGAGCTGCTGCTTCGCCTCGCCGCGAACGGCAAGACGTTCTTCGTAACGACGCATGCGATGGACGAGGCGCAACGCTGCGGTCACCTCGCGTACATCCTGGAGGGCGAGCTTCTGGCGTGCGGATCGAGCGATGATCTCCGCCGCTCGGCAGGGGGAGAAGGGCTCTCACTCGAGGATGCGATCGTCTCGCTCGTGCGGCGGGCCGCTTCGTGAACCTCGCGGCCTTCGATACGACCGGCCTCTTCGCCGTCATCTACAAGGAAGTGCGCCACATCCTGCGCGATCCGGCGACGCTGATCTTGATCGTCGCGATGCCGCTCATGCAGCTCCTCATCTACGGGTACGCGATCAACCTCGACGTGCAGCACGTTGCGACTGCGTACTATGATGAAGACCACGGCCGCGCCGCCGGCATCCTGCTCAAGGTGCTCGCCGCCTCGAAAACGTTCGACATGGTGCAGCGGGTCACGTCGCGAGCGCAGCTCGAGCATGCCCTCGTCACGGGGAAAGCGCACGTCGCCTTCGACATCCCTGCGCACTTTACGAGCGACGTCGCGCATGGCAAGGCCGTGGCGATCCCAATGCTCGTCGACGGCTCCGACGCAAGCGTCGCGCAAGCGGCCTATGGAACCGCGACGCGGATCGGCGATGCCTTCTCGCAATGGCTGGATCCGCTTGGCGACAGTTCCGCGGTCGAGATACGCCCGCGCACGCTCTTCAATCCGTCACTGCGAACGCCGAACTTCCTCGTCCCCGGGCTGATCGGGCTCGTAATGCAAAACATCACGATGGTGCTGACGGCGCTCTCGATCGTCGGAGAGCGCGAACGCGGCACGCTCGATCAGATGCTCGTTACGCCGATCGGTGCCGGGGCGGTGATCCTCGGCAAACTCATCCCGTATGCCGTCGTCGGCTTCTTCGATCTCTTGATCGTCCTCTTCGCGATGCGCTTCGCCTTCAACGTGCCCGTCGCGGGCAGCGTCGGGCTGCTCCTCGCGCTCTGCGCGGCCTTCCTTTTGACCTGTCTCGGCCTCGGGCTGCTCATCTCGACGGTCGCACGCTCGCAGATCCAAGCGGTCTTGATCGCGGTCTTTTTCCTGATGCCGTCGTTTCTGCTCTCCGGGATGTTCTTCGAAGTCGACCTCATGCCGGCTCCCGCGCGCGCCATCAGCGACTTGCTGCCAATGACGTATTTCTTGCAGATTCTACGCGGTATCATCAACCGGGGCGCGACGCTGGCCGACCTGTGGGTTCCGGCATCCGTGACGGTCGCATTCGGTGTCGGCGTGCTGGCGTTGGCGAGCTTTCGCTTCGCGGCAAGGTCGTCACGATAGCGGCGCGGTAGAGATTAGCGTGGCGCAAGAAGAGGTAGAGCAGTAGCGTGGCGATCATCGAGCATGACGTTCTCGTCGTCGGTGCGGGTCTCGCGGGGATGAGAGCCGCGCTGGAGGCCGCGCGCGGCGGCGCCGACGTGGCGATTGCGACAAAAGTCCACCCCGTGCGCAGTCACTCGAACGCCGCGCAGGGCGGCATCAACGCCGCGCTCGGCGAGGGCGATTCTTGGGAATCGCATGCCTTCGACACGATCAAGGGCAGCGATTATCTCGCCGATCAAGATGCCGTCGAGACCATGTGCCAAGAGGCGCCGAACGACATCGTCGAGTTCGAGCACATGGGCGTCATCTTCTATCGAAACGAAGAGGGGAAGCTCGGAACGCGCGCCTTCGGCGGCGCGTCGCAGGCGCGGACCTACTTCGTCGGCGACATCACCGGCCAGGCACTCCTCATCACGCTCTACGACGAGATTCTCAAAGCGGGCGTGAAAGTCTACGAAGAGTGGCTCGCGACGACGCTCTACGTTGAAGACGGCGCGTGCCGCGGCCTCGTCGCGCTCGAACTCCTCACGGGCGAACTGCACCTGCTGCGCGCGAAGGCGGTCATCGATGCCGCCGGCGGCCTCGGCCGCGTCTACGAGCCGAGTACGAACGCGCTGATCTGCACCGGCGACGGCTACGCGCTCGCCTATCGCGCGGGAGCGCCGCTCATGGATATGGGCATGGTGCAGTATCATCCGACGACGCTTGCGGGAAGCGGTTTCCTCATGACCGAGGCCGCGCGCGGCGAGGGCGCATACCTGCTCAACGGTGCGGGAGA
>PKZD01000031.1 GCA_003133745.1 Candidatus Tyrphobacter aquilonaris
GCGTCTTCAACGACGGGACGCATACCTATCTGCAAATGCCGCCGGGAATGAGCGATATTCCCGTGCTCTTTGCAATCGGTAGCGACGGCGGCAATACGCTTGTGAACTACCGCTTCACCGGCCAATACTATGTCGTCGATGGTGTGCCGGCGAGCATTGCGCTTATCGACGGCAGCGGCAAACACCAGCGGCGCGCCCTCATCACTCGCGGGAGCTGAGCGCCATGGAACACAACGAGATACATTCACCCGTCGAAGTTGACGAAGGCGGGTGGCGCGGCCGTGTCGTCGGNNTCGACCGCGGGACATCGACGTGCTGCAAACGCAAACGGCAGCACTGCGCTGACGAAGGCGTCCGAGCAACAGAAGCCGTGGTGGAACGCATTTCCCGATGCGCAGCCATCTCCGCCATTACTTCCGTCGGCGCCGCCCGTTCCGGCTCACGTTCCGCCGCTTACGACCAACACGCAAACCGCGCGCACTTCGGAAGACGCGCAACTATCAGCCGCACGGATGCAAGCGCTGGAAGCCGAACAAGAGCGCGAACAACGGCGCCGCGCGCTGCTCGACGCCGCTGCGATGGCTCCCGTTGCCGTTCGGCTAAACGACGGCGCTCCGCCAACGCCCGGCAACCCATCGCAAGGTGTACCGGGTACTCAGCCGACGCCTTCAGTGCCGGCGATCGGCCCGAATTCTGGATCTTCGCAAATGGGTGCTGCAGGCAGCTCGCACGATCAACTATTTGCAGCGCTGCAAGACGATCCATCTTCATACGAGCTGCATGCGGGTAGCGTTATTCCGGCCACGCTGCTCACGGGTATCAACGCCGAGCTTCCCGGAACGATCGTGGCCCAGGTTCGCCAGGACGTTTTCGACAGTGTCACCGGGCAGTATCTGCTCGTTCCGCGCGGCACGAAGCTCATTGGCTCGTACGACAGCCGCATCGTGCAAGGCCAGCATCGAGTGATGGTCGCGTGGACACGGCTTTTGTATCCCGACGGATCAAGCCTCGATCTCTCCGGTATGGAAGGCACCGACCCCGCCGGCTACGCGGGTTTTGGCGCAAACGTCGACGAGCATCTCAATAAGGTGTTTAACTCGGCGCTGCTGCTGAGCATCATCGGCGCCGGCGCCCAACTGAGCCAACCGCAGCAATCGGGGAGCATGTACGCGGCTCCCAGCATCGGTCAAACGATCGCCGGCGCCGTTGGGCAACAGATTGGCAACACAAGCATTCAGCTCACGCAGCGCCAACTCCAGATTCCGGCCACGCTCGAAGTGCCGCCGGGATACCTGTTCGACGTTCTCGTCGACCGAGATATTGTGCTCGCGGCTCCATATGCGGGAGGTGCGCCATGATGCTGCATGGCCTTGCACTCGCGAGTCTCATTACACAATGCGCTCCAGGCGTTGCGCCTTCGACGATGGCGGCGATAGTTCAAGTTGAAAGTGGCGGCAACCCGTTCGCGATCGATGACAACACGACGCGCCGTTCGTACTATCCACGCGATCGCGCAAGTGCGGAAGCCCTTGCAAACCAGCTCACTAGCGCGGGGCACCTTGTGGATATGGGAATCGCCCAGATCGACAGCATGAACTTTGCTCGTCTCGGCGTGAACGTGCATACGATCTTCGATCCGTGTACGAACCTGCGCGCCGGAGCCGAAATCTTATCTTCCGACTATGACTTTGCAAAACGCCGCTATGGCAGTGGGCAGATCGCGCTACGTCACGCGATCGGCATGTACAACACCGGACGCCTCGACGGCGGTGCTCGCTACGTGAAAGAGGTGCTCGCCGCAGCGGGCATTCACGAACAAAACGACGTGGTTCCGCGCGTCGTCGCTGAGAATGAAGCGATGCGCTCATCGCTCCTGATTCGCGTTCCCATGGCGCGACATGGCTCGTCACGCACGGCGCACAAGTTTATCTCGCCCTCGCGTGCGCCGATCCTCGTCACGATCGCGCGCACGGCGCAGCTGACGATCTTCTAGCGATCGATGAGCCAGCCCGAATTCGTATTGGCGCTTGCGCTCACGTTCGGCGCTCTTGCAACCGCGTTGATCGCGAGGACAGCCTCTGCGAGAACGCGATCAACGCGCGCATGCGTTCTCGCTGTACCCGCCGTGACGATCGTTGCGATGTTCGCGATTGTCGGAAGTGACCTGCGTGTAAATTTCACCCCGAGCATGCCGCTCGGTATCTACCGATTGGAGCCACTGCCCGGCGGTATCGAGCGCGGGACGTTCGTCGCGGTGTGCGCTCCGACCGACGTCGCCGGCGTGGGCCGGGATCGCGGCTACCTCGCCAGAGGGCCATGCCCTGGCGACACCGAGCCGCTACTGAAAGTCGTCGCCGCCGTCCCCGACGACGAGGTCACGGTCTCGACGCGCGGCGTCGCCGTCAACGGGTGCGTTCTCCCGAATAGCGTGCCCCTCGCGCTCGACCGATCCGGCCGCCGGCTTACGGGATGGCCCTCGGGGCGCTATCATCTCGCGACGAACCAACTCTGGCTGTACGCCGGCAATCCCCGAAGCTGGGATTCCCGCTATTGGGGTCCGGCGACCGCGGCAAGCATCGTGGCCAGGGCGGTTCGAGTGCTTACCGTTCCCTCGTTCCGCTCTACGAGCGGGGAGCCGGGCTGCGGTGCGGCGCGCTTCGCTAGCCCCGCATCCTCGGCCGGCTAACTGGCGCGGGAATCGAACGTCAGTTCGGGTAACTAGGTGCGCCGAGAGCTTTTTCACTATGCGTGTTGCTGACCTGACTCTGCGTGAAGACCCAGGCGATCGTCGTACGATCGATAGCCTTCTTGCATTCGGCTGGTTTGCGGACTGGCAGCGGCCGATCTACGACCTAGCCTCTAACGTGCGAGTGTCCGTATGCAATGATCCAAGACCTGCGATCCGCTTTGGAGCGCAGGCGCCGCGCATGGCCTCGAACAGTCCATACGAGGTCAGGTACGGAAAGACCGAATCTGAATTGCGCGGTCTCGCGACAGCATTGATCACCGCCGGCTTCGTACCGCGGCGCATCGCGGTTGGCGACGCNNACCAGATTCTCTTGTGAGCTTCGACGATGGCGACGTGTGGGTGGAGTTCGCCGAAGTGGTCGACGCGCCATCAGCTCGGTATACGAACATGATGCATGACCTTAGCCGTGACGTCAAAGACGATGTCGATGCTGACGCAACGGCTAGCGCAGCGGTTCGAGGACACCACCTTGAGTTTCGTCTCGCGGAGTGCCCTGCAAAGTCCGAAGTTCGTGCCGTTCGGGAAGAGNNAAGATGGAAGCCCTCACATTCTTGGCATTCAGTCGGCTGCACATTCGTTCTCCCCACTGGCGCTCGCGCCGGTAGCCTATCGTCGCCTGGAGCGGAAGCGCCGCACTGCCTTAAGCTATGGCGTTCGACCGATTTGGTTAGTGCTGGGTGTAACCGACCTTCGTGGCGTCTGGGATGCGAGCGTGGACCTGATGTCCGAGAGTTGTCCGCCAATCGATCCGTTCTCGCGAGTCATTCTGTGCGACGGACCGCGCGCGATCATT
>PKZD01000049.1 GCA_003133745.1 Candidatus Tyrphobacter aquilonaris
TCAGCGAACACGCGACTTGCTCGCGTTCTTTGGACCCCTGTACTTGTCTCGCTGATCGCCGTCGTCGCTCTCGTTATTCTCGGAAGCGGCCTACGTGTTAATTTCACGCCGAGCATGCCGCTCGGCATCTACCGGCTGGAGCCGCTACCCACCGGCGGCGTCGAACGCGGCATGTTCGTCGCCGTATGCGCACCGCCCAACGCAGATGAGCTGGGCCGCCGCCGCGGCTACCTTTCCACGGGACCGTGCCCTGACGACACGGAGATGCTGCTGAAGGCCGTCCCCGGCGTCCCCGGCGACGATATCGAGGTTTCCGTCAGCGGTATAGCGGTCAACCGATGCGCCCTGCCGCATAGCGCCCAGTTGAGGTTCGATCGCGCCGGCCGCCCGTTGTTACGCTGGTCGCCGGCTTACTACCACCTCGGGCGCGGCCAGGTCTGGCTCTATGCCGACGATGATCGGAGCTGGGACTCCCGCTACTTTGGCCCCGTGCCGACAGCGAACGTTGTCGCCAGGGCATTCCCGCTGCTTGTCGCCCAGCTTCGAGCAACCCCGCTCCCACCTCGCGGATGCGGCCGCATCGACTAGCACGCGCTCGGCATGCTCAATGGCGACGTCGCGCAACGCTCGACGTCGTCGCCGATCGCGGTCGCGACCGCCGAGGCGCGCCTCACCAGGACGGAGGTTTCTTGATAACGCGGCCTTCGGCGTCCAAGAGTTGCGGTGGAAACTGACTGTGTCCCACATGCGAGTCGGGGCCGTCCGAAGTGATCTGTCGGACAAACTTCGCGACCTTGCGCAACGCGATGCTTGGCGTTGCTTTTGGGGCCGGTCCGCTGCGGCCGCTGAGCCTATGCTTGCGATTCGCCGTATCCTGCGTGTGCGGGTTAAAGACACCGACCGGAATCCTGAGCTCTTTGTTGATAATCCGGATGGGTTCGGCAAAATCGGAATCGTTCGTGATGACGACCAGTTGGTCGCAGTCCTTACGAAATGCATCGACGAGCATGTAGGTAGCGACGTTAACGTCGGATCCCTTTTCTTCCATCTTCCACACTTTGGCAAGCGGTGAGCCAATCGGCGGTGGCGATACGAGCGGCATCGAGACAGCGCTCTGCAAGAAATGACCGTAGTGCACCGTCAAATCCGGGATCGTTTGAAGGGCCCGGATGAAGAACTGCTGACGCTGAGCCATCTGAGGATCGGCAACGGACGACTTCACAAGCGCCGTAAAGTAGCGAATGCGATTGATCGTAATGCCGGGCAAAACCTGACGACATAGCTCGGCGATGTCGAGCCACTTGAACGGCGTGTTCTTGACGGCGCCGTAGTAGAGGTTGAATCCGTCAACGTAAACGTTCGTGCGAATCGGGGCGCTCCGGGAAAAAGCAAAGCCGCCTTGCGGCGGCTCGCACCCTCGCTCCGAAGATTGAGGGGGGATAGGCCCATGGTACCACGCCGGTCAAGGTTGCTCCTACGCCGGGTGTAGATCACTGGCCAACTCGCTTCCAGGTAGAGCAAGGCAAGCTAGCCGATACGCGGGATGCTACATTGCGGCCATCTAGTTCGTGTTCGTCCCNNGGCGCTTTACCAGACGACGCTGCGCTCGATTCGCCAGCACTTGAATGTGGCTGCCTTGCGGTGAGGGACCGCGTGGGGTTTTCGCGAATACGCTGATTAGCAGACAAGCGTCGTTGAAATCCTGGGAGGGCGTCATCGCAGCTAAGAGGACCTTTGGGCGCACAATTCTTGAGAAACGAAAGGAGCTGGGGCTCAGCCAGAAGGAGCTGGCCGCGCACGTACACCGCGAAGACGGAACGCCGATCTCCCCGCAGTACCTAAACGATATTGAACATGATCGGCGCAGTCCAACGGGTCGTCATCTTATCGAGCAGCTCGCAAAAGTGCTGAAACTCGAATCGGACTATCTATCATTTCTTGCCGGGCAGTTTCCGGACGACATCCGTNNAGCCTTCCGCCGCAGCCTAAAAGAAGGCGGAAAGCGCTGAGTTAGAGATGAAGCTCATTTCCGATACGACGCATCGCTTTGCGCGGCGTCCTCATTACGAGCCGCGCGAACTCGACATGGAGTGTGAGGATCTCGTGTCCTCCTTCCTGCGCGATCGGTACAGCGCGATCAACTTTCCGATCAGCACTGAAGATTTGACACTGTTGATAGAACGCGACACCGATGATCTCGATTCAGCAGCGGACTTGGCTGATCTCGGCGACGACGTTGAAGGCGTCACTGACTTCTTCCGCGACAAGAAGCCCCGTGTTCGAATCGCGGCACATCTGTGGGAGGGGCCATCGCGTGAGAACCGCTTGCGCACGACGCTGGCTCACGAGTTTGGACACGTCCATTTTCACAACTACCTCTATCACGTAGAAGCGGGTCCCGAGCTGTTCACGCCGGTCACGAAAGGTCACCCGCTGCGCTGCAAGCGTCAGACCGTTCATGGGACACCAAGCCGAGATTGGATGGAGTGGCAGGCGGGCTACGCTAGCGGGGCGCTGCTCATGCCGGTCTCGTTCGCGCGGAGGATCGCCGACGCGACCCTCAAGGAAAGCGGTTTGATCGGTCCAGTGGCTACGGAGAGCGCCGAAGGCTCCAACCTTATTGCCCGAATAGCCGGATTGTTCCAGATTTCTCTGGACGCTGCTCGAGTCCGCCTCTCGCAACTCGCCTACCTCACCGACGCCCCGATCGCGTCCCTCCCCCTCCGGCTGGGCTGAGCTCGCGCGCCAAGGAGGGATTGGGGTTCGCTTCACCAAAATATACGCTTATCCGCGAATCCGCTGATTTTCGGATTCACCTTAACTGACGAAATGAGGAGATATGTCGAAGAACAACGGCCACTGGTACATCGAGCCGACTGACGACGGAAGGTACTCGGCGACGAAGGGCGGGGGCCAGCGCGCCAGCGCCGTCACGAATACGCAGAAGCAAGCCATCGATCGCGCTAAGGAGATCGACGCTGCCGCACCGATGCACATCGCGCACGTCCGGAGCGGGAAGCACGGACCCGACAAATACCGTTAGGCAGAATGGCGACGCGAGCGTTGGCCTCGGCGCTCCAAGCCGGCAATGCGGATCGGCAACCTGGTCTACGCCCGACCAAACGTGGCGAACCTTAACCTCTTCAGAAAGCGCATCACGAAACATGGGACAGCACCCCGAACTCACCTTCTTCGTCAATGAAGAGGCGATCGTCATCCACGCCGCCTCGCTGACCGTTCGCGAAATCCTCGACGACGCGGGGATCACTCCCACCGACCATCGGTTGTTTGAGCACGTTGACGGCCGCGAGGTCGAACTTGGTGGGCTGGACGAGCACGTCGCTCTCCGCGAGGGAGCACGCTTTACGGCGCGGCTCAGGCACTACTGCATCGTGGTAAACGGTCGCGAGAAGACCGTCGATCATCGTGTCCTGACGTTCGCCGAGGTCGTGGCGCTCGCGCCGAACCTTCCGCCGCCCGGGCCCGGTGTCGAATACCGCGTGACTTTCCGCGACGCAGTTGACCCGAAAGAAGGCGACCTCATTCCCGGCGAGTCGGTGCGGATCAAGGATGGTACAGAGTTTGTCGTCTCTGCAACTAATCGGTCGTAGTCCGGATCTCGCGCGCCTCCGGAAGGAAGGTTACGAGATTCAGATTCACCCCTCGAATCATCTCCTCATGAACAATGTCCCGTACGTGACAGCAGACAAGGCCGTCGAGTACGGAACACTGGTTGCTCCGCTGATGCTAGCTGGAGAGGCGGGGACCGCCCCCCCGAAAGATCATGTCGTGTTCTTCCGGGGCCAAGTCCCGTGCGACGCCGAGGGCAAGCCCTTGACTACAGTCGTCAACCAGTCACAGCTTTTCCCGTTGGGCGACGGCCTCGTCGCTGACCATCGGTTTTCCGCGAAGCCTTCCGGAAACCCACATGCGGACTACTACGCGTTGATGACGACGTACGCTGCCATCCTTACGCAGTATGCGCAACGTATCGACCGGTCTGCCACACCGCTAACGCATCGCGCGTTCGACCTCGACGGCGAGCCATCGGTCTTCGCCTATCGCGACACCGCCTCGTCGCGCGCCGGGATCGGCGTGGTCAACGAGAAGCTCAGTGTCGGCAGCGTTGCAATCGTCGGGCTCGGCGGAACTGGTTCATACGTGCTCGATCTTGTGGCGAAAACTCCGGTAAAGGAAATTCGACTCTACGATGGCGATCGCTTCACTCAGCACAATGCGTTCCGCTCCCCCGGAGCGGCTACCCTCGACGACGTCAGTCGGGTCCCGCCCTTGTACAAGGTGCACTATTTTCGGGGAAAGTACTCCGCGCTTCACCTCAACATCGTCGCCTACCCCGAACAGGTGGATGAGTCGAACGTCGCCGCCATCGTCTCAGCGGACTTCACCTTCATTTGTATCGACGAGCCCGCCGCAAAGCGAATCATCATTGAGGCGTTGGAAGCTGCCGACAAGCCGTTTATTGATGTTGGAATCGGCGTTACATTGGAGGGAGCGACTCTCGGTGGCACTATCCATACGATTCTAAGCACTAGCGAGAAGCGGGAGCATCGCGTCCGCGTCTCGTTTGGTGAGGTCGACGACGATTACGCGACAAATATCCAAGTCGCGGACTTAAATGCACTTAACGCGGCGTTGGCGGTGATACGCTGGAAAAAACATTTGGACTTCTATCGGGGCACGCGCCCTGAGTATTCAAGCCTCTACACCATTGAGTGGAATCGCCTCGACAACGGGGACCAAGCTTGAATCGTAGCAACGTCATGTCTTATCTTCTAGTCGATGTCATACCCGAGCAGCTCGAGGAAGGTATCGTCTATGTTTCCGAACGCTACTCTACCGCTTCTCATCTTTGCGCCTGCGGCTGTCGCACCGAAGTCGTCACCCGGCTAGGCAGGGGGGCATGGCGCGCAAGCATGGCCGCGAGCGGCATCTCGATGTACCCCTCGATCGGGAACGGTTCGTTCCCGTGCAAATCCCACTACTACATTGTTCGCGGCCGAATTCGGTGGGAGAGCGCATATTCAGCAGATATGATCGCGCGCGCTAGACGCGCGGACAATCCTCGCGCCCACCTCGAGGAAGAGGCACGTCTGGTTCCCGCGCCGGGGTTCAGCGTATGGACGCGTATCGTGTCCTGGCTGAGGCGCTTGATTTAGTGAGAACTGAGAAGCATTTCGGTTCACTCCAAAATCAAGTTCCGAGACCCGCGTGGTGCTAGCCCGGTACGAGGCACGTATTCAAGAGCGCTTCCTGTA
>PKZD01000079.1:0-13487 GCA_003133745.1 Candidatus Tyrphobacter aquilonaris
CCTTGCGCGCCGAGATGCGCTTGCGCACGCGCTCGACGAGAATCTCCGCCCCCGCGCCGGGCAGCGACTTCATGCCCGCGGCCTTCAGGCGTTGGAGCACGTCGCGAACCGGAAGGTTCTCGATCGTCGAGAGGCCGACGATCTCCGAAACCGAGAGCGAGTGCAGATCGACGTCCGGATACTCCACGCGCACGCGTGCGAACAGCTCTTCGAACCACTCGATGCGCAGCTCCGGATTCACGCCGCCTTGGATCATGATCTGCGTCGCGCCTTGATCGGCGGCGTGCTTCACGCGCGCGAGCACCTCGTCGTGCGACATCGTGTAGCCTTCGCCATGATGCTCGGGCCGGAAGAACGCGCAAAATGTGCAGTGGACGTTGCAGACGTTCGTATAGTTGACGGTCGTGTCGATGACGTACGTGACGACGTCGGTCGGATGCAGCTGCATGCGGCGCGCGTGCGCCGCGGCACCGAGATCGTGCAGATCGGCTTCCAGATAAAGGCGAACGCCCTCGTCGAACTCGAGTCGGCCGCCCGATGCGGCGCGCTCGATGAGGCTATGAAGCGAGGACACCGATCGCCTCCGGAAAGACGTGGGGCATGTTCTCGATCGCGCCGATCGCGCGCAACTCGCTGCAGTAGGCTTCGAGGCCGTGCTGCGCCGCGAAGTGAAACGTGAAGTTCAACTTGCCGTAGTAGGCCTCGTAGAATCCCGCCGGACGCGGCTGCACGCGCTGGGCTTGCGCGACGACATATTCCGTGTGCGAGCGCGACCACGTATAGGCGTCGGTCAGCGCGTGCATGCAGGCGCGAATGGCATCGGGCTGGGCTTCGTACGCGTCGCGACGCGCGGCCCAGACCGCGAAGACCGTTTGCTGCCCGGTCCACTCGTGCCAGAGGCTGCCGAGATCGTAGACGGATTCAGAAGGCATCGAGAGCAGCGCGTCGATCGCCCGATCGCCGATCAAGAGCGCCGGCTCGCCGCGCTGCGCCCGCGCGAACGGATCATCGCTTTCCTCGTACTGCGCGCGAACGCCGTAGCGCCGCTCGAGCAGGACGCGCAGCAGGCTCGCGCCGGTCGCCGACTCGCTCGTCACCGCAATGCGAGCACCGTCGAGCCGCGACGGCGGCTGCGGCGAGACGAGCACGACGGAGACGACTTCGTCGCGCGCGCCGATGCAGAGATCGGGAAGGAGCACGAGCTCCTCCGCGTGTCGCGCCCATGCGAACGCGGAGATCGGGCTCAAATCGAGTTCGCCTGCGAGCAGCATCGCGTTCAGGCGCGCTGGAACGTCGGCGTGCAGCGATCCCGGATAGACGATCGCCCCGGCGTCGAAAGCGGCGTAGACCGGGAGATCGTTCGTGTAGCGGATCCTTCCGCAGCGCAGCATCAGGCGAGTACCGCTTCGCGCGCCGGCGGCATCCAATCCCATGCAAACTCTTCGTACGTCGTGTTCCTGCGCACGGGCACGTAGCCCGCGCCTTCGATGAGGCGCCGGAACTCACGATCGTCGACGTATTGCCCCGAACGCGTCCCGGCGGCGTGATAGATCATCTCCTCGTCGGTCGAGCCGTGCGTACCGTCCATGTCGTCGGCCCCGAACTGCAGCGCGACCTGACAGATCTTCAATCCTTGGATCATCCAATACGCTTTGATGTGGTCGAAGTTGTCGAGCATCAGGCGCGCGACGGCAAACGTGCGCAGATCGTCGAGACCGCTCGTCCAGCCGCAATCGTTCAGCTCGTTGCCGTCGGGATGGAAGGCGAGCGGGATGAACGCGTTATATCCGGGCGACCGTTCCTGTGAAGCGCGCAGTCGCATGAAGTGATCGACGCGATCTTCGAGCGATTCGATTTGGCCGTACAGCATCGTCGCGTTGCTCGCGACGCCTTGCCGGTGCAGTTCTTCGTGAATCGCGAGCCAGTTATCCGTCGTCACTTTGTTCGGGCAGATCTTCGCGCGCGTGGCTTCGGCGAAGATCTCGGCGCCGCCGCCGTTGACGTTGTCGAGCCCCGCCTCTTTGAGCTTCGCGATGATCTCCGGATACGAAAGGCGATGCCGCTTGGCCATGTAGTCGATCTCGGCCGCGGTGAAGAGCGAGAGTTGAACGTGCGGTGCCGCTTCCTTGAAGCGACGCATGAGCGGCAGCCAGTAGTCGAGCGAGAGTTGGCGCGGATCGTGCCCGCCGACGATGTGGACTTGGTTGAAGTTCGTGCCGGTCTCGAAGGTCCTCGCATAGACTGCGTCCGCGGTCATGCGCACGACCCGATCGCGCTCCTTGAACTCATCGGCCGCAAACGAGCAGAACTTGCAGCCCGCATAACACACGTTCGTCGAGTTGACGTATCGGTTGAGAACGTAAAAGACTTTCTTTCCGCTCTTCCGCTCCTTCTGCCGGCGCGCGAGCCTCCCGAGGCCGTGCAGATCGGGCGTGCGATAGAGCGCAAGCCCGTCGGCGAGAGTAAGCGGCGTCCCGGCGTCGAGTTTGGATTCGATCTCGAGCAGCGCGGGATCGGCGGTGCGGATCATGCGCAGTCCTTCCCCGCGCTGCGGGCGATCTCCGGCCATATGGCCAAGCCCGCCGCGACGAAGACAAGCCCAAGCAACGCGCCGCCTGCGACATCAGTCACATAGTGCGCCCCGAGCGCGAGCCGCGACCAGCAAATCGCCAGCGCGACGAGGCAGAGGAATCCGGTCACGGCGAGGCGCGCCGAACGAGCGATTTGGCTGCGCGCGAACAGCCACGCCCACAAGGAATAGAAGCCTGTGGCGATCGCCGCATGCGTGCTTGGATACGAATACGACATTTCGTGCAGGACGAACCAATCCAAGCGTCGCGGGCGCGCGAAGAGGTGCTGGAAGAAATCCGCTCCGCGCCAGCAGAGCAGCAGCATCACGACGCTAAAAAGAATGCGCGCGCGCCATGCCGGAAGCAGCCACGCGGCGACGAGCAGCGCCACAACGAGAGGCGCGAGCATGTAGAACCGCCCGACCTGCGTGATCCACCACGCAAGAAGCGTTCCGTGGTTCACGATTGCGCGATCGAAGGCGAGCAGCAGCGCGGGTTCACCCCATCGATCGACGGCTAGGCCGAGCGCGAGAAACGCGGCGAACGCGACCGCCGCGACGAGAACGAGAAGACTGCGCTTCAACTACGACTCGGCGGCGAACAGGTCGGGCTGCCCCTCGCCTTTTCCGATGCGCGTGGCGACTTGCTCGATCTCGCCGTAGCCCATCACGATCTTGCGCGGTTTCGTTCCCTCGTGCGGCCCGACGATGCTCAGTTCTTCCAACTGCTTCATGATGCGCACGGCACGCGGGTGGCCGATCGAGAAACGCGATTGGAGTTGCGCGGTCGACGCGTACTGCGTCTCGACGATGAAGCGCGCGGCATCGTACCAAAGCGGATCGACGTCTTTGCGCGCGCGCTCGTCGTCGTCGGCGAGCGGCACGACCTCGACGTCGAGCAGATTCTCCGGCCGCGCCTGGCGTGCCCAGAAATCGACGAGGCGATGGATCTCGCTCCCGGTGACGAGCGCGCCCTGCGCGCGGATCGGCTTCGGTGCATCGATCGGCAGATAGAGCATGTCGCCGCGGCCGAGCAGCCGCTCCGCGCCGTTCATGTCGATGATGACGCGTGAATCGACTTGCGAACTGACCGCGAATGCGATGCGCGACGGGATGTTTGCTTTGATGAGCCCGGTGATCACGTCGACCGACGGGCGCTGCGTCGCGACGACGAGATGAATGCCCGTCGCGCGCGCGAGCTGCGCGAGGCGCATGATCGTGGTCTCGACTCTTGCGGGCGCGATGAGCATGAGATCGGCCAACTCGTCGATGACGATCACGACGTACGGGAGCGTCTCATCGGGAAACTTCGCGTTGTACTCTTCGATCTTGCGCACGGACGCCTTCGCGAAGCGCTCGTAGCGCGATTCCATCTCCTTGGTCATCTCGAGCAACGCGCCCGCCGCGAGACGAGGATCGGTGATGACCTCTTTGATGAGGTGCGGGATGCCGTTGTAGACCGGCAACTCGACGCGCTTGGGATCGATCATCAGCATCTGCACTTGATCCGGCGTCGCGCTGACGAGCAGCGACGCGATGATCGTATTCAGGCACACGGATTTGCCGGCGCCGGTCGCTCCCGCGACGAGCAAGTGCGGCATCTTCGCAAGATCGCCGAAGACGGGGCGTCCCGTGATGTCCTTGCCGAGCGCCATCCAGAGCGGCGGAACCTGGCCGCGGTTCGGCAGCGCATCGAGGATCTCGCGAATCGAGACGATCGAGACCGTTTGATTCGGCACCTCGATTCCGACCGCGGATTTCCCGGGGATCGGCGCCTCGATCCGCACGGATGTCGCGGCGAGCGCGAGCGCGAGATCGTCGGCGAGCGCCGCGATGCGCGAAATCTTCACGCCGCGCTCGGGCTTCAGTTCGTATCGCGTGATCGACGGCCCGCGCTCCGCATGCACGACCTTCGCGCCGACGCCGAATGACGCAAGCGTGTCCTCGAGCAGGCTCGCGCGATCCGCATCGTGTCCCGCGGGTGCGGGCGGCGCATCGAAGATGGAGAGGTCGGGAAGTTGATACGCTCGTCCCGCCGTTCCGCTTTCGTACTCACCGACGATCACCTCCGGCGTCTCGACGCGAGGCGGCGGCGGTCGCGGCGCGACATAGCGTTGCAGCGGCGCGGCGGGGACCCGCGCCGCGGGTGTCTCAACGACGGCTTCATCGAAGACTTCGCTCTCGCTCGTCGGCGGCGGCGCCGTTCGCTGCGGCAGCGAGAAGGCATCGCGGAGATTTGCGTGGCCGGAGGGCAGGCTCAGGTGCGGCCTTGGAAGCTTCGGCAACGGCGGAATCTTGATCCGGCCCGCTAGCAGTACGAGCCAGCCGATGATCTTCTTCAACGAGAGATTGCTGACGTACAAGGTCAGCGCGAGCGCGATGATGCCGAGTACGATCCACGCACCGGCCGCGCCGATGAGTCCGCGCAGCGAGGACCACATCGTCGCACCGATCGCACCGCCGCTTCGTATGCCGCGAGCGCCAAAGATTGCGTCGATCAAGAGGAAGTACGCAAACGCGGCGCTTCCAAACGCGACGATGAGCCTCGGTACGTTCACTTCGAGGAAAACGATCGCGCCGAGTACGGCGATAAGAAGCGGAAAGAGCGGCGCGCCGCTTCCGAGGAGATGATGCAGCGTCGCTCCGACGCTGCGGCCGGCTTGCCCGGCATATTGCGGGAAGGCGAGCGCGAGGGCGAAGAGGACGGCAATGCCGATCGCGACGATCCCGACGACCTCGAGGTTGAGTCCCTTCTTCGTACCGCCCTTGCGGCGTACGCGTGCCATCGAACGTACCGTTTCGTCGCAGCGTCAGGAGTTCATTTGACCACGCCACCCATCGGGCNNAGGGCGACGCCGGCGAGCGCGAGCACGACGCCGAGCTGCTGCACGCGCTGCAGACGTTCGCGCAGGACGATGAGTGCGAGGATGACGGTTGAGGCAGGATACAAGCCGGTCAGAACTGCCGCGATGGAGACGTAACCGGCTCGCGCCGAGAGCACGAAGAAAGCGTTGGCGGCCATGTCGAGCACGCCGCAGAGCGCGATCAGCGTCAGTGCGTCGAGGCGCAGACGCACGGTCGCGCGCAACGCGCCGGCAATGGCGAGCAATGCAATAACGGAAGCCGCGCGCGCGGGCAGCAAGATCGCAAGCCCGGACGCCGACTGCCCGTGGCTCAGGAAGAGGATGAAACCGCCGATGACGGCGCCCGCGATCAGTGCTTCGCGGACGCCCTCGGTTGCAATCTCGCGCTTTCCGCCCTCGCCTTCTTCGAAGGAAGCCGCGATGAGAACGATCGAGACGAGCGCGAGCAGTATCCCCACGAATTGCATCGCGTGCAGATGTTCGCCGCGCACGAGGCTCGCGATCACCGGAACCGCCGAGGCGAGCACGGCCGTGATCGGCGAGACGACGCCCATGCGCCCGACCGCGAGCGCTCGATAGAAGAGTGCAAGCCCTCCGCCTCCGCAGATTCCCGCGAGCGTACCGTAGAGCAGATCCGATGCCGAGAGATGCCAGTGCGTGAAGGCGAGAATCGGTAGCAGCGCGAGCAGTCCCGCGAACTGTGAAACGATCGTTACCGCGAAGACCGCTGTTCGGCGCGCCGCGAGCCCGCCGCAGAAATCCGCCGCGCCGTAGAAGGCCGCGGCGAGCAGGCCGAAGAGGATCGCCGGCATTCGCGTGAAGCCTGAAGTCTAGACTTCCATGACGAGCGGAATCACGACCGGACGCCGCTTCGTCCGTCCAAAGATTGCCTTGGCGAGCGCGTTGCGCAAGTGCTCCTTCACCGTACCGACGTCGCGCATGCCTTCAACCGAGATCTCGCCAAGCGCCGCGCGCAGCGTCGCGCGCAGCTCGTCGAGCACGCCGTCGGACTCAGGCAAATAGAAGACGCCGCGCGCGACGATGTCCGGGCCGGCGGTGACCCGCGCCTCCTCCGCATCGATCGCGACGACCACCATGACGATGCCGTCGCCGGCGAGCGCGCGCCGGTCGCGCAGCACCGCCTCACCGACGTCGCCGATTCCCGAGCCGTCGACGAGCACGTTGCCGCCATACGTCTTGCCGACTTTGTCGCCGTACTCGGTCGTGAACTCGAGCACGTCGCCGTCTTCGGCGATGAAGACGTTCTCGCGTTCGACGCCGGTCCGCACCGCGAGCTTCCCGTGCTCTACGAGCATGCGGTACTCGCCGTGCACGGGAACGAAAAACTCCGGGCGCACGAGGTTGAGCATGAGCAGCAGCTCCTCTTGGGAGCCGTGTCCCGAGACGTGCGAGCGGCCGTCCGTACCGTGTACAACCGTTGCGCCGAGCTTGCAGAGGTTGTTGATCGTCTTATAGACCGATTTCTCGTTGCCGGGAATCGGCGTGGCGCTGACGACGACGGTATCGCCCGCGACGATGCGCAGATTCTTGTGGTCGCGAACGCTCATGCGCGTGAGCCCGCTCATCGGCTCACCCTGCGAACCCGTCGTCATCACGACGATCTGCTCCGCGGGATACTCCTCGAGCTGCTCGATCTTCATCGCGAGACCCGCTGGGATCCGCAGGTGGCCGAGTTCGGTTGCGAAGTGCACGACGTTCTGCAACGAGCGTCCGAGAAAGGAGATTTTGCGGCCGAAGCGCTCCGTCTGATCGATGACCTGCTGGATCCGCGGCACGTTCGATGCGAAGGAGGCGACGATGATGCGGCCTTTCGCGCGTGCAAAGATCGCTGCGAAGGCTTCGCCGACGACGCGCTCGGAAAGCGTGTGGCCGGGACGCTCGGCATTCGTGGAGTCCGAGAGCATGCAGAGCACGCCTTCCTCGCCGACGCGCGCGATGCGCGCGTAGTCGGCGGGACGACCGTCGATCGGCGTGTGGTCGAACTTGAAATCGCCGGTGTGAAAAATCGTGCCGACCGGCGTTCTCACCGCGAGCGCGCAGGCCCCGGCAACGGAATGGGTCACGTGGATGAACTCGGCCTCGAGGCCGCCGAAGCGAACGCGTTCGCCGGGAACCACGGGGCGGAAGTCGACCTCACCGAGTTTGTGTTCGCGCGATTTCGCCTTGATGAGCGCGATTGAGAGCGTCGTTCCGACGATCGGCGTCTGCGCGAACTCTTTCAAGAAGTAGGGAATGCCGCCGATGTGGTCTTCATGGCCGTGCGTGACGAGCACGGCGCGAAGCTTGGCCGCTCGCTCGCGGACGTAGCTGAAGTCGTTGATGACGACGTCGACGCCGTACATCTCCTCGTCGGGAAACATGAGGCCGCAGTCGATGACGACCAAGTCCTCGGCGGTCTCGACGACGGTCATGTTGCGGCCGATCTCGCCACAGCCGCCCAGGGGCACGACGCGGACATAGGGCTCTGTGGGAGGCGGAGGGACGATCAGCGTGTCGGGACTCAATCTGCTCCTGGTCGTGCCCTAGTCTGTCGGGCGGTGCTGCGTGAAGGATGCGCCGGAGGGACTTTATCGTGTTCGCTCGCAACCGCGTCCTTGCGGCGCTCTGCCTCGGCCTCCTCTTCTTTAATGGCACGGCACCCCGCGCCGCGCCCGGCGCCACGCGGACGTCGCCGCGTGGGACCCCTCGGGCCTTGCGGCCCGAAGAACTCTATACCCAGCGCGCGCTCCGCCGCGCGCGACTCATCATTGAAATGCGGCTGCTGCAGTTTCGCATCGAACGGCTCGAGTGCGTCCGTCTCGCGATCCTACGCAATCTGCCGCCCGACCTTCGCCCGGCCGAGCGTGGCGCCGAAGGCCACCGCGCGCTCGATCCTGAAACTTGCGCCAAACTTCTTCAGTAGCCGGGGGTAAAGCAATGGAAACGAGCACGAACGCATCGGCGAGCGGTTTACAGAACGTCGTCGACGTCATCCTTGCGCCGAAGAACGCCTTCGCGCGGCTTCGCACGGCACCGACGTGGGGCTGGGCGTTTATCATCGCGGTTGTCGTGGGCGCCGTCGGTTCATTTTTCGTCATGCCCGCCGTCGCGCATGCCATCCAGGCAACCTGGCCTGCAATGGTCGCAGCCGACCCGCGTATGGCGGCCATGACGCCCGAGCAGCAGCAATCCGCTCTCAACGTCACGCTCTTCATCATACGCCTCGCGTGGGTTGCTACGTTCATCGCGGTCCCGCTCGGCATCCTCATCACCACGGTCGTCATGCTGATCTTCAACGCGATCGGACGCGGTTCTGCGTCGTTTGCGAACCTCTGGGCCGTCTCGGCGAATATCGCCGTTCCGACGGTCGCGCTCTCGTACGCGGTTCTCGCGATCGTCGTCATGCTCCGCGGGGCGCAAAGCTTCGACACCCCCGTCTCCGTAAGCGAAGCGCTGCCGTCGCTCGCGCTGCTCGCTCCGGGCGCCGGCGTCAAGCTCGCGACGTTCCTCGCCACGATCAACGTCTTCCAGATTTGGGGAGCGGTGCTCGTCTACTTAGCGATGCGCACCACGGCAAAGGTCGGGGCCGTTCCGGCGGTGCTCGCGGCCATCCTCATGCCCCTGATTGCGGCACTGCTCGCGGCGGCGGGCGCGCGCTAGATTGATGCGCGTCACGCTTCTTGCGCTTGCCGTCGCCGTAACGACGGTGAGCGTTCCCACCGTGGCGAGCGCACAGGTGCCCATGACGCTCCAGGAGGCGGTTTCCTACGCGCTCGGCCACGATCCGACGGTCGCTGCGAAGTTTGCCGCCGTCACCGACGCGGCGCATGCGGTTTCCGTGCAAGAGGGCCAAACGTTTCCGACCGTCTCCGGGACGCTGCAGAACATCATGCAGAAGCAGTACAACTACGGCGGCGCCTACGCGTTGATCGGCTTGTCGCCGCAAGCGAACTTCAGCCAGAACACGGCCTCCATCGGAACGACCTACAACTTGAACAGCGGCGGCCTCGGACTCATCCAGCTCGCCAGCGCGGATGCAACGCTCGCCCAAACGCGTGAAGATCTCGCGCGCAGCGAGGACCTCGTTGCGAGCACCGTCACCGACGCCTTCTTCAATGTTACGGAGAACGTCGGCATCGTCGCGCTCGACCACTCGGATCTCGGCTACCAGAACGCCCTCGTCGCGGCCGCTCGCATCAAGGCGCTCGCCGGCGTGAGCGCAGGCGTCGACGTCTTGCGTGCGCGGGTCGCGCAGGCAAAGAGCGCTTCCACGCTCGTCGCCGCCGAAGCGGCCGCACAGAACGCACGCGAGGCGCTCGCGCATACCGTCGGCGTGCCGCTCAGCACGCCGTTTGCCGTTCCTGTGGTCGTTCCGGAGCCGCCGCTACCGCACGGGAGCATCGACACCCTCGAAAGCATCGCGATCGCGCAGCGGCCGGATGTGCTCTCCGCCCGCAAAGCGCTGCTCGCCGCGCGCGACACGCGCAAAGGATGGATTCGCGAACTCTTCCCGTCGCTGCAGATCACGGCCGGCTTCGGCAACCAGTACTCGCCAACGGAATCGGTCGCGCTGCAAAACGAAATCGATGCGGAGATCATTTCGCAGAACGCGGAACGGGCGCTTCTGTCGTTGCCGCCCCTGCCGTTCCCCGTCGTGCCGCGCGGCAGCCCGGGCTTCTGGCAGATCGGCCTGACGAGCACCTTCACGCTGCCGCTCGTCGATTACGGCCAGCGCCATACGGAGCGCATCAACGACGACGCGCAGATTGCCGCTGACGAAGCGGCGCTCGCCAACACGATCTCCCAAGCGCAAGTCGACGTGCGTCAACAGTACCGGGCGGCGCAGACGGCACAAGCGCAACTCGCGTATGCGCAGGAAGAGGCGAGCCTGGGAACCGAATCGGCCCGCATCGCGCAACTGCAATACCGCAGTGGTGTCATTGCGCTCGCCGACGTCTTCCAGGCACAGCAGACCTCCGTCCAGGCGCAAACCGACTTGGTCGACGCGCGGGTTGCATACGTAGACGCGATCGTCGCATTGCGGGTCGCGCTGGGCATCTACGATCCTCGCAGCGCAGTCGCCGACTTATAGGAGTTCCCGAGCCATCATGCGCACTCGCAATCTCTTGATCGTCCTCGGCGCGGTCGCCGTCGTGATTCTCATCGCGGTCTTCTCACATGGAGGGCATCAGCCGGGCATTCCGGTCGCGACCGCGACCGCCGTCTACGCACCCTTCAGCGTCAAACTTGCGGAGAACGGCGTCGTCATGAGCCCGCGCTCGCAGACGATTCCGGCGTTGATCGCCGGCAATCTCGAGAGCCTCGACGCGCACGAAGGCGAACCCGTGATTGCCGGTCAACTGCTCGCCACCGTTTACAATCCGACGCTCGCCTATCAGGCGGCGGGATCGCAGGCCGATTACGGTTCCTCGGTCGCGGATGTCGGCACCGCACGCGTGAACGAGGAAAACGCGCGCGTACAGTACCAGGCGGCGATCGACACGGCGAGATCGAGTCTCGACCTCGCGCAACACATTTACGATGAAGACGTTACGCTGTTCCGCAATCAAGCGATTCCGCGCAATCAACTCGAGAGCGACGGAGCAAAGCTCGAACAGGCGCGGGTCACATACAATCAAGCCCTGGCGCAGTTGCGCCTCGGCGCGGTGAGCGGCTACGGCATGGCAAGCGTGCAATCGGCGCAAGCGGCGGCGCGCAAAGCGGAGATCATCAACGAGCAGAACCAGCAGCAACTCGGCTTCACGCGAATCATCGCGCCGTTCGACGGCATCATCCAAACCGTGGCGGCAAACGCGAACGATCCGTTGCGACCAATCCAAGTCGGCGATGCCGTCGTCGCGGGGCAATCGCTCTTCACGATCGCAACGAGCGAGAACTACATCGTGCGCGCCGAGGTCGACGAGCAGGACATCATCAACGTGCACGTCGGCCAGCGTACGCAGATCACCGGTGAGGACTTTCCGGGGCGCACGATCCCCGGCCACGTTTCGCAAATCTCGCCGGTCGCAACGAAATCGACGGATGCGTCCAGCACCGCGAAACAGGTGCTCACGACGATTCTCCTCGACAACTCGCCTTCGTTCCTCAAGGACGGCATGAGCGCGGACGTCGACATCCTCACGACCGACCTGCGGCACGCGCTCGTCGTTCCGAACGCCGCGGTCTTCACGCAGAACGGACACAGCTACGTGTACGTCGTGCAGAGCGGCACCGCGCACAAACGCGCCGTGAAAACCGGCGCGAGCAATGATACGCAGATCGTCGTACTCTCCGGCCTGAGCCCGGGTGACGTCGTCATAGCGCAGAAATATCCGGGGCTTGCCGACGGCGCGCGCGTCCAGCCGAGCGCCTCGCCCGCCCCATCGCCATCTTCGACGTGACGCGACTGCTCGCGTATCTCGACGAAGCGATCGCCTCGCTCTGGCGCAACCGCATGCGCTCGGCGCTGACGATGCTCGGCATGATCATCGGAAGCGCCTCGATCATCGCAGTCTTCGGCATCAGCCGTGCGGCGACGAGCGGCATCGCGAGCACGTTCACGTCGTTCGGCACCTTTCCGATCATCGTCCAGCCCGATCCCGCGCAAGATTATCCGGCGCTCGCTCAGATACAATACCGCGACACGTCCACGGTCGCGAATGCCCTCCAAGGCTTCGACGTCTACGTCATCCCGGAGTGGAACCGCACGCTCCTGACGACGTTCGGCAGCGTGCGCGACTACCCGACCATCGTCACGAACAGCGGCTTCCACGATGACGGCCTCGCGATGCAGGAAGGCCGGAAGATATCTCAGCAGGACGTCGACTCGGCGGCGCACGTTGCCGTCATCACGGCCGATCTGGCGGCGGAGTACTTTCCAAACGAGCAGGCCGTCGGCAACGACTTGCGCATCAACGGCGGTCGTTACCGCGTCGTCGGCGTCTACGCGAACGTCAAAGGATCTTTCTTGAACGCCCTCGTCGGCAGCAGCACGGTCGCCGTCCCGTACACGACGTTTCACCGCGACATGGATCCGTCGCCGCCCGATTACCTCATGGTCGTCGCCGTGAACCAGCAACAAGTGGATCAAGTCGGACAGATTACGGTGAACGCGCTGCAGCACGTGCATGGCGCGCGAGCGAAGTACATCGTTCAGAATACCGCCGACACGATCAAGGCGTTCGAAAACGTCTTGAACATCGTCGGCGTCGGCCTCTCCGTGATTGGAGGCGTCGCGCTCGTCGTCGCGGGCATCGGTATCATGAACATCATGCTCGTATCGGTCACGGAGCGCACGCGCGAGATCGGAATCCGCAAGGCGGTCGGCGCGAGCCGGGGGGACATCGCGCTGCAGTTTCTCATGGAGTCGATCGTCCTCTCGCTCTTGGGCGGCGGCACCGGCATGGGGATCGGGATTCTTGTCGTCGTCGGCGGCGCGGCGCTGCTCTCGCCGCAGCTCGGGGAGATGCTGATCCCGTACGTGCTGATCGTGAGCTTGGCGCTCGCCTTCTCGATCCTCGTCGGGACGCTCTTCGGCACGTATCCCGCCCTGCGCGCCGCGCAGCTCGATCCCATCGAGGCCCTTCGCACGTGATGTACGCCGGCGAAGCCTGGCGCGTGCTCCTGGCAAACAAGGTGCGCTCGCTACTCACGATCACCGGATTGATCATCGGCGTCGGCGCGGTCATCGCGATTCAAGTGCTCGGCAACAGCATGGCAGGCGCCGTGAACGGCGCGCTCGGCGGCATGTCCGACAACTCGTTCATCGTCTTTCCGAGCACGCGCCAGCGCAACATCAGCGCCGCGGCAATCCACCTGAGCGATCTGGCCGAAATCAAAGCCAACGTTCCGGGAATCATGGACGCGATCCCCATCGGCGCGACCCGCGACCTCGTGCACGCCGGCCACGAGACGGCGCGCTACTACATCTCGCCGGACGATACGATTCCGTTCAACACGACGCCGATCGAGTACGGGCGGCTTCTCAGCGACTCCGACATCACGTCCGCCGCACACGTCTGCGTGATTTCGAACAAGGCGTACCAACGGCTTTT
>PKZD01000079.1:13567-15678 GCA_003133745.1 Candidatus Tyrphobacter aquilonaris
ACGAGCAGTACCAGACCTTCGACAAAGGGCAGATCACGCAAGGCATCAACGGAATCTTCAATGCGATGACGATGATCGTGGCTTTGATCGGCGCGATCTCCCTCGTCGTCGCGGGCATCGGCATCATGAACATCATGCTCGTTTCGGTCGCGGAACGAACGCGTGAGATCGGCGTGCGCAAAGCGATCGGCGCTCGTGCAACGCAGATCCTCGCCCAGTTCTTCGTCGAATCGCTGCTGTTGTGTGGAACCGGCTGCGCGATCGGCTTGGCGATCGGCCTCGGCATCGGGCAGGCCGTGGACCAACTTGCGATCGTGAAGCTCACGGGTTACGTAGCCCCGATTCCGTGGCTCTCTTCGTTGCTCGTCGCGTTCGGCTTCGCGATTATCGTCACGCTCGCGTTCGGAACCTATCCCGCGTACCGCGCGTCGCGGCTCGATCCGATCGAGGCATTGCGCTATGAGTGATAACGCGCTCGTCATCGACCTTCGGGAGATCGTCAAGACCTACGTCAACGGGCCGATCGAGTTAGAAGTGCTCCACGGCGTCTCGCTCCGCGTCGAGCGCGGCGAGTACGTGGCGATCATGGGACCCTCGGGCTCCGGTAAGTCGACGCTCATGAACCTCATCGGCTGCCTCGATCGCGCAACGCGTGGGCAATACCGACTCGACGGCGTCGACGTCTCCGGCCTCGACGACAACGCGCTCGCGGAGATTCGGCTTCGCAAACTCGGCTTCGTCTTCCAAGGCTTCAACCTGCTCGGTCGCGCCGANNGGGCAGCAGCAGCGCGTCGCAATCGCACGCGCCCTCGTCAACGACCCGGCGGTCTTATTGGCCGACGAACCAACCGGCAACCTCGACTCGGCGACGAGCGAAGAGCTGTTGCAACTTTTCGCCAACCTCCACGCCGGCGGGCACACGATCCTCATGGTCACGCACGACGAGCAGGTTGCCGGTCACGCGCGGCGCATCGTCAGGCTCCGCGACGGCAACGTGCTCTCCGACACCCTCGCCGAGGCTCGCTAGCCAGGAGAAGGCGCAACCTTCCGCCCGAGCCCAGGGTTCCTAAGTAGTCTATCAGGATGCCGGTGTAGAACCGTACCAACAACGCTACCAGCGATTGGAAACATGTTGAAGAACCGTATCTTGTCAACGCTGATCATCGGGCTCGCGGGCGCCGTCATCGGCAGTTTTCTCATGATGCTCTACGCGGGCACGCATTTTGCGAAGGTTGCCGGTCCGACCGGCGGCCCTGCACCGGTTTCCGCGGCATCGCTCACCGGCGTCAGCGATCAGGACCGCATCGTGAGCGCCGTCAAGCGCACGAAGGCTTCGGTCGTCGCCATCCAGGTCGAGGTCAATGGCCAGGCGATCGTCCCGGTCGATCCTCTCTTCCAGCAGTTCTTCGGCAATCAAGGGCCGGGAGTCGTGCAGCCGTATCAAGGCCGCGCTTCGGGCTCGGGCTTCGTCTACGACACGCAAGGCGACATCGTGACGAATGCACACGTCGTGACGCCGCCGCAAGGTGGTCACATTACGAAGATCACGGTCATCTTCGCCAACGGCGACAAAGTGCCGGCGCACGTCGTCGCTGCAAACATCGGCGCCGACGTCGCGATCCTGCGCGTCGACAACTACTCGAAGCTTCCGCCTCCGCTGGAGTTAGGTGATTCCGATCGACTCGAGCAAGGACAATGGGCGATTGCCATCGGAGAACCGCTCGAACTGCAGCAGACCGTCACCGTCGGCGTCGTCTCCGGCTTCAATCGTGAAGAGCCAATCGCGGACAGCAACAGCACCGAGATCGACTTCAAAGGGTTGCTCCAAACCTCGGCACCGATCAACCCCGGGAACTCCGGCGGCCCGCTCATCGACATCGACGGCCGCGTGATCGGCATCAATCAGTCGACCGTCCGCTCAGCGTACGCGCAAGGCATCGGCTTCGCGATTCCGTCGAACACGGTGCGCCGCGTCGTCGCGCAACTCCAACTCCACCCGGGCGTCCATCAAGGTACGGATCAAGGCTTCCTCGGCATCGTCCTCAACGACCTGAGCGCGGGCCTGCGCAATCAGATCGGCTACAACGGCTCGGGCGGCGTCGCGGTGATCC
>PKZD01000047.1 GCA_003133745.1 Candidatus Tyrphobacter aquilonaris
TAGATGCGCAAGACCGGGAGGTCGCGCCCGCTCACGCCGTGCTCGCGGATGCCGAGATCGAGCGACTCGCGCGCGGCCGCGAGCGCCGTGAAGCCGCCGACGGAAGCCGTGTCGTAGATGATGCCGGTCCAGCCGTCGGGGACGCCGATTAGCCGTCCGAGCCAGCGCATGACGACGCTCTCCAACTCCGCTGCCGCCGGCGACGTGCGCCAGAGCATCACCTTCACGTCGAGCGTCGCCGCGAGCGCCTCCGCGCAGATCGCGACCGGGGCCGCGCTCGTCGCAAAGTAGGCGAAGAAGCGCGGATGGTTCCAATGCGTGATGCCGGGGAGAATCACGCGCTCGAAGTCGCCGAAGATGCGCTCGAAGGATTCCGATTGCTCGGGCGCTTCCTCGGGGAGGCTTGCTTCGATCTCGCCGGGCGCGACGCGCGGCAGCACGGGATAGCGCCCCGGCCGCTCGAAGTACTCCTCGATCCAGCGCCCAACCCGCGCAAAGTCATCGTGAAACGTTTCGCCTTCGCGCAGCATGGTAGGAGTGTTGGCGCCGCCTACGGAGAATCCGTTTTTATGAAGTATCGCACGTACCCGAACTCCGACGTCACCGTCAGTGAGGTCGGCTTCGGCCTGTGGACGACGTCGACGGGATGGTGGGGCGAGAAGACCGACGACGATGCCGTCGCGCTGCTCCACGACGCCTACGATCTTGGGATCACGTTCTACGACGCCGCCGACACGTACGGCAACGGCCGCAGCGAAGAGCAGCTCGCAAAGGCGTTTCGAGATCGCCGCGACCGCGTCGTCTATGCGACGAAGTTCGGCTACGACATCTACTCGAAGGATCCGAACGCACGCCGCGGCCAGTTCGAACTGCCGCAAGACTTTTCGCCGGCGTTCGTGCGGCGCGCACTCGAGGAGTCACTGCGTCGCCTCGAGACCGATCACGTCGACATCTACCAGATGCACAACGCGCGCATGGCGCAAATCGAGGACGACGCGCTCTGGTCGCTGCTCGAAGACCTCAAACGCGAGGGAAAGATCCGGATGTACGGCGTCGCGCTCGGACCGGCGATCGGCTGGCTCTTCGAAGGCGTCGATGCGATCGAGAAGCGCAACTGCCCGTCGCTGCAGATCATCTGGAACATGCTCGAGCGGTTTCCCGGCAACGAGCAGATCAAGGCCGCATACGGCGCGCAGGCCGACACGGGGTACATGATCCGCGTTCCGCATTCGAGCGGAATGCTCGAGGGGCATTACACCGCGGAGACCGTCTTCGCGGAGAACGATCATCGGCGTCACCGCCCGCGTTCCTGGCTGCTGAACGGCATCCAGAAAATCGAGCAACTCCGCTTCTTGGAACGCCCGGACCGCACGCTCGGACAGGCCGCAATCCAATGGCTGCTCGCGGAACCCCGCGTCATGACGGTTCTGCCGAACATCTACGATGCCGTTCAGTTGCGCGAGTTCGCGAGCGCGCCGCAGGCTCCGGCGCTCACCGACGACGAACTGGCGCGCGTCGACGATCTCTACGCGAACAACTTCGGCATCAAGGAAGAGCCGAGTTCTTTCAAAGGCACGATGACGCGCGACGCGGTGAGCGCATGACACCCGCCGAACCCATCTTCACGCCCGACGCCCCGAAGCCGATCGGCCCGTACAGCCAGGCGATTCGCTCCGGCGAGTGGCTCTTCTGCAGCGGGCAGGGCGCCATGGACCCGAAGACCGGAACGCTCGTCAACGACAACGTGAGCGTGGAGGCCGAGCAGACGCTCAAGAACCTCGGCGCGGTGCTTCGCGCCGCCGGCTTCGATTATCGCGATGTCGTGAAGGTGACGATCTTTCTCGTGGACATGAAGGATTTCGCCGACGTCAACGTCGTCTACGCGAAGTACTTCGACGAGGTGAAACCCGCGCGCTCGACGGTCGCCGTCAGGGGCCTTCCACTCGGCATCCGCGTCGAAATCGAAGCGATCGCGCGCAAGAAGTAGCGCGGCTGTGGCCTGGGTCCGAATCGCTTGGCGGGTTCTCTGGACCGCATTCGTTCTTTGCGCGTTGTGCTTCGTAGCATATGACGCCTACCAGCGCCACGTCGTCTGGGTCGCCACGACATCGATCGTGCTAGCCGCCGTCATTCTATCGGGTTACGTTTTTCTCGGGATCGTGCTTCTATCGAAGGTCGTGTCCGCGCGTCGATAACCGGGGGGCAAAGGGCGCCCGAAACGCCGTGCGGCTTAACGCGAGAAGGGGTAGAACGTCAGCGCGATGACCGCGATCGCACAGATCGCGGCGGAGAGCGCCGCGAGGGGCACGAACGGCTTCGCGGCGGGCACGGGATGGGTTGACCGGTCGTACATCGCGCGCACGATGCGCCCATACGCGTAGAGCGAGATCGCGGTGCCGACGATGAGCAGCGCTGCGAGCCAGACGTAACCCGTTTCGACGCTGCTGCGCAAGATGAATACCTTTCCGAGGAATCCCGCGGTCGGCGGCAGCCCCGCCATCGCGAGCAAGAAGACCGTCATCGCGAGTGCCGCCCAGGGGCGCCGATAGCCGAGGCCCGAGTAGTTCGCAATCACGGAGCCTTCCTCGCGATCGCCGGAGAGCATCGCCGCGACAGCAAAGGCGCCGAGATTCATGAACGAGTACGCCGCGAAGTAGTAGAGCGCGGCGTTGAATCCTTCGGCGCTTCCGCCCGCGAGCGCCGCGAGGATGTATCCGATCTGCGCGATGCCCGAGTACGCGAGCATGCGCTTGAGGTCGCGCTGGGCGAGCATGCCGACGTTGCCGACGATCATCGAGATTCCCGCGACGATCCACATCGGCAGCAGCATGTCGGAGACGTGCTGCGACGGGAGCGACCACAAGAAGACGCGCACGAGCACCGCGAGCACGCCCGCTTTCGTCGCGACGCTCATGAACGCCGTCACCGGCAGCGGTGCGCCCTCGTAGACGTCGGGGGCCCACGTATGGAACGGCACGAGGCTCAACTTGAATGCGATTCCGACGAAGAACAATCCAACGCCGGTCCAGAAGATCGGATTCGTTGCGAGCGCCGGATTTGAGAGAGCCGAGAGCGCGACGCTTCCGGTCGCTCCGAAGAGCAGACCCATTCCATAGAGCAAGAATCCCGTCGCCGTCGAGCTGAGAATCAAGTACTTGAGCGCGGCCTCGTGCGCGCCGGCGCGCTCGGCAATGCCGCAGAGCGCGTAGAGTGCGAGCGAGAGAAGTTCGAGACCGAGGAAGATCGTCATCAGGTTGCCGGCGCCCGACATCAGCATCGCGCCGCACGCGCTCCACAGCATGAGCGCGAGCGCGCCCGCGATGCGACGCTCTTCGCCGATCGCGCCGTAGAGGATGACCGAGCCGAGTGCTCCCAGCAAGACGATTCCCTGGAAGAGCACGGAAGCGTAATCGACGACGAACGCGCCGCCGAATGCGGAGTAGTGCGTTCCGTACTGCGCAAACACGATCGCGCCCGCAGCGATGATGCCGATCATCGCAATGGCGATCGCAATGTAGCGTCGCACGAACGTACGCGCGAGCAAGTCGGCGACGAGCACGGCCAGGCCGGTCGCGCCGAGCACCGCGATCGAAAGCACCGCCGCCCAATCGGCGTTCGTGACGTTCGCGCTCATCGCATGAGCACCAGCAGCGCGTGCGGATAGACGCCGAAGTAGAGCAAGGCGGCGAGTAATGGCGCGACCGCGAGGCCTTCGAGCAGCGTGAGGTCGCGGCGAACCGGCAGGTCCGGCACTTCCGCTCCGTTCGTCGCGCCTTGCAGCAGCCGCAGCATGTACGCCGACGCGAGCACGACCGCGACGAGCGCGAGGATCGCAGCCCAGACGAGACCGGCTTGATAGACTCCGATCAAGATGATCAACTCGCCGACGAAGCCCGCGAGACCGGGAAGGCCGAGCGCCGCGAGCGCCGTGATGCAGAATACGCCGGTCAACCGCGGGTTCGCCCAGCCGAGTCCGCCGAGCCGCGCGAGCGAGCGCGTCTCCTCGCGTTCCTCGACGTAGCCGAGAACCAAGAAGAGCGCCGCGCTGAAGAGTCCGTGCGCGACGATATAGACGAGCGCACCGCTCAACGCGAGCGGATTCTGCGAGGCGATCGCGAGCACGATGAGGCCGAGATGCGAAAGCGACGAATACGCGACGACGCGCTTGGCGTCCGCCTGCACGAGCGCAACGAGTGCGCCATAGAGCATCGAGATGACTGCCAGCACGATGAGTATCGGCGCTTCCTGCCGGAAGTATGACGGGAAGAGCGCGAACGCAATTGCGATGAATCCATAGAGGCCCGCTTTCGACTGCACCGCGCTGACCACGGCGACCATCGGGGCGGGCGTCTCCTCATACGTCTGCGGCATCCACGTGTGGAACGGCCAGACGGGCGTCTTGACCAAGAATGCGAAGGCAAAGCCCGCGAGCATCCATGGCGCCCACGCGCTCGCGATCGCGTGATAGGCCGGGTTGCCGATCACGTCGGTCGAGCCGTAGAGCGCGCCGAAGGCGGCGACCGCGAGCAGCAGCGTCAGACCGCCGGCGAAGTTGTACGTGAAGTAACGCCACGCGGTGGCCGGATGCTCCGCCCAGCCGATGAGCACGAAGAACACCGGCAACAGCATCGCGTCCCAGAAGAGCGCGAAAACCAAGAGATCGCGGGCGAGGAAGAGTCCCGCCATCGTTCCTTCGAGCAGCAGCAATGCGGCGATCATGTTGCGCGTGCGCGGGACGTTGCTCGCCAGCACCGCACACAATGTGCAGAGTGCGAGCAGCACGACGAGCCAATGCGAAAGATATGTCGCGCCGAAGTGAATCTCCGCGATGAAAGGATGCGAGAACCAGCGCCACGCCCATGATTCGCCGCGCTCGGCAACCGCAAGCACGAGGACGGCGGCCGCGGCGACCGCCCCGACGCTCTTCGACATCGCGACGTCGTCGCGCGGCAACAGGAAGAGCAGCGCGCCGGCGATGAGCGGAAGCAAGATCAGGACGAGCACGAGCATCAGCGCGGAATCCCGAAGACGTAGTAGGCGAGGAAACACCCGACGCCCAGAACGATGACGAGCGCGTACGCGCGCACGAGCCCCGACTGCAGCGCGCGCACGAGCACGCCAAATCCAACCGCGGAGGCGGCCACGCCGCGAACGGCGCCGTCGATGACATGCGGGTCGAGGATGCGCCCGAAGAGCGATCCGAGCAGACGCGCGCCGCGAACGAAGACGCCGTCGATCAAGGTGTCGACGTAGAACGCGTTGACGAGCAGTTTCGGCATGCGCAGCGACTCATCGCGAAGGCGCGCGACCGCGTTCGCTTGCGCGCTCCTCGTCGCATAACGCGCGACGGCGACGCCGATGCCGGCGAGCACGACGCCGAGCGCGATGAGCGCCGTCGCCCACTCGGGAACTGCCGCCGCGGAGGCTTGCGCCGCCGTCGGAAACTGCGCCGCGAAGAAGCGCGACCACGGTGAGGACGCACCGTCGGTCGAGAAGAGCAGCCAACCTGCGAGCACCGACGGCACGATGAGCAGCGCGACGGGAAGATTCATGACCCAGGCGGGAGCGTGCGCCTCTCCTGAGCCTGTCGAGGCCGGCTCATGCGCAACCTCCGCACCAACCGCTTCCGGCGCCATCCCCAACTGCGCTGGATCGACGTTGCCGCGATACTCGCCCAAGAACGTGATGAAGAACAGCCGGAACATATAGTACGCGGTGATGCCCGCGGTCAAGAGCCCGACGCCGTACATCCACGGGTGTCCGTTCTCGAGGACGCCTTGGATGATCTGATCCTTGCTGAAGAAACCGCTGAAGCCGGGAATGCCGCAGATCGCGAGCACGCCGACGAGGATTGCCCAGAAGGCGAGCGGCGTTCGCGCGCGCAGGCCGCCCATCTTGCGCACGTCCTGCTCGTTGTGCAGCGCGTGGATGATCAAGCCCGATGCGAGGAAGAGTTGCGCCTTGAAGAACGCATGCGTGAAGAAGTGCGCGACGCCGCCCGCGTACGCGCCGACGCCGACGCCCATGATCATGTAGCCGATCTGCGACATCGTCGAGTACGCGAGAATGCGCTTGATGTCCCATTGTGCCGTGCCCAAGATCGCGCCGACGATCGCCGTCAGCGCGCCGATCGTGCCGACGAGCATCTGCGCGCGCGGGCTGTGACTCCACAGCGGCGCGCAGCGCGCAACGAGATAGACGCCGGCCGTGACCATCGTTGCGGCGTGGATGAGCGCGGAGACCGGCGTCGGGCCCTCCATCGCGTCGGGAAGCCATGTGTGCAGCGGGACCTGCGCCGACTTCGCTGCCGCGCCGATGAAGAGCCCGGCGCAGATCGCGTAGAGCAGCGGCGCGCCGAATGTCGCCGACGCCGCGAATGTGTCGGCGAAGCGGATCGAGTGGACGTTCGCGACGATGAGGAAGATCGCGAACATGATGCCGACGTCGCCGATGACGTTCAGAATGAACGCCTTGCGCGCGGCGGCGACCGCGCTGCGGCGTTCGAACCAGAAGCCGATGAGAAAGTACGAAGCCAGGCCGACGAGGCCCCAGCCGACCAACAGCCCGACCCAGTTGTCCGAGAGCACGAGCAGCATCATCGCGAAGATGAAGAAATTCATGTACGCGAAGAAGCGCGCGAAGGCGCGATCGCCGTGCATGTATCCGATCGAGTAGAGATGGATGAGAAAGCCGACGCCGGTGATGATAAGCGCCCAGAGCAGCGAGAGCGGATCGAGCGTGAGCCCGAAGTCGAAGCCGCTCATCCACGAGAAGAGCGCGAGATGCACGCCTCCGGGCTGCGTCGCCGCGCCCCAGAGGAGCAGCGTCGCGACGAACGAGATCCCGACCGCGGCCGTCGCGAGCCAGCCGGCGAGATTGCGCAGCCACGGTCCAAGCGCCCAGCACGCGATCGCGCCGGCGAGCGGAACCAAGAGCGCGAGCAGCAACATCATCCGCGCAGCGCGCTCGCTTCGTCGACGTCGACGTTCTTCGATGCGCGAAACGCGATGACGACGATCGCGAGCGCGATTGCCGCCTCGGCCGCCGCAACGGTGATCACGAGGAACGCAAAGATGTGCCCGGCGTCGTTCAGCCAAGCGCGGGCATAGGCGACGAAGAGCAGGTTCGCGGCGTTGAACATCAACTCGATGCTCATGAGCATCACGAGCGGGTTACGTCGCACGATCACGCCCGTGACGCCGATGAAGAACATCACCGCGGAGAGCGCGAGGTAATCGACGAGCGGCATCGGCAGCAGGCCGGGTGTCATCAATCGCCCTCCCGCGCGATCGCCTCGCGCAACGACTTGCGCACCTCTTCGGCTCGGCGGGGCGTGCCGACGTACGGCGCGTGCTCGCCCGCGAGCACGATCACGCCGATCACCGCGACCATGAGGATGAGCGCCGTGACTTCGAAGGGCAGCAAGTACGTCGTGAAGAGCGCCCGACCGAAGTCCGCAACGCTTCCGAAGACGTTTGCGTCGCCGACCGCTCCCGCATTCACGGCCGCGCCGGCTAGGGGCAGCGGCGCCGGATGCGGCATGAAGATGCCCACGACCACCAAACCGAGCGCGATGAGAACGAGCAGCACCGCGGGGACCGCGATGCGCGGCAGCCGGTTCGGTCCGACGGAGAACGACGCGACGCCGCTCGAAAGCATCGCGATCACGAAGAGAAAGAGGACGAGGATCGCGCCCGAGTAGACGATGAGTTGGATCATCGCGAGAAACTCGGCCGAGAGCGTGAGATAGAGCACGGCGAGCGCGAAGAAGTTCGCAAGCAGCGCGACGACGCTGTACACCGGCTTTGACGCCATGATCGTCCACATGGCGCTCGCAACGAGCACGACCGCTAAGCCCCAGAAGAGCACGCTCATCCGGCGAGGCCCTTGCGTTCGGTCTTGAGTTTCGCTCCGTTGAACGTCGCGTCGTAGCCGCTCGCGACATCCGTCGTCGACTTCGTCTGCGCCACGCCGCCGAGATCGGCGGGGATGCCGCCGGGACGCTCGTCCGGCGGTGAGCCGACGCCGCCCTCCGGCGGCACGAGCAGCCGATCCTTTCCGTAGATGAACGCGCCGCGGCGGTAATCCGACATCTCGAAGCGCGGCGTCAGCACGATCGCATCCGTCGGACATGCCTCCTCGCACATCCCGCAGAAGATGCAGCGCAGCTCGTCGATCTCGTAGCGCGCCGCGTAACGCTCGCCGGGCGAATGCCGGTCCTCCGGCGTGTTCTCGGCGCCGATGACCGTGATCGCGTTCGCAGGGCAGGCGATCGAACACAACTCGCAGCCGATGCAGCGCTCCTTTCCGTCATCGTAACGGCGCAACTCATGCAAACCGTGGAAGCGCGGCGCGTGCTGCTTGCGAATCGACGGATACGGAATCGTCGGCTTGCGCTTGAACATCATGCCGAGGGTGATCGAGAGACCTTTGAGGATCGCCCCGACGTTGTAGAGATGTTTATGCATGGCCATTCGCCTTTAGCTCCACACGGCGACGACGACCGCCGTCACGAGCAGGTTGAGGGTTGCAATCGGCAACAGGACCTTCCAGCCGAACGCCATGAGGCGATCGTAACGAAAGCGCGGCAGCGTCGAGCGCAACCAAATGTAGAAAAACATGAAGAAGCCGACCTTGAGCAGGAACCACACGATCCCCGGCACCCAGGTCCAACCGAACGGCGCGTTCCAGCCGCCGAGAAAGAGGAGGCTCGCGATGCACGAGACCGTGAGCATGTTCACGTACTCGGCGATGAAGAACAATCCGAAACGCAGGCCCGAATACTCGGTGTGAAAACCCGCGACGAGTTCGGTCTCGGCTTCGACCAAATCGAAGGGCGATCGGTTCGTCTCCGCGACCGCCGTGATCACGTACACGACGAACGCTACGAACTGCGGTATGAAGAACCAGAGGCGCTGCTGCGCGTTCACGATGCCGTCCAACGAGGTCGTGCCTGCGAGAATCAGCACGCCGATGAACGAGAGGCCCATCGCCAACTCGTAACTGATCATCTGCGCGGTCGCGCGCACGCTCCCGAGCAACGGGTACTTCGATCCCGAAGCCCAGCCGCCGAGCGAGATGCCGTAGACGCCGAGCGACGTGATCGCGAGCAGGAAGAGCACGCCCGCATTGACGTTGCCGATCGCCCACGTGCCCGCCGACGATGCGCCGAACGGAATGATCGCATACACGGAAAACGCGGTGAGGAGCGAGAGGAACGGCGCGAGCCGATAGATGAGCGGATCGGCCGTTCGCGGCATGAGATCTTCCTTGAGCATGAGCTTCGCCGCATCGGCGGCGGGTTGCAGCAATCCCCAGGGGCCGACGCGATTCGGTCCCGGACGCAACTGCATCCAGCCCATGACCTTACGTTCGGCGAGCATTGCATACGCAAACGTCGTGATGACGACGAAGAGCAATATCCCCGACTTGACGAGAACGACCAGCCAAATCGGCATGCTATGCGCCGACCTCACGCAGGTTCGCAATGAGTGCGTCGTGCGCGCTCGTTCCGCCGCCCGAGAAAAGCCGGCGCGGCTGCGCCGCCGGTGCGTCGAGCCCTGCGCCGTATCGCGCGTCGCCGAAGGCAAACGTCTGGGGACGTGCGGCCAGCTCCGCAACTCCCGTCGCGACCGTTTCGATCGTCGGCAACTCGACGCCGAGCGCGAGCGCGAGCCCGATCAGCATCTCCAAATCTGAGAGCGGCCCTTCCGGCGCAGCGAGCGAGGCGTTGAGCGACAGCACGTCGCCGCCGAGATTCACGATCGTGCCGCTCTTCTCGAAGGCGCCCTTCGCCGGCAGCACGAGCGTCGCGAGTGCGGCCGTTTCGGTCATGAAGAGTTCGCTCACGACGACGAAGCGCGCGCGCCCGAGCGCTTCTCGCACAGCGCTTGCGTTCGGGGCGTTGCGAACCGGGTTGACGCCGAAGAGCGCGAGCGCGGCGATCGTGCCGTCGCGTGCGTCGGCGAGCATGCCGAATGCATCGCGGCCGCCGTCGCGCGGCAGCATGCCCATCGCCTCCGCACCGCGCGCGTTCGGCTGCTCGCTCACGATGTACGTCATGAGCTTCGCAACGCCGGCGAGCCGTTCGTGCAACCGTTTTCCGAGGGCCGGATCGACGCCGTCCCAAACGAGCGCGACGCGCTCGACGCCGCTGCCGAGTTCCGCGACGGCCGCATCGACGTCGCGCACGCGAATCACGCGCGCGCCGTTGCGCAGCACCGCTTTGTGGATGCGCAGATCGAAGACCGGCGCGAGTTCCGCCGGGCCTTCGCCCGCAATGAGCACCGCCTGCGCGTGCTCGATTTCCGCAATCGCCGCCGAGTGCGCGCCCGGCGTCGCCTGTCGCTGCCGTCCGGCGCGCCAATCGAGGTTCTGAGTTCCGAGCGCGCGGAAGAGATGCTGTAGAACGTAGGCTTCTTCATTCGTGAGGCGTCCGCCGCCGATCGCGCCGATCGACCGCGGAGCGCTCGACGCCTTGCGCAACTCCGAAGCCCACAACTCGAAGGCATCGTCCCAGCCGATCTGGACGAAGCGCCCGTCGCTCTTATAGAGCGGCTGCATCAGCCGTTCGTTCGAAGCGTAAAATCCGATGTTGTAACGTCCGCGATCGCAGAGCCAGCCGTCGGAGATCGCATCGTCCTCCTCGACCGACATCGTGCGCGAGACCTTCCCGTAACGCACGTCGACGTTCTGGCGGCATCCGACCGAGCATTGCGTACAGCTCGTCTGCGTGCGATTGAGATCCCACGGTCTCGATTTGAAGCGATACGTCTTCGAGGTCAGCGCGCCGACCGGGCACAGTTCGGTGACGTTGCCCGTGAAATGATGACGATACGGCTGCCCTGTCGCGGTCGCGATGATGTCGCGATGCCCTCGATCCTTCACGACGAGCTGCTGGTCGCCGACGATGATGTCGTCAAAGCGAACGCATCGTTGACAGACGACGCAACGCTCCTCATCGAGCACGATGGTCGGCCCGAGGTCGACGGCCTTCGGCTTGCTCTCCTTCGGATCGACGAGTTCGGAGCTGCCGCGTCCATATGCCATCGCGTAATCCTGAAGATCGCATTCGCCGCCTTTGTCGCAGATCGGGCAATCCAGCGGATGATTCGCAAGCAGCAGTTCGATGACCACCGCGCGCCCCGCATCGGCCTTCTCGCCGCGCGTGCGCACGACCATGCCGTCGGTGGCCGGCGTGTTGCACGCAATCTGCAGCTTCGGCATGCCCTCGATCTCGACCAAACAGACGCGGCAGAGTCCGGCGGGGCCGAGCTTCGTATGATAGCAATAGACCGGAATCTCTTGCTTGACGCGTTTTGCCGCCTCGACGAGCAGCGTGCCCTTCGGCACCTCCACCGGCACGCCGTCGATCGTGAGCTTGACCAACTGCTGCTCCGTCACGCCGGCTCTTTCATGATGCGGGCTTCGAACTGGTCGCGAAAGCGCACGAGCACCGACTTCAAGAAGGGCTCGATGGAATCGCCGAGCGGGCAGAGATTGATGCCGGTGATCGAGGAACTGATGCGGTGCAGCATCTCGAGGTCGCCCTGGATTCCGCGCCCTTCCACGAAGCGTTCGAGCACGCGCTCCAGCCAGTGGCCGCCCTCGCGGCACGGCGTGCACTGCCCGCACGATTCGTGTGCGAAGAAACGGATGAGGTTGTACGCGGCCTTCACAAAATCGGTGCTGTCGTCGAAGACGACCACCGCGCCCGAGCCGAGCATCGTTCCCGCTTTCGCGAGCGATTCGTAATCGTATGGAAGGTCCAGTTGCTCTTCGAAGATGCACGCCGACGAGCCGCCGCCGGGCTGCACGGCTTTGAGCGCGCGGCCGGGACGCAAGCCGCCGGCAATCTCGATGAGCTCGCGCACCGTTGTGCCGAGCGGAATTTCATAGTTGCCGGGCTTTTGCACGTGGCCGGAAACGGAGACGATCTTGAAGCCCTTGCTGCGCTCGGTGCCGGCGCCCGCGAACCACTCCCAACCGCGCGCGAGAATCGGCACGAGGTACGCGAGCGTTTCGACGTTGTTCATGATCGTCGGCATGCTGTACAGCCCTTCCACCGCCGGAAATGGCGGCTTCAGGCGCGGTTCGCCGCGTTTGCCTTCGAGCGAGTTGAGCAGCGCGGTCTCTTCGCCGCAAATGTACGCGCCGGCGCCGCGGTGCACGGTGACTTCGAGATCGTAGCCCGAGCCGAGCACGTTTTTCCCGACGAATCCGGCCGCGCGCGCCTCGTCGAGCGCCTGCGCGAAGATGCGATACCCTTCTTTGAACTCGCCACGGATGTAGATGAACGCGTGGTGCGAGCCGATTCCGTAGGCGCCGAGCAGCATGCCTTCGAGCACGAGGTGCGGGGCGTTCTCGATGAGCATGCGGTCCTTGAACGTGCCGGGTTCCGCTTCGTCGGAGTTGCAGACGAGATAGCGCGGCTTCCCGTTCGAAGGCAGGAAGCTCCATTTCTTTCCCGTCGGAAAACCGGCGCCTCCCCGCCCACGCAATCCGGACTTGTCGGCGTACTCCAGCACGTCGGCGGGTTTCATCGCCGTGAGCGCGCGCTTCCACTGTTCGTAACCGCCGCGCTTCCGATACACGTCGATCAAATGCAGGTCCGCTTCGCCGATCCCGTCGGTGAGCACCTTAACGATTGGCATGCGCGTTTTCTTCCTCAACGAGTTCGACGACGTCACGTGACTCGCGAACCGCTCGCTCGTGCGTCGCGCCATAGAAGGACGGCCCGAGGTCGACGATGCGATCGAGCATGATCACGCCGCTGCGATCGCCGATGCCGCCCGCGTTGTCGGGAGACTGCACGCCGCGCGCGCCGGGCGATTTTCCTCCGTTCGCAACCGACGCGCCCTGCGAAACGCTCCACGTACGCTCCGGCTTCTCCGTCTGCGCCATCGGCGCGGCCGCATACGTGCCCGCGCGTATCGCCGCAAGCAGTGCGTCGATCTGCTTCTCGTCGAGATCGTACACGTACTCGAGGTTCACCTGGCCGCAGGTCGCGCGGTCACAAGCCGCGAGACACTCCACTTCCTCATAGGAGATCAATCCGTCGGCAGTCGTCTCGAGGTGCCCGACGCCGATCTTCTCGCGAAACATCCGCATCACGTCTTCCGCCCCGTTGATCGTGCAGGCGAGACCGCGGCAGACCTGCACGACGTATTTCCCGACCGGCTTGCGAAAGAACAGCGTGTAGAACGAGACCGTCGATTCGACGACTGCAGGCGTCAACTCGAGCATCTTCGCGACCGCACCGATCGCTTCGGGACTCACGAAGCCCTCGTGTTGCTGAAAGACGTGCATGATCGGAAGCAGCGCGGAGTGCTTCTGTTCGTAGCGCGCCACGATCGCCTCGCACTCCGGACGCAGCCGCTCGAGCAGCGCGGGAAACGCTTGCCGGCGCCGCGTCACCGGTCAACCTCTCCGAAGACCGGATCGAGCGAGCCGATCGTCACGACGAGATCCGCGATGAGGTTGCCGGGGGCGACGCCTTTGAGCGCTTGCAAATTGTAGAGCGAGGGCGGCCGCGTGCGAACGCGGTAGGGGCGATTGCCGCCGTCGCTCACGACGTAGTAGCCGAGCTCGCCGCGCGGCGACTCCACGGCTTGATAGACGTCTCCCGGCGGAACGCGGAAGCCTTCGCTCACGATCTTGAAGTGGTGAATGAGCGCCTCCATCGAGAGCGCGATCGTCTCTTTCGGCGGCGCCGCCACCTTCGTATCGTCGATCATCACCGGTCCGGGTGCGTCGAGGCGAGCGCGCACCTGTTCGAGGACGCGGTGCGCCTGCTCCATCTCCTCGAGACGCACGCAGAAGCGCGCGTAGGCATCGCCGTCGGTGCGCGTCGGCACGTCGAACGCATAGGTTTCGTAGCCGCAATACGGAAACGCGCGACGCACGTCGTATGGTACGCCGCTCGCGCGCAGCGATGGCCCGGTGACGCCCCACGCGAGCGCTTCGTCCGGCGAAAGGTGCGCGATCCCGATCGTACGGTCTTGGAAGATCGGATTGGCCTGCAACAATCCGCGCAGATCGCGCATCCGCCCCGGAAACTTCTCGATGAGCGCGTCGAGCTTGGCGAGAAAACCGTCGGGAAGGTCTCCGTTGACGCCGCCGACGCGCATATAGTTCGGATGCATGCGTGCGCCGCCCGCGGCTTCTTGCAAGTCCAGAATGTTCTCGCGCAGATCGAAGGCGTAAAAGAACACCGAGAGCGCGCCCATGTCGAGGCAGTGCGTTCCGAGCCAAACGCAATGCGACGCGATGCGCGTCAGCTCCGCGAAGAGCACGCGAATCACCTGTGCGCGCGTGGGAATGCGCTCGGTGATCCCCAAGAGTTGCTCGACCGCGAGCACGTAGCAGAGCGCGTTCGATTCGGGCGCAAGATAGTCCATGCGCTCGATGACCGTCTGCGCCTGCGACCAGAAGAGGTTCTCCGCGCTCTTCTCGATGCCGGTGTGCAGATACCCGATTTCGGGATCGGCTTTGACGATGCTCTCGCCCTCGATTTCGAGCAGCACCTGGAGCACGCCGTGCGTCGAAGGATGCTGCGGACCCATCGAGAGCACCATCGAGTTGCCCTCGTGCGAAACGATCTCCGGGGTGAGCGGCGTCGGCGAGAGCGTCATTTCTTCTTGCGTTGCTCTTGGAGCGCGGCGAGCGTCTCGCCGGAGGGCGGCGTGCCGGCGGGCACATTGCTCTTCAGCGCGAAGGGCGGGCGCGGCGAACGTTCGCGCGCCGGGCCGCGTAACGGATAATCCTTACGCAACGGATGCCCTTCCCACGAATGCGGCATCTGGATGCGGCGCAAATCCGGGTGACCGTCAAAGACGATGCCGAAGAGATCGAAGACCTCGCGCTCGGCCCAATCGGCGGCCTTCCACAGATCGGTCACCGTCGGCAGGTGCGGATCGCTCACCTCGACCCCGCAGAGGATGCGAAGACGCTGCGGCGTTCCGACGTCGGCGACCGTGCGGGCGTTCGGCGAAAGCTTGAGCAGATGATAGACGACGTCGAAGCGCGGCGTGCGGAGCGGATAGTCCGCGGCGCCGAGATCGAGCAGCATCGTGTACCCGTCGGCGCGCAGCGCTTCGAGTCGTGCGTGCAACTGCGCGGGCTCGACGCGCTCGATCGTCGCATCGGCAATGGGCGGGCGCAGGCTCGGCGGATCGATCGCGCCGCCGGTGATCGTCGCCATCAGGAGCGCGCGAAGATCCCGCCGCGGCCGCCTTCGCGGATCTGGCGCTGAATCAAGTTGACGGCGTAGAGCAAGCCGTCCGGCGTCGGCGGACAGCCGGGAACGTAGACGTCGACGGGGATGATCGTGTCGACGCCTTGCACGATCGCGTAATTGTCGAAGACGCCGCCGGAGCTGGCGCACGCGCCCATTGAAATCACCCATTTGGGCTCGGGCATCTGATCGTAAATGCGCTTGATGATTGGCGCCATCTTCTGCGCGACGCGGCCGGAGACGATCATGAGGTCCGCTTGACGCGGCGAACTCCGAAAGACCTCGGAGCCGAGGCGCGCGATGTCATACTCGGGCGCCGTGACCGTCATCATCTCGATCGCGCAGCAGGCGAGTCCCATGGTGAGCGGCCAGACGCTCGAGCTTTGCGCCCAGCGAGCGACGTCGTCGACGCGCGCCAACAGAAACTTGCCCGGTCCTACCTCCATTGAAATCCGCCCTTCTTCCAAACATACGCATACCCAATGGCGAGGACGATGACGAAGATTACCATCTCGAAGAGGCCGAAGAGGCGCAGCGCGTGCATCTGCACGGCCCAGGGATAAAACGAAGCGGCCTCCACGTCGAAGACGACAAAGAGCATCGCGATTAGGTAGAAGCGCACCGGGAAGCGACCGCCGAGCGCCGAGGTCGGTTCGACGCCGCATTCGTACGGGTCGGATTTCTGCGGATTGGGTTTGCGGCGCCCTAAGAGTCCCGGCAGGCCGGTAAAAAGAAGGGCCGCGGCGAGGGCCACGACGAGGTAGATACCGACGGGCGCATACGGAGCCATTCGCTTGTGACGGTTTTCACAAGCGGTGCCCTTTCCCTGGAACCCCCAGGCAAAGCCACGCCATAGCGAGTAGTGTGATCCCATGCGGTGGCTCTGCGTCGCGTTCGGATTCGTCTTATTGCTCGGTGCAAACGGCGGCGGCTGTTCGGACCCCCACGTCGTCGGCGTCCAGGATTACGGCTCCGTGACGGGGCGCGTGCTCGACGCGACGACGAACCTGCCGATTCCCAACGCCCTCATCTCGGTCGGGTCGCTCTTTACGGCATCGGCGGATGGAAGAGGCGCCTTCGTGATGTCCCGCGTTCCGATCGGGCAGCAGACCGTCACGGTGCGGGCGCCCGGCTACTCGACGGTCACCGCCGACATCACGATAACCAAGGATGAGGGCGTGAGCATCGGCTACGCGCGACTCGTACCGATCGCAAACCCGTCCGGCATGTCGACGCTCCCGCCGCCGCCGATTCCGACGAGCGCGCCGAGCCCGACGCCGGCCCCGATTCCGACGCAGACTCCGGCGCCGTAGGTTCGCGTGGCTCTCGCCGACATCGCGATGCTCGTCGTCGGCATCGCCGCGATCGCACTCGCCCTCCTCGACGTCTTCCAATCCGTCGTCCTACCGCGCGCGGCGACGTTCACGTACCGCTTCAGCTTCATCGTGTGGCGCGGCCTTTGGATGCTCTGGCCGGCCGTTGCCTCGCGCATCTATCCCCGCGAGTCGCCGCGGCGCGAGGATCTTCTCGCGACGTTCGCGCCGTTCGCGCTCATCGCCATGGTCGCGGTCTGGATCATCGTGCTCGTCTTGGGATACGGCGCGATTTTCTGGGCGTTGCGCGCGGAACTCACGCCCGCGCCGCAGTCCTATTGGGACGCCGCATACTTCTCCGGGACGTCGCTGCTGACGATCGGTTTCGGAGACATCGTCGCCCGCCACGGTGCCGCGCGTTTCGTCTCGCTCTGCGCGGCGGCGTCGGGTTTGGGCGTCTTCGCGATCACGACCGCGTTCTTGTTCGCGATATTCGGGACGTTTCAACGGCGCGAAGCCTTCATCGTCGCGTTTTCCGCGCGCGCCGGATCGCCTCCGAGCGGAACCGGCCTCTTCGAAGTCGCGGCAAAGACGCAGACGCTCGATGCGCTCGGCGGGGTCATGAAGGACGCGCAGGACTGGATTGCGGCGCTCATGGAGAGTCATCTCGCCTATCCCGTGCTCGGATTTTTTCGCTCGAGCCACGACGAGGTGTCGTGGGTGGGAACGCTCGGCGCCCTACTCGACGCGGCGTTGCTTGCAATGACCACGCTCGAGCTCCCGTGTTTCGGCGAGGCGCGCATCTGCTTTGCGATCGGCCGTCACGCCGTGCACGATCTCGGGCGTTACTTCGCACGCAGCCCTCTCGTCGACGGCCCTGGAATTACCCGCGAGGAGTTCGATCGCGCCTGCGATCGCCTCGCCTCGTCGGGCTGCGCGATGCGAGATCGGGACGCTGCATGGCTAGACTTCGCGAGAATGCGCGCGGAGTACGCGGGGCAACTCAACGCGATGGCACGTTTCTTCCAGATCCCGCCCGTGCAATGGATCGGCGAACGCGCCGCGCTTTCGCCTCACCATTGAAGACAACCCGATCAGAAGCCGTGGATGCGATCGACCTTATGGAGGAAGCGCTTCGCGGCATCGATCGGCAGCGCGAAACCGATGCTGCGCTCGTCGTCGAAACGTGAGTTCGCGACGCCGATGATCTCGCCGGTATCGACCAAGAAAACCGGGGCACCGCTCTCTCCCGGGACGACCGGCAGCATCAACTCGAGCTGATCGTTGCGCACGGAGGAGAGGTGGCCTTCGGCGAGCGATGTCGCGAGCGTGAGATTGCTGTCTTGAAAATCGTCGGGCACCGGGTAGCCGAGCAACACGACTTCGCGCCCGACCTGCTCGTCGAGATGCGCCGAACTGCCGAGCGGCACGACCGGCATGTTCGCTCGCGGCGTCCGCAGGAGGGCGATGTCGAGCTCGGCGTTTGCGGCGATCACGCGCACCGCCGCCTTCGCGCGGTTTCCGACGATCGCGTGAAAGTTCCAAGCACCGTCGATCGCATGCTGCGCGGTGAGGAGGTCGCTGCCCCACGCGCCGCTCGCGATCACGAACGCCGTCGCGAAGCCGTCGTCGGGCGCGCCGCCTCGACGCTCCGGCGGCAGCGTCATCGTGAGCAAGACGACCGACGGACGCAGCCGATGCACCGTCTGCACCATGGCGTCGTCGGCATACTTCGGTGCGCAGCCCGCGAGCAGCACGACGACGAGCGCGATGCTCGATCGCCTCACAGCGACGCCGCGATCGCCGCGCGGAGCGCTTCGAGGCCTGCACCGGTCTTCGCGCTCACCTCGAGCGTGCTCGCGTCGTGGGACAGATCGCCGGAGACGGCATCGATCTTGTTCAAGACGAAGAGGCGCGGCTTGCGGTCGAGCTTGAGTTCCTCCAACTGCGCGTCCACGGCGCGCCGCTGGCGATCTCGATCGGGATTCGATGCGTCCATGACGTGAAGAAGCAGATCGGCTTCATCGAGTTCTTCGAGCGTTGCGCGAAAGGCGGCGACGAGATCCTTCGGAAGATCGGTGATAAAGCCGACCGTGTCGACGACGCGTGCGAACCGCTCCGGACCGAGATAGACGCGGCGGACGGTGGGATCGAGCGTCGCGAACGGCTGATCCGCGACGAGCGCGTCGGATTTCGCGAGCGCGTTGAGCAGCGAGGATTTCCCGACGTTCGTGTAGCCGACGAGCGCGGCGAGCGGCTCTCGGCGGTGCGCGGAGCGGCGCGTCGCGCGCTGCCGGCGAACCTGCTCGAGTTGCGCGTTCAGCACGGAGATGCGATGGGCGATGCGGCGGCGATCGACCTCGAGCTTCGTCTCGCCGGGCCCGCGCGTGCCGATTCCGCCGCCCAGACGCGAGAGATCCGCGCCGGTGCCGATCAAGTTCGACTGGCGGTAGCGCAACTGCGCGAGTTCCACTTGCAGCTTGCCGTCGCGGCTGCGCGCGTGCCGCGCAAACACGTCGAGGATGACCATCGTGCGGTCGACGATCGGGACGGGAATGACGAGCTCGAGGTTCTTGCGCTGCCGCGGACGGAGGTCGTTGAGGACGAGCACGAGGTTCGCACCGCGTTCCTTGACCGCGTCGGCGATCTCGCGCGCCTTTCCGCTGCCGACGAGCGTCGCCGGGTCGACCGCGTCGCGCCGCTGCACCATCCGCGTGAGGATCGTCGCGCCCGCCGCTTGCACGAGCGCTTCGAACTCGTCCAGCTCCGGCTCGAGCGAACGTTTCGGATCGTCGAGATCGACGGCAACGAGAATGCCGCGCTGCGGCCCCGAGAGAGGCGTCGATTGCACGATGACGTATGCGTCGTAGGATGATGCTTCGCCTGGCTGGGCTTGCTGTTTTTGCCGTCGCGGCGATGCTCGCGGGTCTCCTCGTCGGCGGAACGCCGCTTTCCGCGCATGATGTTTTCAGCGCGCTCGCGCATCCGCGCGCGGCAAGCGACGTCGCCGTCATCGTGTGGCAGCTCCGCCTTCCGCGCATCTGCGACGTCGCATTCGTTGGCGCCGCGCTCGCGATCGCGGGCGCGCTGCTGCAAGCGCTGCTGCGCAATCCGCTCGTCGATCCCTATCTGACGGGCGTGAGTGCCGGCGCCGCCGCGGCCATCGCATTGGCGCTCCTTGCCGGAGTCTCCGCCGTCGCCGCGCCGGCGATTGGCTTCGCCGCCGGACTCGCAACCGCGCTGCTCGTTGCGGCGCTCGCGCGTCGCGGCACGGGCCTCGATCCCCAGCGCCTCATCCTCGCGGGCATCTCGCTCTCCGCATTCTTCTCGGCCATCGTCGCGCTCGCCATCGTGCGCGCGCAATCCGGTGACTCCGCGAGCGCGATCATCGGATGGCTCGCAGGCTCCCCTGCCGGTCGCGGCTGGCGCGACATCGCGCTCTGTTTGCCGTATGCGGCGCTCGCGGGACTCCTCGTCTTGCCCGCGGTCCCCGCGCTCAACGCGTTGCGCGTCGGCGAAGTGCAGGCGCGCAGCGCCGGCGTCGACGTCGAACGCGCGCAGTGGCTCGTGCTCGCCGCGGCCGCGCTTCTTGCGGCGTGCAGCGTCGAGCTCGCCGGAATGGTCGGCTTCGTCGGCTTGATCGTTCCGCACGTGGCGCGGCGCCTCGTCGGCTTCGACGCACGCGTGCTGTTACCGGCATCGGCGTTTGCGGGAGCGGCGCTCTGCACGATTGCCGATGCGATCTGCCGCACGATCGTCGCACCGGCGGAGCTTCCGCTCGGCGTGCTCCTCGCATTCATCGGCGTGCCGGCGTTTCTCTATCTCTATCTGCGCGGTGGGAGCGCACGATGATCGGCATTCGCGACGTCGCGCTCGAGATCGGCGGGCGCAGCCTGCTGCACGACGTCAGCTTCTCCGTTGCGCCGGGCGAACTCGTCGCGGTGATCGGACCGAACGGCGTCGGCAAGACGACCNNGCGCGAGCGCGCGCGGCGCATCGCGTTCATGGCCGCCGACGAGGCGCCCGTCGAAGCGTTGCGCGTCCGCGACGTCGTCGCGACGGGGCGATATGCGCACCACCGGTGGTGGGAATGGCGTGAAAGCGCCTCCGACGGGAACGCGATCGCCACGGCGCTCGCGGAGGTCGGCATGGAGCCGATGCGCGATCGCGTCTTCTCGACGCTTTCGAGCGGCGAGCGCCGCAACATCTGGATCGCGCTCGCGCTCGCGCAGGAGACGCCGGTCTTGCTGCTCGACGAGCCGACGACCCATCTCGACGTCCACGTCGCGCAACGGATGCTCGCCCTGCTGCGGCGGCTCGCGCGCGGCGGCAAGAGCATTCTGTGCGCGCTCCACGATCTCAACGAAGCGGCGGCGTATGCCGACCGCCTCGTGTTGCTCGGCTCCGGCCGCTTACGCATCGCGGATCGCCCCGATGCCGTGCTCGAGAGCCCGCTGCTCGACGAAGTCTACGCAAGCGCGATGGAACGCATTCGGCTTTCGGACGGCAGCCTGCGCGTCTTCGCCAAGAAACTCTAGCCTGGCCGCTGTCCACGTGGCGAAGGCGGCCGCCGCAGCGTTAACCGCGTGGATAACGGCGCCCGCTCCCTGCGAGCCGAAACATAACGCCCATGAAAAAGAACGTGCTTACCGCGAAGGATGCCATCGCGTACATGAAAGAGTGCGGCGCGAAGATGGTGGACCTGAAGTTCACCGACGTGCCCGGCACTTGGCAGCACACGAGCGTCCCGGCCGATCAGATGGATGCTCAGGCGATCGAGGACGGGATCGGTTTCGATGGATCCTCGATCCGCGGCTTTCAATCGATCCACGAATCCGACATGATCCTCAAACCGGATTGCACGACCGCGGTCTTCGATCCGTTTCGCAGTGTGCCGACGCTCTCGTTCGTCTGCGACGTCTTCGATCCGGTAAAGCAAGCGCTCTACGAACGCGACCCTCGCAACATCGCGCGTAAAGCCGAGGAGTACCTGCGCTCCTCCGGCATTGCGACGAGCGCTTCGTTTGGTCCGGAGGCCGAGTTTCACTACTTCGACCGCGTCTCGTACGAAAACACGGCGAACCGTGCGTTCTATGAAGTCGATACGAAAGAAGGCTCGTGGAACTCCGCGGTCGAGCCGAGCGGCTACACGCTGCGCCCGAAGGAAGGCTACTTCCCCGTTCCGCCCTCAGATACGCAAGCCGACGTCCGCGCCGAAACGGCGCTCGCGCTTACGGAGTGGGGCATGCCGGTCGAAATGCAGCACCACGAGGTCGGCGCGAGTCAAGCCGAGATCAACTTCCGCTTCGACACGCTGCTACGCACCGCCGACAATCTCATGGCGTTCAAGTACGTCGTGAAGAACGTCGCAGCGCGTCACGGCAAGAGCGTGACGTTCATGCCGAAGCCGGTCTTCGGTGACAACGGCTCGGGGATGCACGTCCACCAGTCGCTCTGGAAGGACGACAAGCCGCTCTTCTACGATGCATCCGGCTACGCCGAGGCATCCGAGATGATGCTCTATTACATCGGCGGCCTGCTCACGCACATCGACTCGCTCCTCGCCTTCTGCGCGCCGACGACGAACTCGTACAAGCGTCTCGTGCCGCACTACGAAGCGCCGGTCAACGTCGCGTTCTCCGCGCGCAACCGCTCGGCGGCGATCCGCATCCCGGTCTTCTACAAAGGCAAGCCCGCCTCGAAACGCTTAGAGTTTCGGCCGCCCGATCCGACCGCGAATCCGTACCTCGCTTTTGCGGCGTTGCTCTGCGCGGGCATCGACGGCATCAAGCGCAAGATTGATCCCGTCGCCGCCGGTTTTGGCCCGCTCGACGAGAACATCTACGATCTCGCGCCCGAGAAGGCCGCGAAGATTCGCTCGGTTCCGGGATCGTTGCGCCAATCGCTCGACGCGCTCGCGAACGATCACGCGTATCTAACCGATAGCGGCGTCTTCGACGAGGGTTTCATTCAAGGATGGATTGCGTACAAGACGGAGCGCGAACTCCGCGCCGTCGAGATTCGCCCGCATCCCTACGAGTTCTACCTCTACTACGACTGTTGAGTCACGCTTAGCGGCGGCGCAAGACTCGGGCGTCGCCGCCGAGCACCCAACCCGTGCGTCCGCGTAGCGCACCGGCAAGGATTCGCACGTCGACGGCATCGTCGGGGAAGAGCCGGTATTTCGGCTGCACGAAGTTCGCGTAGCAGGAAAGAACGACCGCGCGAGTTCCGGGACCGACGAGGAGCGCGTGCGGCAGCAGTGCCTGCGCCTCGTCGAAGGAGGCCGCGTGGTAGCCGCGCAACCGGAAGCGCGAATCCCAGAGAAAGACCCCGGGATCGTCGCCGATGCCGTAGAGCACGACGGTCCGGCTCGCTTGGATTCTGCACGCCGGCGCAGCCGCCGTGCAGAGTACCGCGAGAAGCGCGCAGAGCGCAGCGCGCATGACGCTACGCATGCTCGCCCCCGCTTTCGCTTTCGCGCCGCACGACTAAGAGCGCAAGATCGTCGCTCGGGCGATTGCCGCTGCGCCGGCGCACGCATTCGTTCAAGTAATCCGCGAGAGCCTGTGCGCCGGCAGGACCGGACGCGATCCAATCCATCGCGCCGCGTTCGCCCAGCAACTCGCCGTCGCGCGAGCGCGCCTCGGTCAATCCGTCCGTTGCGAGCACGATCGTGTCGCCGGGGCTCAGCGTTGCGAACTTCGTTCCATATGCCGCCTCCATGACGCCCAAGAGCGGACCGGTCACCGGTAATGCCTCGACGTGCGACGCGTGACGAACGTACGCCGAATCGTGTCCGGCGCTCGCATAGGTGAACGAGCCGGAGGTGCAGTCAAGAATGCCGACGATCATCGTGATGAAGAGCGACGGATTGTCGACCGTCTTGGCAAAGGTTTGGTTGAACTCCGCAAGGATCGTGGCGGGATCGCCGTCGCGCAACGCGATCGAACGCACGCTGAATCGCACGAACGCCGTCAAGACCGCCGCATCGACGCCCTTCCCGCTCACGTCCGCCACGAGCAGCAGCGCCTTCTCTTCCGAGAGCCGAAAGACGTCGAAAACGTCGCCGCCGACGCGTAGGCGGCTTGTCGCCGAGAGATAGGTCGAGCCGACCTCGCAACCCGGCAACGGGACGTGCTCGCTGCGGAACGCCTGCTGCAAGACCCCCGTGATCATGCGCTCTTCTTCCAGTTGACGCGTCAGACGCGATTGGTAGGCGTTGAAGAGGATCGCAAGCAGGCCGAAGACGAGCAGCCAGAAGGCGCGCACGTAAGAAGTGCGGTTGATCTGATCCTGCGTGCTCCGTGCGAGGGTCTCGCTCGTGCCGACGAGGGCGCCGCGTACGGCCTCCGCCGTCTGTGCTTCGTAGTCGATAAAGGCCTTGCTCTTCTTATCGAGCGTGAGGACGCCGCTATGCGGATGGCTGATCAGCGGAAGCGCGATCTCCTCGCGCCAACGGTTCTGCACCTGGTCGTACTGATCGAGCATCTGGAGCGCGCGATCGAGGTGCTCGGTCACGAGTTCATCGTGGACGGCAGTTTCCTTCGCCACCCATTGCGACGCCGCGATCGCGTACTGCTGAATGTAGAACGGGTCTCTCGTCAGCACGAAGCCGCGTAGAAAGTTCTCTTCGTCGATTTGCAGCCGCAACATCTCCTGCAGATCGATCTGCGCGCGTTGCACGTCCGCTTCACGATTGAACGTGTCGGCGATGCGCGCTCGCGTTTGAAACGCGCCTTGCACGGCTAAGCCGAGGACCAAGACGAGGAAGGCGGTGAAGACGACCGTTCCGGCGGCGTGCGCTCTCAATGCGGGCAGGGGTTTCAGCGTGCGGTCTCCGAACAGGGCGCCATGGCGGCACGGCTCGATGCGAGCATCTTCAAGTCCTACGACGTTCGCGGAATTTATCCGTCAGAACTAAACGATGACGTCGCCTACCGCATCGGACGCTGCTTCGTCCCGCTGCTCGGCGCACGCCGCATCGCCGTCGGGCGCGACATGCGCCCGTCGGGGACGGCGCTTTTCGAGGCGTTTGCTCGCGGAGCAAGCGAGGCAGGCGCCGACGTCGTGGACATCGGCCTCGTTTCCACGGATGCGATCTACTTCGCGGTCGGCAAGTTCGGATTCGACGGCGGCGTGATGATCACCGCATCCCACAATCCCGCGAACTACAATGGGATGAAGTTCACGCGGGCGCAGGCCGAGGCGATATCGCTCGAGACCGGTCTTTCGCAGATTCGCGATTGCGCGATCTCCGGCGAGCTTCCGCCGCCCGCGAGCAAGCCCGGTACGATCTCGCAGCGCGACGTGCTCGATGACTTCGCGGCACACTGCTTGTCGTTCGTCGATCGAAANNACGATCAAGCCGTTCAAGGTCGCCATCGACGCGGGGAACGGAATGGCCGGCAAGACGGTACCGTACGTCTTCAAGTCCCTCCCCTGCGAAGTGCTCCCGCTCTTCTTCGAACTGGACGGCACCTTCCCGAACCATCCGGCGAGCCCGATCGAACCCGAAAACATGGCCGACCTGCAAGCGGCAGTGAAGAGACACGGCTGTGATCTCGGCGCCGCCTTCGACGGAGACGCCGATCGGATGTTCATCGTCGACGAAAAGGGGCAGATCGTCGACGGCAGCACGGTGACGGCGCTCGTCGCGCTCAACGTGCTCAAGCACCATCCCGGCGCGAAGATTCTCTACAACCTGATCTGCAGCCGCAGCGTTCCCGAACTCGTCGCGCGCGCCGGCGGCGTGCCGATCCGGTCGCAAGTCGGACACTCGATCATCAAGAAGACGATGCGCGAACAAGACATCGTCTTCGGGGGCGAGCACAGCGGGCACTTCTACTTCAAAGACAACTGGTACGCGGATTCGGGCATGATCGCGCTCATGCAATGCCTCGAAGTCTTCAGCGAAGCCGGCATTCCGCCAAGCGAAGTCATCGCACCCATCGACACGCGCTTTCGCTCCGGCGAGATCAACACGCACGTCGACGACGTGGCCGCGAAGTTGGCACTCATCGAGCAGCACTACCGCGACGCGCAGATCGATCACCTCGACGGCGTGACGGTTTCGTATCCGGATTGGTGGATGAACGTTCGCCCGTCGAACACCGAACCGCTCTTGCGGCTCAACGTCGAAGGCGACACGCGCGAGTTGATGGAGCACCATCGCGACGAAGCGCTCGCGCTGATCCGCGGATAGCAGCCGAGCGGCAAGGGGCGAGGAGCCAGGCAGCGAAGGCAGCGGTTGTGGGACTCACGCTGGGGCCCGCGTTCATTGCGATCGGCGACGGATCGTCGATCTTCGGGCGTTTGGGAATTTCGGAAGGCCGCATCGATGCGGTTCTTCCCGCCGAAGGGCACGTCGACGTGCCGCTGCCGGCCGATAGCACGATCGCTCCGGGAATGATCGACGTTCACACGAACGGCGCCGGCGAATACCTTTTCAATCGCGATCAGGGATATGCCGTTCCGGTCGCATCGCGCGAGTACGCACGAGTCGGCGTGACCGGCTTCGTCGCGGCGATCATGACGGCTCCCTGGGAATCGATGCTGCACGCCGCATCGGAAGTCGTCGAGGCCGCACACGTCATCGAGGAGGACGAGCCGCGCGGCGCGCGCTGCCTCGGCGTGCACTTCGAAGGCCCGTTCCTCAACCCGAAGTTCCGGCGAGTGCACCGCAGCGAGTGGCTGCGCCCGGCATCAGCGGCCGCGGCGCGCGAGATGATCGATGCGTGTCGCGGCGGCTGTTTGATGGTGACGCTCGCGCCGGAGATCGAGGGTGCGGCGGATGCCGCGCGCATCTTCCTCGAACACGACGTCGTCTGCTCCGCCGGCCACACCTCCGCACGCTATCGCGAAGGGATGCTCGCGATTGGGCTGGGCTTTCGTTCGTTGACGCACGCGTTCAACGGCATGCCGCCGCTCGATCATCGCGACCCGTCGCTGCTCGCGGCCTTCATTCAGGACCGGCGCACGCTCGTGCAGGTCATCTGCGACGGCTACCACATCTCGCCGGTGATGATCGACATCCTCCATCGCACGCTCGGCGAACGCCTCGTCCTCGCGACCGACCAGATGCCCGCCGCGGATGGCGGATATCACATCGAGGGCGGCGTCATGCGTTCCGCCGACGGCACGATCGCCGGCAGCGCGTTGCAGATGGACGAAGCGGTGCGAAACTACATGTCGTACGCGGAACTTCCCTTCGCGCGCGCAATCGTCGCCGCGACCTCCGCACCGGCCAGACTCATTCACCACGATCATCTGCTCGGGCGCATCGCACCGGGCTTGCGCGCCGACCTCTCGATTTGGGACGAGAGCCACGCGGTCATCGGCTCGGTGGTCGCCGGGCAGTTCGTCTACAACGCCCTCGCCGCCACGGCCTAGACCGTCGGCGTACTCCCGACGCTATAATCGCTTTCGGCCGCTGCCTGCCCGCGTTCTTTCAACGCCGAGCGAAGCATCGTGATCGCGGCGTAGATGACGACGACCACGACGAGCCACCGCACGTACGTCAGCGGCAACGACTTGACGATCTTTGCCGCGATGATGACGGCGGGGATGCCGCCGATCGTCAAACCGAGCGCCGCGCGCAGCGAATATGCATCGAAGCGAATGAAACGGATGCTTGCGGGCGGCATCAAGAAGGCGCACGAGCCCATCATGATCGGAAATGCCGTGATCGGATTCATGCCGAGCAGGCTGACGGTGATCATCGCCGGCGCGTAGAGTCCGATCCCGAGCGTCATGAGCGCGCCGAGGCACACGTACGCCACGATCGCAATGGCAAGGTTGACGCCCGAGAGGCCGAGCGCCGTGCCGCCGCCCGGAAGCCAGTTGAGATTCTTCATGACGAAGAGCACCGCGGCGGCGAGGAGCGCGCCGCCCATGCCGATTTGGACGTAGCGCCTCGGCCATCGCGCGACGAGGCCGGCGCCGAGCCACGCTCCTGCAATCGAGGCGACGATCAAGGAGATGAGCGTCAGCGGGCTCACCGCGATGATTGCGATAAAGAAGACCGCTTCGACGACGGTCGGCAGCGCGTGGCCGACGTTGAGCGTTCCCGGCACGCGTTCGTCGGGAACGAGGCGAAAGAACTTGAAGAGCGAGATCGTCGGTGCGAACGAGCCGATCCCGAGCGTGTCGAAGAAATCGGTGACGAAGCCGATTGCCAACTCGATCGGCTTGGGCCAGACGAAGCCGCCGCGCTTGCGAATCTCCGCGACCCACACGACGACGTACACCGCGGTGATGACGCCGAGCGCCACGAGCAGGACGTTCCGAATGTCCATGCGCCGTGGCTTTCGCCTCCGATTCGCCGAACCTCTGCCGCTGCGGGGCCAACGGACGCAACGCCGAAGCTCACGTCTCGGAGGTACTGCAATGGGATCGATTTCAGTCGCGTGTTACAAGCCCAAGCCGGGCTGCGAACGAGCGCTCTCGGAGCTCGTTCGCGATCATCTTCCGCCGCTGCGCAGCCAAGGTCTCGTGACCGAGCGCCAGTCGATCGTCATGCGCGCGGCCGATGGAACCATCATCGAAGTCTTCGAGTGGGTTTCCCAAGACGCCATCGCGGGCGCGCATGGCAATCCCGTCGTTCTCGACCTATGGAAGAAATTCGAGGCGGTCTGCTCGTACGAGACGCCGGCGAACGTGCCGGAGTTTCAAAACATGTTCGCGCACTTCGAGCCGCTTTGAGGCTCGAGCACACCCTAGGACGGCGTGAGCTCGCGGGTGGCCGCGGCGTTGAAGTACGTTGCCTTCGGGTGGTGCAGCACGATTGCCGCCGTCGATTGCTCCGGAACGATTTGGAAGCCTTCGGTCAGGCGAACGCCGATGCGCTGCGTCGCCTCGAGCAGCCGGAAGACCGTCTCGTGCTGCGCGAGTTCCGGGCATGCGCCGTAACCCCACGAATAGCGCTTTCCGCGATCGGCTTCGAGCCCGAGCTCCGCGCGAATGCGGCGATGCACGTACTCTGCAAGCGCTTCGGCCGATTGAACCGAGAATCCGTGGAGGAAGTACGACTCGCCGAACTCGCCGGCGGCGTGGAGTTCTTCCACGCGTCGTGAGGCCTCCTCACCGACGGTGACGATCTGCAGGGCGACGACGTCGAGCGCGACGCCTTTCTCTCTTTCGCGGACGTAATCCGCAAGGCACAAATGCTCTCCGCCTGCTTGGCGCGCGAACGGAAAGCGCGCGATCTCTCGCGTCGCGTCGGCGGGATCGCAGAGCACGACGTCGTCGCCCTCCGCAGCCGCCGGAAAATAGCCGTAGACGGACCTCGGCTGCAGAATCGCGCCGCCTTCGGCCTCCTTCTGATAGCGCCGTAGACGCGGCTCGAACTCTTCGCGCACGAGCCTCTCGAACTCGGCGCCTTTCGTGTTCGCCGCGCCCCACGAGAGCCGATAGAGGCTGCGCAGGTCGAAGCACGGCCAGACGTCGCGCAAGTTGACGTCCTCGAGCGTGCGCGCGCCGAGGTACGGCGGCAGCGGAATCTGCGCAGCTTGCGAACGCACCGCCGAGACCGCGCCTGCACCCGAACCATTGCTCCGTGCGCCCACGTTCGCGCGCTGCGTGACGGCTTCGGTGCGGATGCGCTCGATGAAGCCGCGACGCCGCTCTTCGTCGGACGTGAGCGCATCCATAATCTCGAGCCCTTCGAAGGCGTCCTTCGCGTAGAAGAGTCCCGGTTCGAAGAAGCGCTCCCCGTCGAGCAGCGCGATTCGCCGCCCGAAATCACGATTGATCGCGGCGCCGCCGACGATCACCGGAAAGTGCAATCCGCGCGAGTCCTGCTCCGAAACGCAGATCGGCATCTGTTTGCTCGTCGAGACGAGCAGCGCCGAGAGGCCGATCGCATCGGCATCGACCTCGACGGCCTTCTCGATGATCGTATTCATCGGCACCTGTTTGCCGAGATCGTAGACGGTGTAGCCGTTGTTCGAGAGAATCGTGCCGACGAGGTTCTTGCCGATGTCGTGCACGTCGCCGAAGACCGTCGCGAGCACGACCTTGCCCTTTGTCGTGCCCTCCTTCTTCTCGAGGAACTGCTCCAAGTGTGCGACGGCTTTCTTCATCACCTCGGCGGACTGCAGCACGAAAGGCAGGATCAACTCGCCGGCGCCGAAGCGGTCGCCGACCTCCTTCATCGCAGGCAGCAAGACTTCGTTGAGAACCTGGACCGCCGTACGCGTTTGCAGCGCCTCGTCGATCTTCGCCTCGATTCCGTCCTTGCGGCGCCGCAGAATCGCTTGGTGGATTCGCATTTCGATCGGTAAAGCCGCATCGTCATTCATGTCACCCTGAGCCTGTTGAAGGGTCGACCCGCTCGTCTCGAAATGCTCGATGAGGCGTGCGAGCGCTTCGGGGCGACGATTGAAGACGAGATCGTCGCAACGCTCTCGCGCCTCGGCGTCGATCTCGGCATACGGTGCAATCTCTCTTGCATGGACGAGCGCGCAATCGAGGCCCGCTTCGACGCAGTGGTGCAGGAAGACGGAGTTGAGGGCGGCTCGGGCGGACGGTGAGAGTCCGAAGGAGACATTCGAGACGCCGAGCGACGTCAGCACTCCCGGCAGCGCCGCTTTGATCGCGCGGATCCCTTCGATCGTCGCGATCGCCGATTCGGCAAACTCCTGATCGCCGGTCGCGAGGGTAAACGTCAGCGCGTCGAAGATGAGGGCGCCCGCCGGCAAGCCGTACTCGCCGACGGCGATGTCGTGGATGCGCCGTGCGACTTCGAGCTTGCGTTCGACCGTCTTCGCCATGCCTTGCTCGTCGATCGTGAGCGCGACGACTGCGGCGCCGTGTTCGATCGCCGTCGGCAGGACGCTATCGATCTTCGCTCGTCCGGCTTCGAGGTTCACCGAGTTGACGATCGCGCGGCCGGGATAGTTCTGCAGCGCGATTTCGAGCACGCGCGGCTCCGTGGAATCGATCATGAGCGGCGATTCGACCGATTGCGCCAGGCGGCGCACGATCTCGCGCATCTGCTCTTCTTCGTCGCTGCGCTCGGTCAGCGCGCAGCAGACGTCGAGCACGTGCGCTCCCCCCTCCACCTGCTCGCGCGCGAGCAGAGAGATGGCGTCGTAGTCGTCCGCGAGCAGCAAACGCTTCGTGCGCCGCGATCCTTGGCTGTTGATGCGCTCGCCGACCAACAGCGGTCGCGGCTCCTGCTCCAAGCTCACCGCCGTCATCGCGGAGGCAACGAGTTGCGGTCGCATCGTCGCGACGACCTCGTCGCTCCCTCGACGGAGCCTGTCCTTCAGCGCTTCGCTCGGGATGGCGGCGCGTAACTCCGCAATATGGGCGGGGGTCGTGCCGCAGCAGCCGCCGATCGCGTCGACGCCGTACTCTCGCACGAAGTCGCCGAGTTCGCGTGCAAGCTCGGCGGGCGTCTCCGGATAGATCGCGTCGCCGCTCGGCCCCATCAGCGGAAGACCGGCGTTCGGAATGACGGAAACGAAGCAGCGCGAGTTCTCGCAGAGATAGCGGATCGAGTCGCGCATCTGCGCGGGGCCGGTCGAACAGTTCAAACCGATGACGTCGATCGGCAATGCGTCGAGCACGGCGCAGACCGCGCGAATGTCGGTGCCGAGCAGCATCTTGCCCTCGGTGATCAGCGTCGGCTGCGCCTGAATCGGAACGCGTCGCATGCCCTTTGCAAACTCGCGCGTGATCCCGGCGATCGCGGCCTTCAGTTCGAGCAAGTCTTGCATCGTCTCCAGGAGGAGCAGATCGACGCCGCCGTCGACGAGCGCGCGAGCCTGCTCGCCGTAGATCGCGGCCAGCTCCTCGAACGTGATCTTTGAAAGCGCGGGATCGGACGACGAGACGAGCATGCCCGTGGGACCCATGGAGCCGGCGACGAAGCGCGGCCACTGCGGGGTCGCGTGGGCATCGCAGGCCTCGCGCGCAATGCGCGCCGCCTCGAGGTTGATCTCTCGCGTGCGATCGCCCAAACCGTACTCGTCGAGTTTGAGCCGCGAGGCGGTGAACGAGTCCGTCTCCAGCACGTCGGCTCCGGCCTCGAGATATGCGTCGTGAACCTGCCGGATCAAGTCGGGCCGCGAGAGCACGAGCGCTTCGTTGCAGCCAGCGTAGCGCTCACCGCCGAAATCGGACGCGCAGAGACCGAGCGCCATGAGCTCCGTCCCCATGGCACCGTCGAAGATCAGAACCCGTTCGCGCAGCCGTCCGAGGTAATCAGCCAATCCCGTGCTTTCTCATTCAAATGCGGCGGCGGCAACGCGAATCTCGCCGACCGCTCGTCCAGCTCGATTATACACGACCGGCTTTGCAAAGTGGGCGAGCTTCGCCGTCTGTTCGTCGTCGAGCGCGCCGAGGCGACGAAGCGCCGCGATGGAGAACGGCGCGCGCGCTCGGGCCGCGCCGTCGATCACCTTCGAGACGTAACCGAGGCCCTTCGGAATGACGGCCGCTCCGTGGACGCCTTCCGCGCCTCCCTTCGAAGCGATCGTTCCGGCGCTCGCGCGCATCAACTCGCTGTCGAACTCGCCCGTACCCGCGACGTATTCGGGACGCGCGAGCATCGCGTCGCGCACGATGCGCAACGCCGCTGCGTCTTTCTCCGCAATGCCTTCGAACGACGCGAGACGCGCGAACGCGAGCGCCGCGCGCCGCAACGACGTTGCGTAAGCCGGAATGCCGCAGCCGTCGACGCCGAGCGGCCACGTCTTCGGATCGTCGTCGGAGAGGCGAGCGCAGAATGAGAGGATGGCGACCTCCGCCGGGTGCTTCGGATCGAGATACGTTGCGGGATCGGCATCGAGAAGGCGGCACAACGCGAGAATCCCCGCATGTTTGCCCGAGCAGTTGTTGTGCAGCGCCGTCGGCGCCTCGCCGCGCCGCAGCATGGCGTGCGCCGCCTGCTCATTGTATGGAAGCTGCGCGCCGCAGTGCAACGCGCTCTCCGTCATCCCGATCTTGCGCAGGAGCGAACGAACGGCGTTGAGGTGGAAGAGCTGCCCCGAATGCGAGGCGGACATGATTGCGATCTCGCGCTCGTCGAGGCCGAAACGCTCGCGGGCGCCCGCGGCGATGACGGCCGCGGCGATGAACGGTTTTGCGGCGGAGCGCAAGAAGACCGGCGTCTCAACGTCGCCGATCTCCAGCACGACGTTCCCGCGCGCATCGCACGCGCACGCTGCGATGCGATGAACGGACTCAGGCCGATCGCCGCGGATGACCTCGACGAGCGGCTCGCCCGAAATCAAACGAGGGCGGGCTCGACGATGACGGCTTCCTGTTCGGCGAAAACCGGGTTGCTCAAATAGCGTTCGCCGGTGTCGCAGCCGATGGTCACGATGGTCTTGCCCTTGAACTCGGAGCGCGCCGCAACCTGCAGCGCCGCCCAGATGTTCGCGCCGGTCGAGATGCCGACGAGCATGCCCTCTTCGCGCGCGGCACGGCGTGCCGTCGCGATCGCATCGGTGTCGGTGACTCGAATGACTTCGTCGTAGATCGACGTGTCGAGCACCTTCGGGACGAAGCCCGCGCCCGTTCCTTGGATCTTGTGCGGTCCGGGCGCGCCGCCGGAGAGCACGGGCGAAGCGTCGGGTTCGACCGCGATCATGCGCACGCCGGGTTTACGCGACTTCAATACCTGTCCGACGCCGGTGATCGTGCCGCCGGTACCGATCGCCGAGACGACGACGTCGACCGCGCCGTCCGTATCGCGCCAGATTTCTTCCGCCGTGGTGCGGCGATGGATCTCGGGATTCGCCGGATTGTCGAACTGCTGCGGCACGAAATAGCGCTGCGGCTGCTCCGCGCGAATGGCCTCGGCACGCGCGAGCGCGCCCTTCATGCCTTCGCTTCCGGGCGTGAGCACGACTTGCGCACCATAGGCTTTGAGCAGATTGCGCCGTTCGATCGTCATCGTCTCGGGCATCACGAGGATGCACGGGTAGCCCTTCGCGGCGGCGACAAAGGCAAGGGCGATGCCGGTGTTGCCGCTCGTCGGCTCGAGGACCGTCATCCCCGGCAGGAGGCGACCGTCGCGCTCGGCGGCCTCGATCATCGCGACGCCGATGCGATCCTTCACCGAGCCCGCGGGATTGAATGACTCCATCTTCACGAGGATCGTTGCCGGGATGTTCTTCGCGAGCCGCGGGATCTTCACGAGCGGCGTGTTGCCGAACGTCTCCGCAAGGTTTTCATATATACGTGCCATGATAGGGTTGTAACAGCTGAATCTCGGAGGTTGTTGCGAGATTCAACCTTTCGGAGGAAATCAATTTGCGCATCGAACGTATGTTCGGATACCGCCGCTTCGCGTGCGCGAGCCTCGCCGCGATCTTCTTCTCTGCGCTCGCCGCGCCGTCGCCCGCAGCGCCGGCAGCCGCGCCGCCGACGATCGACGACGCGCTCGCCGCGATTCGGGCCTATGCGCCACGCGCGATGGCCGAACAGGGAGCGCCCGGCCTCTCGGTCGCGATCACCGATCGCACGCACACGCTTGCGATCATCACGCTCGGCTACGCGAACGTCGATGCAAAGACTCCGGTCACGCCGGCGACGCGTTTCGCGATCGGCTCGATCACGAAGTCCATGACGGCGCTCGCGTTGCTCGAACTGCGCGACGAGCACCGCATCGATCTCAACGCAAACGTCGTGCGCTACCTCCCATGGTTCTCGATCAACTCCGGCGGCAAGTCCATCCTCGTGCACGAGTTGCTCTCGCATACGGCCGGCACGCCCGACGACTACTCTCTCGCGCCCGGTTACGGCTTCGACATCTGGGCGATGCGCGCCACGCACACGCTCTTTGCCCCCGGAACCTCATGGTCGTACTCGAACGACGGCCTCGCGACGATCGGAGCGATCCTCGCCACCGTCGACCGGCGTCCGTGGCCCGACGCGCTTCAAGCGCGCGTGCTCGATCCGTTGGGCATGGCGCAGACGTCGCCGGTCTTTACGCCGCAAACGCTTGCCGATGCCGCCGTCGGATATGAGTTTCGCGACGCCGATCGTCCCGCGCCGCCACATCCCGCGCTCGTCGCCTCTCACGCGATCGACTTCGTCGATCCCGCGGGCTCCGTGATTTCGACACCCGAGGACATGGCGCGCTATCTGCGCTTCTACTTGAACGACGGCGTCGCAAACGGCAGAGCGCTGCTGACGCCCGCGACCTTTGCCGCGATGACGCAGCCGGATCGTTATCGTAACGGCAAGGCCGCCGGATCGGCGACGCCCGTGCTGAGCGAAGCGCCGCAGTTCTACCGGCAGTACGGATATGCGCTCTCGATCTTCGGCAACGATCCGAGCAGCGGCGGCGATCACGTCATCGGTCACACCGGCGGCGTCTCCGGATACACTGCCTGCATGCAAGCGAATCTCACGCGCGGCTTCGGCGCCGTTGCGATGTCCAACCTCGTCGAGGCGCCGCTGCATCCCTGCGCGATTGTGCTCTACGCGATGCGCGTCTTGCGCGCGCAGAGTCTTGGAGAGCCGCTCCCGCCGGCTCCGCCCGCGCCGGCCGATCCCGCGCTGACTCCCAACGGCGCGGATTACACCGGTACCTACACGGCGGTCGACGGTTCGAGTCTTTCGGTCACCGGCGTGACCGGCCGCGCCGCGATGATCGATCGCGGCGCCTCATACGCGCTCTATCCGCGCGGCCCGGACATCTTTTGGTCTTCGGACCCGCGCTTCGTGCTCTTTCTGCTCCACTTCGGGCGGAACGCGAGCCGGCACGTCGTCGACGTGACGTACGGATCGCAGTGGTTCGGAAACGAGCGTTACTATGGGCCGCGCACGTGGTCGCATCCGCATCGCTACGACGCCTACGTCGGGCGTTACGAAAACACGTTCTGGGGATCGCTCTCGGTGACGCGCGTGCTCGTCGTGAAAGGCCGGCTCACCTTCGACGGGCTCGATCCGCTGACGCCGCGCCCCGACGGATCGTTCACCCTCGGCACCGACGTCATCCGGTTCGACGCGATCGCGGGCGGCAAAGCGCAACGCATGACGATCGACGCCGCCGACCTCTACCGCGTCGAACTGCCCTAGATCGGGCTTCCGCTGTTCGGGCCGAGGAGCAGCGCGCGAAGGTTGAGCATGAGGAAGCCTTCCGTGCGCGTCCTGGGCTGCCCCTGCCTGCCCGTTTCCAAGAGCAAGCGCTTGGGTATCTTCCTTCCAACTAGATGAAAGCCGCCGTCGTCGAGCGCCCGGGCGATCCCGGTTCGCTCAAGGAATTTCCAACGCCGACACCCGCGCAGAACGAGTTGCTCGTCCGCGTCGTCGCGGCGAGCGTCAATCCCATCGATTGGAAGGTCCGCGATCGGGGGACGCGACCGATGCCGTTCGTACTCGGACAGGATTTTGCGGGCGTCGTTTCCGCTACGGGCGCTGCCGCGCACAAGTACAACGAAGGGGAGCGCGTCTTCGGCATCGCGCGCGAACACGGCGCATTTGCGGAGTACACGCTCGTGCCGGAGGAGGATCGCGATCAGCCCGTCGCGCGCATTCCTGACGACGTCAGCGATGCGGTCGCGGCGGCGCTGCCGACCGCCGGACTGACGGCGCTTGCGGCGCTCGAGGCACTGCACGTCGGAGCCGGCTCGACGTTGCTCATCGTCGGCGTCACCGGCGGCGTTGGGAGCATTGCGGCGCAGATGGCACGCGATCGCGGCGCGCACGTCGTCGGAACCGCGCGAGCGCAGAATGAAAATCTCGCGCGCACGCTCGGCGTCGAAGACTTCGTCGCGTATGATCGCGGCGATTCGCTGGCCGCAATCAAGAGCACGTACCCCGGCGGCATCGATGCCGTACTCGATCTCGTCGACGACGGCGATCGGATCAAACGCATCGCCGACGTTATCCGCGATGGGGGCGCGCTCGTCTCGACGATCGGCGCGGCCGACGTCCCATGGTTCTCGGAGCGCAAAGTGGTGGCGCAGAACCTCATCATGAATCAGACGCCGCAATCCTCGCATGAAGGGCTGCGCACGCTCGCTCAGATGGTAGAGCAAGGGCGCCTGCGCGTCCCCATCGCAGCCGAGCGACATTTTTCCGAGGTCGAAGCCGCGCTCGCTGCGAGCAAAACGGGCACGGTCGATGGGAAGATCGTGCTCACGCTTCCTTGAAGCGGGGCCGGAGCCGGGGATGACGAACTAACGCGGCCATGCCCAAACGGCCGCTATTCGCCCTGGGGATCATCCTGCTGATCCTCACCGCCTGCAAGTCCGCTGCGACGACGACGCCGTCGGCGACGACGACGCCGAGCCCGACCCCGAACCCGGCGCAAACGACGGCCACGGTGACGGCGAGCTATAACGGAAATCCGTATAACGGAACGATTTACGCGAACGCTGCATCCTCGGGATGCCCCGGATCGACGACGATCAGCGGTTCGACGCTCAGCGCAGCGACGAACCCGACGACCGGGACCGCGACGATCACCGGCCTGACGCCGCTCATCAACTACGATTTCTTCTACGTCGTGGCGGGCGGACCGACGGTCTCGTCGTGCACGACCGTGTGGACGTATACGACCGTCTACCTTACATATCCGTAAGCGATAACTCAGCGCACGTCGGGCGCCATCGCTTCGACTTCTGATTCATCCTCGACGTCGAGCACCCAAATTGTGCGGTGCGGCAAGAACGCCTCTCCCTCGCGCTCGGCCACGCGGCGCAGGATCCGCCCGATGCGCGCGCCGCCGATCTCCCTGCCCCATTCGATCGGACCGAGCGGGTAGTTCGTGCCAAGCTTCATCGCCGTATCGACGTCGTCGGCAGAGGCGACGCCCTCTTCGACCGCCGCAACCGCTTCGTTGACGATTCCCCCGACGGTTCTTCCGAGAAAGAGTCCGGGCACGTTCTCGACCAACGCGACGCCGTGACCGATCGCCTCGAACGTCTCCTGCGCGAGCGCGAGCGTATCATCGGAGGCGGCGTCGCTGTCGACGATCTCGACGCCGGCCTGCCGCTCGAGCGAGCCAAGGATGCCGTAGCCGACGAGCCGCTCGGGATGCGTCATGACCTTCGCGCATTCGTCGGGATCGCTCGCATAGGCATCGACGAAGATCGCGCACTCCGGCGGCAGGAACGCGTCGAATCGCGCGACCGCCGCGGCGCGATCGCTCGCCCCGTCGCCGACATCGAAGAGGATCGTCGGCGATGCGTCGAGCGATTCCAACTCGTCGTCGTATTCGACGCGCGTGACCGGCGCGAAATGCGCCGCGAGCGCTGACGCCATTTCGTCGGCGAGGCCGCCGAAGCCGAGCACGACGACAACCTCTTTCGCATCCGGTACGTCACGGGGAACGCGGCGAAGATCGACGCGCCGCGGGGTGCCATCGTACGAGTAGAATCCGGCGCCGGATTTTCTCCCGAGCCGGCCTGCTGCGACGAGCGCGCGCTGCAGCTCGTTCGGCGCAAGTCGCTCGCATTGCGTGCGCTCGTAAATCGATTCGCTCGTCGCCAAGTTGACGTCGAGACCGATGAAATCCATCAACTCGAAGGGCCCCATGCGAAAGCCGGCGCCCCGCGCGAGCGCGTCCAACTCTTCGAGCGGCGCAACCTGCGCCGCAAGCGCGCGCAATGCTTGCAGGTAGAACGGCCGCGCGACGCGGTTGACGACGAAGCCGGGCGTGTCCGCGGTCACGATGCCCGTCTTGCCGAGTCGCTCCACGAAGGCGCGCGCAACCGCGAGCGCCTCCTCGCCGGCCGCCGGCGCGCGCACGATCTCGACGAGCGCCATCTTCTCGGGCGGATTGAAGAAGTGCAGTCCGATCACGCGCTCCGGTGCACCGCTCGCGTCGGCGATCTCCGCGACGGAGAGCGACGACGTGTTCGTCGCAAGCACGGCATGGGGCAGCGCGCGCTCCATCGCCGTGAAAACGGCGGCCTTGGCGTCGAGCCGCTCCGGCACCGCTTCGATCGCGAGCACGGCCGACTCGTCCGCCGGAACCTCCGTGAAGAAGTCGGCTTTCGGAGCGCGCTCGCGCGCGCGTGCTTGCGCTTGCGGATCGGGCTCGACGAGCGCGACGCGATAGCCCGCTTCCGACGCGACCGCCGCGATGCCCGCCCCCATGGCTCCGCCGCCGACGACGACGATGCGTTCGTCCATGGCGCGTGCTTCGCGAGAGGAGCCGCCGATGCTTCGTCGCCAAGCGGGATGCATGGAGAAACCGCACTGGCGCCGGATCGCGTCGAGCGACGTGATCGATTCCCATTTTCTGCGCATTCGCAAGGACACGCTCGAGCTGCCGAACGGCACCGTGATCCCCGACTACTACGTGCGCGAGTCCGACGGCTTCGTCATGATCTTCGCCCTCACGCGCGATGAACGCGTCGTCTTAGTGCGGCAGTATCGCTACGGCGCGGATTCGATCGGCCTCGAACTCCCCGCCGGGATGCTCGAGCCCGGAGAGGATCCCGGCGCCTGCGCACGGCGCGAGTTGCTCGAAGAGACCGGCTACGCCGTCGACGAAATCGAGTTGCTCGGAACGTATGCGGCGGAGCCGGTGCGCTCCAACGCGCGCGCCCATCTCTTTCTCGCGACCGGCGCGTCGTTGAAGAGCGAGCAACATCTCGACCCGACCGAGCACATCGAAGTCGAAACGGCGAGTCTCCCCGAGTTCGAGGCGATGCTGCACGACGGCCGGATCGACAACCTCGCCTCCCTGGCCGCCGGGTACCGCGCTCTCGCCGCCCTTCCTTAGAAAGACCCGTACATGTGTTCGATGAATACTGGGGTGTGATCGAGGAGCTTCATCCCCTGGTCGGAGCCTGGTTCTCCGCCCGGTATGGCGAGCCGACGGAGCCGCAGCGCCAAGGCTGGCCGCTCATTCGCGCCGGCGACGACGTGCTCATCAGCGCGCCGACGGGCTCCGGCAAGACGCTCGCGGCGTTCACGATCTGCCTCGACGACCTCGTGCGGCGCGCCGACGGCGGGGAACTACCCGATGCGACCCTCGTCGTCTACGTCTCGCCGCTCAAAGCGTTGAGCAACGACGTTCGCAAGAACCTCGAGCTTCCGCTGCGCGAGCTGCAATTGCGCGCGGTGGAGAGCGGCACGCCGCTTGCGACGATTCGCAGCGCCGTTCGCACAGGCGACACGACCATGGCCGAACGCGCGCGCATGCTGCGCACGCCGCCGCACGTGCTCGTCACGACCCCGGAATCGCTCTTCATCCTGCTCACCGCCGAAAAATCGCGCCGCCTCTTCGCCGGCGTCACGACGGTCATCGTCGACGAGATCCACGCGATGGCGGGCGACAAGCGCGGTTCGCATCTCGCGCTGACGCTCGCGCGCCTCGACGACCTCGTCGCACGCGAGAACGGAAAAAAGCCGCAGCGCATCGGCCTCTCCGCGACGGTGCGACCGCTCGAAGACGTCGCGCGCTTCTTGAGTGAGAGGACGAAGATCGTCGATGTCGGGAGCCGTCGCAAGATGGAGCTGCGCGTCGAGGTTCCCGCCGACGAACTCGGCGCGGTGGCGAGCACGCAGATGTGGGCTGAGATCTACGATCGCGTCGCAGAACAGATTCGCGCACATCGCACGACGCTCGTCTTCGTCGGGACGCGCCGCATGAGCGAGCGCGCCGCCTTCGCCCTGACGGAGCGACTCGGCGAAGGCATGCTTCTTCCGCATCACGGCAGTCTCTCGCGCGAAGCGCGCTTCGATGCCGAACGGCGCCTGAAGAGCGGCGAACTGCGCGCCGTCGTCGCGACCGCATCGCTCGAACTCGGCATCGACATCGGCAGCATCGATCTCGTCGTTCAACTCGGCACGCCGCGCGCGATCTCCGTAGCGCTTCAGCGCATCGGCCGCTCCGGACACTGGGTCGGCGCAACGCCGAAGGGAGCGATCTTCGCGACGACGCGCGACGAGTTGCTCGAATGCGCCGCGATCGTGCGCGCAATCCGAACGGGCGCGATGGACGCCATCACGATCCCCAGCGCTCCGCTCGACATCCTCGCGCAACAGCTCGTCGCGGCCTGTGCCGAGCACGAATGGGGCGCGGACGAACTCTACGCGCTCGTGCGCTCGACCTATCCATATCGCGAGCTTTCGCGCGACGACTTCGAAGCGGTGCTCTCGATGCTCTGCGACGGCGTCGCGACCTCGCGCGGACGCAGCGGCACGTGGGTGCATTACGATCGTGTGAACGGACGGCTGCGGCCGCGCCGCGGCGCGCGCCTTTCGGCGGTCACCTGCGGCGGCGCGATCCCGGACAACGCAAACTACGCCGTCATCGTCGAACCCGAAGGGCAGACGATCGGAACGCTCGACGAGGATTTCGCCATCGAATCCATGGCGGGCGACATCTTCTTGCTCGGCACGAACTCGTGGAAGATTCGACGGGTCGAATCGGGCGTCGTGCGCGTCGAGGACGCCCACGGCGCGCCGCCCTCGATCCCGTTCTGGAACGGCGAAGGCCTCGGGCGAACGATCGAGTTGTCACGCGAGGTGTGCGCCGTTCGCGAAGAGATCGACCGGCGTGACGACGCGTCGGCGCAAGCGTTCCTGCGCGAGGAGTGCGGTCTCGACGACGCGGGCGCGCGTCAGGCGGTGACGTACGTCCGCGCCGGTAAGGCCGCGCTCGGCGTCGTGCCGACCGCCCGGACCGTCGTTGCCGAACGATTCTTCGACGAAGCCGGCGGCATGCAGTTGATCCTGCACACGCCCTTCGGCGCGCGCATCAACCGCGCGTGGGGCCTCGCGCTGCGCAAACGCTTCTGCCGCTCCTTCAACCTCGAACTGCAGGCTGCCGCAACCGACAACGGCGTCCTGCTCTCACTCTCCGATCAACACGCCTTTCCGCTCGAAATCGTCTTCGAGTTCGTGAAATCGGCAAGCGTGCAGAGCGTCCTCACGCAAGCGCTGCTCCCCGCACCGATGTTCGCCGCACGCTGGCGCTGGAACGCGACGCGCTCGCTCGCCATCTTGCGTCGCACCGGCGGCCGCAAGGTGCCGCCGCAGATCCTGCGCATGCGCGCCGACGATCTGCTCGCGGCGACCTTTCCCGATCAGGCGGCATGCCCCGAAAACTTGACCGGCCCGATTCGCATTCCCGATCACGTGCTCGTTCGCGAGACGATCGACAACTGTCTGCGCGAAGCGATGGACGTCGACCGGCTGATCGAGATTCTCCGCGCCGTGGAGAGCGGCGCGATTGCAACGGTGGCGATCGACACGGCCGAACCCTCGCCGTTCTGCCACGAAATCCTCAACGCGAACCCCTACGCCTTTCTCGACGACGCGCCGCTCGAGGNNCCGCGACGCCGACGAACTGCACGACGCACTCGCCACCCTCGTCGTCCAGCCGCCGCTGCCGCAGTGGGAGGAATGGTTCGGCCGGTTGGTCGCGCAGAACCGCGCGAGCCTCCTCGTCCGCGGCTCCGCGCGCTTCTGGGTCTGCGCGGAGCGGCTCGCGCTCGCGCAACGTGCCTATCCCGATCCGCCNNACCCGCCGAGCCGGAGGCCGCCGCGCTGATCGAGGTCGTGCGCGGTCGCCTCGAATCCACCGGGCCGGCGAGCGTCTCGGAGCTCGCCGCGCTGCTCGCGGTCGAGCCTTCGGCGATCGAGGGTGCGCTGCTCGCGCTCGAAACCGAGGGCCAGGTCCTGCGCGGCCGTTTCACCGGGGCGGCCGAGGAATGGTGTAATAGAAGAGTCCTTGCGAGAATCCATCGCCTGACGATCGGGCAACTGCGGCGCGAGATCGAGCCGGTCAGCATTGCCGAGTACGTCCGCTTCCTTTATCGGTGGCAGCACGCGACCCCGTCGTCCCGCCTCCACGGCATCGACGGCACCTTGCACGTCGTTCGTCAATTGGAAGGCTACGAGATTCCGGCAGCAGCCTGGGAAGCGCAGGTTCTCCCCGCGCGCATCGCCGGCTACCGCCCCGAGTACCTCGATCGGCTTTGCTACTCCGGCGACGTCATGTGGGGACGTCTCTCGCAACACCCGGCGCTCGCGCCCGGAGAGGACGAGCGCCGCCGCGTGCGCCCGACGAAGCTTGCGCCGATCGCGCTCTTTGCGCGCGAGAGCGCTGAGGAACTGATCGCGCGCCCGGCCCATGATCCCACGGCGCTCTCGCACGTCGCGCGCGACGTGCTCGCGCAGATCCAGGCGCGAGGCGCACCGTTCTTCGGCGAGATCGTCCGGGGAACCAACCATCTTCCGAGCGAGGTCGAGGAGGCGCTCTGGCAGCTCGTCGCCGCGGGCTTGGTGACGGCGGATGGTTTCGACGCGTTGCGCTCGCTCATCGACGCGAAGCGGCGCCTCGGCGAGAAGGGGCATCGCGCTCGCCCCCGCTCGTCGGGCGGACGCTGGACGCTGCTCGTGCCCGCGGCGGAGCGCGTCGACAACGACGCCTTCGCCCACCGCCTGCTCGCGCGGTGGGGTGTCGTCTGCCGCGACGTCGCCGCACGCGAGAGCCTCGCGCCGCCGTGGCGGGAGCTGCTGCTTTCGTTACGCCGCATGGAGGCCCGTGGCGAGATACGCGGCGGCCATTTCGTCGCCGGCATCGGCGGCGAGCAGTTCGCGTTACCCGAAGCACTCGAGGCGCTCCGCGCCGCACGCCGCAGCGGCGAGACGGAGAGCGTCGTCGTGGGCACGTACGACCCGCTGCAGCTCGCGGGCGTGATTCTGCCCGCCCATTCTTTACATGGCGCTGTTTACGCCGGCGAGCCGGACGCGAGCCAATCCGCGAGCGCCGAGGCCGTGACGTCGAGCTCCTCCAGCATCGGGAGGTGACCGCTGCGCTCGGCGATCGCGAGCGCACCGTTCGGGAACGCCGCCGCGACGCTGCGCGCTTCGTCGAGCGGGACGATCGCATCTTCGCAGCCGGCGATCACGAGCACCGGCATCGCCAAATCCGCGGCGATGTCCTCGGATCCGTTCCGCATCGCCATCCCGCGCAACAGCGCCGCCGCACCGCGCGGATCCGTGCATTTCGCGATCGCGCGAACGCGCTCGATGAGCTCCGGATGACGTTGCACGGTCGTGCGCGAAAATAGCCGCGGAAGATACGCATCGACGACCGCATCGATGCTCCGTTCGCGTTCCAACGTGAGAGCCAATTCCTCGCGAGACCGCGCCAAATCAGGCGAATCAGCCGCAAGGCGGCTGCAGACGAGCGCGAGTGCGTCGACGCGCTCGGCATACATGCGCGCGAATGCGAGCGCGACATATCCGCCCGCGGAATGGCCCACGATCGTCGCGCGCTCCACACCGGTTGCATCGAGCACCGCGGCGACGTCGCCCGCGAGCGATTCCATCAAGTACGGACCGTTGGCGACGCTCGACGCGCCCATGCCGCGCAGATCGGGGCGCAACACGCGATGTGTCGCGGCGAGCCGTTCGGCAACGCCGTCCCAGATTTCGCGCGCGAGTGGAAATCCGGCGAGCAGCACGACGGTGTGCGCTGCAGAACCATCGATGCGCACATCGATCCGCGCATCGCCGTAGGCTAAAACTTGCATAAAATCCGCTAATACTGTATAAGAGAGGCAACCACCCTGGTCGACTAGGCGACCGGAGAAAGGATAGTTGCATATTATGGCAGCTAAGAGACGGAGAAAGAAAGCCGCGTCTAAAGCGGCAGCTCCGAAGAAAGCGACGCGCCGCAGAAAGACCCGCAAGAAGGCGACGCGCAAGACCACGCGCCGCAAAGGCGCGCGCAAGTCCACCCGAAAGAAGGCCGCGCGCAAGAAGACCACGCGTCGCCGCCGCCGGAAGAAGGCCGCTTAACAGCTAGGCCTTTTCTTTCGTATCCCATGCGAGTTGCGCACCATCAGCGCAACTCGCTTTTTTTTATACGGTACGGATAATCGGGCGCAGGAGCCAGACGGCAAGCAGCACCGCGGTGCAGATCGACCCGGCCAGCAGATACGTGGCGTGCAAGCCGATGCGCGAGGCAATTGTGCCGTCCAGTAAGGCCCCGAGCGGCACGACGCCGATCGCAATCATCGTGTAAACCGAGACCGCGCGCCCCCGCACCTCGTCCGGCGCGAGCGTCTGGATCAGCACGTTCGACGAGCCGAGAAACGCGAGCGTCCCGACGCCGATGAGAAAGAGCACCGGCAGCGACCACGCGAGGCTCGGAACGAAGCCGAGCGCGAGCACGCCGCACGACATCATGACGCCCGCGCCAATCCAGAGCATCGAGCGCCGCTCGCGTTGCGCGAAGTACGCGATGAGGAGCGCGCCACCGAATCCGCCGATGCCGGCCGAGGCAACCGCCCATCCCAAACCGCGCGCGTCCGCGTGCAGCACGTTCACGGCGAACGCTGGGATCAACTGGCTGTAGGGGCGGACGAGGAGTGCGGTCGAGATGAAGACGAGCACGATCCAGCGCAGGATCGGATGGCGGGCCAGGAAGACGACGCCGAGTCGAATCGAGGCGCCCAGCGATTCGCCGCGCGCCGCGCTCGGCGGCGAGGGACGCATGACCGCGACGGCGAGGACGACCGCCAGCGTCGCGACCGCGTTGACGTAAAACGATCCAGCGACGCCGACCCAGACGATCAAGAGGCCGGCGATCGCCGGCCCGATCACCGCGGGCGCGTTGAAGGCGACGGAGTTCAGGCCGATCGCGTTGGCGACGTAGGCGCGGTCGACGAGCAGCGGCACCCAGCTCTGCCGCGACGGTGAGTCGAACGATTGCGCCGCGGCGTTGAAAATCGCGATGACCACGAGGCCGGGCATCTCGAGGCGGCCGAGCGTCGCGAGCACCGCGAGCGCGAGCGCCGCAAACGACATCGTGAGGTTGGCGACGACGAGCGTCGCGCGCCGCGGCAGCGTGTCGGCGACGACGCCTGCGATCGGCGAGAGCAGCAGCACCGGAACCGCACGCGCCGCGCCGAGGATGCCCAAGTCGAGCGCCGCCTGGTGCGCCGAGCCGGCGATCTGCGTCACGAAATATCCCATCGCCGTGAACTGCATCCACGTTCCGAGGTTCGAGACGAGCAGGCCGAACCACAGAAGGCGAAAGTCGCGGTAGCGCAGCGCCGCGAGCAGCGACGCGCGTTTGGGAATCGGGCGTTCGATCACGCTTCCGCTCGGACGGCGGCGATAATCGCGGCAACGCTGCCGTTCACACCGAGCTGCGCCGCGTCGAGTGAAATATCGTAGCTGTGCGGATCGCCGAAGCTCAAACCGAAAACGTCGCGGAGGTGCGCGCCGCGAGCGGCATCGACGCGATCGAGCTCCGCGGCCGCGGTGCTTTCGTCGACGCCGTGCACCTCGATGATGCGCTCGACGCGCCAGGGGCGCGGCGCGTGTATGAAGACGCGCAACACGTCGGGGCGCCGGCCGAGGATCGCGCCGCCGCCGCGCCCGAGGATCACGACGTCTCCGCGCGCGGCGTACTCGAGGACGGCACGCCGGACCTCCGCGAGGTAGCGTTCGTCGATCTCGGCTCCCAGGCTCGGCATCGCCAGCTCCGGCGTCGCACGTTCGAGGCTCGCGAGGACGCGCTCGCCGACGCTCCGGCGCGTGTCCTCGGCCGCCTCGGCGTCGCGCTCCGATATCTGCAGCCGACGGGCGACGACGACGGGGAGTTGCTCGTCGACGAACTCGAAGCCGAGGGCGTCCGCCACCGCCTTCCCGATCGTGGCGCCGCCCGCGCCGTACTCGTTGGAGACCGCGACGATCGTGCGGGAAGGCATGCGGCGGGAGTTCTCGACCTTTCGCCAGGAGTACTTGTCCTACGATGCCGCCGATTATCGCGACGCGCGATCTCCGCAAGGTCTTTCGAACGGTGCGCAGGCGCCCCGGCGCGCTCGGCGCGTTGCGCACGCTCGTCTCGCGCGATTATGAGGAGCGCGTTGCGGTTGCCGGCGTGAGCATGGCGGTCGAGGCGGGCGAGTTGATCGGGTACATCGGCCCGAACGGCGCGGGAAAATCGACGACGATCAAGATGCTCACCGGCATCCTCGCCCCGACGAGCGGAGAGATCCGCGTCGCGGGCATCGTTCCCTCCGAGCACCGTAAGGAGAACGGGCGCAATATCGGCGTCGTCTTCGGGCAGCGCAGCCAGCTCTACTGGGACTTGCCCCTCGTCGAATCCTTCGAGTTGCTGCGCGCCATCTATGCCATCCCGCAGGATCGCTATCGCCGCAACCTCGACGAGTTCGTCGAGTTGCTCGAGATGCAAGACCTGTTGCGCACGCCGGTGCGCCAGCTCTCGCTCGGGCAACGGATGCGCGGCGACTTTGCGGCGGCGATGCTCCACGATCCGAAGATCGTCTACCTCGACGAGCCGACGATCGGGCTCGACGTCGTCGCGAAGGAGGCGATCCGCAACTTCATCGCGCGCGTCAACTCGGAGCGCGGCACGACGATCATCCTCACGACCCACGATCTCGCCGACGTCGAGCGCCTCTGCCGCAGGATCGTGCTCATCGACAAGGGTGCAATCATCTACGACGGCGACGTCGAGCGCATCAAGAACGAGTACGGTCGCTACCGCACGCTCGTCGTGCACTTCTGTGAGCGAGTCGCTGCGCCGAGCCTCGAAGGGGCGGAGCTCCTCTCGGTGGAGGAGGCCACGGCGCGATTTCGGTTCGACCGTAACCGCGAGCGCGCCGACCGCCTCATTCGTCAGGCGAGCGAACGCTACGCGTTGGAGGACGTGAGCATCGAGGAGCCGGACTTGGAATCGATCATTCGCCGCATCTACATCGAAGGTTACGCACGAAGCCCGGAGGAGGCACCGAGATGATCTACTCGAGCGGAACATCGCGCCCGCGGATCCACGACAGCGCATACATCGCGCCGAGCGCAATCGTCAGCGGCGACGTCACGATCGGCGCCGGCTGCGCCGTCCTGCACGGCGCGGTGATCGCGTCGGAGGGTGCGCCGGTCGAGATCGGCGAGGAGAGCGTCGTCATGGAGCAGGCCGTCCTGCGCGCGAGCGGCGGAGAGTCGCTCAGTTTTCCGTTGAAGATCGGCAAGCACTGCATCATCGGCCCCCACGCGTATCTTGCCGGGGGCACGATTCCGGACGGAACCTTCGTGCAAGTCGATTCGGCGACAACGGCGCAAGTACAAGACCTCTGCGAACCCGATGAGAGCTATGCGAAGTTCTTGCGCAAGGTTCACGCGCAAGACGCGGCCGTCGACGAGCCCAAGCGCGCGCCGGCCAAGCGCCCCGCGCCGCCGCCCCCCGCGCCGATGGTCGAAGTCGAGGGCGTCGACAACGCGATGATGCTCGAACTGCAGGAGATGGAGCACCGCCGCCAAGCGTCGCTTCGCAAGCAGCGCGAGCATACGTGAGCTCCGTCCTCGCGCCGTACTGGGAGTTCGCGAAGAAAGCGTTTGCGCGCGAGGCGACATACCGCTTCGAGGTTTTCACGGAGATGGGCTCGCTCGTTCTGCGCGTCTACCTGCTGCGCTGCCTCTGGACGGCGCTCTACGCGCAGAACGCCGCACCCTTCAATCTGCCGCTGCACTCCATGATCACGTACGCGACCGTCGCGCTGCTCATGTCGCTCGTGCTGGAGATCGACGGAACGCGGCTCATTCGAGAGAAACTGCGCGACGGAACGATCGCGACCGACCTCATGAAGCCGATCGTCGTTCCGTTCTACTTCTTCTCCGACGGCGTTGGGCGAACGTTGCTCTACGCGGTGCTCGTCGTGCCGACGTTGCTCGTCGCGCTGCTGCTCGTACACGTCGACGTGCCGGCGCCCGCGACGCTCGGCGTCTTTGCGCTCTCCTTTCTCATCGCGTACTGCGTGAACTTCGTGCTGAACTTTTGCATGAACTCCATCGCATTCTGGACGCTCGAAACATTCGCGCTGCAACTGATCGTGCGTTGGATATCCGATCTGCTCTCCGGACAGATCATTCCGCTGACGTTTTTCCCCGGCCTCATCGGGCGCACGCTCTTTGCGCTTCCGTTCGCAGCCATCTATTCGACGCCGCTGCTCATCTACGTCGGCATCACGCCACGCGACGCATGGGGCGCGGCCTTGACCGTGCAGCTGGCCTGGCTCGCCGTCTTCGGTACGCTCGCATTCGTGATCTGGCAAGCCGCATCTCGCCGCATCGTCGTGCAAGGCGGATAATGCTCGCTTCGAGAACGGGGCGGAAGTGCTAGCGGCGTATGCGCAGTATTGGCGCGTTAATCTTCTCACGATGCTCGAGTATCGAGCGAACTTCATCATGTGGCTTGCCTTCACCATCGTCTATCATGGCGTGGCGCTCGGCGCGCTGTACGTGACGATGCGACAGTTTCCGTCGATGAATGGCTGGACGTTCCGCGAGATGTTCTTCCTCTACGCGCTCTGGATGACGGGGCACGAGTTGCATAACGCCGCCTTCTTCCAAGTCGTCAGCGTGCCGGAGTTCGTGCGTGAGGGCACCTTCGACCGCTTCCTCGTGAGGCCGCTCGACACGCTCTTCCAAGTGCTGACCGTTCCGCAGCAACTGCTTCCCGACGGTCTCGTGCTCGCGCTCGTGACGCTCGCGATCGCGATCCCCGTCACCGGCCTCCACGTCAGCGCTCTCCTGCTGCTCTTCATCGCGACGGTCGTCGCGGGCGGCGCGCTCATCGATCTCGGCATCTCGCTCGCCGTGGCGACGCTCTCGTTCTGGTTCGTTCGCGTCGATACGCTCCGGTGGGCCGTGATGTCGCTCGAGCAGGATTTCACGCGGTACCCCATCAGCATCTACGCGCGTGGCGTACGCCTCGTGCTCGCNNCCCGAGGTCGGCGTGCTGACGCCGGCAATCGGCCTCGCGTGGTCCGCGATCTCGTATCTCTTCTGGCGCCGCGGATTACGCCATTATCAGGGGACCGGATCGTGAGGCGCGCGCTTTTTCTCGGTACGGGCCTCGCGGCGGCCGCCGCCGTCACGCTGCCGTGGCGCGCCCGCGCGCAGGCGCTCGAGGAGAGCGTTCGCGAGGCCGCGGCTTCGGGTCCCGGCACGTTCGGCGTCTTCGCCCGCACCATGGCGCCCGGACCTGCGCTCTTCGCGGTGAACGCGTACGACCGGTTCCCCTGCGCCTCGACGATCAAGATCCTCGTCATGACGACGGCGTACTATTGGGAGGAGCGCCGGCCGGGAACGCTGCGCGAATCGATCACCTTCAATCGCAGCGATTTGATCGGCGGCTCCGATACGATGCAAGATGTGCCCGACGGCACGCGCATGAGCCTCCGGCAGCTCATCGTCCCGATGATCCTCGTCAGCGACAACACCGCCGCAAATCTGCTCATCGGCCACTTCGGGGTCGACGCGATCAACGCCGTGGGAAGCGAGGCGGGCATGCTCAACACGCATCTCGCGCGACAGTTCGTCGACTATGCGCTCAAGATTCCGCACGAGCCGAACGTCACGACGCCCTACGACATGGCGAACCTGCTCTACCTCATCGAATCGGGGGCGCGCGAGGGAACGACGACGATCGTGAACCCCGCGCACTGCCGCGCGATGATCCACCTCATGCTCGCACAGCAAGATCGCGACAAGATCCCCGCGGCTCTTCCCGGCATCGCCGTCGCGAACAAAGACGGTGAGATCGACGGAACTCGCGACGACGTCGCGATCGTCGAACCGTTCGAGGACTCGCCCTTCATCCTCTCGATCTACACGAAGGGCGTCACCGATTACCCGGCGTGCTTGCAAACGATTCACCGCATCGCCCGGTTGACGTATGACTCGGTCGCGGGCAGCGACCTCTGAGCGGCGCTTAGGCCTTCGGCTCGACCTTCACGCTGCTCATCGCGTCGCCGCGCCGGATCGCGTCGAGCGCATCGAAGCCCTCGATCATCTGACCGAACACCGTGTATTGTGCATCGAGGAAACGCGCGTCGTCGAGACAGATGTAAAACTGCGAGCCCGCGGAGTCGAGCTCCGACGAACGCGCCATCGCAACCGTGCCGCGCACATGCGGCCGCGCGTTGAACTCCGCCTTGAGCCGATATCCCGGCCCTCCCGTTCCGTCGCCTTTCGGATCGCCGCCTTGCACGACGAAACCCGGCTCGACGCGATGAAAGGCGAGACCATCGTAAAATCCCGCCTCGGCGAGCTTCATGAACGCGGCCGAATGGAGCGGTGCGTCGTCGGGAAAGAGCGTGAAGACGATGTCGCCGTGCGCGGTGGCAATTCGAATCTGCGAACGCCGTGCGCGTTCGGAATAGTCGGCGATTTCCGACGGCTGCGGTAGTGCGTGCGTCATCGCGGATTCCTCGTTCGGTGCGGGGTCGGCAAGATCGGGGGGCTTGTGCATCGGAAGCCCAAAGGCCTCGTTGCCTGCTAGAAAGGCAAGCTTCTTGAAGCGATCGAGCGCTTTGAAGCGCGACTCCTGAGATCGGGCAAGATCGTAAAGATTCGGATGCCACCACGCGATCAAACGAAGCGGGCGGCGGCTGCGCGTATACCGCGCTCCCTTCCCTTGCCTGTGCAGGCGAATGCGCTTTGCCAGGTCGGTTGAGGCGCCGGCGTAGAGACTTCCATCGCCGCACTCGAGGATGTAGACGACCGCTCGGCGTTTCAAAACGGCTGCGGTTGGAAACGATGAGGCGGCAGTCATGGGAACTTCAGCGTCGGCGACGGGCCCAGAAGGCGACCGCGTCTTCCGCCTTGTCATACCACCCGACCCTCGTTTCGTGCGCAATGTTCGTAAGGAGTTGATCGCTTTCGCGCGTCAACACGGCGTCGCCTCGTCCGATCTCGATACGCTGTTGATCGCGGTAGGCGAGGCATTGGCGAATGCCGTCGAACACGCCGGCTCGCACCATGACGTCGAGGTGCAGTGTCGGATTGACGATCGTGAGATCGTCGCGACCGTCATCGACGGCGGGCGCGGCGTGACCCGGGGCGGCGCCGACGGGATCATCGCGCCTTTGCCCGAGCCGATGGCCGAAGGCGGTCGGGGCATTCCGATCATGCAGCGCTGCACAGACATGTTCTCCATGCGCGCACTTCCCGGCGGCGGCACGGGCGTCGTGCTCGGACTGCTCCGGCGCATTCAGGAGAACCACGCCGCTTCTTGAAAGAAGCGGGCATGCACGCACTCCATCGATTCGTCATCGCTCCGGCTCTCGCGGCCGCCCTCGTCGCGCCGGCGGGCGCCGCCGCCGGCAACGCGCTTCCTCACCTCTCGCCCGATCCGCGCATCCTCCCGATGCTCGCCGCGGTCAGCGCTGCCCGCCTCCAGCGGACCGACGAGCGGCTCGTTGCCTTCGGGACGCGTAACGACTTCTCCGAAACGAGTTCGACTGCCACGCACGGCGTCTTCGCGGCGCGCGATTGGATCGCCGGCCAGTTTCGAGCGGTCGCCGCGCAGACGCACGGCCGCATGAGCGTCGCGCTCGACACCTTCGTGCAGCCGCAGACGCCACGCACGCCTCGCGCGGTCACGGAGTCGAGCATCATTGCGACGCTGCGGGGCGACGAGCCGGGACGCGTGTACGTGATGTCGAGCCACTACGACGACTGCGACGGCGATTGCACCGACGGCGCCGGCGTCGCGCCTGGCTCGGACGATAACGGCTCGGCGGTCTCCGCCGTCCTCGAGACTGCCCGCGTGATGGCGCACATGCACTTTCACGGCACGATCCTCTTCGCATGCTTCGACGGCGAGGAGCTGGGGCTGTGGGGATCCGCGCATTTCGCGAAGGAACTCGCCGACTGGCGCGTACCCGTGCTCGCCGTGCTGAACAACGACGTCATCGGCGACACGCAGGGCGGCGGCGGTCTCTCGGAGCCCGAGGTCGTGCGCGTCTTCAGCGAAGCGCTCCCGCTCGGCGCCGTCGACGCTCGCGTCAACCTCATCGGATCGGAGAACGATTCGCCCTCGCGTGAACTCTCGCGCTTCGTCGCGGAGGTCGTTCCGGTCTACGTTCCCGGTTTTTCGGTGCGAGAGATCTTTCGCTCCGATCGGTTCCTGCGAGGCGGCGACCAGCAATCCTTTCAGGCCCTCGGCTATCCGGCGGTTCGCTTCGTCGAAGCGCACGAGAACTTCGAACACCAACATCAGAACGTACGCGTCGAGAACGGCGTGCAATACGGCGATATTCCGCGCTACCTCGATCCCGCTTACCTCGCGCGCGCAACGCGGGCGAACGTTGCGGCGCTCGCAACGCTCGCGCTCGGCCCGGCGCCGCCGGGCAACGTCGAGATGGTGATGAAGCATCTCGGCTACACGACGACGCTGCGCTGGCGCCCCGCCGCGGATGCGGTACGCTACGAAGTGCTCTGGCGTGCGACCGACGCACCGACATGGCAGTACGCGCACGCCGTCGGGAACGTCCTGACGGCGACGCTTCCGGTCTCGAAGGATGACTTCATCTTCGGCGTGCGCAGCGTCGACGCACGGGGGTTGCGCAGTCCGGCGGTCTATCCGACGCCGGTGAGAGAGCGCGCCGCGCCGCCGCACGGCAGTTCGTTACCGTAACGAGGTGCCTGCGCGGGCTTTACGAGCGGACGACATGCGGTTAGAATAAGCACCGGGGTTGCGAAACCGGCTCTCATCATGAGCTGCGGTAATAGGGAGATCGGATTATCCGGTCTCTCTTTTATTTGCGGCTCCCCTAGCCGTTGGAAACCGCGCGTGTGAAGGGAGCACGGATGCCCCGTAGCTCAACTGGACAGAGTCGGGGTTTCGCAACCCCCGCAATCCGGGTTCGAGTCCCGGCGGGGGCGTCCCGACGATAGGAATGTCGGCGAAGTCGCGCGAGGCGCTTTCGGTCGGAGTTGCGACCGGGCTAAACCGGGAGCGCCTGCGCGATCTGATCGGGCGTGTCCATCAAGCGCGCAAAATAAGAAATCTTATTATCAGCATACGATCAAAGTATGCGCCGCAATCTCGCCCTCGCCGCGCTACTCCTCCAATGGATCGACGTCGCGCACGCCCCGTCCGCCGTGCCGCCGTGCAGATCGGCCGTGTGCTCGGAGACTGCAATGCTACCTCCGTCTGCCTCCGATGAACCATTCGCCAGGACCACGGGCATGCCGCGCGCGAGTACGACAAGCATAGCTGTCACGTCATCCGGGAATCGGGCAATCGCCTTCGAGCCGGCGCCGGTTAACGCTGAACCACGACATCAAGGCCACTGCGCAACACAGCCTCATCGCGGGCGCGCTGGCCGCCGGGCTAAGCCGAAAGCGCCTGGGCGATTGCAGTCAGCGTTTCGTCGATGTCTTCGATTGTGTGAGCCGTTGAGAGGAACATGACCTCGTTCTGCGAGGGCGGCAGCAGGACGCCGCGCTCGAGCATCGCGCGGTAGTACGTCGCGTGTAGGCCCTTGTCCGCGGCGCGGGCGTCGTCGTAGTTGCGATTCGGCTCCCCGGCGCGGAACTTGAAATCGACGATCGATTCATGCTGAACGACCGCATACGGCAGGCCGCGCTCCGCGAAGATCGTGCGGATGTCCTCGGCGAGCCGTTTCGCAAGCGCGGACATCTGCGTGTAGTATTCCGGATGGGTTTCGAGCAGATCGAGCACGCGGTGCGCCATGCCGACGCAGAACGGATTGCCCGCGTGCGTGCCGCCGGTGAAGACGCCGCCGTCGGGCGCGAGCACCGCCATCACGTCCTCGCGCCCGCCGAAGGCCGCAATCGGCGCACCGCCGCCCATGATCTTCCCGACCACCGTGAGATCGGGCGCGACGCCGAGCCGCCCCTGAGCGCCGCAGACGCCGAGGCGCAGCCACGTGATGACTTCGTCGAAGACGAGCAGCGCTCCGAAGCGATCGCATCGCTCGCGCAGTCCTTCGATAAAGCCCGGTAGCGGCGCAACGTATCCCATGTTCGCGCAAATGGGTTCGACGAGAATCGCCGCGAGCGTTCCCTCTCGATCGCGTAGCAGGGCGTCGACGGAATCGAGGTCGTTGTAACGCGCGACCGCGACATCGCGCATGACGCCGTCGGGAATGCCGCTGCGCCGCGCATCCGACGTCTGCGCCGACGCGCCTGCGTCGAGCAGCGCGAGGTCGAAATGCCCGTGGTAATTTCCCGCAAACTTCAGGACGAGGTCCCGCTTTGTAAAGGCGCGCGCGACGCGTACGGCGCTCATCGCAGCCTCGCTGCCCGTCGTTACGAATCGCAACCGTTGCATCGAGGGAAGGTATCCGCGAATCCGTTCGGCGAGCCGCACCTCCTCCACGTGCGTCGCTCCCCAGACGAAGCCGTCGCGCACCAACTCGTCGAGCCCGGTCGTCAACGCGGAATGCGTGTGGCCGAAGAGCAGCGGGCCGTAGGCCATCACGTAGTCGACGAAGCGCCGCCCCCGTTCGTCGAAAACGTATGCTCCGTGAGCGGTACGCGGCACGAACATCGGCTCGCCGATCGACCAACCCGAGCGGACAGGGGAATCGCAGCCGCCGGCGAGCACGGCACGAGCCCGCTCCGCTGTGGTTTCGATCGCGTTCATGGGCGTGCGATTTCGGTCGCATACGGGTGCGAGCCTGTGCGAGTAAGAATACCGTGGTAATGCCCACGATTCAGCTTGAAATCGGCCCGCAGACGAATATCAAGGAACTCGTCGCGGATTTTCCGATCGCAGAAAAAGTCCTCACGGAGTTCGGGCTCGGTTGCGTCGGCTGCGGCGTCAGCGCCACCGAGACGATCGAGCAGGGCGCGCGCGCGCACGGCTTGCGCATCGAGCCGATCCTTGCGGCGCTTTCGCAGGCGCGCCTCTCCGGTTCCGTGCCGCCCATTGCGGACGAGGACCGCCGCCCGCAGCGCCGCGCGCCGGGAGCGTTCGCCGGACGCGCAAAGATCAAGCACATCGTCCCGATCATGTCCGGCAAGGGCGGGGTCGGCAAGTCTCTCGTCACCGCGCTCCTGGCGCTCGGCCTGCGCCGCCGTCACCTCACCGTGGGAATTCTCGATGCCGATATCACCGGACCCTCGATCCCGAAGATTTTCGGTTTGCGTACGCCGATGACGATCGAACCCGACCCGAACCGCACGACGCCCGACGGGCGCCCGCAGCCGCTCATGGTCCCGTCGCAGTCGCGCAGCGCAATCGAAATCGTGAGCGCGAACCTGCTCACCGATAAGGAAGACACCGCGATGGTCTGGCGCGGCCCGATCCTCTCCGGCGTCATCCGTCAGTTCTACGAGCAGGTGACGTGGAGCGATCTCGACGTGTTGCTCGTCGATCTACCGCCGGGAACCTCCGATGCTCCGCTCACCGTGCTACAGTCGCTCGACATCAACGGCGTCGTGCTCGTCACGATGCCGCAGGCGCTTGCAACGATGATCGTCCGCAAAGCGGCCAACCTCGTGCATCAGATGAAAAAACCGATCCTCGGCGTCGTCGAGAACATGTCGTACTTCATCGCGCCGGATACGGGAAAACGATACGACATCTTCGGCCCGTCATACGCCGATGCCGTCGCCGAACTCGCCGAAGCGCCGGTGCTTGCTCGAATCCCCATCGACCCGCGTAAGGCGCAACTTGCGGACGAGGGGCGGGTCGAGGAGATCGACGACCCGGTCTGCGACGCGCTCGCAACCGCGTTACTCGACGCGATTGCGGCGCATCCCAAACCGACGGAGACGATCTCCCTTATCTAACCGCTGCGATCAGCAGCAGCCGCGATGCCACGACCCGTGTTGGTCTTGCCAGCGGCGTTGCGTCGGTTGCGTGTTGTTCCAATGGTGCTGCGAGTAGTAGCTCGCCGCACCTGAACTGATGTAGTGCTGGTGTCCGGAATGGTCCCGATAGTACGGACGATGTTGGCTGTCGTAGTAGATCGCGCCGACGATCGCGGCGGCTGCCGCCGCCCATGCCGCGGTCGATGCCGAGTCGGCTGCCGCCGGTTGTGGCATCGCCATCAACAGGACTGCAGGCAACGCGATGGCCGCGATGGCTCGGAGTAAGGTCTTCTTCATGAATATAGTCTCCTAGTCGAAAGAAAGCGTGCTTACGTATACTGCAAGTACCCCGAACCCACGCGGGCCAACCGATGCCCTTGCTCAGCTAGCGCCGATAGACCGCTCGCCCGTCGTGCCAAGTTTCTAGCACCGTGCACTGCGCGAACGCAGCCCCGTCAAAAGGATCGCGGTCGAGCAGGACGAGATCGGCGGCGAGCCCCGGCGCAAGATTTCCCGTCTGCCCCTCCGCGTATCCGAGATGCGCCGCCGCAACGGTATACGCGGTCACGGCCTCATGCGGTGTCAATTGTTCGGATGCTTGGTGATGCTCGATCGCCGCCTGCATCCCCGCGAGCGGATCGAGCGCGCAGACGGGGGCGTCGTCCCCACCGCAGATCGTCGCGCCGGCGCGCGCCGCGCTGCCGAGCGCATTCATCGTGCGGCTGCGCTCCGCGCCGAGGCGCGTTTCATACATCTCGCCCTCGCCTCCCCAAGCCGCGTCGAAGAGCGGCTGCATCGAGAGATGGATTCCCATTCGAGCGCAGGCCTCGATCTGTTCGGGGCGCGCGCATTCAAAGTGCTCGACGAAATGCCGCGTTCCCCGCGGAGGGGGCCTCCCGCCCAAGACCCGCTCCCACGTACGAACGCACTGCTCGATTGCCGCGTCTCCGATCGCATGCACCCCGGCGGCAATGCCGAGCGATTCGGAGTCCGAGAAGAAACGCAGGAGCTCGTCGTCTGCATAGTGCAGCGCGCCGCACGTCGCCGGATCGTCGGCGTACGGGTGCGACATCGCCGCGGTGCGGCTTCCAAGCGAACCGTCCAAGAAGACGTCGCCGCCGATGAAAGGCAATCCCAGCTCGATTGCGAGGCGTGGGTCGGGCTCGCAGACTTTCGGATAGAGTTTGGCCGGAAGCGCGCGCAACGCCTCGATCTCGCGCGCATACTGCTCGCGCGGGAATCCGTAGAGTTGCGCGTGCAGATGCAGCGCGCCGCGTGAAAGCGCGAGGTCGACGGCGCGCCGCTCCGCCTCGCGGCGCTGCGCGAGCGGGAGCGCATCTTGAAAGCGCGATTGCGCCGTCCAGTTTGCCGCCAAGGCGAGGCGTCCCGTCGGCAAGCCTTGCGCATCGCGTTCGATGCCCTCGCTCCGCGGATCGAGCGCCAGCCATTCCAGTGCGGAGCGGTTGACGACGCACGAGTGGCCGTCGACGCGAACGAGCATTGCGCGCGCACCCGCGTGAAAACGCTCGAGCGGTCGCGCGTCGGCAGTGCGCTCGTCGCGCCAAAGCGATTCATCGAACCCTCCGGCGAAAACGATTCCGCTCTCGCTCGGAACGCGTTCGATCGCCGTCGCGAACTCGTCATAGCTTTTCGCGCCCGAGAGATCGCGCGCTCCGAGAAAGTATCCCACTTCGGTCAGGTGAACGTGGCAGTCCGCAAACGCCGGGAGAACGACGGCGCCGCCGAGGTCGACCCGTTTGACGCCGACGCCCGCGTCGCGCGCATCGAGTGAGAGGATGCGACCGCCGTCGACGATGAGCGCCTCGCCGCGTACGAACCGGCGCGTCTTCGCATCGAAGCGGTAAAAGCGGGCGCCGTCGAGAAGCTGCACGCGTGCAAGGATACGATATGCGTGCGTAAGGTTCTTCTCGGGCTGGCATCGGGATTCGCCGCCGGTTATCTTGCGGCGCGCGCCTACGAGGCATTTGACGAGCTGCGACACCCGAAACCGCCGCACCGCGAGAGCGCGGCGAGCTACGGCCGCACGCGCCGAGCGCTTGAGGTCGCGGACACGTTGCACGGCATCTGCGGCGCGCTCGTCGTGGCATACGGAAGCATCGGGGAGCGCGCCGACCGCGCGACGCTCGGTGCGCCCGCGTGGCTCCGTCCGGCGCTCTTCGTCGTACCGCTCTCGCTCTGTGCCGCGGTGCTGGAGCTCCCCGCGATCTTCATCCAAGACCACACGCTCGAGCGGCGCTACGGGCTCACCGACCAGCCGCGCGACGAATGGCTCGCAGATTACGCAAAGGGCGCGCTCGTTTCGACGGCCATCACGACCATCGGCGCGATGCTGCTCGGCACCGCGGTGCGCCGAGCGCCGAGATCGTGGCCCCTCGTTGCCAGCCTCGGCGCGCTCCCGCTCTTTATCATCGGGAACCTCATCGTACCGGTCTACCTGCTTCCGATGTTCAACCGTTTCGAGCCGATGGAAGGGACGCTCGAGCGGCGGCTTCGCGCGCTTGCGGCGCGCTACGGCGTCGGTGATGCCGAGATCCTGAAGATGGACATGAGCCGCCAAACGCGCAAGGCCAACGCGTTCGTCGTCGGCGTCGGCCGCACGCACCGCATCGTGCTCGGCGATACGCTCGTCGATCGCTTCCCCGACGAAGAGACGGAGTTCGTCGTCGCGCACGAACTCGGACATTACGTCGCCAAAGACGTCTGGCGCCTCATCGCGCTCGGAGAGTTGCTCGCGGCAGCGCTCTTCTTCATCGCAAACGCCGTCGGCGGACCGCGCAGCGGAATGCGGGACCGGCCGATCGTCCTCGCGCGCCTCTACGCCGCCATGCTCGTCGCAACGCAACTGCTGCGGCCGCTGCTCTTTGCCTTCACGCGTTCGCGCGAAGTCGCTGCCGATCGCTTTGCGCTGGAGGCGACGCACGAGCCGCGCGCCGGCGTCTCCGCCTTCCGGCGATTGCGCGATCAAAACCTCGCCGAGGACGAACTGCCGCGCTGGTACGAACTTTTCTTCAGTTCGCATCCGTCGCTGAAGTCGCGCATCGATGCGCTGCAGGCCGAGGTTACGTCGGAAGAGGCGACGGACGACTCCCCAACCACGATGCGAGATCCGTCTTCGGCATAGCCGCCGCCCCGCGCAGCTCCGCGCGAAACTCACCGAAGAGGCCGAAGGCCTCCGCGAAGGCGTCGTGCTTGTGTATCGACTCCTCGTTGCGCTGGCTTGCAAAAACGAAGGTATCGTCGCCGAGGTTCGGATAGGTTTCGAGCGTGCGCGCGATGATGCCGCGCACGACGTCTTCGACGAACTTCGGATTGCGATGCGCCTTGTTGACGACGAAGAACTCGTCCGGACGCTTGAGCAGATCGTACGTCTCGCTCGACATCGAGCCTTCCACGATCTCGACGAGATCTTCGATGCGCACGGACTCCATCTGCGCGTCGTTGGCCGGCCCCAGCAGCAGCGCGCCTCTCCCACGCTGATTGTGCGTCGCCCCCGGCAGCACGTCGAGCGCGCGCTCGGCGTCGCCTTCCGAGAAGCCCGCTTCGCGCAGCTCGAGCATCGAGTGCTCGCGGATCATGCCTTGCGCGCACGGGCACGCCGTCATGCCCTCCGCTTCAACGCCCACGACGTGGCGCGTTCCCCGCGCGTCGGCGTGCGCGATGCCGATGAGCGTGTACGTCTCCTCTCCGCGTTTGCCGCTCACCGGCGTCCAGCGCTCGAGTCCGAACTCCGCGCGCAGCCGCACGTCCGCACGTCCGGCCTCCTGCGTCGCGACGATCTCGCGCGCCACCGCTTCGGCGATGCGCTCCACGCGCATCGAGGGCTGCTCGCGCGAAAGCACGTCGAGGGTCGCCTCCTCGAGGACTTCGACGAAGCGAGACATGTGCACGCCCGCGCGATCCGGCGCAAGATCGGCAACCATCGCAAACTCGCCGTTGATGACGCGCGGCTTCCCGTCGATCTCGACGCGCAGCGTCCTGCGAACGCGTGCGACGCCCGCGCGGTTGAGCGTGATGCGCACGTCGGGAATCTCTTCTTGGCGATCGGTGCGAAAGCGCAGCCCGTGATCGAGCCGGCGCATCGGCGCCGCGTCCGCGTTCTTCGCGCGCGACGCGTACGCGGGCGCGATCTCCGCGAGCGGCACGATGTTGTACGGCCGCTGCGCGAGCTGCGGATGCTCCCAGTCGTCGAAGAGGAGCAGGTCGAGATCGATCGGCCGCGCCGCGAGGCGGCGCGTCGACGTTCGCCCGACGGCCCGCTGCACTTCCTCGAGTCGACGCGTGAACGCTTCGCGGTCCTCGCTCACCTCGAGTGCCGCGGCGACGTTGAGAAACGCGGGGCCCTCGGCACCTTGCGCTGCCGGACTCTCATAGAATGCGGAGACCGCGTCGATGCGCGCCGACGCGCGCAGACGCTGCAGCGCGGTCAAGATGTTCGCGCGACGGTCTCCAAGGTTCGATCCGATGCCGAGATACGCTCGATGCACGATCGCCATGGTTCGCCGCTTCTCGCGTCGAATGCTGCTCGGTGCACCGCCATGAACGATCGAGCGCTCTATCCATACGTCCTCGAGCCGAAGGAAACGACGGCCATTTGGGGTGGTGAGTCGTGGAAGTGCTGGGACGCCAATCGCGTTCGCAACGGCGCGCTTGCCGGAAAAACCCTCGCCGAGCTTCGCTCGATCCTCGGTTCGCGGCTGCTCGGGAAGATCGACCCGCAACGCATCTTTCCGGTGCTCACGAAGATCATTACGGCAAACGACTGGCTCTCCGTGCAGGTTCACCCCGATGACGCCTACGCGCAACGCGTCGAGCACCAACCCAACGGCAAGACCGAGTGCTGGTACATCTTCAGCGCGCAACCCGATTCGGAGCTCGTCTTCGGTTGGGCACGCGACATGTCGCGCGCGGAGTACGAGCGCCGCGTCGCCGACGGCACGCTCGGCGACGTCCTGCGGCGCATCCCCGTCAAAGCGGGAGATGCCTTCTACATTCCGGCCGGCACGCTGCACGCGATCGGCGGAGGCATCGTCCTCTTCGAGACGCAGCAGGCGAGCGATCTCACCTATCGCATCTTCGATTGGAATCGCGTCGGCCCCGACGGGAAGCCGCGCCCGCTCCACGTGCAAAAAGCCGCCGACGTCCTGAACTACCATGCCGAGATCGGTGGCGCGGTCGAAACGATCGACTACCGCTTCGAGTCGCTCGATCGCACGGTGCTGATCGCCGATCGCAACTTCATCGTCGAGCGCATCGTCGCGACGGAGGAGCCGTGCTCGATCTCCACGCACGATCGCCCGCTCATCGTCATGTCCCTCGAACGCGAGCTGCTGCTCCGCTGCGACGACGAAGAGGTCGCGCTCGGAAAGCACGAGACCGCCGTCGTGCCCGCGGGCGCGCAACGCTGCAGCCTCTGCACGAACCACGGCAGCTCTCCCTTCATGTTCGTGACGCCGCCGCCCGACGAGCGCTTCATCGCGACGCAGCTGCTCGCCGCCGGCGTCGAGCAGTCGCGCATCGACCGCTTTACGGAGCAGTTTTGAATCTCGGAGGCATCCCGGCGCAGCAGCTCGCCGAACGCTACGGAACGCCCTTGCTCGTGCTCGACCTCGACGTGCTCGACGCGGCGATCGCGCGCTGCCGCGCCGCGTGCGAACCGCACGGCGTTGAGATCGCGTACGCCGGGAAGGCGCTGCTGCTCGCCGCGCTCGTGCGCTTCATCGACGAGCGAGGGCTCAACCTCGATGTCTGCTCTCTCGGAGAGCTGCTCACCGCGGAACGCGGCGGCGTCCCCGCCGGCCGCATCACGCTCCACGGTTGCGGCAAGAGCGATGAGGAGTTACTCGCCGCCGTGGAGGGCCGCGTCGGGCGCATCGTCGTCGACGGCGTCGAGGAACTCGAGCGCCTGTCGCGCGTCGCGCGCAGCGACTCGCCGGTGCCGCTGCTGCTTCGGTTGAACCCCGGCATCGAAGCCCACACGCACGCCTTTGTCCGCACCGGCGGCCAGGACACGAAGTTCGGCATCGCTCCGCGCGACGAAGCGCGCGCGCGTGCGCTCTTACGTGACGCTCCCGCGTTCCGTTTTCTCGGCTTGCACGCGCACGTCGGGTCGCAGATATACGAAAGCGGCGCCTTCGTCGCCAATGCCGAGGCGTTGATCGAAGCCGCGGCGCGTTTCGCGCACGACGGTCTCGTCGTCGAGGAGATCGTCGTGGGCGGCGGCTTCGGGGTCACGACGCATCCCGACCGGCCCGACGAACGCATCGACTTCCCCGGCACGATCGCCGCGGTCGCGAACGCGGTGCGCGCCGCCGCATCGCGGGTCGGCGTACCGCCTCCGCGCATCGGCATCGAACCGGGACGCATGCTCATCGGCCCCGCCGGAAAGACGCTCTACCGCGTCTGCTCGGTCAAGCGCCAGGCGCGCCGCACGTTCGTCGTCGTCGACGGCGGCCTCTTCGAAAATCCGCGCCCGGCCTTGTACGGCGCGTACCATCACGCCGTGGCGGCATCGCGTCCCAACGTCGATCTCCATGAGGTCACGCTCTGCGGCCGCTCCTGTGAGAACGACGAGTTGGGCCGAGCCATGCTGCCGCGCGAGCTTTGCGAAGGCGACCTCGTCGCGCTCGAAGTGACCGGCGCATACACGTACAGCATGGCGAGCAACTACAACCGATTCGTGCGTCCCGCGGTCGTCGGGATCGAGGGCGGCAAGGAACGGCTGCTCGCCCGGCGCGAGTCGCTCGAAGACGTGCTGCGCAACGACGTGCTAGACTAGGGCGGTTATGAGTGCGATGAGTGAGATCGCGACCTTCGCAACCGGATGCTTCTGGAGCACCGAGGCGTCCTTCCGGCAGGTTCCCGGCGTCCTCGACGTCGTCGTCGGCTACACCGGCGGCCACGCGGAGCATCCCACCTACGAGCAGGTCTGCAGCGACCGCACCGGCCACGCCGAAGCCGCGCAGGTGACCTTCGATCCCGCCCGGGTCTCCTACGACGCGCTGCTCGACGTCTTCTGGACGATCCACGATCCGACGCAAGTCAATCGGCAGGGTCCCGACGTCGGCTCGCAATATCGCTCCGCGATCTTCTTCCGCTCCCCCGAACAGGAAGCGGCTGCGCGCGCCTCGCTCTCTCGCCAACAGGCCACGCTCGCGCGACCGATCGCGACGAAGATCGAAAAGGCCGCGACGTTTTGGCCGGCCGAGGCGTACCATCAACGTTACTTCGAGCGCCATAACGTGGCATGCCACGTTCCGCAAACGTGAATCGCGCTGCATTTCTCACCGTCGCCGCGGGTGCGGGCGCCGTTGCGCTCTATCGCGGCGTAGCGTGGAAGCCCGCCGCCGCCGCGGATTATTCGATCCAGCACAGTGACGCCGACTGGATGCGAATCCTCGGACGCGAACGGTACTGGATTCTGCGCCAAGGCGGAACGGAGCAGCCATTCTCGAGCCCCCTCAACGCGGAGACGCGGAACGGCACCTACCATTGCGCCGGATGCGATCTTGCGCTCTTCGCGTCGCGCACGAAGTACGACGCCGGCGAAGGCTGGCCGTCGTTCTGGGACGTCCTTCCGCACGCGATTCTCGAGCAGGCCGATCACGAACTGCTCGAGGCGCGCACGGAAGTCCATTGCCGTCGTTGCGGCGGACATCTCGGCCACCTCTTCGACGACGGGCCGCCGCCGACGCATCTTCGCTACTGCATCGACGGTTTGGCGCTCCGCTTCGTTTCCGCTTAGGGCCGGTAGACGAACCTTCCGACGTAGGAGCCTTGCGCGTCGGACCAGACGCCGAAGATCGTGCCCGTCCTGGGATCGATCGCACACGTGTGCAGCCCGCGCGCCCCGTCGAGATGCGCGAGGATCCTCGGCGCCGAACGGCCGTCGAACGCGATGAGCGTAATGCCGCCCCCCGCGCATGCGAGCCAGCCTCGTGACGCATCGTAGTCGCATTGATCGACGCGATAGGGATACGGTAACTGGTAGAGCTGCCTGCCGCTCAGATCGTACACGTCGAGCAGCTGGTTCTCTCCGGCGACAAGCAGCACGCGGTGGACGGCATCGTACTGCAGCGGATGGTTGTTCTGCAGATCGGACGTCGGAATCGTCCGCGTCACCGAGAGCGCGTGCGGATCGACGACGGCGATCGCGCTGACGTGCGGATCGGGATCGGAGATGTTCTGATAGATCTCGTGCGTCGTGGGATCGATTTGGATGTACTCCGGCTTGTGCCCGGGAAGCGTGATGGTCGCGATCTCTTTGAACGTTCGCGCGTCGATGACGAAGATGCGCGTGCCGTCGTCTTCGTCGCCGTAGATGCGCCCGAGCACCGGATCGAACGCGATCGCGTCGACCGGGCCCTGCACGTTCACCGTACGGAGCACCGTCCCGGCGACCGGGTCGACCTCCGAGAGTGAATCGGCACGGCCGTTTCCGGTGAAGACGTGGCCGTCGGAGGGATCGACCGCGGAACCCGCCATCGGTCCCACGGTGATTTGTTTGAGAACGGCGCCGGTATCGGCATCGACGACGAGCAGTGACTGCGCGCCGCCGTGAGCGGCGTAGACGCGACGCCGAGTCGCGTCAAGCGTGACGTAATCGAATCCGCCGGGCGTTCCGACGCTCTGTGGAGGGAGTGCAATGAGCGGCATCCTCTGCCGATTCAAAGAAGGGGCGCCGGACTCCCGGCGCCCCTTCGCATCGTCGCGAGCCTCCTCGCTAGATGACCGCGTTCGTCTTGCTGACGTCGAAGCTGCCGAGCCCCGTCGTCATGTCGTAGCGCGGCAGGGCCGTGTAGAGCCCGTTGGTTCCCGTGAGGATGTCGTGGAATCCGCCGATGAGTTCCCATGCACCCACGCCGGTGCTGTCCTCGTGAGCGTGGCCGTGTAGCAGTTCGTCGAGGGGTCCGTGCACGGCAGCAGGCCTGGAACGCTGAGCATGCAGACCGTCGAGGCGAGCGTGCTCGTGCAGCCGCTCGAGTTGACGGTGAGATTCGCCGTCGCCGTATAGTTCGTCGGACCGCTAATGTTCACCGTAATCGACTGCGTCGCGGGAGAGAGATACTGCGGCCTCACGGCTCTGTCACCCTAACCCTTCGACTCGGTGCTACGCACCTCGCTCAGGACTAAAGGCGCTAAGGTGTCACCCTGAGCCTGTCGTGTGTCACCCTGAGCTTGTCGAAGGGCGCTCGTCGTGCTCTGCTGCGCGGGCACGTTGATGACGAAGACGGCCGTGCCGGTGCCCTTCGCCGTTTGTGCAGGGGTCGAAGGAAGCGCCGAGGAGCCGTGCGAACCGCCGGCGCAGCCGGCGAGCACTGCCGCTGCGACGAGGGACGGGACGAATCGAACGTATCGCATGGTTGAGTCCTATCTAGTGAACGATGACGCCGGTCGTCGTCACGGTCACGCCGACGACGGCTTGCATGGAGCCTCCGCCCGTGATTGTAATCTGGCACGTGCCCACGCCAACCGGCGTTACCTTGTACACAGCGGAGCCGCCGGAATTGCTCGTCGCGCTCACCGTGACGATGCCCGAACAGGTGTCAACCTCGCTGTAGGCGCCGCTGAAGTTCGTCTGCGAGACGTCGAGGTTCTGCGCGTAGCTCGCGCCGGTCGCAAGGAAGCTCAGCGACGTCGGATTGGGAGTTACAGCGCCTAATGACGGCGTCGGGGTTGGCGTCGGAGTCGGAGTTGGTGTCGGAGTTGGCGTCGGGCTCGGCGTCGGCGTTGGGCTCGGCGTCGGCGTTGGGCTCGGCGTCGGCGTTGGACTCGCCGTCGGCGTTGCACTTGCCGTTGGCGTCGGCGTCGGCGTGGCCGTGTGGTGCGTCACCGGCGGAGTATAGCCGCCGCCACCGCCGCAACCCTGACAGCCCCCGAGCGTC
>PKZD01000010.1:0-744 GCA_003133745.1 Candidatus Tyrphobacter aquilonaris
ATGCACCCCTTCACGCCTGCCGTAGAGAGCGAGGTTCCAAAATGAACGAGCCGAGAGTTACCGAGTCGCTGGATTTGGTGACTACATGAAGATTCTTTGTTTGATCGGCATCCATGACTTCGGCCAGGACCGCTGCGACGTTCACGCGCATCGAAAGTGGGTCTGCTACGACTGCGGCATCGACCGCTGCGGCGACCTGATCGTCACCGGATGGGACCGCTTCCTTGTCGCGATCGGCGTCTACGAGGAGCCAGCCGAGGAGATGCGTCGGCGGATCTGCGGCGATATTCACGAGGAGAACTTGCAGAAGATCGAGGCGGGCTACACGCGCACGCTCGATCCCGGTTGGTCGATTCGGGACTTGTGGCCCTGGGGTGCGGCCAAGCACTAGATATTGCGAGAGGATGGCGCCGCGTGGCGCCTAACTCTTCTCTCCCGCTGAAAAGCGAAACGGCGACCCATGCAAAGGCCGCCGTCTCTAAAGCTCACTCACTGTCGCCGCAGGAGATCGCCATGACGACCGCTTCCCCCACCCTCGCCGCCGCTCCTTCAGGGAGCGCGGATAGCCCATACCCTGGCTCTGTCTTCGTCGGGTTCAACGTCTCGATTATCGACAGTTACCATTACGGCCCAATCTCGACGCTTTGCCGCCGTCGGTCATGCGCCCGCTTGGATTTCCGCGTCTCTTCGATGATCCGCCGCGGTCAAACGAAGCGTCTCTGCGACCGATGCGGGAACGAGCTC
>PKZD01000010.1:809-5225 GCA_003133745.1 Candidatus Tyrphobacter aquilonaris
CGCGGAATGACGCCGTCTCTCAACTCTATAAGTCGAGCCCTTCGAGACCAAGGGGTACGGTTTCGAGAGACCGATCTTCGCGGGTGGCTTCGTCCATTCGCTTCTCGGGACTCGTCCGAACATCTGCAGCCAGAGACGCGGACTCAAAAATCACGCACGCCGGACGCGATTGACAAAACCACGGACGCGACCGGGACGCGGCTTACGCGCGAAAAAGAGGTATCTCTATTCTCGAATACCTCGTCGTCTTCGTCCCCTTCGGGGACTACGACTCCTCGGGCCGTTTCGCGCGAGTCTTCAAGGGCTCAAACTCCGCGAGAGCCGTGGGTGACTCCGCCGGTCCCAGCCGCCGTTCCAGACGATCTTCCTGACGACCCGGAAGTGATCGTGACCCTGGCCGAGGTATTCATGGCCGTGTTCGTCGTCGATTCGCCGAAGCCGAAGGTCAGATCGCGGTACCTGCCTCTCGTGGCTCAGGTCTTGACTAGGGCGCGGAGCCGAGGGAATACCGGCCCAGAGGCGTGGGAGGCGTTCGGCAAGGCAAGGACGGTGAATCTCGGCGCGCCGGTGTTTCGGCCGTTCGCAGCCCTCGACCATCTTCCACCTCCACGATGGGCGAAGAGCGAGCCGCGCGAGGAACACAATCCGAGCGACGATTTACCGACGAGGCTCGACCTTATCGCCGCCGGCCGCCTGCCATCCGATTCTGAGTCATCGGAGACGCTCGCGTTCGCGGCACGCGGCCCGTCGTGACGCAATGGACCGGCGCGGAGGCCGAGCGCTTTCTGCTCGATCACCCAGACGAAGCGGCGGAGATGCTCCGTGGCTACCACATGCTCACCGGCAACGTGGGCGACGCCGAGCCAGAAGACCTGCGCCCCGGCTCGATCGCGAACGTCCGCGTCCTAGACAGCCGCAGCTACTCCATCGGGCTGCCCGGTATCAGTAGCGCGATGCGACCGATCCGCGCCGGCGAGACCGTCGTCGTCGGCGCGCGCGAAGGGAACGGGAAGACGAGCTTCGGCTCTCAGGTTGCGCTCGCGAACTCTATTGCCCACAAGGTTCTCTTCTGCACGCTCGAAGCGACGCGCGAGGAAATTCGCGAGCAAATGCTCGCTCAACTATCGCATTTATCCGTCGATGACGTGCAGCGCGGGCGAAGCGAAGATGCCGAGGATTATCTCTGCGCCATGAGGCGGCTCTGCGACGAGCGGGATCTGCTTCTCTGGCGCCCGGTTTCGAAGCCACAGCGCACTATTCAGAATATCTGCAAGCGTGCTGAGGACGTCGGCGCCGAGGTGCTTATCATCGACTACTCGAGAAGAATCGAGGGATGGCGTCCAGGTGAGGCAGCGGGGGAAGTGATCGATTATGTCGCCGACTGGGCTCGATCGTCGTCGATCACCGTCTTCTTCCTGGCCCAACTCAATCGCGGGGCCGTTGGTATACGACCGCATAACGGCCACCTTCAGGACACCGATAAACTCGGGCAGCGCGCCGACCGCGTAATCCTGCTCTACCGCCCCTTCCTCGGTCGAGGATCGAAGGACGTCGTGGCCGAGGTAATCATTAGCAAGAACCGCTGCGGGCCGACGTTTCGCGGCCATGCTCATTGGATCGGTTACACGACAAGTTTCTTTGATATGGACGAGGAGACCGAAGTGCTCCAGGAATGCTGCCGCAAACGAACCCGCGCACCTAGATCGCTACCAGAACGAAAGGACCTTGAATGAATGGAGACCAGAAGACCGAGCGCGGCTCGAACCGCGCGGTCAAACGCATCCGCGATCTCGTGAAGCAACTCTACGCCGAAGCGGCGCAGGATCCGCATAAGGCCGAGCGCGCGATGAAAACCGCTATCGCCACGCGCATTTCCGATGCGCTGCAAGGAGACTCGTGAAGCGCAAAGCCGCCATGAAGCGGTCGCCGATGAAGCGATCTACGAAACCGATGCGCAAGATCAAGCCTTGCGTCGCATCGGCCCAGCGCAAGCAGCGATTCGCGCTACGGAAGCGGAGCCTCGGACGCTGTGAGATGGAGTTTCTCGTGGTCGGCGAATGGGCGCGGTGCCTTTCTCATGCCGTCGATCCAAGCCATATCGTGAAACGTCGCAACTGCGGCAAGGCCCGTGATCTCGTCGATGTCGTCGTCGCATCATGTAGGCCGTGTCACGAACGCTACGAGAAACCGCCGTTCGGCGATAAGGCCGACGTTCGCGTTCCGCAGGCTCTGCGCGCGCTCGCGCTGGCGGCGATCGCGGCTGCGCATCCGAAGGTGGCTAGTTGAGCGAGACGCTGTTCGGCGAGGCGCCTTCGATCTCGATTGTGATTCCGGGAACCGTCGTCTCCGGCAACCGCAAGACGCGCTCATTCGCCAAGCAGGTCGGAACAGACGCGCAAGGGCGCCCGAAGTTCTCCGCTCGCACCTACACGACGAGAGAGGCGAAGGAGTTTGCCGAGAGAGTGCGCTCCATCGCGCTCTACGAGGTTGCAAAAAGCGGGTGGGTCATGCCGGAGTGGATGTACGTCTCGATCAAGGCTTATAACTACGGAATCGATCGGACGAATATCGCAAAAACGGTGGAAGATGCTCTCCAGGGCATCATATACAAAAACGACGGCCACATTCTCGACGGGCCTGTCGGTAAGCGTAAAGACGACCGCGGCCAGCGCGTCGAGGTCGTCGTGCGCGCGGTCGATCCGAAGGACTACGGGTACGGCTAGGCGCGTAAGTCTTAGCCATGCTACAATCCACACATCTCCCTCTTTGCAAAGAGAAAGGTTCGTGAACCCAATGGTGACCATTAACATCGGGCAAATCCTCGAAGACATCGTAGAAGTCGGCGTTGACGTCGAAGTCGATGCAACCGAACTCGCAGCAGGTCAAGACGTACAGATTCCCGTCACTCCGCAGGTCGGCACGGATGCCGGGAANNTCACGGCGAGCGGTAACGACGAGATCGTCAATCCGACGGCTCAAGCGGAACCGGCCCCCGGGACGTAACCACGTCTCCCCAAGTCGAAGCCGCTGAAAAGGCGCTGCTCTCCGCTTTCTTGCGGTGGGGAGCAGCGTCCCTAGCGACTCTGGCTCAGAACAACAAGAGCGAGATCGTCGCATGGGCATCGCCGCTACTCGCCAACGGAGCAGCCGCTGCGGAGCCACTCGTCCAAAAAGGCGGCACAGCCCTTATCACCGTTCTCTGCGATAACCTCCCAACCGGAGGAGTATGGGCTCTTGGGGTCCGTGAGGCCGTCCAGCACGACCTCCAGGGCAGCGGGGCGGCGATCATCNNGACCAGGGCTCGGCGTGGCTCGCGAAAGTCGCGGCAAACCCTTCGCTGTAGCCTATTGACAAATACAGACGCAAGGACTAATCTGAGGCTATGATTCTCGACCCGGCGGTCAACGTCCCAATCCGGCGCCTCTTGCGCGCCGAGACGCTCAAACTCATGCCGTATCCCGAGAAAGATTCACCTTTACGGATCGTTGCGTTCTTCACGGACGATGTGCTCGGATTTGCTTCAGGCGTGGTTTCGACCGTCGGAAAAACCGAATGAGCGCGATGATCGGCAGCAGCATTCAGCGAGACGCCGCCATCAACACCATCATTCGTTCGATCGACCATGAGAACTACGGCGATCGACAGCCGTTACTTGACGTTGGCGGAAGCGAAGAACTTGCTGCTGGAATCGGCTTTGGCGACGTGCTCGTTGTCGAGCGCCGGGGATTGACGCTCGTCGACATTGAAGCGCTCGCGATCTCCCTGGCTCACAACGCGCAACGGCTTGAACCCGAACAAATTAAGCGCTGCATCGCGTTCCTTGACGCTCTGAAGGGCGCGCTATAGTGCCCGATCTTATTGAAATGCTCTCGGCGCTCGCACCAAAGAGCAGCCACCCATGCGGGCCTATTCCACGCAAAAATCCAGCAGAGGCTGCCACTCTTCGCAAGAAGAAGCGCAAAATGTCCCGCGAGTCCCGTCGCATAAATCGCCGCACATGACGCTCCGCCTATTCTGGTGGGGGCTGCCGATCATGCTCGTCGGGCTCATCATGTTCTACGTCGCATTCCTGTCCCTCGACGCGAACCCGTGGTGGGGCCTCATCATGCTCTCCGGCTGGCTCGTGACAATGGCCGGCCTCATGCTCATCTGCGCGGCAGCCTGGGTCAAGATCGAAGGCGAATGAATCCCGCCCTCAAGCGCATCTACTACTGGCCGACCCCAGGCCCACAAGTCACCGTAGAGCGTACTGACCGAGCCATCATCGTACAGCCAGACGGCTCACGCTGGTCCTTCAGGCGTCTTCAACACCCAAGAAAAGCATCGGAAGCTACTCTGCAGAATAAGGGCTCCATGGCCAACGATTCGCGCCTTCCCCTCGCGTAAACGAGCGTTCCACGTGAAACAACGTCTGCG
>PKZD01000011.1 GCA_003133745.1 Candidatus Tyrphobacter aquilonaris
GATGCGTCGGGAACCGCGGCGATCGTGAGCGCGAAGATCGCCAGAGCGAAGAGTAGTCTCATTAGGAACCAAGGATAAGCGCGCCGCCCGTATTTGTCAATAGGACTTAGGCTGCGCCCTTCACCCACTCCCGGCCTTTCGCGGTCAAGAGCGTTTCGGGTAAGGCGCCGGGCTGCGTCTGCCATTCCCACCAGCAAGAACACATCGGGAATTCCGCGGGCTGCTCGAAGTCGTCGGTGTACGGGCCGCCTGGCCGAACGAGCCCATCCTTCGTCGCCCACGAGTCCCGGACGAGAAAGAGCTTACCCGAGCGCTTCAGGTGCTCCGGCCGAGCGTCGTAGCCGCGGTCATGCTCGCCGCGGTCGTGCCAAATCGCCGCTATCGCCCCTTCGCCTCGAGCAACCACGTGCGCGACGGCGGCAGAGAGCTTGTGCCCCTGATCAATCGCTACCCGACGAGCCTCGAACTTGACCTGGGCCGTCGGCTTCAGAATTTCCGAAGCGACGCTCCGCAAATCCGTCTCGGCTGTACCGCCAGGGGGAATCGAAGAAAGCCACCCCGAGAACCGCTTGAGCGTCTGCCCGACACGCTCGGCCTTGTTGAGCCTGATGAGATCGGCGGCTGCGAAGATACGCCGGTCGAGCTCGGCTCGGAGTTCCGGGGCGACGCGGTCGATCGTGTACCGCAGAACATCGGGAACGCGTTTGGCAACCCCACCCCGCTCGACTTCGCGCACGTAGATCGTCCCGAGAACGTCTTTGAGCAGCTTGCGGGTTTCCTCGTCGCTCGGCATCTCTTGCTCGAGAGCAGCATGGAGGCGCATCGTCCATTCCTGGAGTTGGGCATCGGATGGCGGGGCCTCGCTGAAGAGCCGGAGCGCCTCCTGCAAGAGCGCTCGGACGCGCACGGTCACGACGCGAGAGCGAACGGCTTGGGCTTCGCTGGCTCCTCGCCCTCCTCGGGCTGCACGACCGCGGCGGCAGCCTGTTCCGCCTTCTCCGCGAGGTGCGCCTTGAGCTTGTCGATGTCGAGATTGAGCTTGCTCCCGAACAGCTCTTCCCGCTCGTTCGCGTTCTCAGCCGCCCAGGACATCAACTCCGCGGCGTTATCGGGATCGAGCAACGGCCCGATCGTTTCGACCATCGCGATCACGGCCTTGAACTGCACGTCGGCGGTCTTGCTCTTCTCGGAGTCGGGCTCGACCAAGAGGTTCGGCCAGGTCGCCGTAAACGCTCGCATCCATTCGTGAAGCGCCGTCTCGTAGTTGAGATTCTTGTATTCCGGGTAGTCATCGCAGAGCGCTTCGTAAAACTCCGGTGTCCAGGCTCGACGCATCACGATCCGGTCCATGAACTCGTACGCCGGTTGCATATCGGTGCGAATCCAGTCGAGGAAGTGCGCCTCTTTCTTGGCATCCTCGGACCCCTCGCCGAACCCTTCGGTCAGCGTCTCGTTGCGGATCAAGGTCGCCGGCATCGCCGTTGCGCTCGCGATGTTCTTCAGGACGTTGTCGCGCGCGAACATGGCAGCCTTGTCGAGATTCTGCATGTTGAGCGTCTCGATCTCTTCCTCGACCCCGATCTGCAAAACCTGACCCGTGACGCCCGACTTGATCGTTCCGCGCTTCCACGCTGCCATCGTCCGCATGACGTTGTCGATGAACGAGCCTGGGCTCTTCATCTTCGCGACGAGCAGCCCGGCCTTTTGCGTGACCATCTGGTCGGTAATCATCGTCTGCAAGAACGTCTTGAGCGGGTAGAGCGCTCGCTGATAGACCGATCGACCTGAGAAGCCGAACGCCGACGACGTCCAGTCGATATAGAGCGGCTGCTCGTTCATCTTCGTATGCGTGCGGGACGGGTGATAGGCTTGGCCGGCGACGTATATCGCTTTCGGCTTCAGGAAGTCTGGCGAGTTCGGGTCCTGATTGAGCACGAGGCTTCCAGCCGTATTGAGCGGGTCGAGCACGTTGAAGAAGAGGTCGGACTTGTCGATCGTCGCGAGGTCGAGCGGCTCTGCCGGGTTCTTGTTGCGTTCGCCTACCGCGAGCGATGCGATCCCATAGATGCGGCTCGTCTTGAACAGGTTGTGGAGAACGACAGTTGCCCCAACCTTCGAGATCGACGTCCACTCGCGTTGGAACTGCGCGACGAGTCGCTTCTCGCCGACCATCGGAACACTGATCTCGCGCTCCTGGGACTGTGCGAGCGTGATCGGCGCATCGGTGAGAACCGGGCCGAGCGGATGGAAACTGTAGATGAGTTTGCACAGCTCGTAACCCGGCGCACTTCCAGGCTCGATCCACGGTGCCATGAGCATCCGCACGAGAGGCGAGCCCGGAGAGCCGTCTATCCCGAGATATGCAAAGCCGTTGTCCTGATCGACGTTGGTATCGAACATCTACCGGGACTTCTTTCGAGCGGTGCGCTTTGCAGCGGGACGCTTTGCGTACGCGGCGAGCATCGGCAGAAAGTCCTCGTTCGGGACGACCGTCGTCTCTCTCGGGTACAGCCTCCATGCGGCACAGGCGGCGACGTAGGCCCACAGGGCACGCCGGATGAGACTACGCACGGGAGACATAGCGGTAGCCGCCTCCGAGGCCGCGGCGAGCGCGGATCGCGCATCCTGGGCCGAGTTTGTTACGAAGGTTCTCGACTAAACCGCCGATGGTCTTCGTCGCAACGCCGCACTGCAAGGCGATTTCTTTCGAGGTAACATATCCATCGGCGCCGCTCTTGATCGCGTCGAGGAGCTGCTGCTCGCGTGGAGAGAGTTTGCTCATACTAGATGCCTTTTCGCTTTCCGCTCGCCGTACCCCGCGTGACTGAGACGCCGTAGCAGAACGTGTCCAAGAGGTCCAGCCCGTCGGTTTCCTTCGAGCCGAGTCGGAAGTTCGTGACCTCGGTGATGAAGTGGTTGGCCGAGCGGCCTTTGTGGATCTTCGTCTTGTTGAACGCCTCCTCGGTGATCTTGATGTCCCCTGCGATGACGTAGGGGCTCGCTGCGATGGCCCGCTCCTCCTTGCCCATAGCCGTGAGCTTGGAGTCGATCGCATAGGCGGGCCAGCCCTTATTCTGCGCCTGCTGGATGAGCACGGTTCCCGTAGCCTTGTCCTCGATCATCGCGCCGGCAAAGCCCTGCCGAGCACCACATTGGCGAGCGAGCTCCTCGCCTCGCGTGAAGACGGATGGGAGCCAGGCTTCCTGAGCGGCCCCCTCGATCTGGATGATGTCCCAATCGAGGATGAACGTCGAGGGCTTGACGAGGGAGTTGTAGCTGTACCACGTGACGGCCGTGGAGTTGTGCTGCTGCCCGGACTTGATCGCCGTGTCGACGATCGCGAAGACGGTATCGCAACGCGTGGGCATTGGGACCGGAGCGCCGTTGACGAGGAGGTCATCGAGGTTGAAGAACGAGGCCCCGCGGGGTTGTGGGTCCTGCTGGTAAAGGGCGCCCCACACGTAGGGGCCGACGTTTGCCCGGATTTGCTCGAGATCGGCAACGTCTTGCCATTCGGGCCAGAGCGCTGCTCCGAGCGGACGGCCGAGTGGGTCGCTCAGGGAATCGCAGATGGCCGGGAGTTTGAGCACGGTCCACTGATCGCCGCCGGCTTGGGCGGCCTGAAGAAGCCTCCCGCCAAGGTCATCCGGGTGCCATCGTGT
>PKZD01000080.1 GCA_003133745.1 Candidatus Tyrphobacter aquilonaris
TGGATCGAGAGGTCGCCTGTGGGAGGGCTCTTTCGCTGTATCGTTCGCTCGTCTGCGTTGTGATGGTGCTTGCATGCACCACGATGCTGCGCGCCCAGCCGCACGCCGGCCTCGCGCCCGCGGACGAGTACTTCGGGCGCATGAAGATGAGCATTCTCGGCATCCGAAACGGGCTTCGCACGGAGCTTTCCCGCATGAGCGATCCGCGCGGCGCCGCCTCAGGATTAGCGGCATGCCACTGGCTCGCCGACGCGATCGAAGATTGGGGCAAGAAGTATCCCCGAGACAACTGGCTGCCGGGCGTGCTCGTTTCGCTCGAGCGTCTCTACGCTCGCGTGCACACCCCGAGCGCTCGGGCTCAGGCGCAGCGTTTACTGGCGTGGGCACACCGCCGCTACGACGCCTCACCCTCCGAACGCCCCGTGCGCATCGGCACACGCTGACGTCAAGGGAGCGAAGGCGCGCCGCGCTTCGCTCTTGAAATGCGCCTTCGCGCCGGTGTGGCTCAGCGGCAACAGCAGCAGTTTTGTAAACTGCCATATCGTGGGTTCGAGTCCCACCGCCGGCTCCACTTGCCTTAAGCGATGGATGCATTGATTTGAAAACCGTGAGTCCGCCGTGGCGCGAATCGGGCGCCGCGTTCGTCTGCGAAAAGTGCTATAAGACTCGCATCCCGGAGGAGACGCCGTGGATCGCGGAGCGGATCGGCGACTTCCAACTGCGGGGGTGGCTCAAAGCGCGCTGTAAGGATGCCGGGCTCGGCAAACGCGTCCGCATCGTCGCCACCGGATGCCAAGACATCTGCGCGACCGGACTGGTCACGGTGACGATCCTTCCGATCGGGAAGGGCGGCGAGATGGAAACGCTTGCCGTCGATCCGACGGAAGAGCGCGAAGCGATCCTGCAGCGCATCATGGATCGCCTCGCGTAATCTCGCGTTTACTGAAACTCGAACTCGGCGAGGTTCTTCTCGATCTTCCGTTTCACGCGCTGCAGCGCGTTGTCGATCGACTTCACGTGGCGACCGAGGTCTCGCGCCATCTCTTGGTAGCTCTTGCCTTCCAGATACGACTCGAGAACCTGCGATTCGAGCTCTGAGAGATTCTGGCGAATCCGCTGCCGGATGTCGTCGGAGACCTCCTGCGTCACGACCAGCTCCTCGGGATCCGAGGTCTTCTGCGACGCCATCACGTCGAGCAGCGTACGTTCGCTGTCCTCGTCGTAGATCGGCTTGTTCAGCGAGATGTACTGGTTGAGCGGAATGTGCTTCTGACGCGTCGCGGTCTTGATTGCCGTGATGATCTGGCGCGTGATGCACAACTCGGCGAAGGCGCGAAAACTCGAAAGCTTATCCGCCTTGAAATCACGCACGGCCTTGTAGAGGCCGATCATCCCTTCTTGAATGATGTCCTCGCGATCGGCGCCGATCAGGAAGTAGCTCTTGGCCTTGATGCGGACGAAGTTCTTGTACTTGTTGAGCAGGTATTCCATCGCAAGGTTGTCGCCGGTCTTAGCGATCGCGACAAGGTCCTCGTCGACTCTCTGCTGGTAGTCGAGTCCATCCGACGCGGGATGGGTCGTAGCCATGATTGTTTGTTGCCTCGTGGGAGGACATGCCGCAAAAACCTCAGCCGGGGCCTGACGGACGCGGCACGTCGCCATCAAGTATAGAAGGACACCCCTCCCTCCGTCAAGGTGAAGGCTCGCGCCGGCGCAGTACCTCGTAGAGGAGCACCCCAGCGGCGACCGAGGCGTTGAGCGAGCCAAGCTGCCCTCGCATCGGGATCCGAACCAACACGTCGCACTCCCGCTTGACGAGGGGGGCAAGCCCACCGCCCTCGGCGCCGATCACGAGCGCGAGATCGCCGTCGAGCTGGGCGGCGCCCATCGTCAATGCGGCGTCGGCATCCGCGCCGACGACGCGAACCCCCTCCTCCTTCAGCCGGCGGATTGTCTCGGCGATGTTCGTCACGCGAACGACCGGGAGGCGAGCCGCGGCGCCCGCTGCCGCCTTGCGCACGGTCGCGTTGATGCCGGCCGAGCGGCGCTCCGGCAGAATGACTGCGTCGGCCCCGGCGCACTCGGCGGTGCGCAGAATCGCTCCGACATTGTGCGGATCGGTGAGATGATCCAGGATGACATAGAGCGCGGGCTCCGCGCGGCGCTTGCGCAGAACGTCGAAAAGTCCCGCGTAAGCAAACGGAGGCGCCATCGCCACGACGCCTTGATGCGCCTTGAACGGCAGCTTCGCGAAGAAGCCGCGCTCTTCGAATCGGACGGGAATGTTTCGCTCCCGCGCGCGATCGAGCAGAATGCGCAGCGGCGCGTCCTTCTTGCGATCGCGCGCGACGTGAAGAGAACGCAATGCCTCTCCCGCAACGAGCGTCTCCTCGACGGCATGGATGCCGTAGATGACGTCGTCGAAGTCGACCTCGCGCGCGAGCGGGCGGCGCCCTTTCAGCGGGCGCCGGTTTTTCGCCACTTCGGTCCCTCCGGCGTATCGATCAACTCGACGCCGTGCTCTCGAAGCTCTTGTCGCAATTCGTCAGCCTTCTTCCAGTCCTTCCTCGCCTTAGCAGCATTGCGCTCCGCAATGACTTCCGCGACCGTCCCCTCAAAATCGCTTCCCCAGTGCCTAGTAACCATACTTATGGAATCCGTGATTGGCGGAAGCGAATCAGTTAACTGAACGCTTGTCCACTTTGGCTCATTTTCTTGAGACCACGAATCATTCGGCGCGACGCCGAGCAGCGAGAGTGCGCGCTCGAACTCGTGCAGCGGCGGAGACTCGTACCGCAGCACCTCGGCGAGCGCGACGGACGTGTTCATGTCGTCGTCGAGCGCGGCCTCGACGCGCGCGAGCAATCCCGCCGTGCCCTCTGGCGCTGCTTTCAGTACGCGATACGCCTTCTTCACCCGCTCGAGCACGCTGTTCGCAGCGCCGATCGATTCCTCGGTGAAGTTCATCACCTTCCGATAACCGGTTTGCAAGAAGAGCAGCCGGATCGCTTGAGGATCGTGGCGTTCGAGGAGCGCGGTCAGTGGCTCGAAGTTACCGAGAGACTTCGACATCTTTCGACTCTCGAAGAGCAGCAAGCCGCCGTGCGCCCAAAGATTCGCCATCGGCGGATGCGCCATCAGCGGTTCGCTCTGCGCGATCTCGTTCTCATGGTGCGGGAAGATCAAGTCCGCGCCGCCGCCGTGGATGTCGAACCCGAGACCCTGCGGATCGAGGAGGTCGCGGGACATCGCGGAGCACTCGATGTGCCATCCAGGGCGCCCGGCGCCGTACGGCTCGAACTCCCACGACGGCTCCGCGGGTTTCGCGAACTTCCACAATGCGAAGTCGAGGGGGTCGCGTTTGTGCTCGTCGACCTCGACCCGCGCGCCCGCTTCCAACTCCTCGGTGTTGCGGCCGCTCAACGCTCCGTAGCGCGGGAAGGTTTTCACGGCGTAGTAGATGCCGTCTTGCGTCGCGTAGGCGTGCTCGCTCTCGATCAGTTCCCGGATCATCTCTTGAATCTGCGGAATGTATGCTGTGGCGTACGGTTCGACGTCCGGCGCGCGCACGCCGAGCCTGCGCATCGCATCCTTGAAGGCCGCGTAGTGTCGCTGGACGATCTCGCGATACGTCGTACCCTCGTCACGTGCCGTCGCGATGCTCCGGTCGTCGATGTCGGTGACATTCTGCACGTAGGTCACCGCATAGCCACGATGTTCGAGGTAGCGCCGCAGCACGTCGAAAAAGAGGAACGAGCGCGCGTGGCCGAGGTGCGCCTCGGCGGACGGCGTCAGCCCGCAGACGTAGATGCGCACGACGTTCGGGAGCATCGGCTCGAATCGCTCGACCGCTCGCGTCCGGGTGTTATAGAGTTTCAGGTCGCCCAAGGGTTCAAATCACCCAGGACCAGGCATCCGCGTCGCCGGGTTCGGTCGGCTTGCCGTCCTGCATGACGACGCGCGCGGGAACGCCGACGACGGTCGCATTCGCAGGCACGTCTCTCACGACGACCGAACCGCCGCCGATCCGCGCGTTGTCGCCGACGCGAACGGCACCGAGCACGATCGCGCTCACGCCGACGGTCACGTTGCGGCCGAGCGTCGGATGGCGTTTTCCGCGCACCAAGCTCGTGCCGCCGAGCGTCACGCCTTGGTAGATCGTGCAACCCTCGCCGACCTCCGCCGTCTCGCCGATCACGACGCCCATTCCGTGATCGATGAAAACGCCGCTGCCGATGCGCGCCGCGGGGTGAATCTCGATCCCCGTTACAAAGCGCGTAATCGAAGCGAGAAAGCGTGGAAGCAGCGGAAGGCGCGTACGATCCAGGGCATGGATGAAGCGGTGAGCGATCAGCGCATGAAATCCCGGATAGGAGAGGACGACGTCGAGCGCGCCGCGCGCGGCGGGATCACGCGCCAGTGCGGCGCGCAAGTCAGCACGGATCGCTCCGAATGCCCCCATCGTCAGCGCGTGGTTTCGACGAGCGCGACGGCATATGCGGCGATGCCCGTGCCGTCGCCCGTATATCCCATCTCTTCGCTCGTCTTCGCCTTGACGGAAATATGGTCGATCGTGACGCCGAGACGCTGCGCCACGTTGCGACGCATTCGCTCGATGTGCGGCGCAAGCCGCGGACGCTGCAAGACGATCGTGGCATCGACGTTGACGAGGATGAATCCCGCGTCGTGCACCTCGCGCGCGCACCGTTCGAGCAGGAGCATCGAATCCGCATCTTTCCACTTCGGATCGCTGTCCGGAAAGCGTCCCCCGAGATCGCCGAGCGCGGCCGCGCCGAGCATGGCGTCGGAGAGCGCGTGGGCGAGCACGTCGGCATCGGAGTGCCCGAGCGTGCCCTTTTCGAAGGGTATCGCGACGCCGCCCAGGACGAGGCGCCGCCCTTCGACCAAACGGTGAGCGTCGAATCCGTGACCCACGCGAATCACGCGATGCCGCCTACGTCGTGAACCGTGAGCGTCGCGCTGCCGTCGGCGAGCGGCGAGAACGACGTTTCAAAGTCGCGTAAGCGGTTCGCTTCGATGTAGGCTCGCACGACGGCGCCTCGCGGGAGGTCGCGCTCGATCGCGTCGATGCGACCGCCGCGCTTCTCAATCTCCTTGCAAATCGTATCGACGAGCTCCGGCGCACCGAAGACTTCGATGAGCACGGAATCGGACTCCGGGAGCGCGCGCTCCAAGCGCTCGCGCAACAGCATATCCGCCGGCGCGACGTCTTCGGGAATCGTCACCTTGAAATTTGCGTGACGCGACGGCACGACAATGACCTCGACGCCGATGCGTTCGAGCAACGCGGTATCGTCGGTCGCCGGTTCGCTCGTCTCATAGGCGCGGCGAAGGTCGGCGAGCATCGCGAACTGCGGCGTCTGCGCCGCCCACAACGTCGTGCGGTCGAGCGTCTGCTCCACGCGCATGCTCGTACGCTCGACGACCTTGATCGTGTCGACGACGGGCGTCGCGAGCACCGCACCGCGTCCCGGCCTCACGTCACGCATGCCGGCGCGCACGTTCTGCGGCCGCACGAGCGGACGCGCACCGTCGTGCACGAGCACGGCTTCGACGCGATCGCCAAGCGCCGCGATGCCGAGGCGCACCGATTCCTGGCGCGTTCCGCCGCCGACGATCGCGATCGCTCTCCCGCCGGGAGCGAGTTCCGCCAACAACTCCGCCGTTCTCGGGACGAGGCCGGGCTCGGTTGCGACGACGATATCGGTGATCTCGTGCATCGACGCGAACGCTCGAACCGACCAGCCGAGCATCGGCAGCCCTGCAATTTCCACGAACTGCTTCGGTCGCCCGAATCGCTCGCCGCGGCCCGCCGCCGCGATGACGGCTCCCCAGCGCACTACGGAACGCCGCCGGTCTTCGGGCGCGCGAAGATCATGCGCCCGGCGACGGTTTGCAGCACCGATGTGACGACGACGTCGAGGCTCTCGCCCATCAGACGCCGCCCATGCTCTACTACGATCATCGTTCCATCGTCCAAATAGGCGACACCCTGATGCGTCTCCTTGCCCTCCCGCACGATCGTGACGCGCATCTCCTCTCCCGGCAAGACGACCGCTTTGACCGCATTCGCCAGTTCATTGATGTTCAGCACGGCGACCCCTTCGACGTGCGCGACGCGATTGAGATTGTAGTCGTTCGTGAGCAGGCGCGCTCCGAGCTCGCGCGCGAAGCGCACGAGCTTCGCGTCGACGCTGCCCGGCGGCAAGTCGTCGTAGTCTCGATCGCCGATCTCGATCGCCGAAAGCTCCTGCAATCTCCCGAGGATTTCGAGCCCACGGCGCCCGCGCGTGCGCTTGAGCGGATCGGCCGAATCGGCGATCGTCTGCAGCTCGCGCAGAACGAACCGGGGAACGACGAGCGTTCCCTCGAGAAATCCGCTCTCCACGATCTCGGCGATGCGCCCGTCGACGATCACCGACGTATCGACGACCTTCGCGAGCGCCAACCCGGTGGCGCCGGCGAGCGGCACGGGCAAGATCCGCATCTTCGCACCGACTCGCGCGCCGAGATACGCCGCGAAGATCGCAACGATGAGGTACACGAGGATTGCGATGTAACTTCCCGTTCGGCCGGCGCCCGTGATGAACTCGAAAATAATGCTCTTGATCAGATACGCGATCACGAGGCCCACGATGAGCCCGATCGCGCCGCCTGCGAGTTCCGAAGGCGCGAGTCGTTCGATCGAATCCTCGACCGTCGTGAGCTGCTCTTCGAAAAGTCCTTGCGCGAGCGGCGCGACGGCGATGCCGAGCAACGCGCCGACGACGGGCGAGAGGACGAGGAAGGCGATTTGCGCCCATTCGCTCGCAAAATGCAGCGAGAAGACGTTGACGTACGCCTCCCGCCCGATCAAGAATCCGGCAACAGCGAAAAGCAGGCCGAAGACTGCCCGCAGAACGATGTGCGGACGTTCCCCTACGCGAATGATAGAAACGCTCCGCAGACGTCGTTGGCGAGGAAGCGACCGCGGCGCGTCAAACGCACGGCGTCCTCGCCGTTCTCCAACAACCCCGCTCGCGCGTACTCCGCGATGACCGGCCCATAGCGTTCGAACACATCGATCCCGTAGCGCTCTTTGAAGAGGCGTGGGCGGACCCCTTGCGCCGTGCGCAAGGCGAGCATGATCGCCTCACCCGCTCGCCGCTCGCCTTCCAGCCGCTCGCTCTCGCCGGGAATCGGCGCACCGGAGAGCGCCGCCTCCACATATTCGTCGAGGACGCGCGTATGCACGGAGCGCTCGCCGCCGCGGTACGACGCGGCGCCGACGCCGAAGCCGAGGTATTCGCCGTTGTCCCAGTAGTTCTCGTTGTGAGCGCAGCGATGTCCGGGACGTGCGAAGTTGCTGATCTCGTACTGTTCGTAGCCGGCGGCGCCGAGTGAGTCGATTGCAATGCCGTACAACTCCGCCTCGGCGTCGTCGTCGAGAAAGCGATTCGGTTCCCGCTCCTGCAACGCGGCGTATGGCGTGCCCGCCTCGACCGTCAGGCCGTAGGTGGAGATGTGATCGACGTCGAGCGCGATCGCATGCTCGAGCGAGGCGCGCCACGAACGCGGCGTCTGCCCGGGGACCGCGAAGATGAGATCGAGGCTGACGGAGCCGATTCCAGCGTCACGCGCATGACGAACCGCGCGATCGACCTCGGCTGCGCTATGGCGCCGGCCGAGCATGCGAACCTCGCCGGCGTCAAAGGACTGCGCGCCGATCGAAACGCGCGAGACGCCCGCGCGGCGATACGTTTCGCAATCGCCCGGACCCACCAACTCCGGATTCAACTCGATCGTGATTTCCGTCGTGCCGCCGCCCGGCGGGCCGAAGCGCGCTCGCAACCGCTCGATCAACGCGGCAAGCGTCGGCGCATCGTGCGTATTCGGCGTTCCTCCGCCGAGAAAGATCGTCGCCGCGGGTTGCGGCGCTTCACGCTCGATTTCCGCGACGAGCGCGTCGAGGTAGCGCCGCGCGCTACTCTCGCGGTACGGCCACTTGGCGAAGTCGCAGTACGGACAGATGTACGGACAGAATGCGAGGTGGACGTAGATGCCGAGTGGCATGGTCACCCACGTGCTCTAAACGCTGGTCAAATGCGGCGAAACGAGCTCGGCGATCTTGCCGACGACGTCGTGGCGGACCTCCTCGATCGCGGCGTGAATCGCATGCTTGATCGCATTGCGATTCGCGCGGCCGTGCGTGACGAGGCAGTTCCCGCGCAGGCCGAGCAACGGTGCGGCGCCGTAGGTTTCGTAGTCGAAGCGACGGCGCAAGCGGCGCAGCGCAGGCGCGAGCATCGCCGTTCCGAGCTTCGTGAGGAGGCTGCCGCCCAAGAGCGTCTCGCGCAGGACCTTAGCGAGGTCGGACGCGATGCCTTCGCCCGCCTTGAGAACGACGTTCCCGACGAAGCCGTCCGTGACGACGACGTCCGCGACGTTATGGAAGAGATCCTTGCCCTCGATGTTTCCGATAAAGTGGATCGGCGCTTCGTCGAGCAGCTTTGCCGCGTCGAGGACTTGCGCGTTTCCCTTGCTGCGCTCCTCACCGACGGAGAGGATCGCGACGCGCGGCGTCGCGATTCCGAGTACTTCCTTTGCGTACGCCGAGCCCATGATGCCGAACTGCACGAGCCACTCCGGACGGCAATCGACGTTCGCGCCGGAATCGAGCAACACGGTCGGACCGTCGAGCGCGGGCCAGACCGTCGCGATCGCCGGTCTAGCAATACCGTCGATGGTGCGCAGCTTGATCAACGCAATCGCCAGGAACGCACCGCTGTTGCCGGCGGAGATCACCGCGTCGGCACGCCCCTCTTTCACGAGCGAGACCGCGACGCCGAGCGAGGTGCGATCCGCGGCGCGCAACGCCTGCGACGCCCCCTGCTCCATCGGCACGGTCTCGGGCGCGTGTTGCACGGTGATGCGCTCGGCGCCGGGGCCGCGAAGCAACGCGCGCACGCGCGGTTCGTCGCCCGTCAGAATGATCTCCGCGTCATGCTCGGCCGCGGCGAGCAACGCGCCCGCGACGATCTCTTCGGGCGCGTGATCTCCACCCATCGCGTCGACGACGATGCGCGGTCTACTCATCGAACGGTCATGCCGGGAAACGCCATCTGAACCTCCTCGCTCAAGCGCTCGGCTGGCGATCCTTCCTCAGGAAGCGCGTCTTTCGGAGGCGGACGGCGACTCCTGGTTGCGCGGTCGCAGGGGCGCATGCTATCATCCCGTGGTTCCTCCGGCGCCCCGGCGCCGGCGGACAGCAGTTTTCTCTGACGGAGCGTTTGAGGCATGGCGAAGTTTTGCGAGGTTTGCGGCAAGGGGCCCATGGCGGGCAACCGGGTCAGCCATGCCATGAACAAAACGAAGCGCCGCTGGCTCCCCAACCTTCAAGCGGTGAAGATCGACGACCACGGCACACACCGAACCGCGCGCGTCTGCACCGCCTGCCTACGCGCGAAGCGCGTCACCCGCTCGGTTTAGACGCCGCTCAAACTTTCCCAGCCGGTGGACGCGATCGGCTTTTCCTCGCCGTTCTCCACGAGTACGACTCCCGGCTGTTGCCGCAGCGTGCCGATCCGCTGCAACGGACGGCCGAAGCGCGCGCGGAAACGCTCCGCGAGATGCGAGAACGCGCGCCGCTCGATGGCGACGATCAACTCGAACTCCTCTCCACCCGCCAGCGCGTACGCGCGCGGTTCCTCGCCGAGCGCCTGAGCCGCCGCTCTCGCCGCTTCCGCTACGGGAACCTCGTCGATGCGCGCGCCGACACCACTCGCTTTGCAGAGCCGCAAGAGGTCCGTCGAGAGGCCGTCTGAGCAATCCATCATCGCCCGCACGTTCGCGCTCGCCGCGAACCAACGTCCTTCTTCGACGCGGGCTCGGGGACGACGATGCGCGCGCAGCGCCTCCTCACGCAACGCCTCTTCCTTTAATACGACGCTGCCGAGCGCCACGTCGAGCCCCGCGCGGCTCGCACCGAGCGTGCCCGTGGTTGCGAGAACGTTGCCGGGGCGCCCGCCCGCGCGCGTCTTCAGGTTCGACGCGCGAACTTCTCCGATCGCCGTTATCGCGATCGTCAGCACCGGCGCTTGCGTGAGATCGCCGCCGACGATGGCGAGTCTTTCCATCTTTGCGCACGCCGCGATCCCGCGATAGAGATCGAGCAGCTCCTTCGCTTCGGCGGAGGCCGGAACGCCGAGCGCGATCGTCGCGAGCACCGGGCGCGCCCCCATCGCCGCTAAATCGCTGAGGTTCGCCGCTGCTGCGCGCCAGCCGACGTCTTCGAAGGACATCGTCTCACGCGTGAAGTGAACGCCCTCGACGAGCGCGTCGGTCGTGACGACGCTGCGGTGCGAACGTGAGGGTTGCCAAACGGCGGCGTCGTCGCCAATGCCGAGTCGAATCGCCGCATGCCTCGTGCCTTCCACGAGGCTGCGCAACTGCTCGACGAGTTCGTCTTCGCGCAGCCGCGGCAGCGTCACAACAGCGCGCGCAGGCGGCGCAGGGCACCACCCGGATCGCCGCCGTCGAAGATCGCCGAGCCCATCACGACGACATTCGCGCCGGCCGCGACGACGTCGCGCACGTTGCTTTCGCCGATGCCGCCGTCCACTTCGAGTTCGCACGACGGGTTGCGCCGGTCGATGAGGGCGCGCGCTTGACGCAGCTTCTCCATCGCGCGAGGAATGAAGCGTTGGCCCGCGCGGCCGGGATTCACCGACATCACGAGCACGAGATCGCAGTCGTCGATCAGATCTTCGAGCAACGCGACGGGCGTCTGCGGGCAGATCGCGACGCCGGCCTTGGCGCCAAGCGCGCGGATCCGCCCGAGCAGGCCTTGCGCGTGCGCGGTCGCCTCGAGATGAAACGTCATGAGGTCGGCACCGGCGGCGCGAAACGCTTCGATTTGGCGCTCCGGCTCCTCGATCATGAGATGGCAATCGAGTGGAAGCTGCGCGAGGCGGCGCAGGTCGCCGACGATCTTCGGCCCCCACGTGAGGTTCGGCACGAAGCGGCCGTCCATCACGTCGACGTGAAGATATGCCGCGCCCGCCGACTCGACGCTCGCGATCTCTTCGCCGATGCGAGCGAAGTCCGCCGAGAGGAGCGAGGGCGCGATCTTCGTCGTCACAAACCGTCTCCCGGGCTCGATGTCGGCGTCGCGCGACTTCGGTAGACGTCTCCCGGCTCGACGCCTAACCGCGTCTCGCCGACGAGCACGTTGTCGGCGTACATGTCGACGAGCGACGTCCCAAGCGCGGTCACGGTGAAGTCGAGTTTTTGTCCCGGCTGCGCGTAGGCGTCGTAGAGATTATAGCTTCCGGTCTCATCGCGCACGACGAGGCGAACGTGAACCTGCTGGCCAGGTCGAACTTGATCCGGCACCGGGACCGAGGCAAGCACGTGCACTTGGTGGATGATGTAGCCGGATTCATACGGACCCGCACTGACCTGCAACGAAACCGGATCGAACGGCGCGATCGTCGTGTCGGGATCCGGACGCTGCCGTGCGACGACGCCGTGCGCGGGGCCCGAGAACCCGAGCGGCGTCCAGACGAGCTGCCCAAGTTTGATGCCATCGCGGACGGCGAGCGCGCGCGCGTCGTCGATCGACATGCCGATGAAATTCGGCACGCGAAGCGTTGCGGCGCCGCCACGGCTCACGGTGACGTTAACGATCTCGCCTTCCACGATGTTCGCGAGCGGTTGAGGATGCTGTTCGACGACGTGTCCGTCGGGAACGAGCTCGCTGCGCGCGTACGTGATCTTGCCTAACTGGAGGTGGGAGCGCGCAAGGTCGAGCCCCACCTCTCGCATCGACTGGTAGCGTAAATCGGGCATCGAGCGCGCGACGATGCCGGAGCTGACGACAAATGAGATTTGCCGCCCCTGGCGCACTTTCGCTCCCGGCGCGGGTTGCTGGTTGATGATCGTGTCGGCGGGATAACGATCGCTCGTCAAGTGTTCGACGACCTGCGACGTCAAGCCGAGGTGCGCGATCGCCTCGTTCGCATCGATCAACGACGTGCCGACAAACGACGGCACCGTCACCGACGTCGCCGGCGGAACGAGAAAATCGCGAATCTCGTGACCGAACCAGACGAGAACGCCGACGAAACAGGCAAAGACGAGCGTGAAGAGCCAGTCGCGCGGAATATAGGGCGGCAAACCTCGTCGTCCGGTGTCGGAAGGCCGAAGCATCGGCGGCCGAATCGGCGGCTCGTCGAGCGTTTCGGCGGGAGGTTCGCGCTCCAAACTCAGGCGAGCACCTCCGCCAGGGCGGCATCGCTCACGTCGAGGTTGCTGAAGACGCGTTGCACGTCTTCGTGTTCGTCAACCGCTTCGAGAAATGCGAGCGCCTGGGAGAGTTCGGCGCCGCGCAACTCGACCTTCGTCTTCGCGCGCATGCCGAGGTACACGTCAGAGGGCGCCAGTCCTCGCTCGCGCAACGCGTCGCGCGCGGCCGCGAGCGCTGCGGGCTGGGTGTAGACCGTCGAGACCGACTCCTCGTACTCGAGATCCTCGACGCCGTCAACGAGGACGTCCTCGGTGAGTTGTTCCTCGGAGCGGCCCTTCGGATCGAGCTCGACGACGCCGACCGGATCGAACATCCAGCCGACGCTTCCCGTCTCTCCGAGGCTGCCGCCGTGTTTCGAGAAGAGGAAGCGCAGTTCGCCTGCACTCCGGTTGCGATTGTCCGTCGCCGCGTCGACGACGACCGCGACGCCGTGAGGGCCATACCCTTCGTAACGCAGCTCCTCGATCTCGGCCGCGTCGGCTTGTCCCGAGGCTCGTGCGATCGCGCGCTTGATGTTCTCCTGCGGCATGTTGCTCACTCGCGCCTTTTCGACGGCGATCTTCAACCGGTAGTTCGCCTCGGGATCCGGCGAGCCCGAACGCACCGCCACGATGATTTCCTTGCTGAGCTTCGTGAAGAGGGCGCCGCGCTGCGCGTCCGCCTTCCCCTTGCGTAGCTTGATGTTGTGATACTTCGAGTGCCCGGACATGGTCGATTCCGCTTCGCCCCGGCGCTGCCGGCATCCCGGTTCCTCGCCTTGACGCCGGGCTTGACTCCGTGTTACCCTGCTCAGATTCTCGCTTTCCCATCGCAACAGGAGGACCGAGAAAGTGCAAAAGATTGTGGGCATCGGATTGCTCGGCTGCGGCACCGTCGGCAGCGCCGTCGCCGCCGGTCTGGTCGAAAATGCCGACGCCATCACGCGACGAACGGGCGTGCGCTGCGAACTACGCGGTATCGCGACGCGGCGCTCAAACAATGCCCGCGCAATCGTCGACGATCCCGGCGTCGACATCGTCATCGAAGCGATCGGGGGCATCGACGATGCCGCGGAGCTCGTGGAACGCGCGCTCGATCGGGGGCGTCACGTCATCACGGCAAACAAAGACCTCATCGCGACGCAAGGACCGCGCCTCATCGCGCTTGCGGCGGCACGCGGCGTCGGCCTCCGCTACGAAGCCGCAGCGTGCAGTGCCATTCCGGTCGTGCGTACGATTCTCGACGCGCTCGCCGGCGATCGCATCCTCTCCGTCGCGGGCGTGGTTAACGGCACGACGACCTCGATTCTCTCCGCAATGGAGGACGGCGCGGAGTACGACGAAGCGCTCGCAGAGTCACAGCGACTTGGTTTTGCGGAGTCCGATCCCGCGAACGACGTCGAGGGCGTCGACGCGGCACACAAACTCGCGCTGCTGCTGCAACTGGCCTTCGAGAGCGCTGTGATCTCGCCGCGCATCCGCCGCAGAGGAATCGCCGGGATCACGCAGCGCGACGTTGCGCGCGCGGTGGAACGCGGATATCGCATCCGGCTCGTCGCGGCGGCGTCGCGCACTTCCAACGGTGCGTTTGCCGAAGTCGGACCGGTGCTCGTCGCCGCCGATCATCCCTTCGCGAGAACCCGCGGCGTTGAAAACGTCGTGCGCATCGACGCGCGAGACGCGGGCACGCTCTTGCTGAGCGGACTCGGCGCCGGCGGTGCGGCGAGCGCTTCTCCGATTCTCGGTGACCTCGTCACGCTGCTGCGCGAGCCGAAGAGCACGATGCCGCGTTTCGAACCGGCGATCGAGATCGCGCCGCTCCACGACGGCCTGCAACGTCTCGACGAACTCCCGGAGTATCCCCTCTGGGACGATTCCCTCCTCAATCCTGTGGAGCAGGCGTTACGCTAACGCAACGCGCAGAGGGCCTCGTGCGCGAAGAGACGGTCGACATCGGCGCGTTGCAACTCGAGTGCGGCACGCTGCTTCCCGCCGTCGAGCAGCGCGTCACGATCTACGGCGACGCGCGCGCGGATCGCGTCGTGTTGATCGCGCACGCCCTCACCGGCTCGAGTCGCGTGCAGGACTGGTGGCCCGGCGTCGTCGGTGAAGGAAAGTTCTTCGATCCCGCCCGCTGGTGCGTCGTCGGCATCAACGTGCTCGGCGGCTGCTACGGCTCGACCGGCCCCGCAAACCCTGGAGCGGGTGCGCCGGAACCGTTTCCGCGCATCAGCGTGCGTGACATGGTCCGCGCGCAGCAACGCGCCCTTGCGCAACTCGGCATCGAGCGCCTCGCGGTCGTCATCGGCGGTTCGCTCGGCGGGATGCAAGCGCTGCGGTGGGCGCTCGACTTCCCGCTCCAGGTCGATCGCGCGGTGGTCATCGGCGCGCACGATCACCATAGCGCCATGGGCGTCGCGCTCAATGCGCTGCAACGCGAAGCGCTCGCGCTCGATCCTCAACGCGGCCTACGCCTTGCGCGAAAAATCGCGATCCTAACGTATAAGTCGGAGGAACTCTTCAACGAACGCCACGAGCGCCGCCCGGATCGCCACGGCCTCGATCGGTATGACGTCGAAGGCTACTTAGAACACCAAGCCGACCTCTTCGAACGCCGCATGGATGCGCGGACGTATGCGCTTCTCACGCACGCGATGGACGGCTTCGACGTGCGCGAGGCGGCCGCTCCGAAGCACGCCGAACTTCTCTTCGTCGGGATATCCTCTGATTGGCTCTTCCGCCCGCGCGAGGTTCGTGCGGCAGCGCAGCGTTTCGCTTCGCTCGGTGCAGCGTCGCGGTACGCGGAACTGCATAGCGACCATGGACACGACGCCTTCCTCGCCGAATCCGACGCGCTCGCGGCGATCCTCGGCGCGCTCGATTGAGGCTGCGCTAGCGCTCGTACGCCCAACGCAGGATCACCCGTGGGACGAGCGCATGTTCGATCGGGCGGAGCCGTCCGTACGCTTGCGCTTCCTCTTCTCCCACATCGAGTCGTAACGGGACGCGCGCGAGCACCGGCCCGCGGTCCGTCTCGGCCGTAACGCGATGAACGCTCGCGCCGATCCAACGGCTGCCGGCCGCGATTGCGTCGCGCACGGCGTGCGCTCCGCGAAAGGCGGGAATGCTCGAACCGTCGGGCATTCCGACGACATCGTGTGCGGCGTCGAGCGGTAAGAACGCCGGATGGAGGTTGAGCATCTCCGGAAAAGCCTTCACGAAGCGCGCGTCGAGCACGTGCATCCATCCGAGGAGTAAGAGCAGGTCCGGTTCGAGATTCGATACGGCGTCGCGGAGTCGCTCGTCGTACCGTTCGCGTGGTTCCTCATCGCGATTCCACTCGAGCAGCACGTCGCGAACGCCTGCTGCTCGCGCGCGCTCGACGACGCCCGCGCGCGCGGCGTTCGTTACGACCCCAACGAGTTCGAGCGGCAAGCGATCCTCGCGCACGGCGTCGGCGACGGCGACGAAGTTGCTTCCCCTTCCGGATGCCAGCACGACCGTTCGATGGCGCCGATCGAACGCCGCCGGTTCGAATCGCTCCACGATGCGCGCCCCCGCGTTCGCCGTGTAGTATCGAATGAGCCCTTCATCGCCGACCGCCGGGATGAGCGCCGTCGCGTAACCGCGGCGGCGCAGGCCGCAGAGCGCGATCGTGAGCAGCGCGCTGCCGAGTCCAGCGCCGCGAAGCTCGGAGGCAACGCCGATCGGTCCGAAGATGCCGACGCCGGGTTGGGCGCCTACGCCGCGCAACCACGAAAAACGCAAACCGCGGGCCTCGTACGTCGCAAAGGCGACGGGTTCGCCACCGCGCCGCACGATCGCATTGACGCCGCAGAACGCCTCCGAACTCCACGTTCCACCGAAGGTCAGGTCGATCCACGCGAGCGTTCGATCGTCGGCGCCGCCGCGTTCTTCCAAAGTAAAGCCGGCGGATTCGATGCGCGCTGCCGCTTCCGCGCGCGCACGCTCGTCGAAGGCTTCGAGATCGGCGGCGAGATTTACCAAGGAGGTGACAACTTAGGAATCGCGGGCGGCGTGCACGACGACCTGCGGCTCATCGCCTTGCCGCGCTTCGATCCAGCCGACGATCTTCGCACGTGGTACCGCGGCGGTCGCATGCAAGGCATCAGAGAGCGGAACGACGAGCGTGTAGCCGATGCCCATATTGAGCGCCCGATAGCGTTCCTCGTGGGAGAGGCTGCCGCGCCGGATCAACTCGCGTTGAATCGCCGGAATCTCCCAGCGCGCCTGTTCGAAGATCGCCTTCGCAGTGGCTGGCAGCGTGCGAGGAACGTTTTCGAGCAGGCCTCCGCCCGTGATGTGCGCCATCGTTTTCACGCGCGCGACCGCGCGAATGGCGTGAACCGCTTCGAAATACGACGGATGCTCGGCGAGAAGCGCATCGGCGTACGTCCCGCCTAATCCGAAAGGTTGCTCCCACTCTTCGCGCCCGATGAGCGCACGCGCGAGCGAGTACCCGTTCGTGTGCAGTCCGAGCGCGGGAAGCGCCACGATTGCGTCGCCGGATTCGATGCTGGAAGGATCGGGAAGATCGGCGAGGTCGACCAAACCGACGATCGTCCCGGCGAGGTCGAAGTGTTCGGCATCGTAGACGCCGGGCATCTCCGCCGTCTCGCCGCCGAGCAGCGCGCAACCGTGCGCGCGGCACGCCAGCGCGCAGCCGCCGACGATTCGCGCGGCGACGTCGGGATCGAGTCGTCCGACCGCGAGGTAATCCAAGAAAAATAGCGGCGCCGCATTGTGCACGAGGATGTCGTTGACGCAATGGTTCACCAAGTCCGCGCCGACGCCGTCATAGCGATGCAGGGCGGCGGCGATGAGGAGTTTCGTCCCGACGCCGTCGGTCGACGCGACGAGCGCGCGCGCGTCGTCCCCCGGCACGCGGAAGAGGCCGCCGAAGCCTCCGATCGCGTCGATCTGCGACGGGTGTCGCCACTCCCCGAGCAACGCTTTGTACCGCGCGACCGCTTCATTGCCGGCCGCGATGTCCACGCCCGCGCGGGTATACGCGTCGCTCACGACGAAGCCGCTCCAGCCGTCATCTCGGCTCACCTCTTCACCCTTCGAAAGGAAGACCATGCAGCTTCGCATCGTTCACGATGCGCCCGAGAGCCTGCGCGCCGGTGCCCTTGTCGTTCCCGTCTTCTCCGACGGGCGTCTCGAGGGCGCAGCCGCGGCGGCCGACAAGGCGGTGGGCGGCGCGCTCTCCGATGCGCTGCAGAGCGGCGAGACGAAGGGCAAACTCGGCGAGACCGCGCTGATCCACGCCAAGGATCTGCCCTTCCGGCGTCTCCTCGCCGTCGGGCTCGGCGAGCGCGCGGCGTTCGAACCCTTCATGCTCGCTCGCTACGCGGGCGCCGCGGTGCGCACGCTCGGGCGGAACGGCATCGAGGAGATCGCGATCGCACTGCCCGGCGAAGCGAAAGCAGCGACGGTCGCGTGCGGTGCCGCAATTGCCGAAGGCGCGATCACGGGAACGTTCGAGATGTCGATCTACCAAGCGAAGCCCGAGAAGCCGCTTGCGGTGAATGCGGTCGCGTTTCTTCGCGGCGATCTCGATGCAAAGGCGTTCGAGGAAGGCGTCGCACGTGGAACAATTGTCGGCGAAGCGGTCAACTTCGCGCGCCGGCTCGCCGTGACGCCGAGCAACGACATGACGCCGACACACCTTGCGAACGAAGCGACGGGGGCGGCCAAGGAGGCCGGCGTCGCGATCGAGGTCCACGATGCCGATTGGGCGCGCAAGGAGGGCATGGGCTCCTTCCTCTCCGTTGCGCAAGGCAGTGCGCAGCCGCCGAAGTTCATCGTGATGACATACAAAGGAGACCCGTCGAGTAAGGAATTGCTCGCGCTCGTCGGCAAGGGCATTACCTTCGACACCGGCGGCATCTCGATCAAGCCGGCGGAGCGCATGGAGGACATGAAGTACGACATGTCCGGCGGCGCGGCCGTCATCGCCGCGATGTGCGCGATCGGCAAGCGTAAGCCCCGCATCAACGTCGTCGGCATCGTTCCCGCCACCGAGAACATGCCGGGCGGACGCGCGACCAAACCCGGCGACATCGTGAAGGCGATGAACGGCAAGACGATCGAGGTCATCAATACCGACGCCGAGGGGCGTCTCATCCTCGCGGACGGGCTTTGCTACGCGAACAAGCTCGGCGCAACGCGCATCGTCGACGCGGCGACCTTGACCGGTGCGGTCGTGATCGCGCTCGGCCATGCCGCGAGCGCGGTCGTCGCCAACGACGACGCGTTCGTCGAGCGCTTCTTGGCCGCGGCGAAGCCGACCGGCGAGCGCTACTGGCGGATGCCTCTCTACGAGGATTACTCCGATCAAATGAAAAGCGACATCGCCGACTTGAAGAACACCGGGGGACGCGCCGGCGGAACGTTGACTGCCGCCGCCTTCCTCAAAGCCTTCGTCGGCGACACGCCCTGGGTCCATCTCGACGTCGCCGGCACCGCATATCTCGACCGCGGATTTCCATGGTCGGCGAAGGGTCCGACGGGCACTCCCGTCCGCGCCTTCCTCGCTTTGATCGAAAGCCTCTCGTCGTAACAAGGAGCGCCGCAATGCTCGAATCCGAATCCAAAGCCGTTCACTCCGAAGCGAGACCGTATGAGCCCGCGAAGGCCGCGGTCTTTCGCCGCCTCACCGCCGGCGCAATCAAACGCCGCAAGACCAAGCAGCTCTTTCCCATCGTGACCGCATACGACGCGCCGTTTGCGCGCTTCGCAGAGGAGGCCGGCATCGACGTCATTCTCGTCGGCGACAGCCTCGGAAACGTCGTGCTCGGCTATGACGAAACGACGCCGGTGACGCTCGAGCAGATGATCCATCACGCGCAAGCGGTCGTTCGCGGCACGACACGAGCGCACGTCATCGTCGACATGCCCTTCGGCACGTACCAGGTCAGCGACGAAGAGGCGTTACGCAGTGCTATCCGCTTGGTCAAAGAGGGCGGGGCGTGTTCGGTGAAACTCGAAGGCGGCGTGCACGAATCCGATCGCGTTCGAGCAATCGCGCGCGCGGGAATTCCCGTAGTCGGGCACATCGGCGTCACGCCGCAAACAGCGGGCCTCGGCCCCGGATACAAGATGCGCACGCACCGCGACCGGCTTCTCGCCGACGCGCACGCGATCGAAAGCGCGGGCGCCTACGCGATCGTCCTGGAGGTCGTCGACGCAGAGATCTCCCGCGAGATCACGCAGACGCTCGCGATTCCCACGATCGGCATCGGCTCGGGCCCGCATTGCGACGCGCAGGTGCTCGTGCTGCACGACCTGCTCGGCATCTACGCGCACTCACCAAGCTTCGTGAGGCGCTACGCGGAGTTGGGCCGAGCCGCGACCGAAGCGCTCCGCGAATACGCCGACGACGTCCGCGAAAAGCGCTTCCCAAGCCCGCTGCCGTAACGGGCGCGGGTGCTCAGTGCGCGAAGCCGCTGTTCTCCTGCGTCGTTGCCGCGATATGCACGGTGTCGAAAACATATTCTTGAAACGTATGCGTGCTGTCTACGACGACATCGCGTCCTTTAACGAAGTTATGCGCAAATAATCCCGGGAGTCCAAGAAAAATCCACGAGACAATCGTCACGGTTGACGATTCTCCCTCTTTGCCTTCTCCCTGCTGCGTCGTCTGCTGATTCGTAAGACGAATCTTCTCCCCGTCGACGGCGAAAATCCAGTCCATCTGAAGGCCGATCGTTCCGGCATGCCCGTGGCTCCCGGCCCGTTGAACGGAAATCACCTCGCCCACGCCCGCGGCGCCCTTGGCAACGATGATCCAACCATTCACGACGACATCACTAGAGGCGTGTACGGCGAACGTGTCACCGACATTCGCATTCGAAGACGACACCGGCTCTGTAACCTGCACGTCCACCTCTGTCCCGCCGGGAACCATGACAACCGCGCCGCCTCTTGGAGCCGTGGGCATCGGCCCCGGCGTGAACGACGCGGTTGGAGCGGGCGCC
>PKZD01000048.1 GCA_003133745.1 Candidatus Tyrphobacter aquilonaris
CTGAATCCGCGCCTACAGGTCAATCCCGAGCGCCGCCGTCCTACGCCGTCACGACGCTTGACAACGCAGCTGGGATCGACGTATAGTTAGTTAGCCTAGCTAAATAAGTTCGCCGCTCAGGAGTAGTCCGTCATGCTAGAAAGACTTGCCTTTGTAATGCTCTCCGCGCGCGATGTCGAGCGCGCGGCAACGTTCTATCGCGATGCCCTCGGACTTTCGATGACGGGGAGATTCGAGGCTTTCGCTTTTTTTGATACCGGAGAAGCGAAACTGGCGCTAACCTCCGAACTCCGAAGCGGCAACAGCGATTCTCAAGGCCACGAATGCGTTTTCGCAGTCACTAGCGTCACGAAAGCGTATGCCGCTCTCAGAGACCGGATCGAATTTCTCAATGAACCGCGCCCTGTCAACGATCTTAATTGGGCTGTAAATTTCCGCGATCCTGATGGGCATCTTCTATCGCTGTATGGCCCGCAGTAGCGAGCGCCGTCGTGTCGCCGATCAATTGCACTCGGCTGCTATCTACGTTCTGCGCTATGCGCGAGAGGCCGACCGACAGAGCACTGTAGGGCCCGCGCAATTATCGACGTTATCGGTATTGACGTATGGAGGATCATGTACGATCGGAGAACTGGCTGTAGCAGAACAAGTGGCGCCACCGACGATGACACGAATCGTCCAAGCGTTGCAGACGCGGGGCTTCGTGCGCCTCAAGAGTTCCTCGAAGGACGCCCGAGTGACGATTTGCGAGGCGTCGCCGAGCGGGATCGCTATCCTCAAGAAAGCTCGCCAGGCGCGTCTCAACCGAATCGAAGAGCTTCTGTCACAAAAGAAGGCCGATGACATCGCTCTTCTTGGAAAAGCGCTGGAAGCCATCGTTGGCAGTTAAGTTTAGCAGCCAAGAGGCCATGCCGCGAAGGCTAAGGGCTAGGGCTCGTTTTCAAGTCGCTTAACTCCTATCCCGCACCGCCGCGTAACGCCCCGTGTCATCCTGAGCGTAGCGAGCGCTAGCGAGCGAAGTCGAAGGACAGTGCCTAAGCACTGCTAGCCGCGTTGACGTCGTGGGGATCGCAGCGCCGTGCAGCCATCAGAGAAGCACCCTCCGGCCCTAGACCGCGCCAAGGATGCAGACGACGGTGAGCCACCTGCCGGTGTCAGCGCGCCGCTGGTAGCGTTGATCCTGTACGCGGAAACCGTGTTTGAGGCGTTGTTGACGACGTACACGAACCTGCCCGATGGATCCACTGCCACTGCCGTTGGACCGCGGCCCGCTGCAAAGGGCGAACCGGCCACGCGCGTTAGTTTACCGCTGCTCGCATTGATCAAATAAGCGGACACGCTCCTCGAGGCATGGTTGGCTACATACACAAACCTGCCCGTGGGATCGACTGCCACTCCCTGAGGAGCGCCGTCCGCCGCGTAAGACGCACCCGCTATCGCCACTAGCGTGCGTATGTTCGTATTGATCCTGAACGCCAAGAAGTGGTTGTTGCCGCTCGTGGCAGCGTACAAAAACCTGCCCGAGGGATCGACCGCCAACCCGGTGGGATTGTACCCTCCCGGAAAGTCCACCATCGTTAGCACGCCACTTTGCGCATCGATAGCGTAGGCGCCACTGGCGACAAACAGGAACTCGTCCGCGGGATCGGCCGCCATCGCTATTGCAATTTCACTCTCGAAAGGCGAGCCCGGCACCTCCGTTAATGCGCCACTCGTCGGGTTAATCGCATACGCGGAGATCCTCGAAGTGTTAGCAACATACGCGAATTTACCCGAGCGATCGACCGCGACGGCGACGGGACCGCTACGCGCTGGGAAAGGCGAGCCTGCCACCGGTGTCAGCGCGCCGCTGACGGGATCGATCGTGTACGCAGAAACGTTGTCGGAATATTCGTTTGACGCGTACACGAACCCATGCGAGACCGCCACACCGTCGGGCCCAGTGCCGGCCGCGAACGGCGAACCGGCTACTGGCGTCAGCGAGCCAGTGCTGGCGTTGATCGCATACGCGGAAACGCTGTTGGATTCGCTGTTGGCCACGTATGTGAACTTGCCCGATGGATCGACCGCCACCGCCGCAGGAGCGCTACCCGTTGCGAAGTTGGCCGCGCAAGCAGGTGCGATCGCGAATAAGAAGAGTGCGAGTACTGCTGCCGGTGTGAACCTCACTAGGACGAAACGATACTCTCCGCGATGCGCATCTCCTTCGCGTGCCCAAGACTGCGATGGCGCAAGGCTTTTTGGCCTCGCAGTCTCTTGTTTGCCTCCTACGCTCTAAAGCGCTCAACGCCGAGCGATCTAAGCGCTTAGCGATCGCAGCTTCGCAGCGCCGTGCAGCGCGGCGCACATGGGGCGAGGGGCTGATTCTGCCATCAGCGTCCGCGCATTTGAGCTCTTCATGGTGCTCGTACTCACGGAGCACGTTGCCATACGTCGCGAGCTCCGCCATCTTCGTTGTCGCCGGCGCGGTGGCGATCATTGCGCTACTGCTGAGCGCCGTCGTTTCGCCCGAGATCGGGTACGCGCTGCTCTGCCTCCTCATGGTGATGGTCTGCCTCGCAGACTTGCTTGAGGAGGAGCGCGCTCGCCGGCGTCGCGTCGCTTCGCTCGCGCCACGACCGCGCCTCGACCCCGTTCCCGCGATCTGGATTGCCGTAGCGTTGCTCGCTTCGGCGATGGTTACGCCGTACGGCTTTGAGAGCGCTCATCGCGTCGCGGCCGTGATCGTCGGCCTCTGCGCCCTTGCAATGACTGCGATCGCATGGCGCATCGCCACCGCCTCACAGCAGTTGACCGGCGAGAACCCCGAGGCGGAGCGCGTCAAGGAGCGCGCCTGCCGCGCGGTCCGCGTGGGGATCAGCTCGGCGCTGGCGGTCGCGATCGTATTCGTCTTCGCGGCGTTCGTGAATCAGACGTCGACGAACGTGACGGCCCTCGAGCGCTATATCGTCGACGTGACATTCTACGCGTTCCTCGTGCTCTGGATCGGCGGAATGCTCTATGGGTGGGCGCTCCACCGGTTGCGCCCGCGGTCGGCGTGAAGAGTCTCTTTCTCGCGGTGGACCCGGATCTCGATACGCCCCCGTTCGCCCAGATCGTCGATCAGCTGCGCGGGTTCATCGAGCGCGGCGACCTCCGCGTGGGCGACGCACTGCCGACGGTACGTCAGCTCGCCGGCGACTTAGGCGTCGCGCCGAACACGGTTGCGCGAGCTTACACCGAGCTTCAAGACGAGGGCTGGCTTACGGGAGAGGGGCGCCGCGGAACGCGGGTCGCGCGCGGCGCGCACGCCGACGGCCGCGCGCGGGCGCGCGCATTACGCGAGACGATCGCGCAGTTTCGCAAGACGCTGACGCATCGCGGCTACTCCGACGACGAGATCGCATCGGCGCTGAAGGGTTGACCGCGTCGCTCGGGGCCGAGTGCGTAGCCGGCGAGGGGCCCGCCGTGGGGAGGGGGCGCTCTACCGAGGAAATGAGTTGGCAGAGCGGCTTGAATGCGAGCGACGCCGAAATCGACGCCAATGTGGCGCGTCGCCTGTCTCGTCATCATCGTCTTGAGCGCGGCGTGGTCCGTCTATGGGACGTTCTTCGCGAGCGGTACGCACGGCGATTGGGGCGTGAGTACCCCCGTCGGTCTCTCCTCGGACACGCGGGTTTTCCCGGTTCGGCATGTCGAGCCGGGTTCTCCGGCGGCGCGAGCCGGGATCGTCGTCGGCGACCGGCTTCGCGCTCTCGTGCCGCATGCGTTTCCCGTGATATTTCCCGCATCGGCGACGCGCATTGACTTCGAAGTCACGCATGGGGCGAGTCGTCGTACTGTTACGCTGGTCGCCGCGACCAGACTAGCCCACAGACATCCCACCGAACTTATTCTCTTCGTCGCCGAGCTGGCGTGGCTTGGGCTCGCGCTTCTCTTGATCTGGCGCCGTTGGAACGACCGCGACGCGCGCCCGCTAATCCTCAGCTTCATTTGTTCCGCGGTGACAATGGCGGCGGGCTTCGCATTCCAGTCCACTGGCGTCTTCGCTCTGCCTGCTTTCTATCTCGTCAATCTCTTGGGTATAGCCGCCTTGATCCGCTTTACCGCAATCTATCCATCGAATAGGCCCGCATCGAGAGTGCGGCGCACGTTCGCGATCGTCGCCCCGCTCCTCGCCCTTGCATGCGGCGTCGTGTTCGCAGCCTGGAGTCTCTCCTTCGAATGGCTCAACGTTGAGTTTCTCACGTACGCGACATATCGCTACACGGAGCTCGTAATGCTCTGGGTCTTTCCAGCGATCGGACTGCTTATGGGACTCCTTAGCAGCACGGGCGCCGACCGGAGGCGGCTTGCGCTGTTGCTGGGCTTCTTCGTAGTCGGCGAGTCCGGCCCGATAGCATATCTCATTCTTGTCGCCGCAAAGGGACCGGCATACGACGATATCGCTCGACCGCTGCTCGCAACACTCATCGTTAGTGCGCTGGGGTTTGTGTATCTGATCCTTCGCGAGCGCCTCTTCGACGTGTCCTTCGTGCTCAACCGGACGGCGGTCTACGCGGCGATCACCACGCTGCTTGCCCCGATCCTACTCGTGGCCGAGTGGCTTGCGCAGCGCATCCTTACAGGCGGCGATCGAGCAGAAAATGCGCTCGTGCAAGTCGGAATTGCACTCTTGCTGTTCGTCGTTGCTCGCCAGCTCTACGACCGCATCGACCATGCCGTCGATCGTCTCTTGTTTCGCGAGCGTCACGAGAACGAACACGCTCTTCTGAGTTTTGTGCGCCGCGTGGCGCTCCTCGATAACATGCAGGCCATAAGCGAGCAGACCGTTCATACGGTGTGCGCTCACACCGAGGCGGTTTACGGGGCACTATATCGCAGGGATCAAAACGGGGACTTCACGCCTACGTCACATGAAGGGGATTTCGACTTCCCGGCTATTGTCGGGCGCAACGATCCGGCAGTGCTCGCTCTTCGCGCCGACCGCTCCCCCATCGAGAACCTACGTGGGTCGACGTTTACAGGCGCGCTCGTACTGCCGATGATCGGCGCTCGCGGGCTTGGCGAGTTCCTCGTCTGCGGTCCCAAGCGTAGTGGGGAAACCTACGCGCCGGACGAGCGAGAGGCGCTGCTTCAACTGGCGCACGGCACCGCCGTTGCTCTTGATGCCGTGCATATCAGCGAACTGGAAAAGGAGAACGCGCGTTTTCGCGCCGCTCTGCAGCCAGCGACGTGAGTCAACGCTAAGCCACCTCGCGCGTGGCCTCACACCAAAGCTGCTAAGCTTGCAGCGACCTACGCGCTAATCTCTTAGCCGATCGCAGCTGCGCAGCGGCTTGCGCAACCCCATGCCGCCGGAACGCTGCAGATCGAGTCGTCGCTCGCAGCGCATCGCTTCGCGTCGCCGGGCGGCGCAAACTACGCCGGAGCGATGGCCTTCTTCATGGTGCTCGCGTTTTTCTGCGGTGATCGTCATGACGCTCATGAGCTACGCGATCGCTCCCGAGCGCCGCAGTCAACCCTTCAGGACCGATGCGATCTCGTCGTCGGAGTAGCCGCGCGCGTCCCACGGCGTCCCTTCGCCCTCTTAGAAGAAGGCCTGGAATAAGAGAAGGATACTCGGGGCTTGGCTCACGAGGCGTTGCGCCGCACCTAGTTCGAGAGCGAGCGGGTGCGCGCGAGCGGGCTAGGGAAAGCGGGAGCCTTCCACGCACGTAACCGGCGCCTTTGCCGTCCCTGGAGGATCATCATGAGACGTTCCCCGTTTGCCTCGATCGGCGCCGGCGTCGCGCTCGCGCTTCTGCTGACCGCCTGCAAGTCTGCGGGCGTCACGCCGAACGCTCCTCTGCCGCAGAAGCTTTTCGCCGCAAACTGCGGCAATAATATCGTGACGGAATACGCGCCACCATACACGGGCACGCCGACGATCCTCTCGAACGCCATGGACTGCCCCGTTGGTGTTGCACTCAATGCCTCCGGTGATCTTTTCGTCGCGAACTGGAGTAACAGCCACGTGACGGAGTACGCGCCGCCGTACACCGGCGCACCGATAGCGACCATCTCGACCGATGTGAACGTCCCCTTTAGTCTGGCGTTCGATTCCTCTGGCGATCTCTTCGTCGCGAACTCCGGCAGCAGTACCGTGACCGAGTATGCGCCACCGTACACCGGCGCGCCAATAGCAACCACCTCGACCGATTTGGATTCCCCGCAGGGTCTGGCGTTCAACTCCGCCGGCGATCTCTTCGTCGGGAACCTCAGCAACAATACCGTAACGGAGTACGCGCCGCCGTACACCGGTGCGCCGATCGCGACCATCTCAACCGAGGAGCCCTGGGCTCTGGTGTTTAATTCCTCCGGCGACCTCTTCGTAGCGAACACGGGCAACGATACCGTGACGGAGTACGCGTCACCGTACACCGGCGCGCCGATCGCGACCATCTCGACCGACGTGACGAACCCCGAGGGTCTGGCCCTCACTTCCTCCGGCAGTCTCTTTGTTTCGAACGAAAACAACAGTACCGTGACGGAGTACGCGCCGCCGTACACCGGGGCCCCGACGACGACCATCTCGACCGACTTGGGTCCGACTTTAGAGGGTCTTGCGATATCGAAGTAGCCGCCCACGCGATAACGCAGGGGCACCGGACTCACTGCTGGTGCCCCTGCGCGCGCTTCAGATGCAGGGTCACCAAAGCGCAGGGCCGCAGAAATCCACGGTGACCGGGACGGGCATGCTTAGCCCCGAGCGCGCTGCTCTTACTTTGGTGTCGCGGTTGGCGCTGGTGCGGCTTGTGGTTCTAAGTTGCGTAGCGGCACGGTCAACCATACCATATACCGCCACTCCGGAACGCTGTATTGTGAGATCGCGTCCTCGACGTAGGCGTGAAGAAACGGCAAGAACTGATAGCTGAAGTCGATGTTTCCGGTTTGCAAACGATCGCCGAGTCCGTCGTTCGTCCACTCTTCGCGTACCGACACGAGACCTTTATCGAGCACGGGTTCATAGAGTTCGAGCGTGCCCGCGGTGCTTGCGGCGGGTAGTAATCCCATCCCAGGGTTTGCGTCGTACGCTACTTGATACATCGCGAGCACGCCAGGGACGCCGTTAACGGGGTCGCGCTGAATGTA
>PKZD01000014.1 GCA_003133745.1 Candidatus Tyrphobacter aquilonaris
CTATGGGAGCTGCGCGGCCTCTTGGACCGTGCGATCGGAGGCATCGGTTTGCGGCGGGGCCGGCGAAGCCCAACCGATCTGCGCGTCGGCGATGCCGTCGACTTTTGGCGCGTCGACGCGTTGGAACCCGACCACGTTCTGAGGCTGCGGGCCGAGATGAAGCTCCCGGGTGAAGCGTGGCTGGAGTTCGACGCGGACTGGCTGAGCGACGGGCGGACGCGCCTCACGCAAACGGCGTTTTTCGAGCCCCGCGGCTTGCTCGGATTCTTGTACTGGTACCTCCTCTTTCCATTTCACGGGCTCATCTTTAGCGAGATGGCCTCGCGGATCGCCGCTCTCGCCGAACAGTCCGAGTTGACCAAATCGTAGCCGCTGTTTGATGACGCCTGGGTTAGGATTGGGCGCTCGCGGTTGCGACCGACTGCAACCAAACTGCAACCACGGGGCTAGGCCTAGAGAACGTGCCCGGGCCTGCGCGATGCGCGCTGGGAATAGCAATCCCGGCGCCATCCGGTGTAGGGAGCCTTCCGGACACGATCGCCGATCGTTCGATTCGAATCGAACCAAAGACGCGCACCGGACGAACTTGTCAGGAATGGGCGTGCTTGTTTCCCCCGTGCTGTTCAGCGTGGATCTTTGCCGCATCGGACATGAAGCCGCCAGCGTGCAACGCGTGCGCCTGGGCTAGCAGCGCGTAGTGGGCCCCTTGGGCGTGATCGCCGAGCTCGTATCGCTTGGCGGCGAGTTCGTGATAGTCTGCGGCAGACCGGTGCTGTTCGGCTGCGAGCAGGTGAGACTGGACGGCTGGGTGAGTGGCCATGGAATCCTCCTTGCGCCGAATTGGAGCGCCTGGTCACGCAACACCTTTGGAGAATCCCGTTCGTTAGGTTCCGGGCTCGCGTCTCGTTGTTGGGGGTGGCAACCCCCGATGCGAGCGGTGGCAGCGACCGCGGCGGGATGATCATCCGTCTACCAGGACGAAGGGGCGGTCTTCACCGACGAACTTGGGCAACGACTCACGCCAATGGCGGCGACCAACGGCTTTGCTCGACTCGCTTGCAAGGCCGGTATCTCGACAACGCGCCTGCACGACACGCGGCACACGGCCGCGACAACGATGCTCTCGAACGGCGGTCGATCCAACTACGGCGGCGGCGATCCTTGGACACAGCAGCCCAACCGTTACGCTGCAAGTTTATTCGCACGCCGTGCCCGGGTTACAGCAAGGCGCGATCGACCGTCTCGGCGAGCATATCGAGGTGCTCGCGGCGACCGAGTGCAACCAAATTGCAACCAACCCAACGCGAGCGAAGAAAAAAGCCCGTGGTTATGGGCTTAGATTGGTAGCGCCAACGGGAATCGAAAGCGGCTGCGTTGATCCGCGCAATCCCGCATAAGCCGCGGATACCCGTCGTTCCTAGGATCGTAGCCAGTTTCCGCGGATTGTGTCCCGCCGTTTCCCGCCGAAGAACGCACAAGAGCTGACCAATTTCTGACCGTGTAAGCACGCTGCCATGTCAGTGGAAGCGAAGCTGTCGCCAGATACCGCGGGGAGCCATCAGCTTTGAGATGCGACGGCTGGCTTCGAAGTCCTAAGGGGAGGAAGAGCTGGCGCGAGGCCTTACGACCCTGGGGAAGGCAGTGTCCCGAGCCGGGTAGGGCGTGCCAGCCGGTTACCGAAAGCGCCACGCTCCTGATCCGCGCTCTTTCCCATTGCGCTTTGCTAAGGAGTCGTCTATGAGCCGCCTTCCAATCGTCGTCCTAAGCCTTCTCGGTTTTGCATTCGTGCTCGCAGGCTGCCAGAGCACCGGTACGGCGTTCAACCCGCCCGGCGGAGTGACGACCTTCAAGCACATGTACCTTTCCAACGACGCCGTGAGCGGCGAGATTTTCGTCTACGGCCTTCCGGTCACGGCAGCGAGCACGCCCGTCGCCACCGTTAGCGCCGGAACCAATCCCGGCGAGCTCTTCGTCGACTCCAGCGGCCGACTCTTCGTGCCGCAGTTCAGCAGCACGGTGCCGGAAGTCCTAGTCTATAACCTGCCGCTCACCGCGTCGAGCACCCCTGCTTTCACTCTCTCGACGTCGCAGGATGCGCCGGAGTCGGTCGCCCAGGATTCCTCGGGGAACATTTACGTTGCCGACACGGACTCCGGCGGCTACATCGACATCTACCACGGCCCGGTGAACGGGGCAGCGTCTCCGTCGGCGACGATCTCGAACAACGCCGTCGGCAATTCGGGATTGAAGGATCCGTACGACATCGCGATTGCGCCCAACGGCGATCTCTACGCGTCGGATTTCGACGACATCAACCAGTTCACTCCGCCCTTTACCGCGGCGAGCGTGCCTTCGGCAAGCGCAGCGCCCAACCAAGACAACTACGGTTTGCGCGTCGACTCGAACAATCGTGTCTTCGTCGCCAACGCGAGCGCGGACGGCATCCTCAACGTCTACACGCAGCCGTTCACGAATGCGAGCACGCCTGTGTTCAACATCAGCGTGAGCGGCACGTATCTCTACGGTATGGCCTTCGACGGCTCGGGGAATCTCTGGACAGTCGACGATAACGGCGTCGTCTGGGAGATCAAGGCACCGATCACGTCATCGAGCACCGCGACGCAGATCCTCACCGGGACGACCGGTTACGGTATCGTCTTCGGCCCGTAGAACCTTACGAAGCTGCTGCGGCCGGTCGCACTCTCGCGCCGATGAACAGCAGCCACAATGCGATGGCGATTTCTCCGACGAGCGCGGGCTGGGAATGAACGCGAGTTCTTTGGAGCTACATATGAGGACAATGATTTGGCATTCGCCACGCCGGATGGCAAAGCCGTCGTGCCGTGGACCTTTACCAAGTCTTTTAGTTACCTAGTCCAGAGGGCTGGCGTACCGTACATCCGACTGCACGACCTTCGCGATACTCATGCCTCCCTGCTTGCGAAGCACCGTGTACCGATTAGGGCATTCCGGATTCTGTTAGACGATTGTTAGATGTGGCGCTAGTGGGGGTGCAAATGAGGCGGAAACCCGCATGAAAGCGAGCTTGAAGTTGGTAGCGCCAACGGGAATCG
>PKZD01000003.1 GCA_003133745.1 Candidatus Tyrphobacter aquilonaris
GACATCTGTCATTGATATGTTGAATATACGGTTATCGAAGCGATGGGCTTGCGAGGTGGTCAATGGATCGGTCAGCCAGAAAGAGCGCACCCGGATATTCTCGGCCTTCCAGTCGGAAGGCGACCCAAGGGTGCTCATTGCCGATCCGGGTACTACGGCTCACGGTCTGGATCTCTGGCAAGCGCAGACGGTGGTGTTTTATGGTCCCACCGACAAGACCGAGCTATATCTCCAGGCTATCAAACGCGCTCATCGCCCTGGTCAACGCTACNNGTACAGTTAGTCTCTAACAAGCTTGAGCGCGAGATATTCACCAGGCTTGAACGCAACGAGTCGATGCAGGGCCTCCTGCTCGACATGGTCAAAGAGGACAGGCTATGACTGAACCCACCGATCTCCAACTGATCGAGCATTACGTCAAGCTGCGCGATATCGTCACGACCAAGACCAAGGCGTTGACCGATGCACTCAAGCCGTACAAGACCGGCCTGGAGACGATCGAGACGGCGCTGATGGCGCGGCTGATACAGCGTGGCGCCGACAACACCAAGACCGAGGCTGGCACGGCCTACAAGGTCGAACACCTCAACGTCAAGGTAGTTGACCGGGAGAAATTCCTTGAGTACGCGATGAACGGAGGAGAGGATATGCTGCTCGCCTCTCCCCAGAAGGACGCTGTCCGCGAGTACATCGCCGACAAGAAGGATCCCGCGCTGATCGGGGTCGAATGCACAATTTTCACTGACATCAATGTGAGGAAATCCTGATGACACTCCCAGCACATCTGAAGAACCGCCGCTCGCAAGCCGTTGCCGTCGAAGTCGCTGCCGGGCTTGGTTCGGCGCAACCGCCACATATCTCGATCCTCGGAGGCCGCTTCACACTCGTCGATGCCGCCGGCAACAAGAAGCCGCTCGACACGACGTACCTAGACTGCATCATCATCGACGGTCAGAAAGGGCGCAGCCGCACGTTCTGGGGTGTCGGTGCCGTGTTCGAAGGTGACAGCAGCGGGCCGCCGCTCTGCTTCTCCGACAATAACATCGGGCCGAGTAGCCTATCGCAAGAGCCTCAGTCATCAACCTGTGCAATGTGCCCGATGGCGCGCTTCGATAGCGACGTGTCCAAGATGACCGGCAAGCCGGTGCCGGCCTGCAAGGTGCTCAAGAAGCTCGCGGTGCTACTGCCCAGCTTCGCCTTCCCGTTCCAGCTTCGCGTTCCGGTTATGTCGCACAGCTCGCTGGCGACCTACTCCAACGAGTTCAAAGCGGGCGATGCCGATGTGTCCGACGTTGTGACCCGCATTACGTTCGTCGAGGGCAAGACTGGCGAGCTGAACTTCGACTTCGCCGACTTCGGACAGGAGGACCTGCCTTACATCGACGAGACGGCCATGACGCTGCGTGATGATATCCTTGAATCCAAGAAGACCGACGTTCTGGTTGGACGCAATGACGTGCCTTGGAGTGGGGCACTACCTGCGTCCAAGGAGCAGGCTGTGCTTGCTCCACCGAAGCCCGCTGCCCAGGCGGCATCGACTCCCCGGCCTACACCAGCCCCCCAGCCCCGGCCGGCGTTCGGTGCTACTGGCGCAGCGGGTGAGGCCCCTAAGCGCGGACGTGGTCGCCCGGCGGGCTCTACCAAGCCGCCAGCGCCGTCCTTCGCGCCCGCCAAGAAGGACAACATCGAGACTGGCGTAACTCAGTCGGAGAGCCCGTCGTTCGGCATCCAAGAGGGTGCCGAGCCCGATACCGAGCTGTCGGCGGCGCTCGACGAAGTGTTCAAGTTGCCAACATGACACTCAGCTTTGCAGCGCGTCTCCACAGCACGCTGAGTCAGGGGAACCTGACCGTGGCCGATCTATCCAGATGGTTTGATCGGCCACATCCCACCGTGCGCGGGTGGATCAAGAACGGCTTTGACCCTAGAGGTGGCCCCCACGACGTAGCGCACGTCCACGCACTACTTGACGCGCTGGAGACGCTAATCCGCAAACGACGGGATNNCAGTCGCGCCGCCCGAATCGCGCACATCGAGGGGTTGCGCCGTGACATCGACCGTCGAATTTCTCAGAAGGGTGCTTCCCGATGAAGGCTGGTACTGCGCCTGGCAGCTCGAAGGAAAGCGAAATCGATTCTTTGAATCAGTTGAGGATTTGGCACGTTTCATTCTCGATGCAGACGAGCGCAAAACAACTGCTTACCATGCTGTCAACTCTTTCCGTAATGGTACCAGAAGAACTGGCGAAAATGCGCGGGGTTCGCGTTCGTTCTACCTCGACCTAGATGCTGGACCTGGCAAACCATATCTGGATCAACCGGCGGCTCTCGCCGCGCTTCGGTCGTTTTGTGGCGCGCTGTCTCTGCCACCGCCGACACTGGTTAACAGCGGTTATGGCCTTCACGTCTACTGGCCTCTTGACCGAACGGTTGAGCCTGATACGTGGCGCCGCTATGCGTCGGGGCTTAAATCCCTATGCGCTACGCACGGCCTTTATGCTGACCCCGCGCGTTCGGCTGACATTGCTTCTATTCTACGAACGCCGGGTACGCACAACCGCAAGAACGGCCAGAACGTCCCAGTGGTCGCAGGGCTACTGACAGGACCGTTTAATCTCGAACCGTTTGAGGTATTTATAAATGCAGGAACACGAGAAGCGGGACGAAGTCCGCATAAATCTCCTCCGCTTGCGGACGCAATTGGCGATCTGTATGGAGACGAGCCGAGCTCTTGCGAAGCTGTTGCAGATCAATGCCGACAACTTAGTGAAATGCGTGCGTGTCGTGGACGTTTGCCAGAACCAGTATGGCATGCTTGCCTCGGAGTGCTCGCCCATTGCACCGAGGGAGACAGATTTGGACACGAGTGGTCAGCCGGCGACGAGCGATACGACGCAGGAGAAACCCAAGCCAAGCTCGATCGGCAGCGAGCGTTGGGACCGACCACCTGCGCTCGATTCGAGTCGCTCAACCCAAAAGGATGCGAAGGCTGCCCGTTCAAAGGGACGATCAGCAGTCCCATACAGCTCGGACGAGTTGAGACAGTTCAAAACGCGTTGGCCGAGGTTAATAGCCCTAGTGACACCGGAACGACCCTCACAGGCGTTCAAGCGCTTCCTAAAGGCTTCGCGTTCAAAGGCGACTCGCTCGTCTTCCAAACGCAAGACAAGAACCAGCAAAAAGTAGACGCCATCCTTGTCAAGCACCGACTGGAGCTGGTCAACGTACAGTTTGGCGAAATGGGAGGCGACCACGCCTATGTGTTCAAGCAGAAGCTGCCGCACGAACCGGAGCACGAGTTCTCCGTCATGGCCTCGTCCTTCCTCGGCCAAGGCGGTCGGGGCGAGATGGCCAAGCACGGCGCTAACATTCTCGAATGGAACCACTTTGTAAAGTACGTCATGGGCGCCGTGGACATATACAGGGATGCACACCGCACGATGGTTCGCTATGAGCAGTTCGGCTGGAAGGGTGACGAGGCGTTCCTCTATGGCCAGGTGCTCTATACTAAGGCGTCTAAACAAGCGGTGCTCTCGACCCATGACCTGCAGGTGCGATCCGCCAAGCGTGGCGTAGGACCGACCGCGGGCGGTTCAATAGAGCGTTGGACTGCCGCGGCCAACATGCTGTTCGCCAGGGGTCTGGAGACGCAGTCCATCGCGCTGCTGGCGTCGTTCGCGGCCCCCCTAATCAGGTTCCAGGAGCGCGACGAGGGCGGCGCCGTGCTGCACCTGATGTCGTCCAAGAGCGCGCAGGGCAAGACCACAGCGCTGATCGCTGCCGCCTCGGTATGGGGACAGATCGACGCCTTCCGCATCAAGAAAGACGACACGGTTATCGGCCGGCTGCTGGTGCTGGCCACGCTGAGCAACCTGCCAGTGCTTTATGATGAGATAATGACGAGGGACCCCGATGCGATCTACGACTTTGTGGTTAGCTTTACCAACGGTGCTGATCGTACTCGTGCTACAAGGACTGGTGAGATCAAGCATAACGAGGCCC
>PKZD01000029.1 GCA_003133745.1 Candidatus Tyrphobacter aquilonaris
TCCCCGAGCGCGCGGCCTTCGGCGACGTCGCGTAGGAGGCGGCGCATGATCTTGCCGCTGCGCGTCTTGGGGAGTTCGGGCGTGAATGTGATGTACTTCGGCCGCGTGAACTTCCCGAGTTTTTCGGCGACGAACGCGCGGAGCTCGTTTGCGAGCTTTTCGTTACCGGCCTCGCCGCCTTTGAGCGTGACGAACGCATAGATGGCTTGCCCGGTGACGTCGTCGAGTTTGCCGCAGACCGCGGCTTCGGCGACCTTCGGGTTGGCGACGAGCGCGCTCTCGACTTCGGTCGTCGAGATGCGATGGCCGCTCACGTTCATGACGTCGTCGATGCGTCCCATGAACCAATAGTTACCGTGCTCGTCGCGGCGACAGCCGTCGCCCGCGAGGTACTTGTGCGGAAAGCGCGACCAGTAGGTTTGCTTGTAGCGCTCGTCGTCGCCCCAAATGCCGCGTAACATGCCGGGCCACGGACGCGTGAGCACGACGTAGCCGCCGCCTCCGAGCGGAACGGATTCGCCCTGGTCGTTGACGATGTCGGCGAAGATTCCCGGCAGCGGCTGCGTCGCGCTTCCGGGCATGAGCGTCGTGATGCCGGGAAGCGGCGCGATCATGATGCCGCCGGTCTCCGTCTGCCACCACGTGTCGACGACGGGCGTTCGGCCGCCGCCGATGTGCTCGCGATACCAGATCCACGCTTCGGGGTTGATCGGCTCGCCGACGGTTCCGAGCAAGCGCAGCGACGAGAGATCGTGCCGCTGCGGATACTCGACGCCCCACTTCATGAAGGTACGGATCGCGGTCGGCGCCGTGTAGAGGATCGTGACCTTGTATCGCTCGACGATCTCCCACAGCCGGTCCTTTTCGGGGTAATCCGGCGTGCCTTCATAGAGCACCGAGGTCGCGCCGTTGGCGAGCGGCCCGTAGACGATGTACGAGTGCCCCGTCACCCAGCCGATGTCGGCGGCGCACCAGTAGACGTCGCGCTCTTCCTTCAAATCGAAGACGAGCTTGTGCGTCATGACGGCTTGCGTGAGATAGCCGCCGGTCGTGTGTTTGATGCCCTTGGGTTTGGCGGTCGTTCCGCTCGTATACAAGAGGAAGAGCAGGTCCTCGGCGTTCATGCGCTCCGGCTCGCAGTTCATCGGCTGGCCCGCGACGACGTCGTTCCACCAGAGGTCGCGTCCCTCGGTCATCTCGACCGGATCGCCGACTCGTTTCGCGACGATGCAGTGCTTGACGCTCGGCGTCTGCGCGAGCGCGACGTCGACGTTCTGCTTGAGCGGCACGAGCGTGCCGCGGCGGCGTCCGTAGTCGGCCGTGATGACGGTGACGCATTCGGAATCGTTCACGCGGTCGATGATCGAATCGGGCGAGAAGCCGCCGAAGATGACGGAATGCGCCGCGCCGATGCGCGTGCAGGCGAGCATCGCGATCGGCAGCTCTGGGATCATCGGCATGTAGATGGCGACCCGATCGCCTTTCTTGATGCCAAGTTTACGCAAGCCGTTCGCAAAGCGACAGACGTCTTCGAGCAGTTTGCGGTAGCTGATGCTCCAACGATCGCCGGGCTCGCCTTCGTAGTAATAGGCGATCTTGTCGCCTTTGCCCGCTTTGACGTGACGGTCGAGGCAGTTGACCGAAACGTTCAACTCGCCGTCGGAGAACCAACGCGCGAACGGCTCGTCCCACTCGAGAACCTTCGTGAACGGCTTCATCCACTCGAGCCTGCGTGCCCACGAGGCCCAGAAGCTCTCGAAGTCTTTTTCGGCCTCCTCGTAGATGCCGGGCTGGGCATTGGCCCGGACCGCGAAATCGGCGGGCGGTGGGAAGCGGCGGCTCTCTTCAAAGAGTGCCTCGATCGCTTGCGAGGTGTCCATGGCGCCGAGTTACGGAAGACCCTTTGGCACTCCTGGCATCGGAGTGCTAGTATAGGGAACAATGAAGAGCCCCGACCTCGACCAGCGCAAGGCGTACATCCTCGCGACGGTCGTCTACGAGTACGTGGCGACCGCGGAGCCCGTCGCTTCGCAAACGCTCACGCAGAAGTACAACCTCGGCATCAGCTCCGCAACCGTGCGGAACGAGATGGCGGAGTTGGAGGCCGGCGGCTACCTCGTGCAGCCGCATACGTCGGCCGGTCGTATCCCCTCCGACGCAGGCTACCGCACGTACGTCGATCAGCTTATGGAGCCCGAGACGCTTACCGTTGCGGATCGCACGCGCATCCGCGAGGAACTGCGCGACGCGAGCCGCGAGCTCGATGACTTGATCGATCAAACAACGCGACTGCTCGGGCGCCTTTCGAACAATCTCGCATTCGTCACGAAGCCGCAGGCCGAGACGCAGGTCTTCAAGCACGTGCAGTTGATCTCGCTCGCTCCGCGCACCGGCGTCGCGATCGTCGTGACCTCGCTCGGCGTCGGCGCGCAGAGCCTCTTCGAGTTGACGAGCGACGTCGCACCCGATGATCTGACGCGGCTCTCGAGCGCGCTCAACGCGCGCTTCGCGAATAGAAAGCTGCGTGACGTCGGCGAGGCGGAGATTGCGGCGATCGTCGCAGAGCTGAATCTGACCGACGAACTGCGGGGAGCGGTTGCGGCGGCGGTGCAGAGCGCGCGCTCGAACGAAACGCCGGCGATTGCGGCGGCGGGCGCACAAAACCTACTCGATCAGCCCGAGTTTCACGACGCGCGCAAACTGCAGTCGATCTTACGCATCGTTGAAGAGCAGCGCACGCTGTACGATATCGTCGCCGACGCGATGACGAGCGAAAATCCGAGCGTTAAGATCGGGCACGAGTTGGGGAGCGAGGAACTCGCCGACCTCTCCGTCGTGACCGTGCCGTATCGCTTCGGTCCGCACGCGGTCGGCATGCTTTCGATCCTCGGACCGCGCCGGATGCCGTACGCGCGACTCCTCGCGCTCGCATCGGGGACGGCGGAATCTCTTTCTCAGCGGCTCGCGGACGCCGAGCTCTCATAAACGACCCGATGCCGACCAAAGACTACTACGAGACCCTTGGGGTCGCGCGGAATGCCACGGGCGACGACATCAAACGCGCGTATCGCACGCTCGCGCGCAAGTACCATCCCGACGTTGCGGACGACAAAGCGGCCGCGGAACGGCACTTCAAGGAGATCAACGAGGCCTACGAAGTGCTCTCCGATCCGAACAAGCGGGCGCACTACGATCGCTTCGGCACCGTTGACGACGGCGCGGGCGATTTCGGATTCGGCGGCTTCAGCGGCGGCGGACTCGGCGACATCTTCGACATGTTTTTCGGCGACGCGCGCGCCGCATCGGCGCGGCGCTCCGGGCCGCAGCGCGGCGCGGACCTACGCTACGATCTCGAAATCACGCTCGAAGAGGCGTACTCCGGCGTCACGAGGGAGATCACGTATACGCACCTTGCGCAATGCGAGAAGTGCAAGGGCACGGGCGCGCAGCCCGGCACGCTCGTCGTGCCGTGCGGCCGATGCGGCGGCACGGGCGTCGTGCGCGGCATGCGCCAGACGCCCCTCGGCCAGTTCGTCACGCAAAGTTCGTGCACGACCTGCCACGGCGAAGGACAAGTGATTGCGCAGCCGTGTGACGCGTGCGGCGGAGAGGGGCGCCGGCATGTCGAGCGCACGCTCACGGTCAAGGTTCCCGCCGGCGTCGACGACGGTTCGCGCATTCGCATCGCCGGCAACGGCGAGGCCGGCGCGCACGGCGGACCCGTCGGCGATCTCTACGTGTATCTCAGCATCGCGCCGCACGACCGATTTGAACGTGACGGCCTCGACACGACGGTTGAGGCGCCGATCGGATTCACGCAAGCGGCGCTCGGCGCGACGATCACGGTACCTTCACTCGAAGGCGATCTCTCGCTCTTCGTTCCCGCCGGAACGCAGAGCGGTACGACGCTGCATCTGCGCGGTCACGGCATGCCGACGGTGCGCGGATCGCAACGCGGCGACCACCATGTCACCGTGCGCATCGTCGTTCCGACGAAGTTGACGAAGCGGCAGCGCGAAGTCCTCGAGGAGTTTGCGCGCGAAGGCGGAGATCACGTTGACGAGCGGACGTTCCTCGAACGCGTGAAGGACGCGTTCCGCCCCGAGTAATGCGCCTCGCGCGGTTCTTCGTCCCGGGCATCTACGATCGGGATGAAATCGTGCGCGTCGACGGCGGCGACGCGCACCACATCGTGGACGTCCTGCGCTTGGGATCGGGCGAACGCATCGAGATCATCGACTCCGCCGCCCATGCGTTCGTTGCGGAACTGACATGCGAAGGAAAACGCGTGAGCGCGCGGCTCGTCGAAGAGCTCGCTCGCACTCCCGACCCGGACGTACGCGTCGACGTCGCGCAAGCGCTGCCGAAGGGAACGAAGATGGATTTCGTCGTTGAGAAGGCGACGGAGCTCGGTGCGGCAACGATTCTTCCTTTCTCCAGTGAGCGCGCAGTCGCGCATGAGGCCGGTGCCTCGAAGCTCGAGCGCTGGCGTCGCATCGCGCGCAGCGCGGCGGAGCAATGCGGGCGCCGCGACATTCCCGCGGTGCTCGCACCGATGGCATTCGAAGAACTGCTCGCGCGCTTCGGCACATACGACCGCGTGTTCTTTGCATGGGAGAGCGAGGAGCGCCGGCCGTTGCGCGCGCGATTGCCCTCGCTGCTCGCCGGCGTCCGCAGCATACTTATCGTCGTCGGGCCGGAGGGCGGCTTTTCGCACGCGGAGGCCGACGCGGCGAGACCGCGCGGCGCCGAGGTCATCTCGCTCGGCGCCCGCATCCTCCGAACGGAGACCGCGGCGATGGTGCTGCTGGCGATTCTGAACTACGAAACGGGCGAAGGACGGAATATCGAGGCCGCGCGTCGTATCGTTTCCGGTTAAGCATGGCAACGCTTCCGATCTCGATCGTGATCCCGACATACAACGAAGCCGGGGGAATCGAGAAGCTGCTGCGGGCGATCGACGCCGTCGGCAAGGCGAACGGCCTCGATACCGAGGTCATCGTTGTCGACGACAACTCGCCCGACGGAACCGGCGCAATCGTCGATCGGCTTGCCACCGAACTGCCGGTGCGCTGCTTGCATCGCCCCGGGAAGCTTGGCCTTTCGAGCGGCGTGATCGACGGCTGGAAGACGGCTCGACCGGAGTCGAAGGCCCTCGGTGCGATGGACGCCGATTTCAGCCACGACGTGAACATTCTGCCGAAGATGGTCGCGGCGCTCGAATCCGGATATGGTCTCGCGGTCGGGAGCCGCTATGTCGCGGGCGGCGGGATCACGAACTGGCCCACTCGTCGCATCATCACCTCGCGCGTCGCGTGCGCCCTGGCGCGCCCGCTGACCGGCGTCAAAGACCTCACGAGCGGGTACTTTTTGGTGCGCCGTGAGGCGTTGGAGAACGTGCGCCTCGATCCCATCGGCTTCAAAATCGGTCTCGAGGTCATCGCAAAGGCACACTACGGCAAGGCGGCCGAGATCCCATACGTCTTCACCGACCGCATCGTCGGGGAATCGAAGCTGAACCAGCGCGAGATATTCAATTACCTCAAGCAACTGCGCAAACTCTATGCGGCGCGCCTCTTTCCGAGGGGCGCCGCCTGATGCCGATGCCGGAATGGCTGCGCGTACGCCGTGGCAAGGACGCGGGCGGACGTGATGCGGCGCAGTGGAGCAAGTGCGCGGAGTGCGGCGAGATGCTCTATCGTCGCGATCTCGCGGCGAACCTCTACGTCTGCTCGCGCTGCGGTCACCACTTTCGCATCGGCGCCTACGATCGCATCAGCACGATCGTCGACGGCGACTTCACCGAGATCGGCGGCGAGGTCCAAGTCGGTGACCCGCTCCAGTGGAGCGACCGCAAGAGCTACCCCGTCAAACTTGCGGGCGATCGCGAGAAGAGCGGGTTGAGCGAGGCCGTTGTCTGCGGCTTCGGTCAGATCGGCGGCTTCGACGTCGCGCTCGGCGTGATGGATTTCCATTTTCGCGGCGGCACGATGGGCACCGTCGTCGGCGAGCGCGTCACGATGTTGCTCGAGGAAGCGACACGGCGGCACCTGCCGTGCGTCATCTTCACCGCTTCCGGCGGCGCACGCATGGAAGAGGGGATGTTCGCCCTCATGCAGCTCGCGAAGACGACGGCTGCGGTGACGCGTTTCATGGCCGACGGCAACGCGCTCATTACGGTGTTGACGGATCCGACGACCGGCGGCGTCTCGGCCTCGTTTGCCTTCCAGGCCGATATTATTCTGGCGGAGCCGAAGGCGATGATCGGATTCGCAGGCCGGCGCGTGATCGAGCAGACGATCCGCCAGAAGCTTCCCGAAGGTTTTCAAGCCGCGGAGTTCTTGCTCGAACACGGGCACATCGACATCGTCGTCGAGCGGCGCCTCCTAAAGGAGACGCTCGTCCGGTTTCTCGATTACACCGCGAAAGGTGCGGCGCAACGCGCGCGCGCGGAGGCGCACGCGTGAACCCGTTCATGGATCGCGAGAAGGCGTTGCTCGAACTCGAGCGCCGCATCGCCGAGTTGCGTACCGCGAGCGCCGATCAGCCCGTCGACATGTCGAGCGAGATCGGCGTGCTCGAAACGAAGTATCAGGAAATTCTGCGGGACGTGTATGGTGCGCCGACGCCGTGGCAGAAGGTGCACATGGCGCGCCATCCCAATCGCCCGACGTCGCTCGAGTACATTGCCGGGCTCGACCGGTTCGACGAGCTGCATGGCGATCGTCACTATGAAGACGATCAGGCGGTCGTCGGTGGAGCGGCGCTTTTGCGCGGCCGTGCGATCGTCGCGATCGGACAACAACGCGGGCGCGACACGAAGGAGAATCTGCGCCGCAACTTCGGCATGGTTGCGCCGGAAGGCTACCGGAAAGTGCGGCGCCTCGCGCATCTCGCGACGCGGCTTGGATTGCCGATCGTTACCTTCGTCGATACGAAGGGCGCCGATCCCGGCATTTCCTCAGAAGAGCACGCGCAGTCGGAAGCGATCGCGCAGTGCCTCATCGCGTTCACGACCGCGACCGTTCCGATCGTCGCGAGCATCATCGGTGAAGGCGGATCGGGAGGAGCGCTCGCCCTCGCGATCGCAGACCGTGTCATCATGCTCGAGCACAGCACGTATTCCGTCGCCTCTCCCGAAGGGTGCGCGGCGATACTCTGGGGCGATGCGTCGAAGGCCGACGAAGCGGCGTCGCACTTGAAGCTCACGGCGCAGGACTTGCGGGGTTTCGGCATCGTCGACGAGATCGTGCCGGAGCCGCTCGGCGGCGCGAACCGCGATCCGTCCGGCGTCGTGACGCGCGTGCTCGAGAAGATCGATGCGGCGCTCGAACGCCTGGAAACGCTTCCGGCGCAGCGGCTGCTCGCGCAGCGCTACGAGAAATATCGGCGGATCGGCGCGTGGGCGCGCGAAACCGCACCGGCGGGACGGTTTTGATGGCACACCGCTCTCGCCGCACGCCACCGCTCCTGCGCTTCGCCAGTCGCGTCGCGATGACGCTCGGCGCCTGCTTCATCATCACCGTGCTCTCGCTTGCGTTTGCCCATCGCCTCGAGCAGAACTTCGCGCTCGCCCATGAGTTGGCGGCGACGCAACACGACATCCGAGTGCTGCGCATGCGCAGCGCCGAGGAGGCGCGCGACGTGCGGCGTCTGCAAACGTCGGAAGGCGTCGTGCCGTACATCTACCGGCGCTTGCGCATGGTGCGGCCGGGACAGACGCTGATCTATCTCGTTCCCGCGCCCTCGCCTTCCGCGAATCCGTGAGCCTGTACGGAACCGTGATTAACCTGAACGTCTTCGGCGCGACCGTGCGCCTCGAAAACGGCGAGCTTGCCAGTGCCGTTCCCGCCGACGTCGTCGCGCACCGTCCGCAATACGAGCGCAGTCTCTCGGCTCGATTGCGCCTCGCTTTCGTCCGGCACGAAGGCGTGCGGCGTCCGAGCGTCACGCTCGCGCCGCAGATATCCGACGACCTCCTCGAGGAGCAGATCGCTTCCTACCTCAAGAGCACCGACGAGTGGGAATCGGTCGACGGCATCCCGGCGCACGAGCGCCATTTTCTACGCAAGAAGCGCCGCGCGGCCCATTGGGAACCGAAGCAGGCGTAACCGAGCGCTTCGCGGTGCTCTCGGTCGGCACGAACTCGACGCGTATGCTGCTCGCCGACATGCGTCCGCAGATTCCGCATGTCGTGCTGGCGCGCACGATCGGCACGCGCATCGGCGAAGGTCTCGGCGAGCGTGGGGAACTCGGCGAAGAACCCATGGCTCGAACTCTCGTCGCGCTACGCGAATACGCGAACGGCGTGCGCAATCGGTGCGCGAAAATCCTTGTCGTCGCGACGGACGCGCTGCGTCGTGCGGAGAATGCCGAGGAGTTCGCGGAGCGCGTACGTGACGCGACCGGCGCACCGTTGCGCGTGCTCTCCGGTGACGACGAAGCGCGCGCATCCTTTCGTGGCGCAGTCGGCGGGTTGCCGCCGTTCGCGGGGAGTAGCGGCGTCGTCGATGTCGGCGGCGGAAGCACGGAGTACGCGGTCGGAAGCCAAATCGATCCGACGTCGATCGCCTCCTACGAAATCGGCGCGGTCCGGCTGACGGAGCGGTTCCCAGCGCTCTCGGGACGCTACGGCGCCGTTGACGGACAGAGTTTGACGAGCGCGGTCGGGGTCGCGGCCGAAACGCTCGCGCCGATGCACGCACAACCCTCCGTTGAACGGTTGCTGCTCGTCGGCGGCAGCGCGACGACGACCGCGGCGATCGCGCACGGCGGAAATGCAGCCCGCGCGTCGGAGCTCACGCGCCCGCTGCTCACACGCACGCTCGAGCGTCTCTGCACGATCGATCTCGAGAAGCGCAAGGAGCTGCCCGGCATGCGCCCGCAGCGCGCCGACATTCTACCCGCCGGTCTCATCCTGCTCGCCGCGACGATGGGGTTGGTCACCCAGGAGCGGGCGATCGTCGCACCGGGCGACATCTTGCTCGGCATCCTCTTGCAGGAGCGCGAGCGCGCAGAGGGCCATGTAGGATCCGAGGATTCATCATGAACGACACGCCTATTCGCAACCACATCGAAGAGCTGATCGCGGAGGAGCATCGCCTGCTCGAACATGGCGAGCGCGCTGCACTGACGCCCGTCGATGCCGAACGCCTCCACTCGATCGAGGTGCAGCTCGACCAGTACTGGGACCTCTTACGTCAGCGCATCGCTCGCCGCGACGCGCAGCAGGATCCGAGTGCGGCGCACCTTCGCCCGGCCGACGTCGTCGAGCACTACAAGCAATAACGTGGGATGGTGGTGGAACTGGCAGACACAGCAGACTTGACGGAAGTCCGTTGAGCCGTAGGAGGGGAAACCGCCTACGGGATGCGCTCAAAGTCGGTGAACTCTCTGTCGCAACGACGTGACAACGCCGAGCCAAGCTCACGCGATGCTTCGAGAAGCGCGTGAGAAGGTGTAGAGACTGGATGGGCGCGGCCTACGTGAAGCGACGTTTCATAGGGCCAAGGCACAGTCCGGACCACGAACGCCGTTTGACGCGGCGGCGAAAGCCGTAGTGGTGAGAAAATCTGCAGTCCGAAAGGACATCCGGGTTCGACTCCCGGCCATCCCAATAGCGCCACATACGCTGATGCCACGGTGCTGTCACTGCGTGATGTTACCTTTGCAGCATGAGACAGGAGAAACGTTCGCGCGAGCAATATGCGGACGCCGTTGCCGGCGCCACCTCAGTAGCGGGAGCACTAAGGAAGCTCGGACTCGTGCCAATAGGTGGAAATTATGTGACGCTGCATGACAAGGTTCGGTTGTACCGGCTTGACACATCGCATTGGCTGGGTAAAGGGCATTGGAAGGGGCGGCACAATCCGTACGCCCCAACAATTCCGCTGGATCAGATACTCGTTCGCGATAGCCCTTATCGGGGCAGTACGAGCACCCTTCGCGGCCGGCTCCTTAGGACTCGCATCCTCACGAACGAATGCGTAATCTGCGGGATTGCCGGTTGGCAGGGACGTGAACTGGTTCTTCATCTAGACCACATCAATGGTGATCGCCTTGACCATCGGTTGGAGAACCTTCGGTTGCTTTGCCCTAACTGCCACAGCCAAACGGAAACCTATTGCGGTAGGAACAAAGGCCGGAAGCATGCCCAGCGGCTTGCGCTTGACGTAAACCTTCCGTAAAGCTCCGCCGTGGGCGCGGCTATGACGCCGAAGCCAGAAGTATGAGCCCGGAGACGGAGTCGGAGGTCAGACACCTGCCGGTCGCGCGAACGCGCGCGCCGATCACTCCTTATCAACTCGCATCGGGTACGTCGCCGGACGAGGCGCGGCGCTTCGTCGCGGTCGTCTCAGCCGAGCGCACCGTCATGGGAGCGCTCAAGTGCGAGCGGCGCGGGTTCACGTCCTCCGAGTTTGTCGCGAAAGTCGTCAACTACTCCGATGAGGCGCTCTCGTGCTCGCTGACGGGATGGACGGAACGCGGGCTGACGAGCGTTGCGCCGGGGCATTTTTGGATGAATCCGCAATCGGTCGCGCAGATTCCAATTCGCGCGTCGCTGCGTTTGCCGTATCCGCTGCGAACGATCTCGTTGAACATGCAGAACTCGTCGATGCGCGCATCGGCGGAGGCGGACGTTCCGACTCCGCCCGCGCTGCGCGCGGCGACCGCACTCGCGCTCATTGGCGCGTTCCTGCTCGCCGGCGCAACCGGCTGGCAATCCTTGCGTCCGAAGATCGATGCGTACACGATGCCCGCGCAAGTCGTCGCGGGCGATCGCGCGACCGCATCCTACGCAATCGCCGGAATCGGCGCGGCGCGATATGACGTCACCGCCGACGGCGTGCGGATCGCAAGCGGCAATCTCGCCGGCGCGACCGGATCGTTTTCCTTTATAACTCTCAAACACGCGGCGGTCTATCACGTCGTGCTCTCCGTCATCGGGCCGCTCGGCGCCGCGCACCGCGAACTCCTTGCCTCAGGCGTACCGCTCGCTCGTTCGGATTCGGTCTCGATCGAGGCATTCCAACCCGATCCGAGCGTCGTCCAGAGCGGCGAGCCGATCGACGTTCGTTACATCGCCGACGCGCAGAGCGGAACCGTCACGCTCTTCGATGCGACCGGCATCCCGTTGCAGCGCGCGGCGTATCGTGCCGCCGGCTCCTCGACGCTGACCGCGCCGCCGGTCGACGTGCCGACGCAGTATCGCGTCGAGTTGCTCGTGACGCGGGGATCGAAAACGTCGCGGGCCTCAGCCGGGCTACTCGTGTTGCCGAAGCCGAATGCCGACGATGGCGATCCGACAGCGCCCGCCGGACTTCTCTTGGCGCGCCAAGTCTTCCGGATTGAGCCGCCCTACGTGATTTCGGGGGCGACCTTCGCGGTTCGATTGCTTGCGCATCCGCTGAACCTCCGCTTGACCTTCGAGGACGACCTCGGCACGCACATCGCTTCGCAGTCGGTTTCCGCCACGACGTCGCTCGTGCGCTTCCAGGCGCCTCAGGTCGTGCAGGACCGCTCCTACGTGGTCGTCGCTTCCTTCTCGAATGGGAAGGCCGACCAGGTGCTTCTGCAGCCGGTCGTCATCCATGCTCGCCTCGGCCCCGCGAGGCCGTAAAGGCCGCTCCGGCAGGGTCGGCTCCCGCGCGGGAGCAATAGGTACTTCCCCGGCCTGTAGAGCCGGGGTTTTGTATGAGGATCGTCGTCACCGTCAAGCTCGTCCCCGATCTCAACGCTGAAAAGCGCATCGATCCGACGACGAAGCGACTCGTCCGCACCGGCATGGAAACGGTGCTCAATCCCTATGACGAGTATGCGCTCGAGGCTGCGTTACAGCTAAAAGCAAAACAGGGCGACGACACCACAGTCACCTTACTCTCGATGGCGTCGGAGAGCTTGAAGGAGACGCTCCGCAAGGCGCTCGCAATGGGCGCGGACGACGCGGTCGTGCTGAGCGACGACGCGCTTGCCGGCAGCGACGTTGCAATGACCTCGGCGGCGCTCGCGCAGGCGTTGAAGAAAATCGGCTTTGATCTCGTCATCTGCGGCGGACTCGCCGACGACGGCTCGACGGGCGGCGTGCCCGGCGCCATCGCGGAGCATCTTGGCTTGCCTGGATTGACGAACGCACGGCATCTCGAGATCGTCGGCGGAACGATCAAGGCGCAGCGGGAGACCGACAGCGGCTATCAGGCCGTGACGTGTCCGTTGCCTGCGCTCGTCAGCGTAACGATGGCGGTCGGCGAACCGCGGTACGCGTCGCTCAAAGGCATCATGGGCGCGAAGAAAAAGACGATCGCGACCCTCTCGGGCTCTGACATCGGTTTCGAGAACCGTGCTCCAAAGACAGAGCTCCTCTCATTCGCACCGCCGCCCGCACGAACCAAGGCGCGAATCGTCGAGGCATCCGACGGCGCGACCGGCGCGCGCGCGATTTTCGATTTCTTGCGCGAGAGGAAGCTCGTCTAAATGCAAAACGTCATCGCGGTCGTCGAACATCGCAAGGGGCAGACGCGCAAGGTCACGTACGAGCTCGCAACGGAGGCGCGCGCGCTTGCCGATCGCCTTGGCGGGAAGGCGCACGCGGTCGTGCTCGGAGGCGAAGCCGGCGCGCTCGCGGAGAGCCTTAAAGCGTATCCGCTCGACGTCGTGCACGTCGCCGAAGATCCCGACATCGATGCATACCTGCTCGATCCGACCATCGACTATCTTGAAGCGGCGGCGCGCGCGATCGGTCCATCGATCGTGCTCGTTCCGAATACGATGTACGGGCGTGACGTGGCGAGTCGTCTCTGCGCGCGCCTCGACGCGGGTTTGGCGGCCGACGTGACGGGATTCGAAGTCGAGAACGGGCGCGTCGCCTGCGTCGCTCCGAAACTCGGCGGCGTCACGATCACGACCTGCGCCTTCAGGAACTGCGAGTACGGCGTCGTTACCGTGCGGCCGAACTCGTTTACCGCGCAGCCAGGCGGTGGCGGCGCGAGCGTCGAGATGCTCGCGAAGCCCGCGGGCAAGAGCTATGCAATGAAGATCGAGAGCGAAGTTGAGGAGGCGTCGAGCGAACTCGGCCTCGAGGAAGCGCCCGTTGTCGTCAGCGGCGGACGCGGACTCGGCGGCCCGGAACCTTTCGAGACGCTGCTCAAACCGCTCGCCGATGCACTCGGCGGCGCCGTCGGCGCGTCGCGCGCGGCTGCCGATGCCGGCTGGGTGCCGTACAGCCTCCAGATCGGCCAGACGGGTAAAACGGTGAGCCCGAAACTCTATATCGCCGTCGGCATCTCCGGCGCCATCCAGCACAAGGTCGGCATGCGCTCGGCTGGGACGATCGTCGCCGTGAACAAAGATGCCACTGCCCCGATCGCGGAGTTCTCAGATCTCGTCGTCGCCGGCGACGCCTTCGCCATCATCCCCGAACTGACCAAACTCGTCGAGACCGCTAAGGTCTAACCCACTAAAGGACACCCGCTAATCGTGAAACGTTTTCTCTTGCCAGCCTTGCTCGTCGCCGCAATCGTCATCGCCGTCGCCGGCACGACGCCGCACGCCGTCGCGCGACGCTCCACTGCGTCGCCGACGCCCTCGCCGACTCCCGCACCGCTTCCGACCGCCACGCCGGAGCCGCCGAGCATCGCGATCCCGAGACTGCAAGCTCGCATCCGAGCCAACCCCAACGATCAGGAGGCGATGACCGAACTCGCCGGCCAGTATCTCGCGATCAGTCGACCCGATCTCNNACGAACGTCGCCGTGCTCGGAAATCTCGCAGATCTCTATCTGGCGGTGAATCGCCCAACCGATGCGGAACGGATCGCCAACCGTGCGGTGACGTTCAACAAGACGAGCCCACAGGCGTTCCTGACCCTCGGCTCGGTCTACGCCGCACAGTCGCACTACGACGACGCGCGCATTCAGTTCGAACAGGCCTTCACGCTCGACAAGACCGACACGCAGCCGATCTTCTCGATCGCGCAGACATACGTCGCGCAAAACAACATCCCGATGGCGCTGCAGACGATCAATCGCGCGCTCGCCATCGATCCGAAGAGCGTCGACGCGCTGGCGTTTAAGGCCGATCTCTATGCGCGCCAGCACGACGACGTGCATGCCGCGGAGGCGTATGATGACGCCGCAGTCGCAGCGCCGACCGACGAGCAGAAGGTGGCGATCTACGTTCGCAAGGCGCAGTATTTTGTCACCGAGCACAAGAATCCGCAGGCGGCGGCAATCTATCAGGACTTGCTCACGCGGTTTCCCACGGTCGCGCTCACGTATGTTGCGTACGGCGCGTATCTCGCGGCGACACTGCACCAGGTCGATCAGGGTGTCGTCCAGTGGCGCAAAGCGCTCGCGCTCGATCCGGACAACGAGGATGCGCTGCGCGACATGGGTCAATACGAACTTCAGCATAACCACGTCAGCGACGCGCTCGTCTACTTGAAACACTTGTCGAGCGTCGCGCCGACCGCCGAGGGATATGAGTTGCTCGCGGAGGCCTACAACAGCCTGCACCAATATGTCGCGCAGCGCGATGCGTGCAGTCACAGCTTCGCCATCAAGCGCGCGCCCGAGACGCTCGCCTGCATCGCGGGCGCCGACTACGAAGTGCACAACTATCGCGAAGCCGGGCAAATCTTCGACGTCCTCGACAGCGCCGCGCACGGGTACCTCGATCAGAACCCTCAGCTCCTCTTCGTTGCCGCGAAGACATATGCGAACCTCCACCAGCGCGACAAGGCGATCGCCGCGTACGAACGGCTGTTGCCGCTCATACGCCGTGGCACCCCGGCCTATAAAACGGTGCAACGCGCGCTCGCGGACTTGAACAGGACGCACTAACGCGGTTCGTCACCGACCCGCTGCTCGGCGAACACCTCCGCGGCGTCCTGCACCCGGAGGCACCGGCGCGGGTCGAAGTCACGGCGCAGCGCTTGCGCGCGCAAGGCGTCTTGCGCGAGACGATTGCCGCGCGTGACGCGAGCGACGCGGAGTTGCTGCGCGTCCACACACCTCCCTATCTCGAGTTGGTCGAACGCGAAACGAGCGCGGCGCAGACGCCGCGCTATCTCTCGACTGGCGACGCCGTCGTCGACGCTCGTTCGCTTGCGGCCGCGCGTCGCGCCGCGGGCGGCGCCGTCGCGGCGATGGAGGCGGCCGTCGAAGAGAACGCCTCGGTCTTCGCGCTCATCCGTCCGCCCGGCCACCACGCCGAACCCGATCGAGGAATGGGTTTCTGCCTTTTCAATAACATTGCCGTGGCGGCACGCGCATTTCTCGCCTCGCACGGCGGACGGGTGCTCGTCGTGGATTTCGATTACCATCACGGAAACGGAACGCAGGCGGTTGCGGGCGACGGTCTTTCATACGTCGGAACGCACGCCGCACCGGCATATCCCGGCACCGGCGGCGGCGAGCCGAACGAAACGCAGCGCGGCTCCGACGTGATCGCGAACGTGCCGTTGCCCGTCGGCGGCATCGCGACGGAGCGCTTCGTCTCGATCTGGGACGCGCTGTTACCGCGGATCGCGGCGCAGGTTCGTCCGGACTTGATTCTCGTCAGCGCGGGTTTCGATTACGTCGCGGGGGATCCGGTGGGCGATCTCGGTATCGGCGTCGAGGCTGCGTCGGCGCTCGGCGAACGGATCGCCGCCGTTGCGGCGGAGTACTGCAAGAACCGCGTCGTCTATGTTCTCGAAGGCGGATACGATCTCGACGCGCTTACCGAATCGATTGCGCGCATCGCGGCGGCTTCTGATGCGTCGCGCTAATCGTGCGCCGAGCGGATCCACCGTAAGGGGACGGCGATCACCGAGCCTTCGCGGGAACCGTCGATCAACGAATCGTTGAGGATGATCGGCGATCCGACGTTGAAGTGCACGGGCTCTTGTTTTCGTCCGATCGTGCGACCCGATGTGGCGTCGACCGCCCAGAGATAACCACCGAGATCGCCGAAGTAGACGATCCCGTCGCGCGCGACGAGGCCGCCCTTGACCGCTCCCGCGGTGTGGGCCCGCCATATAATCCGTCCGCTTTGCACGTCGAGCGCGGTCACGATTGGAGCGACTGCGCTGCCGATGTAGACGCGGTTCCCGTACACGAGCGGGATTGCCGACTCGTTGTAGGCGGGGGCGATGCCCTTTGCGTCGAGCAGCGTTCGGTCCCAGAGCATCCGTCCCGTCCGCTTGTCGAGTGCGTAGACGTGTTGCCGCGCGATCGAACCGTACTGCACGACCCAACCGTACGCTCCGCGCGCGAGCGGTTCCAAATACATGCCGACGAGCTCCGACGCGGTCGACGCCATCGGGCCGTCGGAGACGCCGCCGTAGAAGGGTGAGAAGCGGTGCTCCCAGAGGATCGCGCCGTTGCGCGCGTTCCACGCGTAGATGACGTCGGGGAAACTCCCCGGCGCGTAGATGCGCCCGTCGCCGCCGTCGATGACGCCCGTCATCGAGAAGAATGACGGCGTCGCCGCGTGCCAGCGGTACGCGCCCGTGCGCGCGTCGAGTGAGAGGATTGCGCCGGCGCCGTCGACGTGCACGAGTTCGCCCGCGACGATCGCAGGCGTCGGCATTCCGGTGCCGGCGATGCCCTGCGACCAGACCTCACGCGCACTTTGCGGGTCTACGGCCTCAATGCGGTTGACGCCGCCTCCCATCACGGCATAGGCGGGTGGGAAATAGACGGGGCAATCGGAGTTGCCGGTCGCGACGATGACGAGGCCGTGATCGTACACCGGCTGCGACATCAACTCGTTCTCGGCTTTGTAGCGCCAGCGAATCGCACCGGTCGCGGCGTCGGCCGCGTAGAGACGATGGTCGTTCGACGCAACGAGGATAAGGCTGCCGTACACGACGGGCGAGGAGGATATCCCCGCGTCGCCGGTCTCGAAGCGCCACGCGAACTCACGCGGCACGCCGGGATTCACGACGACGACGTTGAGACCGAGTCCTAAGCGGAAGTTCGGCCACGACGTGCGTTGATCGGCGCGGAAGACCGCGACGCGCGGATCCGGCGGCCCCGTGACGCCCATCGTCTGCGACGCGTAATGCGAGGAACAGGCTGCGACCGCGACGAGCGCCGCCGAGGCTAGCGCGCGGCGGCGTCGCCCGACGTGTTGCGAGCTTCGCACGGCGGACGCTATTGGACGAGCGAAGCGGCGATCCTTTCCATTTCGTCCTTGTTCAGATCACCGACGAGCGTGAAGTGGAGCGCATCTTGCGACCACGCCAGCAGCGTCGTCGGGCCGTCATCGCCTTCTTGCGCGCGCAATGTTCCGATCGTCGTCGCGACGGGATGATAGCCGGACATGTCGGTGCCTGCGCCGCGCGCGTTTTCGAAGAGCGAGATCGTGCGCAGGCCGTCCGAGTAGAGCACGTGCAACGTGCGCACGCCCTTCTCGTCGGCGAGATCGGCGGCAACCGGCGTGAAGCCCTCGGGCAGATAGCGGGGCGCGCGTGCCGCGAAACCGCACTGCGCGATCACATGCGCCGGATCATCCGAGGGAACGCCGCGGCTCGGCCCTTGCACAGAAGCGTAGTTTGACGGAATGTTGAAGGTCGTAGCCGGAACGCTGCTCACGAAGCGCACGTCGTCGAAGTGCATCTGGGTCACGAGCGAACCGTTCGTTGCATAGACCTGCCGTTCAAGCATGAGGCTCGTGTGCGAGTCGATCCAGAGCCGCATCGTCGTCGCTCCGGTGTAGCGATTGACGAGCGCGATAACGTGCGCGACTCGCCCCGAGACGATTGCATCCGACCCCAAGACCGGGCGATAGTTGCGCATGAGCAAGGAGAGATTATGGCTCCAACCCATGTGCACGCCGAAGGTCTCGTTATGCGTGACGACGACGCGTTGATGCCGGACGTCGATCGCGTAAGTCGAATCGCCGCGCGAAATCGTGGCATCGCCGTAGAGATTCGACGGGGCAATGTACCAACGCCGCGTGAGGTTCGGTGCGAGATGCTCGACGCGAAAGACGGAGGCGTCGGAACCGTGCGAGCCGATGTTGAGGAGTTCGACTTGGCCGACGAATGAGACGTGGTTCGGCGCATCCGCAGCGGCATGGAGCAAAGCGACGGCGGAGGGCTGTGAGGGCGCTGCGGCGCCTGCCTGCGCCGTGCTTACGAGTGCAAGAAGGAGCAGCAGGCGCAGCGTCATTCGCTCGCGATCGTGTTCGGTCCGATGAGCGCGGCCGAGTGCGCGCTCTCCGTGCCGCTGGAATCCTCGAGCGTGGCCGGAACTGCGGCGGTCTGCGAGAACGGCAGCGAGCTGTTCGAGAGCGCCGCATGGTCATCGAGATAATACGCGGCTGCGATCGACGGGGCGTGGCCCTCATGCGGTCGCAGTGACGCCCACCCAAGGACGGTCGCGAGCACGAGCACCGCCGCGACCGGAAGGCCGACCGCCGGACGGAAGGCGAGGCTTAACTGGTGCCACCACGCCAGACGCGCTTGACCGGCCACGCGATCGCGTATGCGAGCAACGACACCGGGGGGCAGTTCACGCTCCTCGGCTTGCGCGTGGGCTCGCAGATGCTCGGTGATGCGAGCTTGCGCCTCATAGGCATCCCGGCATGGTTCGCATGCAAGAAGATGCGCGTGCACCGCAGCGTCCTCTTCGGGTTGCAGTTCGCGATGGAGGTAGTCGATCAGTAGGTTCGCGTCCGTATGTTCGTTTATCATGATGCCGTCGAATGTTCAAGAACGAGTTTGCGGAGCTGGCTTCGCGCACGATGGAGTCTCGAGCGCACCGTCCCGATCGAACAGCCTACGATCTCCGCAATCTCCTGGTAACTATACTCCTCGATGTCGGCGAGAACGACAACCGCGCGCTGGTCCGGCGCGAGCGCGTCGAGGGCCTTGGCCACCGGCTCGCTCATCTGCCCTTCGACGTAATCGTCGATGGGTTGGACCGCTAGAGGCCGGGCTCCCCCAAACTCCTGCGGCGCGTTGTCTTCGGGAATCTCCTCCTGATAACGTCCCTTTTGCCGCCGAAGTTCGTCGCGGTACAGATTCGTGACGATCCGGTAGATCCACGAGAGGAAGGAGGTCCCTGGGACGAAGCTGCGCCAGGCTCGGTAGACCCGGATAAAAGCCTCCTGGGTGAGGTCGCTTGCATCGGCGTCGTTGCGCGTGAGCCGGTAGGCGTAGTTGTAGGTCGACTTGCCGTACTGTTCGATCGCCCGCTCGAGAAATGCGGTCTGCTCGGCCGAGGGCGGGTCGAACGGCTTGCGAGGCACCCCTCAAAGGTGCGGTTCGCGCGGCGGCGACCCCTCTCGCGCTTTAGGCTTTGCCCCAAAGCATGCGCGCCACGAGCCACAAGCCGGCGGCGACGAACGCCGCGATGATCACGAAGAGCGAGAGTTCGAGCAGCACGATGCCGGCCCACTGGCTTCCGCCGCAAAACGCGACCGCGTCGGCGACGAGCGAGAGTTTGAAGCGCTCAAACGGATTGGATGCGAGTCCTCCGACGGATCGAGCCTCCGCGATCACGCCGTCCGGATCCCACGCGCCGCTTTCGACGACGTACGCGACGCGGCCGTTCGCCGCGACGATGAAAAGCCGATCGCTGTGAATGAAGTTGCTCGCGCTCACGCGCATCGAATCGATGCCGAACTCGTCGAGCAATCGCTGGATCGTCGAGCCTTCGCCGGTCAGGAGGCTCCAGATCGCAGGATTCGCGCCGTACGAACGCGCGTAGTCGGCGAGAATGCGCGGTGAGTCGTAGGGCGGATCGAGCGTGATCTCGACGAGCGCGAAATGCGCGGGATCGAGATGCGATTGCACGTACGCATACTTTCCGCTGATCGCCGGGCAAAGCGTACGATCGGGACATCGCGTGAAGACGAACGTGAGCAACAGCGTCTTGTCGCGAAACGCGCGCTGCAGCACGACGAGGCGCCCTGCCTGATCGACGAGTTGCGCCGCCGGGAGCGGGCTGCCGACATCGACGCCGATCACCCTCCCCGGATTCGGAAGGCCGGGCACGAACGGCCCTGCAGGCACCGCATCGCGCAACGTCCACGGCGTTGTCGTGAGATCGGCGAAGCCGTCGACGCCTGTCCCCGCCACGAGCGGCGTGCGCGGGGAGATGCGATAGCGCCGCGTCTGCGACGCGAGCATTTCCGGCGCGGCATCGTTGCGCAGGATCGCGGTTCCGTCGTGCTGCACCGCGAGCACGGTGCCGTGAATGGGAACGAGCGATGCGGCGAGGAGCAGCGCGGCGAGCATCAGGCGTTCAGATTCCGCAGATCGTGCGTGAAGGCGCCGCGGGCGTCGTCGTCATCGTGCACGACGCGGAGCCGGCCATTCGCGTCGATGAGAAAGACGGGAGAGGCATGAGCGACCGCGTAGCCCGTGCGCTCGTTGCCGGGAATGCGTTGCGCCCAAACGTGATAGGCGGCGTAGATTCTCCCAAGCGCCGCTCGTGAGCCGGTCAAGCCGACGATCCTCGCGCCGTGGAAGCGGCGAATGTAGGCCGCAAGAACGGGAGGCGTGTCGCGTGCGGGATCGACGGTGACGAACGCGATCTCGGCGTTCGAACCGGCGGCTCCGAGCGCCGCGATTGCACGGGAGAGCTTTGCGAGCGTGAGCGGGCAATCGTCGGGACAGTGCGTGTAACCGAAATAGAGCGCGACGCTCTTGCCGTGCTGCGCCGCCAGACTCCACGGTCGCCCGCTTTGATCGGAGAGCGTGAAGTTCGGCGCGACCGCCGAGAGCGGCGTGCCGTCGAAGCTCACCGCGCGCGTGCAGGCAACGAGCGCGGCGAGCAAGGCGAGGAGTAGAAGGCGCATCGATCTTCCCATAGCCTACGCCGCCCACGGCAGGCGCCCTATGACTACGCTCCCAAACAAGACGCCCATGCGATGGCTGATCCTCGCGCTGCGCCTGGGACTCGGCGGCTTGCTCTTGCTTGCGGGCGCGCTCAAAGTGACGCATCCGGAGGCGCTCGCCGCGGCGATCGCGGGATTTCGGCTGCTCCCGCAGGCGGCGATCGTGCCGCTTGCGATCGCGATGCCGTATGTCGAGCTCCTGCTCGGTCTCTATCTCGTGCTCGGGCTCTTCACGCGTATTGCCGCGTACCTCGTCAGCATCGAGTTCGTCGTCTATGCGGCCGCGATCGCCTCGGCGGTATTGCGGCATATCCCCGCGAACTGCGGGTGCTTTGGACCGAACGATCGGGCGACCGCCGATTGGCCGCACGTCGTTCTGGATCTCATCCTTGCCGCGGTCGCTGCGCTCGTCGCGCGCGCAGCGCCCGGTGCTCTCGCCCTCGACCGGAGGCTCGCCCGATTACCATGAAAGACCGCCTAAGCCTGACGATTGCCGTTGCCGTCTCCGTTCTCGTCATCGTCGCGATCGTGGTCATCTCGATCCTGCGCGTGAGACATCCCTCGTCGCAACTGCAGAGCGCTTCGCAGGCGCCGGTGGTGGGAGCGTTGCAGGTCGGCTCCAAAGCCCCGGAGTTTCGCATCCAGACGACGGCGGGTCTCTTCGATCTCGACGAGCAGCACCGCCCGGTATTGCTCGAGATCTTTGCGAGTTGGTGCCCGCACTGCCAACGCGAGACGGCGGTGATGAATCAGCTTTACAACGGGTTCAAATCGCGCGTGGCATTCGTCGCGGTTCCCGGGAGCGCTACCGGAATGGACGGGACCTCGCCCGAATCGGCGGAGGATCTCGTCAACTTCATGCAGCGCTTTCACGTCGCGTACCCGGTCGCCGTCTTCGACCCGCAGCTTGCGGTTGCAAACGAATACATCCAGGGAGGCTATCCGACGATCGCCGTCATCGGAAGCACCGGGAGGATCACGTATCTGAGCAGCGGCGAGATCCCGTACGCGACCCTGGCGGACGCGCTGAGCAAGGCGCGGTAGGCTACACGAGTTCTCGTACGGCGGCGAGCGTCGTGTGGACGAGCGCGGGAATCGCGAGGTTCCCGGTACGACGTACGAGCATCGCCATCGCATACCCGAAGGCGGCCTGTGCCGGGATAAGCAGGGCGAACGCGAGCGCGGCGTTGTGGCTGTGCGCGACATTGTCGCCAAAGCGCCAGAGCGCGAAAGCTAACGCCTGCGCGAACGCCGCCCACTGCGCCGGCATGAAGGAACGCAGCCGTCCGAAGAGTGCGCCGCGGAACAGGAATTCTTCGCTGAAGCCGGTGCTGAAGAAGGCGTGGATCAGGCGGCGGCCAACGAACGCCGCCGAAACGTCGGCGTAGAGTATCGTGTAGGCGACGGCAAGAAACGGCAACACGAGCCAAATCCCCGCGGCGCTCCAACTCCCCGGAGCGAATCCACCGAGGCCCATCTTCGCGAGCGGGACGCGCAGCAGAGCCAAGACGACGAGCACGAGCAGCACCTCTTCGGCGAAACTCCGCATCGCAGGACCGAGATCGGAGGGTGCAACTGCTGCGAACCATGTGCCTAGGTGACGGTCGATCGACGACCAGAGCGGAGGCTCAACCGCGATCGCATGCGCATGCAGCGCGAGTGTCCAGCCCGTGAGCGCGATGATGAGCAGCAGCGCGCCGAGCTGCAACGGAAGAAGTTGGCGTGCGACCGGCGCGTCGTGCGGCACGTGCGGCGGAAACGTCACGAGGTACGTCAGCGCGCAGCAGAAGAGCAAGAACGCGGCAAAGGCTGCGTAGACGAGCGCTTCGCCGCGCAACGGTCCGGTGAGGAGAATGATCTCCGAGGCAGCCCACAACTCCGCGAGGAGGAGAATCGCGCGCATCTTCGCCCCGCGCTTTCGCTAGACTCCGAAGGGGAAGGTGTAGTTCGGCGGTGGGACCTGCTTCCCGACTTCGAGGGTGATCTCTTGATGCGCGCGCAACGGAATGTCACGAGGATCGCCGCTCCAGGGCGTACCGTTCACATATGCCGTCACCGGCCCGTGCTTTCCGGCGACGTTATTTAGCGTGAGGGGCTGCCCCCAGATATCGAAAAATATGCCCAACGTGTACGGGCCGCCGTTCGGTGCATCGACCTGCGGCGCTTCGATGTGGATGATGCCGCTCGCGTCGTGCGTGTGAATCCAATAGAGGCAGCCTTGCGGCGGGACCGGCGCGAGCCCGACGTGCGCCGGTATCTGCAGTTGTTTGCCGTTGACGAAAAGCGCGAGGTGCGAATGGATGTGCAGCGTGACTTGCTCCGAGGCAAGGCATGAGATGCCGTCGACCGGGGAGCCGTCGCGCGGATTCACCCTGAGCGGATCCGGGAAGGCGAGAGCGCCGACGGCGACGCCGTTGGCAAGTTGAATCGGCCGCGCGCTCGCGTTCGGTCCCGGCGACGCCGTCGCAATCGCGGCCGCGACCTCATGCTGCTGCTGTAGATTGATCACGGCGAAGACGGCGATGATGATCACGACGACGGCGCCGAAGGCAATGTAGATCGTCGACATCGGGTCGCGCTTCTGCGGTGGCTTCGGGCCGCCGCGGGAGTGCTGACGGCGCTGGGCACGAGAGTTTGGTTGGGGCACGAAAAGAGAACCTCGCTTCGAGAAATCTTGCGGAGGACACGTTTCCCTATCGCGCCGCCGGCGCCTCCATCGGTGCGTCCGACGGGTCGAGGCCGCGTCCCGGAACCAGATACGCGGCGACATAGTCGGTCACGGCGATTTCGAGCGGCGTCATGGGCGCGTCGTAGCCGCTCGCCCGCAGGCGATCGATGCGCGCGCGCGTCGAGTACTGATACTTACCGCGCAGTTGCTCCGGCATCTCGACGAACTCGATGCGCTCGGGTACGTCGAGCGCACGGAAGATCGGCCGAACGAGATCGAGCCACGTCTGCGCACGCCCCGCGCCGACGTTGACGAGGCCGGTGGTTCCGGCCTGCGCGAGGTGCACGGTGATCTCGGCTGCGTCCTTTACGTAGATGAAGTCGCGGCGTTGCTCGCCGTCGGCGAAGTCGGGACGGTAGCTCTTGAAGAGCTTGACGCTCCCGGTCGCGCGAATCTGCTCGTAGGCTTTGAGCACCATGCTGCGCATCTCGGCCTTGTGGTCTTCGTTGGGACCGAAGACGTTGAAGTACTTGATGCCGCAGCCGTGCGCGTCCAGTCCGGTCCGGTTCGCATAGAGATCGAAAAGGTGTTTTGAAAATGCGTAGGCGTTGAGCGGGCGCAACGTTCGCAGATCGGCTTCATCGGAGAGGTTCTCTTCAAGGGCTCCGTACGTGGCGGCGGAGGAGGCGTAGACGAAGCGCACGCCGCTTACGCGAGACCATTCGGCGAGGCGCTTCGTGTACTCGTAGTTGTTGCGCAGCAAGTACGCGGCATCGGTTTCCGTCGTCGAGGAGCACGCGCCGAAATGGAGGATCGTGCGCAGATCGCCGAATGCGTCGGCGCGACGTTCGAGCCGCTCGATCAGTTCGTCGGCGTCGAGGTAGTCGTCGAAGCGCAACGGTACGAGGTGGCGCCACTTCTCGCTGCGATCCAAACGGTCGGCGACGAGAATGCGCTCGAGCCCGCGTCGGTTCAACGCCCAAATGACGGCGCTGCCGATCAAGCCGGCGCCGCCGGTGACGGCGATCGTTCCACGTGAAAGGTCGTGCATCGCTCCGATGCACGACCTTCACGTTCGTCTGCTAGAATGCCTCCGTCAGGCGCAAGAGCACGCTTGTCCCCGGCGCGATCTGCGTCGTGTTGAAGCCGTTCGCGATCTTGATGACGTACTGATGATTGAGCAGGTTCTGGACGTCGAGCCGGACTCCGAGACCGTGGTTTGCGGAGCCGTAGAGATTCCGGCCGACGCTTCCATCGAAGGTGAGGTGCGTGGGAAGGCGTCCGCTGAGGTTCTGCGTCGCATTCTCGAACGCAACCGGATAACCGGTTCCGTAGTCACCTTCGAGCGTTGCGTACCACGCACGCGCGGGCCCGAAACGGCTCGTATAGCCCGCGGTCGCGGCGACCGTTTGATCGTGATCTTCGGGCGCAAGCAGTTCCGGCGACGTGAGCGGAACGTCCGGAGGATTCGGCGCCGGACCGAAGAGGAACGTCGAGCCGGAGATGCCCCCCGCTTCCGAGCTCGAAAGGGTCGCGGTGAGGAAGGCTTCGTTTCCGTTGAGCATGCGATCCTCGATGCGCATGTCGACGCCCGCATACGTGCCCAATGCGTTGTTGAAGACCGCGAAGAGCGGCGTGTTCAACAACTGCGTCGTATCGAGCACGTTGATGACGTTGCGTTCGTCGAAGTTGATGTATCCGGTGAGTTGCGGCGTGAACGTGTGCTGCAAACCCATCTCGAAGTAGGCATCGCGCTCCGGCTGCAGGTTGTAGACGGGCGCAGCCGGGCAGCTGCCCGAGCCGGCGCCGAGCAACACGCACGCCTGACGCACGTCCTCGAGCTGCGGCGCCGCGTAGAAGCGGCCGTAGTAGACGTGGAAGATGTCCTTCGCATCGCCCTGAAGGTTGATGCCGATGCGAGGTTCGAGCATATCGCCGCCGACGTAGCCGGTGGAGTGATCGTAGCGCAATCCGTACTGGACGGAGAGAATCGGCGTCGGCGTCCACGTGTCTTCGGCATAGAGGCCGATCTGCGAGCCGGGCTGCCCTTGCGAGGTGAATATCGGGAAGTACGGCGTCGCAGGCGCGGCCGTCGTGTCGCAGTTGACGTTGTAGCACGCGAAGGTTTCGCTTGACGTGAAACTCTCCCGGTCGGCGTCGATGCCGACCTTCCATGCGTGCGTTCCCGTCGATCGGAAGTCGCTGATGCGGATGCCGGCATATGTGGCGAAGCGGTTCTGGTCGAGGCCGACGAGTTGATCGAGCAGGCCGGTGTCGGGATCGACCTGCGTCCCGAGCACGTCATCGGCAAGGTCGCCTGCGTAGACGACCTGCGTCGAGCGCGTCCACGGGATGATCTGGAAAACGCCGTTCCCGTCGCGTGACGCGAGCGTGTAGTTCAAGCTCGCAAAGCGGTCGTACTCACGTTGCACGTCGTCGGTTCCCGGAACGCTCGTGACGGGATCGATGGGATTGGTGGGATCGGTGTTGATCGGGATGTCGAACTGCGAGAGTTGATTCCCGTAGTCGAAGGCCAATGTCGAGCGGTTGCCGATCTGCGTGATCACGCGCAGGAACTCGTCGCTCTGCGAGCTGCTGTCGTGGATCGGCTGATACGTCGGCGCGTCGAGGCCGTTGTTCGTACTCTGGCTGTTCAGGTCGAGGAAGAACTCGGTCGATCCCGAGCGCGCTTCGTCGGCGAGCTGTCCGATCGCCTGGCCGTAGTTTCCGAAGCCCTCGGTGAGTTGGCCGTAGTTGCCTTCGGCGATATCGGTCGGGCGATCGGTGATGATGTTTACGAGCGCTCCCATCCGGCTGCCGCCGTATTCCGCCGGAAAATCGCCCGTGAAAACCTCGAGGGAGTCGATGTCCTTCGGGTCGACGACTTCGGCAAAGTTCGAACTCGTCGCGAGCGGCAGCGGCGCGCCGTCGATCTCGTACGTCACGCCGTGAAACCCGAGCGCGACGGGTTCGTCGTAGGAGAAGCGGACGATGCCGGGGAGCGTCTCGATCAGGCGATTGAGGCTGTCTTCCTGCGGCGAGGCTTGGATCTGCGATCGGTCAAGATGATTCACCGCGACCGGCGTCCCGGTCGTCCCCGCCCCCGCGGCCGCGCGCGCGGCAGCAATCTGCTTGAGATGCGTGAGGGCGACGTCTGCCGTGACGACGGAATCGCCCGAGACCGAAACCGAAATCGATTGGTCTTGGGCGTCGTCGTCGTGAGCGACGAGCGTGTAATCTCCGAACGGAACGGAGGCGAAGCTGTAAGCGCCGCGCGCGTCGGTCGTCGTCACGAAGCGCGAGCCTTCGCCGGTGAGCGTGAGGCGCGCTCCGGCGGCGGGTTTGTCGTCGAGCGTGATCGTGCCGTGCACGATGCCGGTCGTCGCCGCAACGGCAGTGCCGAAGGCGGCATTGAAGATGAGCACGGCGAGCAACGCCGCAAGAATACGGGACATGGTCCTCCCCTTTGTAGTTGAAGTGCGGTAGAGAGTTGGCGCTTACGCGCCGACGACCGCGATCGGGGGAGGGCGAGCGTACCGGCGGGTCGAGCGCAGGAGCGCGTGCGCGCGCGGCGCGGGAAGGAGACGAAGAAGACGCGCGTGCGCGCGCGGGCTGAAGCGCGTCTTGCGAACGGCGATCGCGATCGTTGCCAATATCGAGAGCGCGCCGCGTGCGAGCGCGAGAACGAGCCAGGCGGCGATTGCGAGCCCGGCGATCAGCAGGATGGGAGAGGCCGCGTCATGTTGCGGCTCGAGGTGCTCGGCAAGCGCGAACCAGAGCGCCGCGGCGGCCGCGACCGCGGGCCAGCGCGGAAGGTGGAGACGCAGCCGGACGGCGAGGATCGAACCTTCGAGGATGCGCCCTGCGCCCGCCCAGGCGAGCGCGCCCGCCGCGAGCGCCGATCCCAGCCCGGCGACGACCCCGGCGGCCACGAGGGCGCCGTGGTAGGAGCCGCCCATGCTGTGGCCCCCGCCGTATTCGGCGGCATGGGCAAGCAACGAGGCGAGTAAGCCCAACGCGAGGGCGCCGGGAGCTTCCCTGGGTCTCATGGCGACCGAAACTTTCGGTCCGGCACAAGGGTTGGCCTTGAGCGGGCGTCGTACGTTCCGGACCCCTCCCCCTAGGCGTCCGTCGCCTCGTGGGGATAGTTGCTTTAGAAAGTGTGCCCAGCGGACCTAACGTGAACACTCGTCTACCCGTCGAAAATGCCGACACGGTCAGCCTCGTCTGCGCGCTGCTCGCGCGATTCCCGGAGCTGGCTTCGATTCGCGCTATGCCCGCCGACGGCACCGTCCGGCTCACGTTTGCCGTGCGCCAGCGCCTCGAGCGCGCGGCGCAGCGCGCCGTTGCCGAGACGATCGAGGACCACGTCAACGGCTTCGTCTTGCTCGGCGGACAGACTGCGGCGACGCTGCAGGTCGAGTGCGAGAGCGAGCGGACGATGGGCTTCGTGCACGTCACCCGCGATCTCGAGAGCTTCTCGAAGGATGAGTTGGAGATGCTCGGCGCGCTCTTCCTCGCGCGTTTCGGCGATGCGTTGGTCCGCAGCGAACGCGCCGAGGACGGATTCGAAGAAGACGAGGCCGCGCAGGACGAGGCGGCGCTCTACGCGATCGAGGCGTTGCGCGATCCGACCCAGTCGAAGAATCTCGTCGGTTTTCGCGAAGAGAAGCGCATCTTGGTTTACTTCCTGAAGGCGCAAAAGAAAGCGAAGGCTTCGGCTCGCCGCTAAGCACTCTAAACCTGCTCGTGATCGGGGACGTCGTCGGCTCCCCGGGACGGGAGACGCTCAAACGCTGTCTGCCGCTCCTGCGCGACCAGTATCACATTCACGCGTGCATCGCAAACGGTGAAAATGCCGCCGGCGGCTTCGGCTTGACCGCGCAGACCGCCGAGGAGATGTTTGAGACGGGCGTCGACTTCATCACGAGCGGCAACCACATCTTCGACAAGCGCGATTTTACGTCGTATCTGGAATCCTCGGAGCGCGTCATCCGCCCTGCAAACTATCCGCCGGGCGTCCCCGGTCAGGGTTACGGAACGTTCGTGGTCGACGGCGTGACGGTCGGCGTCCTGAACCTCATGGGGCGTACGTTCATGCCGCCGGTTGACGATCCGTTTCGGAGCGCCGACGTCTGCCTCGACGCCTTGCGCGCGCAGACGCGGGTGATCGTCGTGGATATGCACGCGGAGGCCACCTCCGAGAAAGTCGCGCTCGCGCGCCACCTCGACGGCCGCGTCTCACTGCTCTACGGCACGCACACGCACGTGCAGACCGCCGACGAGCAGATCCTCGCCGGCGGAACCGCCTACATCAGCGATGTCGGCATGACCGGCCCGAGCGACGGCGTGATCGGTATGGAGGCAAAGGCCGTGCTCGAGCGCTTCTTCGTCGGCGTTTCGGATCGGTTCTCCGTGCAGAAGAGCGGCCCAAGGCAGTTTTGCGCGCTCATCGCCGGCATCGATTCCACCACCGGTAAGGCTCTCGAGGTGAAGCGCCTCTTTCTCCGCGGCATCGCGTGATCGTCGACTTCCATTCGCATACGACGCAGAGCGACGGATCGCTCACGCCGCAGGCGCTCGCCGATTACATGGGCGATCGGGAGGTCGAGGTCTTCTCGATTTCCGACCACGACACGCTCTCGGCCTATGGAGACTTTCGGCCGCCGCCCGGCGCCCGCATCGTCACGGGCATCGAGATCAACACGACCTGGCGAGACAACGAGGTCCATCTCCTCGGTTACGCTCTTCCTTTAGATGAGGCTTCGCCGCTCTCGGCAATGCTCGAGCGCAATCGCATCGAGCGCCGCGCGCGCGTCGCGCGCATGGTGACGCAACTGCAAGCCGGCGGTTACGCGATCTCTCTCGACGGCGTCCTGCGCGAGGCGGTCGGTTCGAAATCGCTCGGTCGCCCCCACGTCGCCAAGGCGCTCGTGCGCATGGGCGCCGCGAGCGACGTCGAGGCGGCGTTCCGCCTGCTGCTGCGCCGCGGGAAGCCCGGTTACGTTCCCTCGAGTCACGTTACGCCGCTCGAAGCGATCGAGCGCATTACGGAGTGCGGCGGGACCGCGGTGCTCGCACATCCGGGGCGATTGAAAGATCGCTCGATCATCGACGCGCTCGCGAGATCGGGCCTGCACGGGCTCGAGGTCTTCTACCCGCAACACGACGCGGACGACGTGCGCTTCTTCGAGGAGAAGGCGAAAGAGCACCATTTGGTCATGACGGCCGGTTCGGACTTCCACGACATCCGCTACCATGCGCACGGGGTCGGCATGGAGGTCGAACGCGAGGCTATCGCACCGTTTCTCGAACGCGTCGGAGCAGCGTAGCGCTTTCGCGCTCGTAGCGCTCCATCTCCACCGCCTGCGTCGCGACGAGTGCGGAGTCACGCATCGCGCGATGGTTGACGCGCACGTTGTACGCGCATGCCGCGACCGCGGCGGCGGCAAACTCGGCAGCGCAGCCGATGTCGCTTGCCAAATGGGGGTTCTCCAGGGAGAGCGCCTCCGCGGCGAGCCGTTGCACCTCCACCGATAGGCGCATCGCGTTGAGCGGCTCGGCGGCGGCGTGCGCGAGCGCTTGCTGCCTCGCGTCGCCGCGGCTGGCGATCACGGCGGTGAAGGCTGCTTCGTCTCGCGTCTGCGCGGTCGCGAGCTCCGCACGTAGCGCGTCCGCCCGAGCGACGAGGCGCTCCGCGTCATCGCGCTTTGGCGCGTGCTTCGGGTTCGCCGCCGTGATGCGCGCAGCCATCGCAACGAGCGACGCGCCCAGCGCTGCGACGATGGTCGCAGCGCTTCCGCCGCCGGGGGTCGGATCAGCCGAAGCGAGCCGCGCGAGATACTCCATCCGGCGTGCATTCGCGACGGGGAAGCGGAGCCTTGCGGCGAAGGCACGGCCCATGCAAACTGCTGTCGCGCCGCAAGGCGACGTCAAGGATCGTACGCTCGCCGAGCAAGGCCGCTCGCGCATCGCCTGGGCCGGCGCGTACATGCCCGTGCTGGCGCAGATTCGCGAGCGCTTCGAACAAGAGAAGCCGCTGCGCGGCGTGCGCATCGGCGCATGCCTGCACGTGACAACCGAGACCGCAAACCTCATGCTCGCGCTCAAAGCCGGGGGCGCCGAGACCGCGCTCTGCGCGAGCAATCCGCTCTCGACGCAGGATGACGTCGCGGCCGCGCTCTGTGAGTACGGCGTGCCGACGTTCGCGATCAAGGGCGAAGATCACGAGCGCTATTATTCGCACATCGAATCGGTGATCGCGACGCGTCCGCAGATGTCGATGGACGACGGGTGCGATCTCGTGACGACCATTTTCACGAAGCACAAGCCGTTGCTCGCGGAGATGATCGGCGGTTGTGAGGAGACGACGACCGGCGTGATTCGCCTCAAGGCGATGCAGCGCGACGGCGTTCTTCCGTATCCGGTGATTGCGGTGAACAACGCGCTCACAAAACACATGTTCGACAACCGATACGGCACGGGTCAGTCCACGCTCGACGGGATCATTCGCGCGACGAACATCCTGCTCGCGGGGCACACGCTCGTCGTCGTGGGCTACGGTTGGTGCGGTCGCGGAATTGCCTCGCGCGCAGCGGGGATGGGCGCGCACGTCGTCGTCGCCGAGGTCGACCCGCGTAAGGCGATCGAAGCGGTGATGGACGGCTACCGTGTCATGACGATGGCCGAGGCCGCACGGATCGGCGACGTCTTCGTGACCGTGACCGGCAACTATCACGTCGTTCGCGAAGAGCACTTCCGCGCCATGAAGGACGGTGCGATCGTCTGCAACTCGGGGCACTTCAACGACGAACTCGATCTCGATGCAATCGCGCGTCTTTCCGTGAAGCGTTCGCAGCCCCGCGCGTTCGTCGAGCAGTTCGAGTTCCAGGATGGGCGCCGCGTCTGCATTCTTGCCGACGGCCGGCTCGTCAATCTCGCCGCCGGCGAAGGGCATCCCGCCGCCGTGATGGACATGTCGTTCGCAAATCAAGCGATGTCCGCGGCATTCCTTGCGACGAAGCACCGCAGCCTCGAGAAAAAGGTCTACGACGTTCCGGTCGAGATCGACGAAGAGGTCGCAACGCTCAAGCTCGCTTCGATGGGCGTCGCGATCGACACGCTCACGCCGGAGCAGGTGAAGTACATGGCGTCGTGGAGCGAGGGCACGTAGGTGGCGTACCAGCGGCTCTTCACCTCCGAGTCGGTGACGGAGGGGCATCCCGACAAACTCGCCGACCAAATCTCCGACGCGGTTCTCGACGCGCTGCTCAAAGAGGATCCGAACTCACGCGTCGCCGTCGAGACCTTTGCGATCACGGGGCAGATCCACATCGCGGGAGAGGTGACGACGAAGACGTACGTCGACATTCCGCGCGTCGTGCGCGAGACGATTCGCGAGGTCGGCTATACGCGCTCCGCGATCGGCTTCGACGCGGAGACATGCGGCGTCAGCGTCTCGATCGACGAGCAGTCCCCCGACATCGCGCTCGGCGTCGACAAATCGGTGGAAGCCAAAGCCGGCGACGACGACGCATTCGAACTGACCGGTGCCGGCGACCAGGGTATGATGTTCGGCTACGCGTGCAGGGAAACCGACGAGTTGATGCCGATGCCGATCGTGCTCTCACACAACCTCACGCGACATCTCGCGGCGGTGCGCAAGAACGGCGCGATTCCGTATCTGCGGCCGGATGGCAAGTCGCAAGTGACGATCGAGTACGACGGCGACCGCCCGGTGCGCGTCGACGCGGTCGTGATCTCGGCGCAGCACGATCCGGAGATTCCGCTCGAGGTCATTCGCAACGAAATTACCGAGCGCGTCATCAATCACGTGATTCCGGCTTCGATGCATGACGAGCGCACGCGCGTCTTCGTCAACCCGACCGGGCGCTTTGTGATCGGCGGCCCGAAAGGCGACGCAGGTCTGACCGGCCGCAAGATCATTGCGGATACTTACGGCGGCATGGCGCGTCACGGCGGCGGTGCCTTCTCGGGAAAGGACCCGACGAAGGTCGATCGCTCGGGCGCGTACGCGGCGCGTTGGGTGGCGAAGAACGTCGTCGCCGCGGGACTCGCGGAACGCTGCGAGGTGCAACTCGCGTATGCGATCGGCGTCGCGCATCCGGTGAGCGTGATGGTCGAAACATTCGGCACGGGCAAGCTATCGGAGGAGGCGATCGCGCAGGCGGTCGCGTCGGTATTCGATTTACGGCCCGCGGCGATCATCCACCACCTGAACTTGCGCAGGCCGATCTACAAGCAAACCGCAGCGTACGGTCACTTCGGGCGCCCGGATCTCGACCTCCCATGGGAGCGAGTCGATCGCGTCGATGCTCTCCGCGAAGCGACACGCTTCAGCGGCGAGGTGCTGCGCGTTCCGAACTTCTCAACCTAAGCCGCCCCTGCGGGGGTGACCGGCTTCCGGCACGAAGGGCCCTGTTGAGGGAACGCCTATTCGGTTGCTGCCCCTCGTGTTTGCTTCGTGATGAGGAGGATATCTATGCGACCGCTTCTTGGCACCTTGAGCATCTTCGCTTGCCTAAGTCTTGGAATAGGGGCGCTTCCTGCGCTCGCGCAACCGCAGCCGTCGATTGCGGTAATGAACTTTTCGACCCAGGGATTGACGGGCACGGGTTGGTTCGGGGACTTTCAGCCCGGCGTTGCGGTCTCGGATCTCGTCACCGATGAGCTCGTGAACACCGGTGCGTTCAACGTCGTGGAGCGGGCGAAGCTTGGCGACACCATGACCGAGCATCAACTCGATACGTCCGGCCAGGTCGATCCCGCAACCGCGATACAAACGGGACGCCTCGTCGGCGCGCACTTTCTCATCGAGGGGAACGTGCTGCAGTTCGACAAGACCGGGAATTCGGGCGCAAATGCCGGCCAAGAGATTCCGGGAATTCTCGGCGCGGTTGCCGGCGGCTACAGCAGCACGCGCGTGACGATCAAGGTCGCGGTTCGCATCATCAATACGCAGACCGGTCAGATCGTTCAGGCGTTCGACGACGAACAGACGCAGACCGCGACCTCGTGGGGCGCGGGCGGCATCAGCTTCATGAGCGGAACTTTCGGAAGCTATCACAACTCGAACTTCGTTTCATCGACGATGGGGCATCTCATCGACGCGGAAGCAAAGTCGATTGTCGCGCAGATCAGCGCGCAGCGCCTTCTCGCCGCGGCGCCGGTCATGCCGTCGATCACGGGCCATATCATTGCGGTTGACGGGGGAAACTATATTCTCAATGTGGGGCAGAACCGCGGAGTCTCCGTCGGAGCGTATTTCGACGTCGTGAAGGTGATGCACATTCACGATCCCGGCACCGGAGCCTTACTGACGGTCAACGAACCGACAGGAACGCTCGAGGTCATGTCCGTCAGCGGACAAACGGCGATCGCGCGTCGGGTCTCGGGTTCGCCCGCCAATGGCCAGGAGGTTCAGTCCCAGCCTTAGTCGCCGCAGCAGTTCGCGACGAGCTGGCCGCAGCGCGCGCAGAATGCCTTGCAGTGTTTGTAGACGAGATCGACTCCGCCGCACCGAAAGCAGCGGAGCGTCTCGTTTACACTCAGCATTGCCTGTTTGCTCGGGCTTGCCTGTTCGATGGGCGTGCCTTATACTGCTGAGGCGCCGAGCCCTCTCGGCGACTAATCCGGATTAGCTCAGTTGGTAGAGCAGCTGACTGTTAATCAGCGGGTCGTTGGTTCGAGTCCAACATCCGGAGCCATTCTTAAGCCCGCCGTTATGGCGGGCTTTTCTCTTGGGAATCCCAGTTGATCGGTGAGGTAAGGTGCTCGAGCCCCGTGCGCGAAAGCCTTGGAGACAAGCCATGGGCATCATAGCCGCACTACTCCTCGCAGTCATCTCGGTGCAACTTGCGCCGTCGGGCGTGCCCGCGAATGCAACGTCGACGGCATCGCCGGCCGTGGCAAGCTGGTTGACGAACCTCGCTGCCGTTCGCTACCCGTCGAAGTCGGGGGCGAGTGTCACGTTGGCAACGGCAATTAGAAGTTTCTCCGACACGGAATCGGGCGCTGCAAGTCTCCCGCCGACGATTTCGCTCGACAGCGCGCGCGGCCTCATCGACGTCTGCTTCGAACCGCGCGATCAGAGATGCGGATTTAGCATCATCCTTCGTGCGAGCGACGTTGCGCCGCCGCCGGCTGCGACGCATCGGGAAATCAGCGACCCCACGATCGGAATCACGCTAGCGAAGTTGATCGCGAGACTTCACGCCGATCCCAACTTCGCCGGGAAAAATCTCATCACGGGAGCCGGAGGGGTCGTCGTGCTCGTTCAGGCGTTCGACGAAGATCCTCCGCCTTCGCGCTACGATCACGGACTCCAGGACTACTTCCTCCAAGACTACTTCTTGCGCGACGGCATCGTCGTGGCGCGTGCGTTCAAAGCGACCGAGAACTAGCCCCCTGCCGCCCGATCACCCAGGCTACGCTCGCTCTCTCGGGCGGGTGAGGAAGGCAGTCTTGCTCTGCCGCCGAACAGAGGCCTGCATGACAACAAAACCTTTCAACCATTACCGGGCATTGATTTGTCTCGTCGCACTGGCGGCAGTTGCCGCGTGCAGCGCCTCGACCTCTCACATCGCCGACCTTAAGGTCGCGAAGGACCAGGCGTTCGCGACGGAGACGACCACCTTCGCCCCCACCGACACGATTTACGCGCAAGCGGATGCCGCGAATCTTGCCGGCCCCGTCACGCTGCAGTGGCACATCACCGCTGTCAACGTAACCGGTCAACCAGCCAACTCTCCGATTCCGGCACTCGATAAGTCGTACGATCTTCCGAGCGACGGTTCGAGCACGTATAGCCTCTCGCCGCCGACCGCCGGCTGGCCCGCAGGCACCTACAGAATCGAAGTCGACATGATGGACAACGGCCAGCAACGGGACAAGAAGACCGCTGACATTACCGTAAGCGGCAGCTAACCGCGAGCGGGCGCTGACAGGCAGCGACCGCGCCGAGACGAAAGCCGATTCGCTGTGTCGACGGCTGCTTGGCGTCGGTTGCTGCTTTATAGGCGGCGCATGGACGTCGGCCTACTCGGGCTCGAGCATCACCTCGTCGATGTAGCACCAGTACCAGTCCTCGCCGGGCTCGAACGAACGCATGAGCGGGTGTCGCGTTGTCGCGAAGTGTTTGCTTGCATGACGATTCGGCGAATCGTCGCAACAGCCGACATGACCGCAGGTCATGCAAAGGCGCAGGTGCACCCACGTTGCGCCGATTCGCAGGCAATCCTCGCAGCCGCTTGACGAGGGCTTAACCTCTTTGATCGAGTCGAGATGCGTGCAGGTTTCGGCATTCATGCCGTCGTCTATTCGACGACGTGAACCGATCTCGCTTCCTCGTTTCGAGCGCGGGCGCGCTCACGGTGTTCGCGATCGCGCCCCCGGCGCGCGCCGACTCGGACGTCGTCGACATCGCGCTCACCGCCGCCCCGCTTCCCTTCCAACTGCCTGGTGGCCACGTCGTCCCACTGCTTGCATACAACGCAAGTGTGCCGGGACCGGTGATGCGCGTGACGCGGGGCCAGCGCATCCGCGTGCGCTACCGTAACGCAACGAACATTCCGACGAGCGTTCATTGGCACGGCCAGGTCATCCCGAATGCGATGGACGGCGTCGCGGGCATCACGCAGCCGCCCGTCTTGCCGGGCGGTTCGTTCGTCTACGAGTTCGAACCGGCGCCGAGCGGCACGCGCTGGTATCACGATCACGGATTTCACATGGGGATGATTCGCGGGCTCTTCGGATTGTTCGTCATCGAGGACCCAAGCGATGAGCCCGCCGATGCCGAGTACGCACTCGTCTTTCACGACATTTCGGATATGTCGAGCGTCGACGCCGCGCTGCGCGGTACGAGCGCGGCGCCGGATATCGATCCACCCGGCTCCCCCGAACGCGCCGAGATGCCCAGCATGCCCGGGATGCCGGGGATGGCGAGCACGACGCCGATGGGCGACATGCTCGCTTACCGAGCACACCTAGTCAACGGTGGAATCTATCCGCATGCGCGGTCGCTTCCCGTGCGCGTCGGTCAACGAATCCGCCTGCGCGTTCTCAATGCGAGCGCGGCGGATACGCGATACATTTGTTTTGCCGGCCACGCACTGCGCGTCACGCACGCCGACGGCAATCGTCTTCCCGAAGCGATGAGCGTCGATGCGTTGCGCGTCGGAGCCGGCGAGCGTTACGACGCGTACGTCGAGATCGCGAAACCCGGGGCGTGGCTGCTGCAAGGCATTTCAGCAGACCCGTTGATCGCGCAACAGGCCGTCGCCTTCGCGACCGACGCGCGTTACCTTGCGACTCCGCAGTCGTCTCCGCAGACGCTCGAGGGCGTGCGCTTTTTCACCTACGAACTCGCCGGAGGAAGCTCCGCGCGCATCGACGACCGCGGCGTGACCAAACGCGTCTCGCTGAGGATTACCGGCGGAACGTACGGTGATCCGCGTTGGATGATCGACGGCGGCGTGTGGCCGCATACGCCGAAAATCAGCGTGCACCGCGGCGATCGTGTGCTCGTGAAGTTCACAAACGACAGCGACATGGAGCATCCGATGCACCTGCACGGGCACACCTTCCGGCTCGTCGAAGTCGGCGGAACGCCGCTACTGCGGCCGCTCGCGAAAGACGTTTCGCTCGTGCCGGGCGCTCACGGAACGAGCACGTGGATCTTCGACGCGAAGGCCTTTCCGGGTCGTTGGCTGTTACACTGCCACAACGAAATCCACATGATGGCCGGCCTCATGACGGAAGTCGTCTACTCGTAGAAAACGGTCATCCTGNNGGATGCTTCGGTTCGTACAACCCCATGCGTTCTCCGCCGGGTAGTTCCAGCGTCGTAACCAAACCCCAGCCGCGGTCCGCAACCGCCTCCGCTTTGATGCCGCGCTCCGCGAGCTTTGCAATGGTTTTATTGATGTCGTCGCAGACGAGGTAGAGTTCGTGCTCGGGTTCGCCTTCGGTGGGATGCACCGCTAACTCCGTCGGCGGCGCTGCGTAGATGGGCCAGCCCTCGCCGGCCTCGACGGAGGGCAACTCCAACACGTCACCGAGAAACTCGCGCATCTTGTCCGCGTGTTTGCTGTAAATGATCGCGTGTATCGCAATGATCATCGCGAATCCTTATCTGAGCTGGCTGTCGAAGAACGTGTAGACATCCGTCACCTGCTCCACCTGCTGCGAAAACGAGTTCCCGATGCCGTGCCCCTGCCCTGCGCGCTGAACCAAGAGCACGGGATACGACGACGAGGAATCCGCCTGCAACCGTGCGATCATCTTGCGCGAGTTGTAGGGATCGACGCGAGGGTCGTTCTCCCCGGTCGTCATGAGTACCGCCGGATACGCGCGTCCACGCACGACGTTGTGGTAGGGCGACTGGTGCAGCATCCACGCGAACTGCGCCGGATCTTTGACGGTTCCGAACTCGGGCGTGTTGTATGCGCCGTTCGGCGTCAACTCGACACGCAGCAGATCGTAGATCCCCACCTGTGAAACGACCGCGCGATAATCCTGCGGATTGCGCGTCAGCGCGAGCCCCATTAAGAAACCGCCGGCGCTCCCGCCGATGATGCCGATGTGGTGCGCGTTCCCATACCCGTGCGCGCCGAGCCATTGCGCGCAGGCGGCGACGTCGTCGCTCGACTTCGTCTTCGTCGCGTGACGCGCCGCGAGGTGCCACGCCTCGCCATACTCGCCGCCGCCGCGAATCATCGCCTGCGCGTACACGCCTCCTCGCTCGAGCCACGCGAGCAGCGCCGAGTTGAAGCGCGGCCGCGTGATGATGCCATAAGCGCCGTACGCGGTGAGAATCGTCGGTGCGCGGCCGTCGAGTGCGATCCCGCGCTCGTGCACGACCTCGAGTGGAATGCGCACCGTGCCGTCGAGTGAGGGAACGAAGACGCGCTCGGCGACGACGTGCGAGAAGTCGCCGGGTGAATGCTGCGCGATGCCCGTAGCCGCGAGCGCATTCGCGCCGGGATCGTACCGTAGCCATTGATTCGGCGTCGTGTAGTTTGCGTAACCGATGACGATCGCTCCGCCGCGCGGATCGGCTGCAACCTCGGTCAACGTCGAAATCGGCGGGATCGGTATCGTCGCGCGTAAGGTCCCGCCCGAGGTGAAGAAGCGCGCGCGAGCGTCGCCGCCGTCGACGTCGGCGGTGATGAAACCGCCGGGAACGGGATTGACGCTCTCGATCACGAGGGAGCTTTGCGGAACGACGACGCGCCCCGTCGCAAACGTCGAGCCCGATGTAATGGACACGACCTCGCCTCGCGATCCGTTCGCTTGCGAGACGACGTCGAGCGCGTCGCTGACGAACTCGCCGCCGAGGCTTCCGCTCGATCCGATGCCGTCATCCGGCGTCGCGACGCGCGCGAATGTGCCGCCGTCCTTGCGCAGATAGACCGAAGCGTGGACGCCATCGCCGTCGGTTTCAAAGAGCGCTTCCATGCGCCCGTCGAGCGAGGAGTCCAGCGCGTACTCCGCGCGCGCAGAGAGACCGCGCCCGAAGGCATAAATATCCGCCGATTGCGGCGTGCCGAGCGCGTGATGGTAGATGAGGATTCCGGAGGTCGCGTACGTGCCGTCGGCGCGTTGCGGCCATTGCGTGTGAATGAAACCGCGCTCGTTACCGTCCCACGCGAGCGCAACGCCGCTCGTCCCGCCGCCGACGTGCGGCAGCGTGTCCGAAAGCATCGCCCCCGTCGCAGTCTCGACGACGTGCAGCGTTTCATCCTCGGATCCGCCTTGCTGCGTGGTGAACGCCACCTTGTCGCCGCTCGGCGCAACGAAAACGGATTCAATCGCCGGCGGCGCGCCGCCGTTTGCATTCGTTTGCGGATCGAACAGGACGCGCTCCGTGCCGTGCAATCCGTCGCGAACGACGAGCTGCGGTTGCGGCTGCGGCGGCGTCTCGCGCAAGTAGAAGAAGCGGTTGCGCCGCACGACCAAGCCGAAGCGCGCCGTTGACGTACGGCTCAGCGCCGCAATGCGCCGCGCGAAGTTCGCGTACGATGCGCGGCCTTCGATGTACCCGAGCGCGAGCTGCGTCTGCGCCGCGGCCCAGGCTTTCACTTTGAGATCGGTGGGATTCTCGAGCCATCGGTACGGATCGGCGACGCGATGCCCCCAGTAGGCGTCGACGACGCTGTCCGTCGGCGTTGGGGGATATGCGAGCCGTACACCGGCTGCAAGCAAGACGGCCGCCGCGGCGGCAACGATAACGGCTGTTGAAATTCTCATCGCCGTTCTCATTACCGCCGGGCGGCCCAGGCTCCTTGACCTGCCGGCTCTACGACCGGATTAGATTACGTACAGGTCGCCGCCGCCGTTCGGGTTCACGAGAGCCGGATGAAGGCGCGGCTCCGAGCATGTCGGTCGATCGATAGAGCAGGATGCTCGCATGTGTAATCGGTTGCCCGATTTGCAGATCCGTCACTCGTCCGAAAATTCCGCCCCATTGATCGGCGACTGCCGGCGCGATGACGAAGCTCGCGAACGCAAGCAGAATTCCCAGTAGTTTCATGCCGCCATTTTTCCTGAACGCCCGCCCCCTCAATCGGCAAGACGGGTGCTTGCGGCGTGAGAGCGATCTCTCGGTAGAGGCTCCCCCTGCCGTGGCGAGAAGCCTCGCGTCATGGCGATGCCGATGATCGACCTGACGCGAGGGGCCCTCACCGACGCCTTCGCGCGGCCGATCGAATACCTGCGCGTCTCGGTCACGGATAAGTGCAACCTGCGCTGCGTCTACTGCATGCCCGAAGGCGGCTTGCCGTGGTTGCAGCGCGACGAGATTCTCTCCTACGAAGAGATCGCGCACATCGTCGAAGCGGCCGCAGCGCTCGGCGTTCGAGCGATCCGCCTGACGGGCGGCGAACCGCTCCTGCGCCGCAACCTCCATCGCTTGGTCGAAATGATCGCGCGGATTCCGGGGATCGACGACATCGCGCTATCGACGAACGGCCTCCTCCTCGAAGAGCAAATCGATGCGCTCGCAAGCGCGGGGTTGCGTCGCGTGAACATCTCGCTCGACACGCTGCGCGCAGATCGCTTCGCGAGCATTGCGCGCCGCCCGGGATTGGACCGCGTGCTGCGCGCTGTCGATGCGGCGATCGCGTACGGCCTCGTTCCCGTGAAGATCAACTGCGTCGTGATGCGCGGCCGCAACGATGACGAGGTTGCGGCGTTTGCGGAGTATTCACGCCGCCTTCCGATCGCCGTTCGCTTCATCGAGACGATGCCGGTCCTCGAATATGCGGAGGCGCAGCGCGAAGAATACGTCTCCGCGGAGGAGTTGCTCGAACGCCTGCGCGCCATCGGCGATCTGCAGCCCGTCGACGGACCACGCGGCAACGGCCCCGCACGCTACTTTGCATTTCCCGGCGCAGCGGGAACGATCGGCGTGATCACGCCGCTCTCACACGACTATTGCGATCGCTGCAACCGCATCCGCCTCACCGCGGACGGGCGCCTGCGGCTCTGCCTCTTCGGCGATCATCATGTGGATCTGCGCGGCCCGGTGCGCGCGGGCGCGACGACCGGCGAAATCGGCGAGATCCTCCAACGCTCGATGCTGATCAAGCCCGAACGCCACCATCTGCGCCTCGGCGAGCCAGCATCGCAAATGCGCGCGCTCTCCGAAATCGGCGGCTAGCGACGCAATGACCGTCCTGCTGGTCGTTTGCAGCGTGCTGGCCCTCGCGCTTGTCCTCGTGGGAATCTACGCACTGATCGAGCCACATCGCTTGGCGCACCTCTACGGCGTGCCGATCGAAGGCGCGGCCGCAGCGGGATTCGTACGCGCCACCGGCATTCGCGATCTCGTCTTCGGGTTTGCGCTCGGCGCCGCAGCGTATTTTCGCGAGACGCCGTTGCTCATCGTCCTAGCGACGGCGGGGATTCTACTCTCGCTCGCCGATTTCGCAATCGCGTATCACGCTGGGGGAAAACAACTCCGCGTCGCTCACGGCTTCCACGCAAGCGGCATCGTGGCGTTCATCCTCGTTCTCGCGATGATTCTCTTCATCTTCGGCCGCTGAGGCCGACATGAATGGGAATGCCCGCAAACGCGGGGTCGCCACACTGCCAGAGCAGAAACGCGTACTCGTCGGTGAGGAGTTGATCACTCTGCGCGCGCGACGCCGCGAGGAATCCGTGTCCCGCGTCGTAGTCGACGCGTAGCAGAATGGGCCGGCCGCTCGTCGTCGCCGTTTCCAGCCGAGCGGCGAACTTGGCCAACTCCCACGATGAGACGCGTGGATCGTTATAGCCGGTGACGAGCATGACGGCTGGATAACGCGCGCCGTTTACAACGTGCTGGTACGCGTCCATCGCGTAGAGCGCGTGGAACCCCACCTCGTTCGTGACGCTTCCGAACTCGGGGATGTTCGGCGGGCCGTTCGGCGTGAACTCGGATCGCAGTGCGTTGCTCACGCCGACCTCATCGAGCGCAGCCGCAAAGAGGTCCGGGCGCGACGTGATCGCGCGACCGATGAGAATGCCTCCGGCGCTCGTCCCTTCACCAGCGAGATGCGCCGGCGAGGTGTACCGATGCGCGACGAGCCACTCCCCGCAAGCGACGAAGTCTTCCCACGTGTGGGGTTTCGTCGTGATCATGCCGGCCTCGTGCCATGCTTCGCCGTACCAGCCACCGCCGCGCACGTGACAGACGGCATAGACGCCGCCGCGCTCCATCCACGCGACGCGCGTCGTGCTGAAGGTCGGCTCGATCGTAATCCCATACGCGCCGTAACCTTCGAGGTACGTCGGATGTGAGCCGTCGAGTTGCAGACCCTTGCGGTACACAAGCGAGAGCGGAACCATCGTCCCGTCGCCGCTACGCGCCTGCACTTCCTGCGACGTGTATCCCGATTCGTCGACCGGCGAAAGCGGCTTCACGCGTGAATCCGTGACGACGGCGTTCGCATCGACGGTGTAGTACAGCATGGAATGCGTCCACCCGGTGAGCCCGAAGACCGCGCCCTCGACGCGCGGGTCGGTGGAGAGGCTGATCGCATCGCCGTCATACGGCAATCGTATCGCCGCGGGCACGCCGGTCGTACCGCGAGCGGAGATCGTGACCTTAAGAATCCGGCCGAAGCCGCCGTTACGCGCGCGAACGTACAAACCGTCGCCCGCAACGCTGATCTGTTCAACGACCGAATGCGCGCTCTGCGCGACGACGGTTTGCGCGTGAGCGAAATCGGGCGCATCCAAGTTCATCGCGACGACCTTGTACGTCGGCGCATTCTGGTGCGTGAGCAAGAAGAGCGTCGTGCCCGAGACGTCGAAGCCGGTCACGTCATCATCATCGGTGACGAGCGGCGTCCACGCAACGTTCGCCGAGGTCACCGCGCCGGTTGCGGCACCGTACATCGCGACCTCGTTCTTCACGCCGTGATCGACGATCGCGAGCGTGTGATTCGGCGACGCCGGCGAGTAGACGAGAATCGGAAAGTCCGTCGCCGCGAGCGTAATGCTCGGGTTCACGCCGTATCCGAAGACCGCGGTGTCGTTGTCGGGATCGCGTCCAAGCACGTGCAGGTAGCAGACGGCGCGCGTCTCCTTGTCGTTTGCCGACTCTCCGGGCTTCAACTCCGGGAAGCGCACGTAGTAGAACGAATCATCCGGCAACCAGCTCGTCGCGCCGATGAAGTACGCGCGGTCGATCGAATCCGGTAGTACGCGTCCCGTCGCCGTTTCGACGACGTGAATGACCGATGCCTCGGAACCGCCCTCGGAGGTGCCGTACGCGACGTACTTGCCGTCGAGCGAGGGTAGGAAGTAGTTGATCGTGTAGTGTTGGCCCGCGCTCGCGAGGGTATCCGGATCGACGAGCACGC
>PKZD01000061.1 GCA_003133745.1 Candidatus Tyrphobacter aquilonaris
CGTTCGCAACAGCGTCGCGGATCTGTCGGAGGCGCGCAAGCTCTGCGCCCTCATCGTCGCAGCGCAGCGCCGCTAACTTACTCCAGAGCGCCGATTGCGGCTTGGGCGGCGGCGAGGCGCGCGATAGGGACGCGGTATGGCGAGCACGAGACGTAGTCGAGCTTCAACTGCTCGCAGAACGCGACGCTGGACGGCTCCCCGCCGTGCTCGCCGCAGATGCCGATTTTCAAATCCGGCTGCACCGAACGGCCGCGCTGCACGGCCTCGTGCATCAGCCAGCCGACGCCTTTGCGGTCGAGGATTTGGAACGGATCGTCGGTGAGAATGCGCTGTTCGAGATAACGTGGGATGAACGAGTTTTCCGCGTCGTCGCGGCTGAAGCCGTAGGTCGTCTGGGTGAGGTCGTTCGTGCCGAACGAGAAGAACTCGGCGCCGTGGAGCACGAGGTCGTCCGCAACGACGCAGGCGCGCGGCAACTCGACCATCGTCCCGATGTGGTACGAGAGCGTGACGCCGCGCTCTTTGAGCACTTCGTCTGCGACGCTCTTCGCATTGTCATACGTGATGCGCATCTCACGCGCGCTCCCGACGCCGGGAATCATGACTTCCGGGCGAACGTCGACGCCGCGTTTCACGAGATCGCAGGCGGCTTCGAAGATCGCCCGCACCTGCATCGCGTAGATTTCCGGGTAGAGAATGCCGAGGCGGCAGACGCGCAGGCCGAGCATCGGATTCTGCTCGTGTAACTGCTGCACGCGCTTCAGCACCGTATCCGAGCGCTTGTATTCGGGCGATTCGATGCCTTTCGTCAAACGCAGTTCCGTCGTTTCGACGAGCAGCGTCTCCAGCGAGGGCAGAAACTCATGGAGCGGCGGATCGAGCAGGCGAATCGTCACCGGCAGTCCCGCCATCGCTTCGAGGATGCCGACGAAGTCCTCACGCTGGAAGGGCAGCAGTCGCGTGAGCGCCGACGCGCGCGCCTCGGGCGTGTTCGCGAGAATCATCTCCTGCACGACCGGCAACCGGTCTTGCTGCATGAACATGTGCTCGGTGCGACAGAGACCGATGCCCTCCGCGCCGAACGCGCGCGCCTTCCGTGCGTCCTCGGGCGTGTCGGCGTTCGCCCAGATTTGCATCCGCCGCTCGTCGTCGGCCCAGGAGAGGAGCGTCGCGAGCCGTTCCGGCAGCGTCGCCGGCGGCGGGATCAACTGCAGCCGGCCGATCGCGACCGCCCCGGTCGTGCCGTCGATCGTGATCCAATCGCCTTCCTTTATCGGAACGCCGTTGATCGTCGCGTGTTTCGTGCGTCGATCGATCTGCAGCGCCTCACATCCGGCGACGCAGGGCTTCCCCATTCCGCGCGCGACGACCGCGGCGTGCGAGGTCGCACCGCCTTTGGCGGTCAGCACGCCGCGCGCGGCGATCATGCCGTGCACGTCGTCAGGGGTCGTCTCGACGCGAACGAGCACGACGTCCTCGCCGCGTTGGCTCCACGCGACCGCGTCATCGGCGGAAAACACGACGCGTCCCGCCGCAGCGCCGGGAGAAGCGTTGAGCCCTTTGCAGGCGACCTCGAACTGCTCGGCCGGATCGATACGCGCGTGGAAGAGATGGTCGAGCGCGCTCGCATCGACACGCCCGAGCGCCGTACGTCGATCGATCATGCCTTCCTCGACGAGATCGAGTGCGATGCGAACCGCGGCCTCTGCGCTGCGTTTAGCGCTGCGCGCCTGAAGCATGTAGAGCTTCCCGCGCTCGACGGTAAACTCGAGGTCTTGCACGTCCCGGTAGTGACGTTCGAGGCGCTGCGCGATCTCGACAAACTGCCGGTAGATCGTCGGCATCGAGGATTCTAAGTCGGCGATGCGTTCGGGCGTGCGAATGCCCGCGACGACGTCCTCACCCTGCGCGTTGTGCAAATACTCGCCGAAGAGCACGCGCTCGCCCGTGTTCGGATCGCGCGTGAAGGCGACGCCCGTACCCGAATCCTCGCCCATGTTGCCGAAGACCATCTGCACGACGCTGACCGCGGTCCCGAGATCGTCCGAAATGCGGTTGAATCGGCGATAGTCGATCGCTCGCTTCGAATTCCACGAATCGAAGACGGCGCGAATCGCCAGATGCAATTGTTCGTGCACGTCCTGCGGAAAGTCGCGGCCGCTGCGTTCGCGCACGATCGCCTTATAGCGGTCGACGAGCATTTTCCAGGAGGCGGCATCTAACTCCGGATCGGTGCTCACGCCCAGCTCGCGCTTGCGATCATCCAGCAGCTCTTCGAACTCGTCTTTGTCGAGATCGAGAACGATCGTCGCGTACATCGTAACGAAGCGCCGATAGGCGTCCCACGCGAAGCGTTCGTTGCCGGTCAGGGAGGCGAGCCCGAGCACGGTCTCGTCGTTCAAGCCGAGGTTGAGGATCGTGTCCATCATGCCCGGCATCGAGATCCGCGCGCCGCTGCGCACCGAGACGAGCAACGGCGCGGCGGGATCGCCGAAGCGTTGTCCCGTGCGCCGTTCCAGTTCGGCGACCGCCGCATCGACGCGCGCGATCAAACCTTCGGGGAAGACGCGCCCGTCGGCATAGTACTGTAAGCACGCCTGCGTCGTGATCGTGAAGCCGGGCGGAACGGGAAGGCCTGCGGCCGTCATCTCGGCAAGCCCCGCGCCCTTCCCGCCGAGAAGATCGCGCGACGTGTTGCTCTCGTTGAAGAAATAGAGGTCTTTGACGGTCGGCTGCGCGCGCGCGCTCACGTGCGTTCCTCCAAGTATGCGCACAACTGCGTTTCGCCGACGCGCTCCTGCCGCATCGAGTCGCGCTCCCGCACGGTCACGCTCGCATCACCCGGCGTTTCGTAGTCGACGGTAATGCAGAAGGGCGTGCCGATCTCGTCCTGGCGGCGGTAGAGCTGCCCGATGTTCCCCTCGTCGTATTGCGTACGGTAGTGCGTCCGCAGACCACGTTCGAGGGCCTTTGCGCGTTCGACCAAGTCGGGCTTGTTGCGCGCGAGGGAGAAGATCGCCGCCTGCACGGGCGCGATCTTCGGGTGGAAGCGCAGCACCGTACGCTCCGTTTTCTTTCCGTTCGGATCGACGCTCGTCTCGCGTTCGTACGCGTCGATCAAGAAGGTGAGCATCGTTCGATCGATTCCGGCGGAACTCTCGATGAGCAGCGGCGTTTGGTGCGTCTGCGTCGCTTCGTCGAAGAAACGCAGGTCCTTACCCGAGAGCCGCATGTGCGCGTCGAGATCGTATGTTCCTCGATGTGCGATCGATTCCAACTCGCCCCAGCCCCATGGGAAGAGATACTCCACGTCAACGCCCGCCTTCGCGTAGTGCGGCCGCTCCGCTTCCGTCAGTTCGTAGAACCGCAAGCGATCCTGCGGAATGCCGTAGTTCGAGTACCAGGCCTTGCGCCGTTCGACCCACGCGTGAAATGCATCCATGTCTTTGCCGTCGTCCGGAACGAAATATTCCAGCTCGGCTTGTTCGAACTCGCGGACGCGAAACGTGAGATTTCCCGGCGTGATCTCATTGCGAAACGCTTTGCCGATCTGTGCGACGCCGAAGGGCGGACGTTTCCGCGCGGTTTGGTAGATGTTCTTGAAGTTGACGAAGATGCCCTGAGCCGTTTCCGGCCGGAGGTAAGCGACGGCCGACGTGTCCTCCATTGGCCCGACCGAGGTCTTCAGCATCAAATTGAAGTTGCGCGGCTCGGTGAACGAGTCGGCGCTGCCGCAGTCCGGGCAGCGCGCGCGATCCTTCAGATGATCGTAGCGGAAGCGGTGCTTGCATACCTTGCAATCCACCATCACGTCGTGGAATGCTGCGACGTGCCCCGAGGCCTCCCATGTCGACGGGTGCATGACGATCGACGCATCGAACGCAACGACGTCGTCACGCAGCTCGACGGTGTCGCGCCACCACGCGTCTTTGACGTTGCGTTTCATCACCGCGCCGAGGGGCCCATAATCCCAGAAGCCGCCAATACCCCCATAGATTTCGCTCGATTGAAAGATGAAGCCGCGCCGCTTCGCGAGCGCGGTGATCTCCTCCATCGTGACGCGCCGATCGGGCGGTGCCGTCGCCATTGCCTGCGGGTCTTTCTCTACGAAACTTTGCGCGCCTTTGGTTGCGTTTGCGCGCGGAGCTGGCCGCAGGCCGCGGCGATGTCGCGCCCCATGTTGTGCCGGACGGTCACGGGGACGCCCTCGCCGTCGAGGATCCCGGCGAATCGCCAGATTCTCTCGTCGTCGCTGCCGGCAAACGGCGCATCCGGCGTTGCATTGTATGGGATGAGGTTCACGTGATAGAGGCGCCCGCGCATCAAGGCCGCCAACTCGCGCGCGCAAGCGTCGGAATCGTTGACGCCCGCGAGCATCACATACTCGAAGAAAACCTTGCGATGGGTGCGGTCGACATATCGCGCGCAGGCCGCCATGAGCTCCGCGATGCCGTGCTTGCGATTCACCGGCATGATCGAGCTGCGGACCGCGTCGTTCGGCGCGTGCAGCGAGATCGCCAGATTCACCTGAAGTCCTTCGCCGGCGAACTCGTCGATGCGATCGACGAGCCCAACCGTCGAGATCGTGATGTGACGGTGGCCGAGTCCGAATCCGTTCGGATCGTTGAGCAGCGCCGTCGCCTCCATCACCGCCTCGTAGTTATGGAACGGCTCCCCCATGCCCATGAAAACGACGTTCGTCACGCGTTTTCCGCGTTCGCGCATCTCACGCGCAAAATAACGCGCTTGATCGAATATCTCGACCGCGCGTAGACTGCGCGCAAATCCCGCCTGCCCGGTCGAGCAGAACGCGCACGCAAAGGCACAGCCGGCTTGCGAGGAGATGCAGATCGTGCTGCGATCGCCGCGATGCTCCATGAGCACCGCTTCCACTTCTTTGCCGTCGTGCAAACGGAAGAGCCCCTTCGTCGTATGCCGATCGCGCGAGCGCTGGATCGTGACCGGCTCGACGCACGAGAGCGCGACGCCGCGTTCCGCGAGCGCGGAGCGCAACGGTTTGGGCAGCGTCGTGACCTCGTCGAGGGACGCACGCAGCTCCTTCGCGGCAGCCCGATACAACTGCGTGAGACGATACTCGCGCAAATCGAAGGCTTCGCGGAAGGCGTCGAGCGTGCCGAAGCCGCTGCGACGGGCGAGGTCTCCGATCCAAATAGCACGGGCGTCGCGATTCACGCCGCCCATTGTACCATAGGCGCTAGGCGTCGAAGAGGGCAGGCTGCTCCGGCGGAGGCTGCGGCGGCGGCTCGTCGAGTTTTGTACGCACGCACTTGAGATCGTCCCAAACCATGCGCTTGACCGCGTTGATCTCGCCGCCGGTTTGGCGCAGAACGTACGCGGGATGAAACGTCACCATGAGCGGGATGCCGTGCGGCCCTTCGTACCAGCGACCGCGCATCTTCGTGATGGCAAACGTACTTCCGAGAAACGATTTCGCCGCGGGTGCGCCGAGCGCGAGGATCACCGCCGGATTTATCATTTCAATCTGCCCGTCGAGAAACGGACGGCAGTTTGCGATCTCCGGCGGGTCGGGTGCTCGATTGCGCAGACCACTTGGCGTCGAGAGCGTCGGGCGGCATTTCACGATGTTGCAGATGTACACGTCCTCGCGCGCCAAACCGATCGCACCGAGCATCTTGTTCAATAACTCTCCGGCGCGCCCCACGAATGGACGCCCGAGCTTGTCTTCCGTTTCGCCCGGGCCTTCGCCGATGACCATCAGGCGCGCGCAGGGATCGCCTTCCCCGTAAACGTTGTTGCGGCGCTCGCTTCCGATCGCGCACTTACGGCACGCGCTCGCATGCGCGGCTGCCTCTTCGAGCGCGCGCGTGCGCGCTGCGCGCTCCTCCAAACTCATGCGTCGCGCTCCACGTCAAGCGCACGCCCAAACGCCGTAACTTGGCAGGCGCCTTCGTCTTCGGCGACGTGAAACTGCACGCCGACGACCGCGTTCGCCCCGATTTGCTCCGCGCGGCTGCCGAGCGCGGCGAGTGCTTCGGCGCGCAACTCGTCGGCCTCCGAGAGCGACTCGATCGGCGCCAAGCCGATGAGCATCCCGAGGCTGCGAAACGTCGAGCGCAGGAGATTGCGCGGGCGCGACGCGCTCGCGGAGATGAAGCCGAGGTCGCGGCGGCTGCGATACCCCGCGAGCTCCTCGAAGGTCACGACCTCATGGATCACGCAAGGAAGTTCCGAACATGAGCACCGCGATCATGCCGCAGGATTCACCACCGGTGCTCATCATCCGCCTCGACGGAATCGGCGACGCGTTGGCGTTGACGCCGCTTCTGGCCGCGCTGCGCGAGCGCGCGATCCCAGTCGATCTGATTCTGCGGCGGGAAAACGCCGGCATCTTCTCGCCGCTCGCCGCGCGCCACGTCGAGATCGCGCCGTTTGCGCTGCGTTCGAGCACCGCGGAGAACCTTCGTTGCGTCGCCGATTTCGCCGCAACGCTCGCGCCCCGGGGTTATGCGTCGGTCCTCGTCGCGACCGAGGATCCCGGCGGATACCGACTCGCGCGCGCGATCGGCGCACCCTCGTGCGGCTTTGACAACGGCTGGGGCAAACCGCTCAAGACGCTGTGGGTTCGCTCGATGCTCACGCGCACGCTCTACCGACCCGCCGGCCTCGACGCCCGCGGCCGCCATGAATGCGAAATGCTTTTCGAACTCGGACGCGCGTTGCTCGGCGATGCGCAGCCGACGCGCGCGCTCGAAGGATTGCGGCCGCTCCTGATCGCCGCCGAACTCCGCCGCGACGAGCGCGTCGTCGTCCAGATCACGGAGAAGTGGCGGCACTTCGGCGTCTTGGCGCACGAGGTCGCAGCGGTGCTGCAAGCCCTTGCGCGCGATCGAACGGTTCGTGCAATCGCTTCCGCGCGCGAAGGTGCGTTCGCGGATGCCGTCGCGGCGGCAGCCGGCGTCGTGGTGGAGCGCTTCGATGCACTCGAAGCGTGGAAAGAAGCGATCGGCGGCGCGCGTGCGCTCGTCGCTCCCGATTCGGGCGCCGTGCACGTCGCGGGGATGCTCGGCACGCCGACCGTCGCGCTCTTTCCGCAGCGCAACTTCGACCGCCAGGTTGCGCGCTGGCATCCGTGGGCTGCGCCTTATCGCGCGGTTCGACTCGACGACGGTTGGTCGCAGCGCGCGCGTGAGGCGCTCGAAGAACTGCTCGCGTAGAGCGCGATCCCTCCCTCGCGGCGAACGAGCGCGTATCGCCCGGCAAGCACGAGCGCGTCGAACGCTCCGCCGTACTCCTGCAGGCGCGGCGAATCCGGGTAGTCGCGGTCGATCAACACGAAACACGCGTCGAGCGGCGCCGTCGCCGACTCGGGCAAGAGACGAGCGCGGGGATCCCGCAGCGCAAGGTGCGCGTACGCTTCCTCTTGCGTCGCGACGTCGGCGTTCGGCGGCAGCGTCGCGAGGAATCCGTCGAGCGCGGCGTCGCGCGGTTGCACGGCGCGGATGTTCAGCCCCGGATGGAGCGGATCGGCGACCAAGAACTCGACGACGCAGAGCGCCGCGGCGAACGCGAGGATGCGATGCGCTCGCTGCGAGGGAAGCCGCCGTGCGGCAAACGCGAACGGTACGAGCACGTAGCCGATCCACGCACCCGCGTAATGCGTTCCCATCGTGAACGTCGTCGGCATTCGCGAGAGTAGAACTTCGAGGAGCGGTGCGGCCGCAATCCACATCATCCGCGATCGGAACGGCAGGAAGAGCAACGGGACGAACGCGAGTGCGAGAAAACCCGCGCGTTCCAGAATGCCGGCGGGAAAAAGCGCACGCACGTCCGCGGGAGTCCAGGCGTAGAAACGGGTCGGCGACCACGTAGAGAGCGCGCTTGCATGCGGTTGAATGTGATGGTAGAACTGCGCGAGCACGAGGACCGCGATGGTGGCAACCGCCAATGCCGTGCGTCCCATCGTCGTGCCGCGGAAGCGCCACGCGCAGAGCGCGCCTGCGACGAACAGAAAGACCGCTTGGTCTTCCTTCACGGCGAGTGCGAGCAGCGCAAAGAGCAGTGTGAGGCGCCAGCGGCCGGAATCGAACGCCCAGAGCATCCACGCGACCGCGGCCGGCGCGAAAACGTTTTCATGAAAATCGCCGAACGCGAGCCCGGCGAGCGGCGGGTAGAGCCACACGACGAGCGCCGCAAGGCGCGCCGTGCGCGGATCGGCGCGCGCGGCGACGAGGGCCGCGATCGGCGGTGCGACGAGCGCGCACGCGATGGATTGCAGCGCGATGAGCGCGATCGGCGAATGCGCGATCACAACGACGGCGCCGACGGCATACAGGATCGGCGAAAAATGATAGGCCCAGTGGCTGCCTTCGACCGCGTTGCAGAAACAACCGAACGCGCTCGCCGCAGTTTGGGCGAAGATGCCGAAGTCGACGAGATTCCGGTGGACGGAGTACTTGAGCGCGCCGAGGCCGGTGAAGAGCGCCGCATAGAGCAGCACGCCGAGCCAGATCAGGCGATCGCGCATTAGCCGGGGGGCCGAGGGCGTTGCTGCAGGTAGGCCCAGATGAACGGATCGATCTCGCCGTCGAGCACGGCTTGCGCGTTGCCGGTCTCTTCGCCCGTTCGATGATCTTTCACGAGCTGATACGGCTGTAAGACGTAGGAGCGAATCTGCGAGCCCCACTCGTTCGCTTGGCGCTCGCCGCGCAGATCCGAGAGGCGGCGATCGCGCTCCTCGGCCGCGCGCCGCACGAGCCGCGCGCGAAGAATGTTCATCGCCACATCGCGGTTCTGCGCTTGCGAGCGCTCTTGTTGCGACGCGACGATGATGCCGGAGGGAAGGTGCACGATGCGCACCGCCGACTCGGTCTTGTTCACGTACTGGCCGCCCGCGCCGCCGGATTTGAACGTTTCGATGCGCAAGTCGTCGGGCTTGATCTCGACGCCGCCGTCGTTCGATTCGATCTCCGGCACGACGTCGACCGCGGCAAAAGAGGTGTGGCGACGATGCGCGGCATCGAAAGGCGAGATGCGGACGAGCCGGTGCACGCCGCGCTCGCTCTCGAGCATGCCGTATGCGTTGCGCCCGCGCACGAAGAACGTGATCGACTTCAGACCCGCTTCTTCCGCCTCCGAGACGTCGACGACACGCGTTTCATAACCCTTGCTTTCCGCCCATCGCAGGTAGAGTCGCGAGAGCATCTGCGTCCAGTCGGCGGCGTCGACGCCGCCGGCGCCCGAGTTGATGCTGAGGATCGCGCCGTTCGCATCGAACTCTCCGGAGAGGCTCGCCGCCGTCTCCATTTCCTCGAGGCGACGCCGCACGTCGGCAAGCATCGCGTCGGCTTCCGACTCGGCCGCCGCGTCGCCGGAGAAGAGCGCCTGCATCTCGCGGGCGTCGGAGAGAAGGCGCGCGATCGCGTCGAGGCGTTCGACCTCGGCGCGCAGATCGGCGGCTTCCTTCATCACGCGCTGCGCCGCCTCGGGATCGTCCCAGAAGCCCTGCGCGCCCGCGCGCGCTTCAAGTTCGCTTAGACGGCGCGCCTTTGCAGCGTAGTCAAAGACGCTCCTTAACGGAGTTCAAGTGTTCGTCGAGGCGGCCGATCGGCGCGAGGTCGCTCATGGCCGCCGCGTTTTCTTCATCTCGTCGCCCGGACCCCTTGTCATTGCCTCCGAGCGTCGTGATGGCCGCCGTGATGGAGGTGGCTCATGTACATTCAACCTTACGAACCCCAGGATTTCGGCCTCGGCGCATCCGCGACGGCCGGGTACACCGCGCCCGGGGAGGCCTGCGCGCCCCCCGAGACGCCCTTCGGCGGCGACAGCGTCACGCGCTCGCTGCCGTGGACGCAAACGATTCCCGGCCTCAACGATGCCTCCGGCTCGCTCGAAGACGCGCCGTTCGGCTCACTCGGCCTCGGAGGAATGCTTTCCAATCTCACCGGGATGATGCAGCAGCTCGTGCAGATGATGCAATCACTGCTCGGTCGGATGAGCAACGGCAACGGAAGCGTCGCCTCCGGGCAGCCCGGCGGATGCACGCAGCCGTCGCAACATCCGGGTCAGCGGTTCCCGCTCGAAGCCTCGCCGACGACGCTCATCGAAGAATAGTTTACGCGGCGGAAGGGCGCGATGGCCGGCTTTACTTTCCGACGACGACGTCCTCTGGTCCGGCGACGCCGTTGCTCACCGTGGTCGGCACACCTGAGTACGGCGGCGCATAGACGGTCACCGTGTTGCCCGCGAAGTTTCCGACGAACAGATTTCCGGCTCCGTCCAGCGTGAGACTGAGCGGGGCATTGATACCGTTCGTGACGGTTACCGTGGGCGCAGCCGTGTACGGCGGCGCAAACTCGGTGATGCTGCCGTTGCCCGTGCCGTTCGTGCACCCCGACCCGCAGTTCGCGACGAAGAGATCGCCGGATCTGTCAAGCGCCGCGATGACGGGCGCATTCATGCCGGAGGTGAGCGTCTTTGCGGGCGCGCCGGTGTATGGCGGTGCGTACTGCGTGACCGTCTGGTTGCCGTAGTTCACCACGAACAGATTGCCGGTCGATGTCAAGTTAATGCCCGTCGGACCGTTGACGGCGTTCGTGATCGCAGTCGGTGCCCCCGTATACGGCGGTGCGTACTCGTCCACCGCTCCGGTTCCCGTGCCAAGGCACGGTAAACCGCAGTTCGCAACGAACAGGTTACCGGAAGAATCGAGGGCGAGTGAGAGGGGCGCGTTGACAGCGGTCGTGATCGTGGCAACGGGCGCCCCGGTGTACGGCGGAGCGTACTCCGTAACGCTATCGGTGCCGACTCCCGTGCACGAGCCGCAGTTGGCGACGAACAGGTTGCCGTTTGCGGGATTCAACGCGAAAGCCCAAGGGCCGTTGATACCGTTGGTGATCGTGGTCGGCGTGCCCGTGTACGGAGGCGCGTAGACCTCCACGTTGGAGGTTCCGCTGCCGCCGCAACCAACACCGCAGTTTCCGGCAAAGAGCGTGCCGCTCGCGCTCAAGATCAGCGGTACGGTGACGGCGTTGCCGTTGCTGAGGGTGGTCGGCGAACCGGTGAAGGGCGAGGCGTAAATGGTATCCGAAGAGTTATTCGCGACGAAGAGCAACGCTGCCGCGCTGCTGACCCCTCCGGGCGGATTGTATGTCGTTCCCGATGACTTGCAACCCGAAAGGACTGCAATTGCGACCGCGGCCAATACGAACAGCGCTTTGAGCTTGCTTGCCCTGAGTTTCACCGAGCCCTCTCCTTCTTGCCCACAATAGGCTATGCAGAGCATTAAAGGCTACACATCGTTCTTCCCTCCACTTGAAACCTCCGCTGCGCGGACCGCGTACATAATGCGATGAGACGGTTCTTCGCTTTTCCGTTGGTTCGGCTCGTATTGATCGTCATTACGTGGGGAGCGTTGCTATCGGTTGTATTGATTGCCGTGCACACGCCGCGTGCTGCCGATTCGATATGGTGGACTATCGCGATCAATTGGATCACGGCGGTGCTGCTCCTCGCCTTATTGATTCTTGTTGAGCGCCTCGCGACGGGCCGGCCTCCGGCCGCGATCGGCTTCGACCCTCGAAAGGCAATCCGTGATTTAGCGTTGGGTGTCGCATTGGGAGCAGTGCTGTTTTCCTGCGTCATATTCGAACTCGAGCTCGGCGGATGGTACCGCGTGAGCGCAATCCACGTGACGCCGGATGTTGCGATTGCAGCGCTCTTGCTCGCGGCGGCAGCGATTACCGAAGAACTGCTTTTCCGCGGAGTCGTCTTTCGGTTAGTCGAGGAGTGGGCAGGAACGTGGAGTGGCCTGCTGATTTCGGCAGTGATGTTCGGCGCGATCCATGCCGCCAACCCCGGTGCGACGTGGGTTTCGACGCTCGCCATAGCGTTGGAAGCTGGAGTGCTTCTCGCGGCAGCGTTCGTCGTCACGAAGAATCTGTGGCTTCCGATCGGGCTGCACTTCGCTTGGAACTTCTTCGAAGGTCCGATCTTCGGCACGCAAGTCTCCGGTCATACGTTTCTCAAAAGCGCAATCGAGGCGCACGTCACCGGCCCGGCCCTGCTGACAGGCGGAAGCTTCGGACCCGAAGCGGGTCTTCCGGCAATCGTCACGTGCGTGGTTGCAGCCCTGGCACTTCTCATGTATGCGAAGCGAAGAGGACTCATCGTGCCGCTGCGGCGCACGCGTCCGGTTTAGGCGGCTACTTTTTCTTTTTCTTTGCGAGGCGCTCGCCAACCCGAAACGTCACGATCCGCGCGACCAGCGCCAATGGCAATGGCTCGTCGTAAGGGAATTGCACCGAACCTTTGGCGGATTTGTACGCCGACAGCTCCTTCTTGAACGCAGCAATCCCAGAAGCACCTGGATAGAAGCCGATGTGGTTCGTGTGTGCCGCAAACCAAACGAGGATACGATCGAGCTTGAATGCCGGGACACCGTAACTGATCGTCTCCTCCGCCTTGGGCGCGGCCTTTCGAATGGCCGCACGCATCGTTCGCAAGCGTTGCTGCACTGCTTTTGGAAAACGCCGCATGTAGTCGTTGAAATTGTTGGGCCTATCGTTCGTGATCATGGGCCCTTCTTTGCCTCGTACTTGACCAGCGTTGCGCCAAAGTGATGCGCGAGCCCGAGATATTCAGTCTCGAAAACGCATCGGCGATGGTTGCCCTTGCCGCCTCTGAAGCAAACGTTCAAAGATGGAAGGAGCAGGCCGAGTGCAGCGTCGTCTACGGGCCGAAGACGATGCCGTAGCCGCCCGTTCCCGTGAGGACTTGCGTCGCGGTGCTCGATGAGGTGATCGGGGACTTGATCTCCCAGACGACGCCGTTGCCGTCGACCGTCCAGAGGTTCCCCGAACCGTCGAAGGCCAAGCCGAGGAGAGGTGCCCCGCTGACGTTGATGTTGAATGCCGGGGTGCTGCTGTTCGTAACCGGTTGTGTGTAAACATTGAGGACACCGGTCGCACTTGCATTGGCCACGAAGACGCGATTGTTCGAGTCGACGCGCAAGCCGTAGTTGTCGTCATTTGGCGCCACGCTTGCAGATGGGACGCTCGATGCGGTAAAGGGCGGCGTGAACTGGTTGATGTCGTCGGTATCCGACGCATAGAGATCGCCGTTGGGCGCGATCGCGATGCCGTAGGGATATTCCAGCCCAGTGCTGCCGACGGCGTTGTTCGAGATCGTCGCGCTCGGCGAGGCGGCTCCGTTCACCGGGCCGTGGAAGACGTCGATGTAGCCTCCCGAGCGGATATCGGCCACATAGATGTTACCGGCAGCATCCTGGGCGACCGACTCGGGCTCGGGCTGCGAGGTCGTGAGATTGAACGCCGGTGTACTCGATGCCGTCAGCGGCAAACTGTAGACTTGAACGGTCGAGCTGTTGAGCTCGGGCACGAAGAGCCTGCCACTGGAGTCGACGAAGAGTTCGCGGGGGTCATCGCTTCCAGCGCTAACGGTTGCCACCGGCGTGCTCGATGACGTGACCGGAAGGTTGTAGACGTAAATGACGCCGCTGCCGCTGTCATTCGAGACGTACATATGCTTAAAGGTCAGCAGATGCACGTTCGGGATGTCGTTCGTGGACGTACAGGCGGTCAGGAGTAGCATGAGCGCGACGCCGGTGGCGCCGAGCGCGGCAAACGGGAAACGTTTCATAATGATCCTCCAGAGACGACAAAAGCGACGCTCACATGCGCGAAGAGACTGCCTTCCCTAGCCTGCTCACTTGCACCCTCTCCACATGAAAATGTGTAGTCGCGAGCCCGCTCGCGGACTCCTCGGGCGAGCGTTGTAGCTGAAGGATACGCCGAGGCGCTGAGAGGAGCAATCGACCATGAATGCGTCCAAGCAGGTCGACAAACTGATTCGCGATACTGCAGACTTTCGTGGCGCGATGATTGCGAAACTTCGAAAGGTGATATTGAGCGCCGATCCCGACATCGCCGAAGAGTGGAAGTGGATGGGCACGCCGACGTACTCGAAGAACAGCGTGCTCTGCATCATGAATCCGCACAAGGGTAAGGTAAAAATCACCTTCGCTCACGGCGCGGCGCTTCGCGATCCGGAGAAGCTTTTCAACGCTGGTCTCGGCGGAAAGCAGTGGCGAGCGATCGATATCTTCGAGGGCGACAAGATCAGCGAGCGTGCGCTGAAGGCGCTCGTGAAAGAAGCCGCGGCTTATGACGCCGCGAAAGCAAAGGGCTCGGCGAAGAAACGGAAATCGCGCTAACGCGAAATCACAAATCATACCTAGAAGGGGTTCAGCCATGACATCCACCAGAGATGTGATTCTCCGCACCAACGATCTCGCGGGCGCGAAGGCCCATTATCACGGGAAGCTCGGCTTTGCGACTGTGGCCGACGCCGAACGATTGGTTGGGTTCGATACCGGCAGCTTCATCTTGTATTTTGAGCTGGGCGAAGCCAACGGGCCAGTTTTCGATTTTGAGGCGGAGAACATGGATGAGATGAAGCAATTACTGCTGGCGCAAGGGTGCTCCGTCGTCGAGGAAAATGCTGCCGTCCCGCGATGCTATCTTCGCGATCCTTTTGGATTGGTTTTCAATCTGGCGCAACGCTAGCGGCATTTCCGCGAGCAGGACTGGTGGGGCTACCCGCGTGCCGACGGCGGCGCGGCGTCGTGATTGGTTTCCGACGCATATTTGAGGTACTGATGAACGAAGGCGATCGTCATACTGCCTTCACCGACGCCCGCGGCCACGCGTTTGATTGAATCACTGCGCACGTCGCCTGCCGCGAAAATACCCGGAACGCTCGTCTCGAGGATATACGGATAGCGTTCGAGCGGCCAGCCGCCGGCTTTCAAGGCATCGCGTCCCGTCAGAATATAACCGCGCGCATCGCGGGCAATCGCGGCGGGCAACCATTCACTCTGCGCATCAGCGCCGATAAGAATGAACAGCGCCGCCGCCGCCTTGGACATCCGTTCCCCGCTCGCGTTGTTCGTGACGACAATTCCCTCGAGACGATCGGTGCCGTACCCATCGGTGACTTCGGCGTGGGTTTCAACCCGGACATTCGGTTTCGTATTCAGCTGCTCGATGAGATAATGCGACATGCTGCCGGCAAGCGAGTCTCCGCGCACCAGAATCGTGACGGACTTCGCGTAATTCGAAAAGTTGATCGCTGCCTGACCCGCAGAGTTGCCGCCGCCGACGAGGTAGACGTCCTGGCCTTGGACCGACTTTACTTCTCCCGGTGCCGCCCCGTAATAAACGCCCCTGCCCCGCAGGCGTTCCAACGACGCGATGTCGAGTCGACGCCACGACACTCCGGTCGTGAGCAAAATCGCCTTGGCATAGATGACATCCCCGCCATCGAGTGTCAGCGTTCGCTTGTCGACATCGATACCATCGACGCTGCGGGTGACCACGATCGTCGCGCCGAGACGCGTACCTTGTTGCAACGCGCGATGCGCGAGCTCGTCACCCGAGATGCCGAAAGGGAATCCCAGGTAGTTCTCGATCCGCGACGACGTGCCGGCCTGACCGCCGGGCGCTTCGCGCTCGAGGAGAATCGTGCTCAAACCTTCGGAAGCACCGTAAACTGCGGCGGCGAGTCCGGCCGGGCCGCCGCCGACGATGGCAACATCGTACGTTCGGGCCGGCGGGAAAACACAGAGGCCGATAGCTACGGCGATGTCCCGAATTGTGGGCGCGCTTAGGACGCTCCCGTCGCGCAAGCGTACAAGCGGAAACTGCTGACCGCCGGTCAGGCCTTCCGAATCTTCGGGCGCAGCCGAGATGAAGTCGACCGAATTGCGCTGCAAGAATCCACGAATCTCGCGAGCGGCTTCGTCCCACTGCGGCGCGATGATCGTTATTGGCGAAGACGGCGCCGCCGCCAGTTCTTGCAAGCCCTCGACGCGTTCTAGCGCTGTCGCGGTCACGGACGCGAACACTTGTGGCGCCGAGGCCGAGATCGCTCGAAAGTCCTTGAGATCGATGCGCATGACGCGCGAGGCCTCCGCAGCGCGGAAGTTGACGAATGAGGGCGTGTCGAGAATGACCGAAACCTCGCCGAACGTGTCGCCAGGAGTGCGCGTCCCGAAAACCTGCTCGCCGCCGTTGCTGTTTTTGGTCCCCTCCATTCGGCCTTCGATGACCACGAAGAATTCGCGGTGCGAATCGCCCTCGCAGATGACGTAGTCGCCGGGTGACAAGCGCATGTCGGCGCTTGTTGAAGCGAGGTAGTCGAGATCTTTGTCAGCGAGGCCCGCGAACAGCGGGATGTTCCTCAGTTCGTCACGCGTGAACATGCTGAGGCTAGAACTATTCTTCGATGGAGAAATCGCCTGCCTCCCCGCGGGCCGAAAACGCTCCCTGACCGCCGAGCGGGGCTAGGGGCGAGAGCGCAGAAATCAGGCTGCTCGGCGATAGAGCGCGTCATCGACCGAGCGGAGGATTCGCCATGCTATTTTCGCGTGTTCGTTGCCGCATCTGGAGGCCATCGTGAGCTTCGCACTCTTATCGCTTCGAAGAGCCGGCGCTGCGCTGATGTTAGTCCTGACCGCATGCGCTTCAGGCGGCGGGGCGCTTACCCCGCCGGGTAGGTCTTCATCGCAAGTTCTTCTTGTCGCCAACTTCGCAAACAACACCGTGACGGAGTATGCGCCGCCATCACCGTATAGCGGGTCGCCCATTGCCACCGTGGCGACGGGCCTCGATCGACCCTGGGGCGTTACCCTGGATTCTTCGGGCGACCTCTTCGTCGCTAACTACGCTGGCGACACTGTGACTGAGTACGCGCCGCCGTACACCGGCAACCCAATAGTGACAATGACAGCCGGCGTCGACGATCCAGCGGACGTGCTAATCATAAACCAGTGAGACGCAATGTAAGGAACCAAATCTGACCTGAGTTGGCTCTCCGAAGTCGAGTAGCCGAGTACAAGCATCTAGCCTGCTTTTGATTGGTTCAGATAGAAGCGGTTTCCGTCAGGATCGCCTACTGCGGAAATCCAACAGATTGACGTTTCGTAGGGTTCACTTGATTCGATGCCTCGCTTCGCAAGCATTGACCGGAAGGATGACAGGTCATCAACTTCAAGCGCAAGCGATTGGGCCGCTCCCGGCGTCCCTGCTTCTTCGAAGTTGCCAATGCCGAATGTAGCGCCGCCACTGTCGAACTCTACCCACTGGTTCGCAGCCCCGGCTTCTCCCACTGCAGGGGTCTGTCTCAGACCAAAGACTTCACGATAAAATGAGGCTGCGCGCTCCATATCCGTAACAGGATACATAACGAAGGCGATGTGAGTGATCGTCATGCGAAATCATCTCCGCATCACTCGCGAAAACCCTCCCTCGCCCTCTGCGCGCCACACCGCACGGCGCTGCGCAGTTGCGATTCGCTAAGCGCTTAGAACTTAGATCGCTAAGACACCTCGCGCTTTGATGCGAGGCTTCGACGTTCGCGGGCCCGCCAACACGCTCTTAGCCGGGCTATGACTGCCTGCGGTAGATAGCGGACATTCGAACTGCGGTTGATCGGAGTCGAGTCTCACAAGCGGCGTCACTAGCGAGGATGGCCGGTCTTCGCGCGAAGCGCCCCTCGTTTTGCGGGGGCGCATTCAGGGAAAGCATCCCTTTACACTTCAAGCCAGGGAGCGTGAAAATGAGTGAGCAGCGGCCTAGCGGCAATGGCGGAAGCTCTTCAGTTGCTATGGTGGCGATCGTCGTAATCGTCGCGATCGTCGTCATCGCAGTCGTATGGTGGCGTCCGTGGGCACGGACGGGCACCACAATGGTAACGTCGCCTGCAAGCGCGGCTCCAGCCGCACCTGCCCCAGCCCCGTCCTAAGACTCGCCCAGATCGTGCTGAGAGAGCCGGTTGGCAGCACTCGCGCGCAACCGACGGGCAGCGCGGAATAGCTGGCTCCAGTAGCGCGGAGTGAGGGTCCAGCAACCCTCGCCTTCTGCGCGCCACGTTACACGGCGCTGGATGTCCACGATGTCGGCGCGGCTAGCCGTGCTTAGGGAACTTGTCCTTCGACTTCGCTCGCTAGCGCTCGCTACGCTCAGGATGACACGGGGCGTTATGCGGCGGTGCGGGAGAGGAGTTAAAGCAATCCAAGACGAGACACCCCTCGCGAGGCGCTTGGAGTCGGAGTGTGAGGCCTCGTAGCAATCTAAGCGCTTAGCGCAAAGCCGATCGCAGCTTCGCAGCGCATTGCGGCGTGGCGCGCCGAGGGCGAGGGACAGGCGCTCCCCTTACCTCATTGCAGCGCTACTACTTCGATATCGCCAGACTAAAGGGCCCGCTGACATCAGTTGAGATGGTTGCTATCGGCGAGCCCGTATACGGCGACGCGTACTCCGTCACGGTACTGTTTCCAAGATTCGCAACGAAGAGATCGTGGGCTGAATCCAGCACGACATCAACGGGGTCGTTTAGATCGGTTGAAACGGTCGTTGTCGGCGCTCCGGTGTACGGCGGCGCGTACTCCGTCACGGTGTTGTTGCCACTATCCGCCACGAAGAGGTCGCCAGAAGAGTTGACTGCCACACCCTCAGGCGCAGACACGTCGGTTGAGACGGTCGCCATCGGCGCTCCGGTGTACGGCGGCGCATACTCCGTTACGGTGTTGTTGCCATCGTTCGCAACGAAGAGATCGCCTGAGGAGTTGATTGCCGGGCGACACGGGCCATTTATGGAGTTCGTAATGGTCGTTATCGGCGCGCCCGTGTACGGCGACGCGTATTCGGTGACGGTGTTGTTGTTAAAGTTTGCGACGAAGAGATCGCCGGAGGAGTCAAATACCAAACCATTGGGGGCGTCCATGTCTGCCGAAAAGGTCGCCGTCGGTGCGGCGGTGTACGGAGGCGCGTACTCCGTCACCGTATTGTTGGAATAGTTCGCGACGAAAAGATCGCCAGAGGAATTGAGTACCAGACCGAGGGGACCGTCCACATCGGTCGAGACAGTCGTCGTCGGCGCTCCGGTGTATGGCGGCGCATACTCCGTGACGGTGTTGGTGCCAATATTCCCGACGAAAAGCTTCTGCGGCAGAAGCACGCTCGGCGGATTGAATGCTGTACCGCTGGACCTACAAGCGGTCAAGAGAAGCGCGAGCGCGATGCCTAAGGCGCCGAGCGCGGCAAACGGGAAACGTTTCATGATGACCCTCCAGAGATACCAAAGGCCACGCTCACGTAGCGTAGAGAGGATGCTCTTCCCACAGGGTGCTCACTCACACCTCCACGAGGAGTTATGCGGCGGTGCGGGATAGGAGTCCTAAAATGCCTGTTGGGGTGGCAACTTCGACGCGCGAGTCCTCTCGGACCGGCAGTGCCAGGGCTTCGCGATGCACCGCCAGATACGTTGGTATGGTGCTGCCAAGCAATAGCGGCAGAGGAGCGCCAGGGGACCGACAAAGGTGCGATTGCGGATCAGATGGAACGCGTAACTTAGAGGAAGCAAAATACATGAGAAACAGTCCTGTGGTACGCGCCGCTCTGGTTACGGCCTTCATCGCATTGAGCCTTGCGGTTTTGCCGGCATCGGCGCATCCGAGCATCGATATCGTCGCATCGAACTGGAAGTTTACTCCGTCGGCCATTGAGCTGCATGTCGGCCAGGCGACAACGCTACGGCTTACGTCAACCGAAGGAGTGCACGGCCTGCAATCCAGTGACCTCGGTATCCCGCAAACGGCGATTACACCGGGTTCGTGGAAGACGGTATCGGTGACGCCGAGCAAGGCGGGCACGTACGTTCTCCACTGCACGATCGTTTGCGGTGCGGGTCACGCGAACATGACGCTCACGGTTCACGTCGTGCCGTGAGAGCGAACGCGCGGGCGGCGGCATTCGTGGCGTCGGCTGCGACATTCGTAGCGCTCGTGTGGTTCTCACCGAAAGAGGTGCCCCGAGCGCAGGCGATGCCGCCGTTTGCACAGGCCTATGGCGTTTCGTGCAGTCTGTGCCATACGCAGGTTCCCGCACTAAATGCGTACGGACGCTACATTCAGCGC
>PKZD01000037.1:0-106960 GCA_003133745.1 Candidatus Tyrphobacter aquilonaris
GAAGCGTTGCTGCGAGCGGAGCAAGACCGGCTCAACGCGCTGCTCGCGCGTCCGTACCGCGGCGAAACGCACGCGCGCCTCCGCCTCGACCTCGCTACGATGATGGACCGATACGTCGGCGTCTACCGTGACGAAGCCGGCCTGCGGACAGGCCTGCAGCAGCTCGCGGAGTTACGCACCCGCTACGAAACCATCTCCGTGGGAGACAAGGGGCGCGTCTTTAACCAGGCGTTGGAGTTCGTGCTCGAGTTGGGCTTCATGCTCGACTGCGCCGAGACGATCATTCGCGACGCGATGATCCGCAAAGAGAGCCGCGGCGCGCAGGCGCGCACCGATTACCCGGAGCGCAACGATGCCGAGTGGCTGAAGCACATCCTGCTGACATACCGCCCCGGCTCCGAGCCCGAAGTCTCATATCTTCCCGTCACGATCACACGGTGGCAACCGGAGGTTCGTTCGTACTAATGCAGTTTACGATTGAAGTCGGCCGCTACAGCCCGGACGGCACGTATGCGGATTCCGCCTCGCGCGAGGAGTCGTTCCCGCCGCCCTGGGACAAGTCGCCGCCGCGACGCTACCAGACGTACACCGTCGATCTCCCCGAGCATGCGGTCGTGCTCGATGCGCTGATCGCGATCCGCGAATACCAGGACGAATCGCTCGCCGTGCGCTGCGCCTGCCGCAGCGCGATCTGCGGCTCGTGCGCGATGTGGGTCAACGGCCACTCGCATCTCGCGTGCAAGAGCAAGTTGAGCGATTTTACGAAGAACGGCAAGACGCGCGTCGAGTCGCCGCCGTCGATGCCGGTCGTTCGCGACTTGATTTGGGACATGGGTCCCCTCTGGAAGAAACACTTGGCGGTAAAGCCGTGGCTCGAACCAAAGCAGCCGGTGCCTGGGCCGCGCGAGGAGTACCGCGTGCCGAACGCCGCGATGGACGAACTCATTCAGGAGGTGAGCTGCATCAGTTGCGGCTGCTGCCTGATGGATTGCGAGTCGTACGCGATCAACGAGAACTTCCTCGGCCCGCACGCGCTCGCGAAGGCCTACCGATATACGGGCGACCCGCGAGACGCCGCAACGAAAGAACGCCTCGCGGCCTACAGCGGCGACGGCGGCATCTGGGACTGCACGCACTGCTACGAGTGCGTGACGCAGTGTCCGAAGGGCGTTGCGCCGCTCGAGCAGATCCTCAAACTGCGCAAGATGGCCGTCGACGCGGGCTTCACGGGCAATGCGGGCACGCGCCACGCCGATGCCTTCGCGGAATCGGTGCGGGATAGCGGCCGCCTCAACGAGTTGACCTTGATGCCGAAGTCGACGGGTCTGTTTAATATCATCGGCCAGCTACGCACGCTGCCTTCCGCGTTCAATTTGATGCGCGCGGGAAAGCTGCCGCCGATCATCCACCGGGCAATCCCGGGCGTGCAACGCATCAAAACGATATTCCAGCGCGTCGGAGGGCGATTCAAGTGAAGGTTGCGTTCTATCCCGGGTGCGTCTCGAAAGGCGCGTGCCCAGAGTTGTACGTCTCGATGAAAGCCGTGGCGGAGCCGCTCGGAATCGAGCTCGAAGAACTCACCGAGGCGCCGTGCACGGGCGCGGGCGTCCTCTCGGAGCAGAATCCGGATCTCGCCGACGCGCTGAACGGCTTGACGCTCGCGATGGCCGAGAGCATGAACGCCGATCTCATGACGATCTGCAGCACCTGCCAAGGCGTGCTCTCGAATCATAACTATCATCTCATCAACGATTCGAAACGCCTCGACAAAGTCAACGCGACGATCGGCGACCAGGGCTATCGCTACGGCGGCAAGACGAAGGTCAAGCACCTGCTGTGGATGCTCTTCGAAGATATCGGCCTCGATAAAATTCGCGGGGCGATCAAACGCAAGCTCACGGGTTTGAAGATCGCACCGTTCTACGGCTGCTACATTCTGCGCCCCGAAGAGTACTTGGGATTGCGCGAGCGACCGGAGCGCAAGACCTATCTCGAGCAGCTCATCGCCTTGCTCGGTGCGGAGCCGGTCGAGTACCGCGGCTCGACGAAATGCTGCGGCTTCCCGATGCTCACGTTCAATCGAGAGAAATCGCTCGCCATGGGCGGCAGCCACATTCTCGAAGCCAAGGAGAAGGGNNCCGATCTTCCATTTGCCACAACTGTTGGGGCTCGCGTTCGGATTCGAACCGGAGGAGCTGCGCTTGAACAAACACGTCGTCCCGACTGCCGGCGCGCTCGAAAAAGTCGAGCTAAAGGTGTAACGCGCCAGTTCTGCCGCCTGCGGAAACAGTCTTCACACGCGCCCAAATGGTTTGGGTGCAACGCGCCGCTCCGCCGTACGAATCCTTCCGGATCGCCTGCGCGCAAACGTATCTGAGCGATCGTTGTAACGCGGGCGACGTCATACAGTTCACGCTTCGAACCTCCGACGGAACGCCACTTGGATTCTATCGAGCCCTTCCGCGGGAGCCGGGCGGTTTCGCGCCGCGCGTGCCGCCGAACCTGGCACCGGATCCGCTCGTACCGACGATCGCGGTTGCGACGGCGGTGGCGCGCGCGTACGTCATCAGCCTCGTCGGCGTCGAGCAGCTTGCGGGGCATGCGTGCTATCGTCTCGAGCTGCACCCGCTCTTGAATCCGCAGCTGTACGCGTTACGGGATCTATGGGTCGACGAGACGACGGGAAGCGTGATTCGCTTGATCTACGCGCACGATTTCGGGAACGGACGGTGGGGAACCGTCGATTACCGTTTCGGTCCGCGCGGCGACCCGCCGGTCTGGAGCATCGTTCATATTGAGGCCGACGCGCCGGCAGGTTCCGCGTTCGGCCCGCACCCGAATCACGTCGCGTCCGATCTTGGCGACATCGCGTTTCCCGCCTCGATGCCTGAGGCAGATTTCAAGCCGTAAGCTTGCTAGTCGCCTCGGCACCGACGCGACCGGCGTGCCGCGCCGCACGGCGCTGCGCAGCTGCGATCCGCTAGGCGCTTAGATCGCTAAGAAGGCCTCGCGCTTTGGTGCGAGGCGCGATTCCGTGCAGGCGGAGTGGCTTGGGGACTGGCGAATAGCGTCGCGCATGGGCGATTCCGGCGTTCCGCAACGTCACGTCTTTACGCATCCCTCCAAGGTTGAGCACTGGCGCCACGTCAGCGAGATCACTGCGCTCGCCGTTGCAGCAATCTGGGCGCTGTACGTCTTCGTGTATCAAGAGCAGATCAAGCCCGCGCGTGAATCGCCCGAGATATTCTCGGTTTGGAACGTCGATCATCAATCGCTCCCGAGCGGTGCAGAACTCGTACGGGCCGACTTCGTCTCGAAGAACGTCGGAAGTCAGACGCTTTACATCGCCGGAGCGATCGTCAGCGTGTACGGCGTCCGCTTCGGCGCGACGCCCCGCGAGTGGGGCGTGCCGCTGGAAAACGGCTTCGGCGTGTTCAATCGCTCGTTACCTGAAACATCGTCAACGCTGCTCTATTCGTACGTCCACACGTTTCCACCGTTTCATGGAACCGCGGCCGCCGAGGCCTACGACGTTCAGCCCCAGGCAGAGATCAATCGCAAGTACTCCTTCGCAATTCCGCCGCACGCCTACGACGTCGCGCGGTTAGAATGGGTCGCTTGCATCACGAAATATCCGAACCGGACATGGCCCGTCACAGTCATCCGCAAGCCCGACGGCGCCTACGGATTCGCGGGCACCGCTGGCGCAGCCGGGCTTGTTTGTTACAGCAGCGTCCACGATGAGTTCCCACTGTAGTCCGCCCCTCGCCCTCGGCGCGCCACGCTGCACGGCGTTGCGCAGCTGCGATTCGCTAAGCACTTAGAGCGCTTCGCGTTGCGGGCTTAGCGGACAGGAGGCGAACTCTGGGCTGCGAGGCTGAAAAGCGCGTAGCTGCAAGGATTCTTGGGTGTCGCGTCTTGGTTCGCCTAACTCCTATCCCATTACGCTGAGACGCCGTTGCAGGTCTTGTATTACTTGCCACTAGCGTCGCCGGAGGCGACATCAGGCTGTTGCCGATGTATCCCGTCGTTGGTCCAACAGCTATTGTGATTTTCCGTTGTCAATTCGCCGCTGCGATCGACGGGGACGGGCATGTGCTCAGAAGGATCGCTCAACTGAGGAAGGGCAGTGGGGGTCACCGTGGGGGTCAAGACTGGCAGCGGACGAAGGCTCGTCACAGCACGGCGCAAAAAAGCCTGTAAAATAAGGTGTTCAGCTGGTGGGCCGTCCTGGGATCGAACCAGGGACCTCATGCTTATCAAGCATGCGCTCTAACCAGCTGAGCTAACGGCCCGCGATTCACGAGTATACCACTCGCGCAAACGATATCCTTACACGCACCATACCGTATCCTTACGCAGCGGCACTATGCACGCCGGAGCACGTGCACTAGCGTTAAAGCATGTTCGTGTTCCTGTTGCTCCTCGCGTTTAGCGTCCAGCCTATGGACAGCATCGGCGGCCCGCTCGCCCATACGATGGATAGCATCGGCGGCCCCCTCTCGGCCCCGGCGGCCCCGCATAGCGTCCTCGTCAGCCCCTCTTCCAGCCACCCCATCGCCAGCTAGGGTACTCCTTCCGAAGGGAGAGGGAGCGGCCCCGTGTAAGCGTGTCGGGTCGTGCCCCCTGCCATTGCCGTCGCCCCAGCTCTGAGCGACGCCTACGAGGCCTACGAGCGCGCCGATCTCGACGCGTGCGTTTCCCTATTGCAGGGGCGCCCGAGCATCGAGCGCGACCAACTGCTCGCGCGCGCCTACATCCGAATGAAGCGTCTGCCCGACGCGGAGCAGCTCCTTCGGAAGTCCCCCGGCCGGCGCCGATCGATGACCCTCGCCCTCCTCGGCGGTACGCTCGCGCGGCAAGGCCGCGACGCGGAGGCGCAGCCGTTCCTGGAGCAGGCGCTCGCGACCGCCAAGACCGCGGAGGAGCGCTCGGAGGCACGCTACACGCAAGCGCTCACACACTGGATGTTCCGCCGGACCGACGAGGCCGGGGCGATTCTTTCCGAGGGCGACTTCGGACCGAACTCCCACCTCGCTGAGAGCCTTCGCGGGTTCATCGCGTCGCGTCACGGAGATTTCACTGCGGCGGTCCGCTGCTTCGAGCGAGCTGCGCTGCAATCCGGCGGCGATCTCATGGAGGAATGCTCCTCGCTGCGCGCCGCGTCCGTGCTCTCGCGCGAGATGCGCATCTCGTCGCTCATGGAGCGCGTGCTTCGGCGCATGAGCCAAATCGAGTGGACGCCACATCTCGAACTCTCGCGCTTCCACATGACGCGCGCGTCGGCGTGGTTCACCGCAATCGAAGGCGATTACACGCTCGCGCTGCGCCAGTTCAACGAGGCGGCGTCGTTCGGCGTCTCGGAGGCGTTCCGGGCGAGCGCGATGTGCGACCGCGCCTATCTTTCGCTCGTTCTCGGTGAAGCGCTCAACGGCTGGGCGCTCGCGGACGAAGCCCTCGAGATGGCGTCGCGAATCGACTGGGATGCGTGCACCGATGACGGGCGCATGGCGCTGCTCTATCTTGCGAACCTCCATGCGGAGCGGCGTCCGATCGAAGCGCAGCGCTGCTGGAAGCGTTATACCTCGCTCAAGCCGACCGAGCCGCTGCTCATGTGGCCGACCGAACCGCACATTGCGGCGTGGGAGTCTTTCACCGCCGCATCGCTCGAGAAGAGCTTGGGCAACCACGCGGCCGCGATGGAGCACTTTACTCGCGCGTACGCGATCTACCGCCGCATCGGTTTCGAATGGCGCGCCGTGTTGACGCTCCTCGCGCGCGGAAATCTCAATGCAACCGAGAGCGACTACGTCGAATCGACGCTCGACCGTTTCCCGAACTCGTGGCTGCGCCACGTCGCGGTGAACGAAGCGGCGAAACAGCAGCCCTCACTCGCCCTCGCCGTCGCCTAAGACTTCGTCGCCGCTCCCAAGTCAGATCAGCGCGATCCATTTCTTCATGATCTCGTCCTCGTTCTTGAGCTGAGCGAGCATCAGCGTCTCGAGCGCGTCGAGCTCGCGGAGCAACTCGGCGTGCTCCGCTTGCTGCTCGTCGAACGCCGCGTGCTGCGCGGCCACCGCGTCCTGAGCGGTGCGGGGGCGCACCGGCGCGGTCATTGCGTGATCGTCTGGATAAACTTCTTCGTGATGTCGTCGTCGGCTTTACGCTCTGCCATGTCGACGTTGCGCAGCGTATTGATCTCGCGCATGTTCTCCGAGCGCTCGTCCATCATCTGGTCGAACGCCGTGGACTGCAGCGAGAGCTGCTCCTGATTTGCGATCTGCGATGCGTAAAGGCCGAGCTGGAAGTTCTCGTCTTGGGAGTTGATCGCGTTCATCTCGGAGTTCTCGGCCGACGCGGATGCATTGCCGAGCAGACCGCCGAGTAGAGAGCTGCCGGCGCCGGCGGCGAGCGGGAGTAGGAATGACATCGTTNNCACGAGGTCGCGGAAGCTGCGGACGTGCGCGGCTTGCGGAAGCGAGAGCGGCAGGGAAGCCGCCTGCGCGGTCGGCCCCGCAATCGAGGCGACGGCCGAGCCGAGTTCGTCGCGCGCGGCGTCCTCCGGCGAATGGCCGGTGATGAGCGCCTCATGGCGGAGGACGGAATCGGCATAGCCGAGCTCGGTGCCGTCGCTCCAGCGCGTCGCGGTGCCCTCCGCGTTCGGATCGCCCGCGTTGTACGCGCTGAGCGCTCGATGAATGCTCCCGTAGCGCTGGATCAGCCCCGAGAGCATGCCCGCGGCGTACTCGGCGTTGCGAGCCGGATTCATCGCGTCGGGCGTCCGGGCGAAATCATGGTAGCGGTCGTCGATCTGGAAGAGGCCGTGTCCGTGGCCGCTGTCGCCCACGATGTTCCGGCCCGCGTTGGTATCGGGACCTCCGGTCTCCTGAGCCGCGACGGCGGCCAAGAGCGCCGGATCGAGGCCGTGATCGCGGGCGGCGTTCCAGATCGCGCCGGAGTAGCGGACCCCTTGCCCGGCAAGCGAGGCGGCGGATATCGAGCTCATCGTCCGCCATTCACGCCGATGCTTGCGTTTGACAAGAGGGGGCGACGGTCTTAGAATGGCCAATGGTTCGCGGTCATTCCGTCGATATCACCGGGCTGCTGAGCGGCAGCCACCAAGTCATGCAGGTCGAGGACGAGGTGCCGATCGACTCCTTTGACGGAATCGTTTTCGGGCGCCCGGCTCGCGTGCGGCTGCGGCTACGGCCTGCCGACGGAGACCTCGAAGTGCAGGGCTCGGTGGATGCGCATGCGGCCGGCGTCTGCGATGCGTGCCTCGCGCCGATCGAGTTCGACGTCCAGGGCAACGTAGACGAACGCCTCGATCTATCGCCAGGCGGATCCGCGGATCCGTTCGGCGATAGCAACGTGCTCGTGGGAGATCGCCTGGACGTGGCCGACCTGGCACAGCAGGTGGTCTTGAGCGCCTTGCCGATGGGAGTAAGGTGCTCGACGGAGTGCAAGGGACTCTGCCCGGCGTGCGGTGCCGATCTCAACGCGGGCGCGTGCTCGCATACATAAACGGAGAAGAACGTGGCTAACTTAAAGTGGAAGACACCGCGCAGCAAGACGCGCAGCCGGCGCGCAGCCAACTGGAAACTGCAACCGGTGACGACGGTCGAGTGCCCGCAGTGCAAGCAGCCGAAGCGCCCGCATTTCGCGTGCGAGAACTGCGGCACGTACGCCGGCCGGCAGGTCGTCAAACCCGCCGACGACCTCGCGTAGGACCTTCGTAGGATCCTCTGGACTTGCAGCTTCGGGGCGTGAGGATCGCCGGCGTCGCGCGACACGCACCCGCCCGCATCGTCACCAACGAAGACTTCGAGCGATGGCTCGACACGTCGGACGAGTGGATCACCACCCGCACCGGCATGAAGCGGCGACATTGGGCGGCTGATGACGAGGCGACGAGCGATCTTGCGATTGTGGCGGCGCGCGGCGCGCTCGCGCGAGCCGGATTGCGCCCCGACGACATCGATTGCTTCGTCGTCGCAACCGCAACGCCGGATTACATCTTCCCCGCGACCGCCTGCATCGTTGCCGCCAAGCTCGGCGCCGTTGGAAAGCCCGCGTTCGACATCTCCATCGCCTGCAGCGGCTTCATCTACGGCCTGACCGTCGCGTCGGGGCTCGTGCGCAGCGGCGTCTATCGGCGCGTCCTGCTCGTCGGCGCCGAGACGCTCTCGAAGATTACGAACAAGGACGACCGCTCGACCGCGATCCTCTTTGGAGACGGCGCGGGGGCGGTCGTGCTCGAGGCGTGCGACGCCGACGCCGACAGCTTCCTCTCGGCGGAACTCGGCGCCGACGGCTCGAGCCCCGAGACCCTCTTTCAGGAAGCCGGCGGCTCGCGCAGGCCCTTCGATCACGCGGCGGTCGACGCCGGGCTCGGGTACATCCAAATGGAAGGGCGCGAGGTTTTCAAGTTCGCCGTCACGAGCATGGTCGCGGCCACCGACGTCGCGCTTGCGAAGGCCGAGCTCACTCGCCACGACATCAACTTTCTAATCCCACACCAAGCGAATCGGCGCATCATTGACGCCGCCGTTCGGGTCCTCGAAGTGCCGCCCGAAAAAGTGCTCGTGAACATTCAGGAGTACGGCAACACGTCGTCCGCTTCGATCCCGATGGCGCTCGCGGAGGCGGTCGAAGCCGGACGCGTTCAGGACGGAGACGTCGTGCTCTTCGTCGGTTTTGGAGCGGGCCTCTCGTGGGGCGCGGTAGTCTGGCGTTGGAGCGCGCTCCGGAGCGTCGCATGACGAGGATCGCCGCGATTTTCCCCGGCCAAGGCTCGCAGGCCGTCGGCATGGGCGTCGAGGTGGCCGCGCGCGTTCCGGCTGCACGCGACATCTTCGAGCGCGCGCAACGCGTTCTCGGCTACGATCTGCTTGCGCTCGTACGCGATGGCTCCGAAGAACAACTGCGCGAGACCGAGTTCAGCCAACCCGCGATCTTCACGACGAACCTCGCGCTCTTTGCGGCCTGCGAACCCGACCTCGACGTCGTCGTCAGCGCGGGCCATTCGTTCGCGGAGTTTTGCAGCCTCACGATCGCAGGGGCGCTCTCGTTCGAGGATGCGCTCCACGTCGTCGACGAGCGCGCGAAGGCGATGCAAGAAGCGGCACGTGCGGCTCCGGGCGGAATGGCGGCGATCCTCGGGCTCGAAGCGGAGCGCGTGCGACCCGTCGTCGAGCGGGTGCAGCGCGAGCACGACGCCTGTCTGCAACTCGCGAACTTCAACTCGCCGACGCAGATCGTGATCAGCGGCGATCTCGGTGCCGTGCAGGCCGCGGGCGACGCATTGCTCGAGGCGGGTGCGAAACGCGTCGTGCCGCTCAATGTTTCAGGTGCGTGGCATTCCGACCTCATGCGTCCCGCAGTCGCCCGGTTTGCAAAGGCGATCGAGGCGGCGCACTTCTCGCTCCCGCGGTTCGACGTTGTTTCGAACGTCGACGGAAAGCCCTATCGCGACGTCGAGAGCATCAAGGGCAACCTCGTGCGCTCGATCACCGACGAAGTGCGCTGGCATGAAACCGCCGAGTGCGTGCTGCGCTCCGCGCCCGATCTCGTCGTCGAGTTCGGGGCGAGCCCGGTCCTCACGTCGCTCATGCGGCGACTGCCGAACGCGCCGCGCACGCTCGGGGTGAGCGATCTGCAGGGCATTGCATCGCTCCGCGGGGCGATCGACGACAAAGCGGAGAGCCGCGTATGAGCTTTGCGGGGCAGGCGGCGTTCGTGACCGGCGCGAGCCGCGGCATCGGCCGCGCGATCGCGATCGAGTTTGCGAAGGGCGGTGCCGACGTCGCGATCGTCGGACGCGATCGCACGGCGCTCGAAGAGACCGCGGTGCTCTGCGCGAACGCGCGGGTCGGCGCAACCGCGCACGTGATTCTCGCCGACGTCGCCGATCGCGATGCGGTCGAGGCCGCCGTGAACGAGACCGTCGAGCGCTTCGGCCGGATCGATGCCGCCGTCGCGAACGCGGGGCAGTCGGTCGACGCGCTGCTCCTTCGCCTGAAGGACGACGTGCTCGATCGGCTCATCGAGGTGAATCTGAAGTCGGCGTTCTACCTTTGCGGCGCCGTGGCGAAACCGATGATGAAGCAGCGCGCCGGCGCCATCGTCCTCGTGAGCAGCATCGTCGGCCTGACAGGAAACCCCGGCCAAGCCGCATACGCTGCCACGAAAGCCGGGCTGATCGGCCTGTGCAAGTCGGCGGCAAAGGAGTTGGGTTCAAGGAATATAAGAGTCAACGCCGTCGCGCCCGGACTGATCGAGACGGCGATGACTGAAAAGATGCCCGAAGCCGTAAGAGAGCTGCTCGTCAAGCAGGCCGCCCTCGGTCGCCCCGGAACCCCGGAGGACGTCAGCGGTGTCGTCGCATTTCTGTGTTCGGGTGCATCGGCATATATAACCGGCCAGACCATCGTCGTGGACGGCGGGGTCGTGATGTGAAGGGAGAGCCATGGCTACGACGTTCGAAAAAGTGAAGAAGATCATCGTCGAACAGCTCGGCGTGGACGAAGCGGAGGTGACGTCCGAGGCGTCGATCACCGACGATCTCGGCGCGGATTCGCTCGATCAGGTCGAGTTGGTGATGGCCTTCGAGACGGAGTTCAACATCGACATTCCCGACGAGGAAGCCGAGAAGATCAAGACGGTCGGCGATGCGGTAAAGAGAATCGACGAGAGCGCGGCAACGACATAGTGCATCTCGGGGAACCCACGTGTTCGATCAGCTGAGCGAACGGCTCGGCGCAATCTTCTCGCGCCTGAGCGGTCGAGGACGAATCGGGGAGAGCGATCTGGGTGAAGCGATGCGCGAAGTGCGCGTCGCGTTGCTCGAAGCCGACGTCTCGCTGCCGGCCGCGCGCGCATTCGTCGCGCGCGTGAAGGAGAAATCGCTCGGGGCCGACGTGCTGGCCTCGCTGTCGCCGGGGCAAACGATCGTGAAGATCGTTCACGACGAGTTGACGGCGCTGCTCGGACCGGCGGATCCGGCGCAGGCACGCCTGCACTTCAGCGATGCCCCCCCCGCGGTCATCATGCTCGTCGGATTGCAAGGCTCCGGCAAGACGACGCAGGCCGCAAAGCTTGCGCTGCGCTTGAAGGAGCAGGGGCGGCGCTCGCTCCTCGTCGCCGCCGACGTCTATCGTCCCGCGGCAGTCGATCAGTTGTGCGCGCTCGGCAAGCAAATCGAGCTGCCGGTCTTCGAGCGCGGCCAGGGCGACCCGGTCGCGATCGCACGCGACGGCGTCGCGGAGGCGAAGCGCATCGGCCTCTCCACGGTGCTCGTCGACACTGCGGGCCGCCTGCAGATCGACGATGCGCTGATGGATGAGTTGTCTCGCATGAAGAGCGCGATCAATCCGTGCGAGGTGCTTCTCGTCGCCGATTCGATGACCGGACAGGAAGCGACGGCGGTCGCGAAGGGTTTTCACGAGCGTCTCGGCGTCACGGGCGTGATCTTGACGAAGCTCGACGGCGACACGCGCGGCGGCGCCGCGCTCTCGATCTTCGACGCAATCGGCGCTCCGATCAAGTTCGTCGGCGTCGGCGAACGCGTCTCGGCGCTCGAGCCGTTCCATGCCGACCGCATGGCCTCGCGCATCTTGGGCATGGGCGACGCGATGACGCTCATCGAGAAGACGCAGAGTCTCTACTCCGAGGAGCAGGCGCGCTCGCTCGAGCAGAAATTCCTACGCAACGCGTTCACGCTCGATGATTTTCTCGATCAGCTCCGTCAGGTTCGCAAGATCGGTTCGATGGGCGAGTTGCTGAAGATGGTCCCCGGGCTCTCGCAGAAGCTCCCGAAGGACTTCACGGTGCCCGAGGCCGAGGTGAACAGAGTCGAAGCGATCATTTGCTCGATGACGCGCCGCGAGCGCCGCGATCCGGCGCTCTTGAACGGCTCGCGCCGTAAACGGATCGCCGTGGGCTCGGGAACGCAGGTCTCCGAGGTGAACCGATTGGTGCGGCAGTTCGACGAGACGCGCCGCATGATGAAACAGTTTGGCGGCAAACGCCGTCATTTTCTTGGGAAATAGGGAAGATGGTAAAAATCAGATTGCGCCGCATGGGCGCGAAGAAACAACCGACATACCGCTTCGTCGTCGCGGATTCGCGCTCTCCGCGCGACGGCCGCTTCATCGAAATCCTCGGTCACTACAATCCGAGGACGGAGCCGAAGACGCTCGTCGTCGATGAGGCAAAGGCGAAGGAATGGCTTTCAAAGGGCGCTCAGCCCACGCCGACCGTCCGCCGCCTCTTCGCAGAGAAGGGGGTCATGGAGCGCGGACCGATTCGAGAGACGAAGCGCGCGCCGAAGGCGGCGAAAGCATGAGCGCGTTTGACGACGAGTTCGGCCTTTTCGGTGAAGAGTCGGCGGAGGGGGAGCGGCAATCGCGCCTGCCCGGCCGGCGCATCGCCTCGAGCGAGACGATCATCGATGAGGTCGAGCTGGAAGAAGAGCCGAAACGCGAGCGACGCGAGCGCGCGCCGCAGCGCAGCGGAGGGAGGCGCAACGGCGCGGAGCCCGCGCGCAGGCGTTCGAGCCGGCCCGACGATCCATGGGCATCGTCACGTCGCGCAAGCGAACTCTTGGGCTTCCTCGCGAAGCGTCTCGTCGGCAAGCCGGACGACGTGAACGTCGAGTTGTTCACCGACGAAGAAGGGCAGCCGGTCATCGAACTCATCGTCGACCCCGAGGACCTCGGTCGCGTCATCGGGCGCAGCGGCCGCGTCGCGCAGGCATTGCGCACGATCGCGCGAGCCACCGCCGAGAGCCGCGTCGCCGTTGACATCCTCGACACGCAGGAGGCGGCGCAGCCGCTCGACGCCGACGCCTGAGGATCTGCCGATCGGCAGAATCACCGGATGCTTCGGCATTCGCGGCGAGTTGAAGTGCGATCCGTCGAAAGCGGCGAGAGCGCTCTTCGTTCCCGGCGCGGAGTTTGCGTACGCGACGCCGGCGGGCAATGGTCGGGTGCGGCTCGAGAGCGTGCGCGAGCATCAGGGACGATTGCTCCTGCACGTCGCCGGTGCGAGCGATCCCGAGACGGCGAGCGCTTTCGTCGGCGCGACGCTCTTCGCCCCGAAGGCCTCGGTGCCGCTCGAGGCCGGAGAATTTCTCGACGTTGACCTCATCGGTTGCGAGGTCAGCGGCGCCGACGGGCGTGCGTACGGCGCGGTCGAGCGGGTCGAGCACTATCCGGCAAGCGACATGCTCGTCATCGCCGGCAAGATGGTTCCCATGGTCGAGGCCATCGTGCGTTCGATCGACATCGCGCAGCGCCGCATCGTCATCGACCCGCCCGCCGGGCTGTTGGACGAGGGCGGGCTCTAACTGTTTGCCGGGTGGCTCGTGATGTAATCGCTCACGGCGCCCGAGATCGCTTTTGCGATGTCGGGGTTCGTCTGCGTCGATTGGTAGAGCACGGCGCCGAAGCAGGTCCAGACTTGAAGCGTGAACGTGCTTTGCACGCGCGAGCGAATGCTGCCGGTGCGCTTCTGCGCGAGCGTCCCCGTGGCGATCGTGTTGTCGCGATTCGCTCCGCAGATGGAATCGGCTGCGGTCACGAGGTTCGCCGGCGCGGCGCCGCCGTCACGCACGTTGAAGTGCACGGCGAGATCGTGGCCGAGCAACTCCGTCGCCTGGCCGAGCGCCGCCTCCGCAGCCGTGCCGCGGACGGTCAGGAGAATGACGCCGCGATCGGGCTTCGCTTGCGGTGTTGCAGAGGAAGCCGGGCGCGGGGTCGCGTGAGCGTGGTGCGAGAAGAGGCCGCCGAGATTGAATTGTGCGCCGTTCGAAGCCTCCGGCGAGGGCGCCGCGGTCGCGGATTCCGTCGTGGCCACGTTCACGTTCGCGCCGGAGAGCTGCATGATCGCGTCGTGGGTGTTCAGCGCGAGCGAGAGCGCATCGTTGATGCCGTAGAGCTGCCCCGTCTGCGCGTAGACGATGACGCCGCTCTGCGTGCTCACGACCTGCACGACGACGGAGACGCTCTGGCCGATCGGCGTGACGTATCCGCTGACGTAGTAGTCCGCGTTGTGCGAGCGCGCGTTCGTGAGATAGGCCGAGCGCGCGATGCCGGCCGGCACCGGCAGCACGGTAACGTGCCCGCTGTGCGTGAACTGCTGTGAGAAGATCGACGCAATCTGCGTTCCAACCCTCGCCGTAAGGCTGCCCGAGGTGTCGAACGGATAGATGATCACGGTCGGCACGATCGAGGGAAGGTGCAGCGTCGGCGTCGTGAGTGGCACCGGCGACGGTCTCGAGAGCGGAGCCGGCGTGCGCGGCGCCGCGGCGACGAGGGCGACGCAGGCACAGGTAATAGCGAGAGCGAGCAAACGTGGCACCGCACGGTACTTCACGATGCGGAGCCGTTCGCCTTTGCGCGCGCCCCGCAGATCTCCGCGCCAAAGAGAAAGCTTGCCCCGATCACGTAAAACCAAAGGAGCAGGGCAAGCGGTGCGGAGAGTACGCCGTAGATGCGCATGAAGTTGATGTGCAGCGTATACTGCGCGAACGCATATTGCACGATCGGCCACGTGATTGCGACAAAGAACGCCCCCGGAAGCGCGAAGTGCAGCGACGCGCGCCGGTTCGGCAGCAGCGCGTACATCACGAGCGAGACGCTGAAGATGAGCAGAATGGAAACGCCGTACGCCGCGATATGCGTGACGTTTGCCCAGTCGGCGACGCGCGCGATGCGCATGAAGAGCGCGAAGAGCACCGGCAAGCCGATCGCAATGATGAGGAGGACGCCCGTAATCGGCAGCATCACAAGCGAAAGCGCGAGGTGGTTCACGAACGGCCGTCCGATCGGAACATTGAGCGCTCGATCGAGCGCGACCGTGACGCCCATGAAGAGGTTCTTGCCCGACCAGAGCAAGATCGCGAGCGCGATGACGCTCGAGATGCCGCGGCCGTAGATATACGTCCCAAGGTTCGTCTGGATGAAGTCGTGCAGCGTCGGGGCAAGCGTTCCCAAAAAGAGCAGCGTCCGGCGGTCGGCATCCGGGATCACGAGCGAGATCGCCGAAAGGACGAGCACCGCGAGCGGGAAGAGGGCGAAGATCGCATTGAACGCGAGGGCCTGAGCTAAGAAGCTGCAGCCGTCCCGTGAGAATCCATGCGCCGCGTCCCGGAGGATCGAGAAGACTCGTTGCATCCGCCGAAGTAGTATCGCCAAGCGGTGCCCATACTCCCACTCGCGGCCGCCGTCACCGTGCTCCTCGACGGCCGGCCGGTTCCCGCCTACGTTCGAGCCTTCGCCTCGGCGGGGCGCACGTATGCGCCGTTGGCGCCCTACGTCACGCGTATCGCCGAGCGCCTCTGGTACGAGGGAGGCACGCTCGTCATCGAGCGAGGAGATCGACGCGTGCGCGTGCGCCTGTGGAGCGTCGCTCCCGATGCGCTCGATCGCGAGTACGTTCCGATCGCCCCGCTGCTCCGCTCGCTCGGAGAGAGCGTTCGTTACGACGCGCGCACGCGCACGGTCGAGGTCGGTTCGGCGGGCGGCCCCGAAGTTGCCACGCCGGCGCCTTTCGACGCAAACGCACGGCAAGTCGCTCCGCGCGTCGTCTTTACTCCGGCACCGATCGCGACGCCGCATCCCGTCTGGCACGGGGCCGCGACACCGCGGCGCACGCCGCTTCCGTTTCCGGAGCCGACTTAACTCCGCTGCGGTCGCCGCACGATCGTGTTCAGGAACGCAACGACGACGGCACAGCCGAACGCGATCCATATCTCCCGCGGATCGGTGAGAAAGTTCAGCGCGAAGACGCGGTCGAGAGAATAGGCGCCGTTGCCGACGAAAGCGATGCCGAGCGCGGCGGCGATGTTCATCGCCGGAAGCTCCCAGCCGTTGCCGGATGCGAAGAATCCCTTGTCGATGTGCACGGTGAAGATTGCGACGAGCATCACGAGAACGATAAGCACGGGGCCGACCGCGCCCCCGAGTCCGAGCAGCGTGAGCAATCCGCCGAGCAGTTCGCCGAGGCCGGCCGCCGCCGCAAAGAGCGCACCGGGGCGGAAGCCGAGTTGCTCGAAGAAGCCGCCCGTCCCCGCGATGCCGTGCCCTCCGAACCAGCCGAAGAGTTTCTGAGCGCCGTGTGCGTACAGCGCTCCTCCCAAGAGAAGCCGTGCGATCAAGACGCCGACGCTCGCTCCAGTGACCATGCTATTGCTCCCTTCCTAAGGCGTAATCGTCATCTACGACCCGGAGCATTTTCCGGGGGTTGCACGTTCGGCGAGGCGTCGACGAGGTCGCGAACGAGGACGAACCGGATGCCGTCGGCCTCGAGTTCGGGAATCATCGCGCGCAAGGCGGCGAGCGTGCTCGGACGTGGATGCCCGATCGCTATCGCCGCTCCGCGCTCTCGCGCAATCACTGCCGCGGCTCGCAGTTGCGCCTCGGTGTACGAGACGTCGGCACGGTTGTCGAGAAACACGTCGCGCGTCGCCGTCGGAATGCCGGCATCACGCGTGCTGCTTGCGGCGACCGAATCGCCGACCGTGAGCGAGTCGACGAAGAAGAGATTGCCGTGCTGCGCGATTGCGCTCGCGACGTCGCGCATGACGCGCGAGTCCGCGGTCGCTTTGCTGCCTTCATGGTTGTTCACGCCCCCGGCAAGCGGAACGTCGGCGAGGTCCGCTTCTACTTGGCTCTCGATGGCGGCATCGCTCATCTTCGTGGTGATCTTGCCGGGTCCGGGATTTTGTTCCGAGAGCGGCTCCATCGGAAGGTGCAGCATGACGCCCTTGCCCGCCGCTGCCGCCTCGTTCGCGATCTCCTTCGTGTAACGCACGTCCGGAAGAACGGAGAGCGTCACGGGAATCGAAAGCGCGAGGAAGCCCCGCTCGGTCTCGAGCCACTGGCCGGCGTCATCGATAATGATCGCAAGACGCGCTCCGGTCGCCGCCGGGCCGGGCGTCGGCGAGGCCGGTGCCCCCGGCGCAGGCGAGAGCGCGTGGGCAATATGCTGCCGGTGATGGCGAGAGGGCGTCGGTCGCAGCACCCACCAGTAGAAAGCGGCGACGAAAACGAGGATGAGCACGATCCACAGCGCGGTCGACGCTCGGGCGGACATGTCGGCGGATTCGGCCAAGAAGCATGCGTGGCCCGCTACGTCACCCATCCATCGGCGCGCTCCCTCTTTGCAGGCGGCTTCGTCGCAGGCATTCTCGGCGGATTCCTGATCGACGGGTTTCTGCTCGTCGTGCACATGGCGCACGTCCCGGCCACGTATCAGTGGATCGCTTCGGGGATCGTGGGCCGCGCCGCTTTTGCAAATACCGATTTCGTGTGGCTCGGCATCGCGTTGCACTTTGCGATCGCCGTCGCCGCTGCAATTGCGTACGCATACGTCGCCCAGATCTCGGGCCTGCTCGGCCGGCCGCTCGTCGGCGGGATCATCTTCGGAATCGTCATGAACGGCATCATGGATCTCGCCGTCTACGAGATGCGCCTGGGCGCGTTGCCCACGAGCGTGCACGACATCGGCATCGGGCTCGCCGCGCACATCCTGTTCTTCGGGATCCCAATCGCGCTATTTCTCTCTCGGTACGAGCGCGTGCCGACGCCGTACGTCTAACGTGTTCTCGTATCTCACCGCGGGAGAATCGCACGGTCCGGCGCTCGTCGGAATCCTCGATGGCCTTCCGGCACATCTCCGGCTCGACGTCGAGCGCATCAACGCGACACTCGCGCGTCGTCAGGGCGGCTACGGGCGCGGCGCGCGCATGAAGATCGAACGCGACGAAGTCGAGTTTCTCGCAGGCCTGCGCGGCGGCGAGACGCTCGGCTCACCGCTCGCCGTCTTGATTCGCAACCGCGACTTCGAGAACAATCGCGCGCTCATGGACCCGCTCACCGGCAGCGGAAGGCCGTTGACGAATCCGCGCCCGGGGCATGCCGATTACGCGGGCGCACTGAAGTATCGCCAGCGTGACCTGCGCAACGTGCTCGAGCGCGCCTCGGCACGCGAGACCGCGATGCGCGTCGCGCTCGGTGCCATCTGCGCGCAGCTCCTGGAGGCGCTCGGGATCACGACGCGCAGCTACGTGAGCCGAATCGGGGCCGTCGGCGCGCCGGAGTTGGACGATTGGGAGCAAGAGAGCGTCGAGCAGAGCGACGTGCGTTGCCCGCACGAAGAGGCGGCTCGTGCGATGATCGCGGCGATCGACGCCGCGAAAACGGCGGGAGATACTCTGGGCGGACAGTTCATCGTGCGCGTCGACGGCGTTCCCGTCGGCATCGGCAGCAATCGCCAACCCAATGAGCGCCTCGACGGCGTTCTCGCCGGCGCGCTCATGGGGATGCAGACGGTCAAGGCGGTCGAGGTTGGGCTCGGAGCCGATGTGGCAAGTCGTCCAGGGTCGCAAGCGCACGACGTCTTCGCACTCGCCGAATCGCAGGTCGTACGATCGAGCAATCGGGCGGGCGGCATCGAGGGCGGGATGTCAAACGGCGAACCGATCGTGTTGCGGGTCTCGGTGAAACCGATTCCAACGCTCATGAAAGCATTGCCCTCGGTGAACCTCCACGAGCGCGCCGACGCGCCTGCGACGATCGTGCGCAGCGACGTTTGCGTCGTTCCCGCGGGAGCGATCGTCGGCGAGGCGATGGTGCGTCTCGCTCTCACTCGACCGGTGTTGGAGAAGTACGGCGGCGATTCGCTCGAGGAGACGCTCGACAATCTACGCCGCTCGATGCAGGCCGGAAAGTCGCTCTTCGATGCCGCGCCCGATCGCGCGTGAAGCGCCACGTCGCGCTCGTGGGTTTCATGGCCTCCGGAAAATCTACGATCGGTAAACGACTCGCCCGGCGCCTGTGCTGGAACTTCATCGACAGCGATGCGGAGATCGTTCGCGAGCACGGCCCGATCGAACGAATCTTTGCAGAAGAAGGGGAGAGCGCGTTCCGGCGATACGAGCACGCCGTCGTCGAGCGCGCGCTCGCGGAGGCGGCGCCCTCGGTCATCGCGGTCGGCGGCGGCGCCCCGACGCACAAGCCCACGCGCGACCTTCTCGCGCGACATGCCTATCGTGTCTTTCTCGCGGTGACGCCGGAGCAAGTCCTTGCGCGGCTGCGGCGATCGAAGACGCCGCGCCCGCTTCTCGGAGCGGAACTTGACGCCGAGCGCGTGCGCGCGCTCTACAACGAGCGGCTGCCGCTCTATCGAGAGGCTGAGGCGATCGTCGACTGCGGGGAATTGCAGTCCGGCGCAGCCGCGGAACTCGTCGAGCAGCGTCTGCGCGCGGTGGGGGTCGTGCCCTGATCACCGACGAGCGCTTGGGTTATCCTATCGTGATCGACGACGACGTGCGTAACGGCGTCGTTGCCGCGTTGCGCGCGCACGATCGGTCGTACGTCGTGCTCTGCGATGCGAACCCGCATGTCGCGACGATCGCGCGATCGATCGCGCGGCGAGCGGGCGGCGCGCTCGCCGTCATCCCGGTTCGGCTCGGCGAAGGGCGAAAACGCCTGAAGAGCGTCGAGGGCGTCCTGGAATCTCTTGCGGCGGCGGGTGCCGAGCGCTCGACGATCGTGGTCGGCGTCGGCGGCGGGGTCGCCGCCGATCTCTTTGGATTTTGCGCCGCGACGTACATGCGCGGCGTTGCATATCTTCACGTCGCAACCTCGCTCGTCGCGATGGCCGATGCGGCGATCGGAGGGAAGACCGGCGTCGATCTTCGGGCCGGAAAAAACCTCGTCGGCGTCTTTCGTGATCCCATCGGCGTCTTCGCGCACGTGCGCGCGCTGCGGACGCTGCCGTTTCGTTGTCTCCGCGAGGGTCTAGCGGAGATCGTGAAGGCGGCAATCATCGAGGGAGGCGACTTCTTTACGTCGATCGAGATCCTCGCCCCGCACCCGTTCGTGCAATGGCCGTGGCCCGAGGTCGTAGCAGCCGCCGTAAACGTGAAGAGCGCGATCGTCGCGGACGACCGCGAAGAGGCCGGGATGCGGGAGTTGCTCAACCTCGGTCACACTTTTGCGCACGCCTTCGAGCGCGCGAGCGATTATCGGATCACGCACGGCGCGGGCGTCGCGCTCGGCTTGCGTGCCGCCGGACTGCTTGCGCTGCGGCTGCATGTCTTTTCTCGAGAAGAGCATCTGCGCGTGCTCGCGCTCCTCGCGCTGCTGCAGATGCCGTTGCGCACCGGCCTCAATCCCGAAGCGGTCTTGCGAGCGATGGGAAGCGATAAGAAACGGCGCGGCGGACATCTGCGGTTCGTCCTGCCGCGAGCGATCGGCGACGTCGAGTACGGCGTCGATGCACCACGCAGCGCAGTGCTCTCGGTGCTGCGCCGAATGCAACAAGTTCCGGCGTCGCCGGGTTAGGTTGCTGCCACAATGGCGCGCGTAGTCGATGCGCTGCCTGCGATCCGCTCCTCGCGTTTCGATCTTCCGCTGACCTACGACGCGCGCGACCTCGTCTTGCACGTCGGCGACGTGCTTCGCGTACCGCTCGGCGGGCGGGAGGTGCTCGCCTTCGTCATCACCGAGCCCTATGAAAGCCGAGAGGGTCGCGCGCTCAAGAGCGTCGTCGAGCGGCTCGACGTGCCGCGCGCCTTCGATGAAACGGGGCTGCACTTGGCACGATTCATTGCGGACCATTACCTCTGCACGCTCGGCGAGGCGTTGCAGGCCGTAACCCGCAGCGAGGCATTGCCGCGCATGACCGAGACGCTCGTCCGCGCGACGGCGCAGCCGAATCCGGCGCGCTATCCATCGGTTCCGGCGCGCCTGCTCGCGCTGCTCTGGAACGACTTTGAGGAGAATATCCCGTTCGAGCGATTGCTGCGCCATCCCGAAGCGCGTCGTGCCGCCGACCGTGCCTCGCTGTTGCGCCACGTGCAGACGCTCGTGCGAAGCGGTGACCTTCGCCGCGAGCGCCGCATGATCGATCCGCGAACCCGCGAGTACCGCGTGCGCGTGCTCGTTCCCGGCGACGCGACGATCCGCGGGAAGAGAGCGGAGGCGCTCCTCTCGTTTGTCGCGGCGCAGCCGGGCGTACCGCGTGCCGACGCCATCCTCGCGGGATTCTCGCAGGCCGTCATCGCCCGGGCGCTGCGCGTCGGTGCGATCCGCGAAGAGGAGCGCGTACCGCATCGCGCGGCGCGCGCCGTCCCGTCAGGCGAACGTCTCGTGCCGACGCAAGAGCAGGAGCGCGCGCTTGCGCGAATCGTGCAATGGCTCGATGGCGGAGCCTTTGCGGAGGCGCTCCTGCACGGCGTCACCGCCGCCGGCAAGACGCTCGTCTACATCGAGGCGATCGCGCGCGTCGTGCGAGGCGGCGGCCGCGCGATCGTGCTCGTCCCGGAGATCTCGCTCACGCCGCAGACCGCGGCGCGCTTCGAAGCCGTCTTCAGCGATCGCGTCGCGGTCTTGCACTCCGCGCTCTCCGATCGGGAGCGTTTCGACGCGTGGCAAGCCTGCGCGCGCGGCGAGATCGACGTTGTCGTCGGCGCCCGCAGCGCGGTCTTCGCCCCACTCGAACGCGTGCGACTGCTCGTCGTCGACGAGTCTCACGAGAGCAGCTACAAACAGGACGTCGTTCCCCGTTATCACGCCGTTGCGGTCGCGCGAGAGCGGATGCGTCGCGAGAACGGGCTCCTGCTGCTCGGAAGCGCGACGCCCTCGCTCGAATCCTACGCGGCGGCAAAGGCCGGCCGCATCAACCTCATCGAGCTACGCGAGCGCGCTTCGGGACAGTCGATGCCCACCGTCGAGATCGTCGATCTCGCGGCGGAGTTCGCAGCCGGAAATCGTCGGATATTCTCCACCGAGCTGACGCAGGCGATCGCGGAGCGCCTCGAACGCGGCGAAAAGATCGTCCTCTTCGTGAATCGGCGCGGGAGCGCTCGCATTCTGCTCTGCCGGAACTGCGGCGCGGTACCGCAATGCCCGCGCTGCAGCGTTGCGCTTGCGGTGCATCGCAGCGAGAATCTGCTGCGCTGTCATTACTGCGATCACCGCGAGCCCGTGCCGCAACGATGTCGTCTCTGCCGCAGCGAAGAGATCGGTGAGTTCGGCGTGGGAACGGAACGCGTCGCCGCTGAGGTGCAACGCCTCTTTTCGGCCGCGCGCGTGTTGCGCATGGACTCGGACACGACGACGCACGTCGGCGACCACGCGCGAATCCTTCGAGCCTTCGAGGAAGAAGGCGACGTGCTCGTCGGAACGCAGATGGTCGCGAAGGGGCTGGATTTTCCGCAGGTGACGCTCGCGGGCGTCGTCGCGGCGGACGTCGGACTCCACGTGCCGGATTTTCGCGCCGCCGAGCGTACCTTCGCGCTCGTCATGCAGGTCTGCGGACGGAGCGGGCGCGCGAGCCCGGGCGTGGCGATCCTGCAGACGTATGCGCCGCAACACCCGGCGATCCGTTACGCCGCCGCGCACGACTACGCGGGCTTTGCCGAACAAGAACTCGCGGAGCGCCGCGCGCTCGGCTATCCGCCCGCGACGCGCTTGGTCTATCTCGGCGTTATCGCGCGCAGCCGAACGAGCGCGGCAACGGCGGCCGAGCGCTACGCGCGAATCGTGCGAGAGCTCGATCTCGCCGACGTGCTCGGTCCCGCGCCCTATCCGATCGCTCGGCTCAATGACGAGTGGCGCTTTCGAATCTCGCTGCGCACGCGCCGAGGCGTCGCCTTGCGGCGCGCGATTCGCGAGCGCATCCTCCCGCTCGCCCGGGCCGATCGAAGCACGCGCCTCGCGATCGACGTCGACCCGTAAGAGGCTACTTCTTCGGCGCGCTCTTCTTGGCGCGCGCCGGCGCCTTCGCGCTCTTCGCGCGCGCCTTCGGCGCTTTCGCCGGAGCGGTAGCGACCTTCGCAAGCGCCTTTGCCAAGCGTGCCTTCTTGCGGGCCGCCTTGTTCGGATGGATGATGCCTTTGCTCGCGGCTCTATCGAAGGCGCTCTCGACGTTCGGGCCGGTCTCGCCGCCGGAGAGGGCTTTCTTGAAGAGCGTCTTGAGACGGCTCTTTACGATTTGGTTGCGCTCGCCGCGCTTCTCGGTTTGCCGCGCCCATTTTTCCGCGGCCTTCATGTTCGGCAAGTATGAGACTCCTCTGGCTTAATCAGGAAACGCCCTGGACCATATCATGGCCGGGGCGTTCGTGCAAGGCTCCCAAGATTTGGCGGTAGGAAGCGTAGCGCTCGGGCTCGATTTCCCCGCGCTCCACCGCCTGGCGGATGCCGCAGCCGGGTTCGTGCAGATGCGTGCAGTCGGCAAACCGGCACCGCTCGGTTACATCGCGCATCTCGACGAATGCGGCGGCCAGCTCTCGCGGCGCAATGCCACCGAGACCGAAGTCGCCCACGCCCGGGCTATCTATAAGGAAGCCGCCGTCGAGACGGCACAGCCGCGCCGTCGTCGTCGTCTGCCGTCCCAGCCCGTGCCGCGAAACCTCGCCGACCACGGCCTCACCACCGAGGCTCCGAAAGATGCTGCTCTTCCCAACGCCCGAGATCCCGCCGAGCAGCGCCTTGCGTCCGAGGAGCATCGTCCGCAGCGTTTCGACGCCGGAACCGCTCTTCGGATTCACGACGAGCGTGGCATAGCCGAGCGCTTCGTAGAGGCCCTGTCGGCGCAGGACTTCCTCCGGCGTCGCGAGATCGGGTTTCGTCCATACGACGATCGCGGTGATTCCCTCCAACTCCGCAAAGGCGAGCAACTGATCGAGGATCGTGAACCGGGGCGGCGGTTGTGCGAGGGCCATGACGATGACGAGCGTGTCGACGTTCGCCGCGATCGTCTTCGCGCGACCTTCGGCCGTGCGCCGCGTGAGCGTCATCGCTCGCGGCTCGAGCCGTTCGATGACCGTGCTGCCGTCTTCGAGCGGACGAACGAATGCGATGTCGCCGGGAACCGGCATCGAGCGGCGGCCGCGCATTCGCCGAAGTTGCGCCATTCGGGGGACGTTCTCTCCGTCGAGTGCGACCCACGCGGAGTTCTTGCCGGTTGAGACGACTAAGCCGCGATGCTCCTCACTCATCCGCAAGATTGCGCGGCACGAGCGGCTAACGTTGCAACAAAGATGAGCGGAGCCATCGTGCTGGCAGTTTACCCCTCGGCAGCGGAAGCCTTGCCTGCGCTCGAACGCGCCCTCGGAGGCCCGGGAAAACCCGACGGCGTCCTCGAGGTGCGCCCATGCGACGGCGGCCTCGTCGTGACGTGGGATCCATCCCGGAGCGCGGTGCGTCTGGTCATCGGCGTCATCGACGCGGAGCTGCGGCGGTACAATGCGACGCGACGAACGGAGCTGCTCGAGCCGCTGCCGCTCGAACGCCTCACGCAGATCGCGGCACAAGAGCTTCACGCGCCCGAAATCGCACCGGATCGCGTCCTCGAAGCATTGCTCGCGCAAGCCGGTTTGGCACCGTGAAGTGCTGAACACGCTGCTCTCCTACGTCGGAATCAACGACGTCGTCGACGTCCTCGCGACGAGCGTCCTCATCTACTACGTGCTGCTGCTGATCCGAGGCACGCGCGCGGTTCAGATCCTGACCGGCGTGCTCGTGCTGATCGCGTTGCTCGGGGCCGCGAACCTCTTGCACCTGTACGCGATGGGCGCGATCCTGCAACTGCTCGTCGTCGGTGCCGCGGTCTCACTTCCGATCGTCTTCCAACCCGAACTCCGTCGTGCGCTCGAGCAGATCGGGCGCGGCGGCGTCTTTCGCATGGGTGAGGAGCCGATCGACCCGCGCCGCGGCGAGGACCCGACGATCGCAATGATCGCCGACGCCGCATTCCTACTCGCGGGCAGCGGCCTCGGCGCGCTGATCGTGATCGAGCAGCAGAGCGGACTGAAAGACTTCACCGAGAGTGGAACGTTTCTCGATGCACGACTTTCCGTCGAACTCTTGCTCGCGATCTTCAACACCCGTTCGCCGCTCCACGACGGCGCGGTGATCGTCCGCGGTCCGATCGTCGAGGCGGCGGGATGCTTCCTGCCTCTGGCGGAGCCACGCTCCGGAGAGCGGCGCATCGGCACGCGCCATCGCGCGGCGCTCGGCTTGAGCGAGCAAACCGACGCGGTCGTGATCGTCGTCTCCGAGGAGAGCGGGGGCATCACGGTCGCGCGAGCCGGCAAACTCACTCGGCCGATCGAGGAGCAGCAGCGGTTGATTCGCGTTCTCCTCGCGGTGACGCGCGGGCCGAGAGAACGCCGCACGCCAAACGATTTCGTCACCCAACTGCGAACGCGGCTCTTCCCGCAGATTCGCCGAGAGCGCTCCCGTGCAGATCATCCGCAAGAACTTCACTCTTAAGGTCTTCTCGCTCGCGCTTGCGATCGTGGGCTGGGCATACATCCGGTTTGCGAGCAATCCGCTCGTGGCGGCCCGTTTCGACCAACAGCTCTCCGTGCCGATCACGACGGTGAACGTTCCGATCGGCTATGCCGCGCATTACACCGACACGACGGCTTCGGTGACGATCGCCTACAAGCGCGGCGTACCGCCCGTCGCCCCGTACGCGGTGAAGGCGGTCCTCGATCTCACGGGGCGCGGCGCGGGCGTCTACAACGTCCCCGTCGAGTTGGTCGCGCCGGACGTCGCGGTTCAAAGCTTGAGCCCCGCGTCGGTGACGCTGACGCTCGAACGCATCGCGGAACGCACGCTGCCGGTCGTCATGCACTACACGGGTACGCAGGAGCCGGGCATCGTCGTGAGCCGCGCTTCCCTTTCCCCGCAAAGCGTCTCCGTCAATGGGACGAGCGGAGCGCTCTCGCAGGTCGTCGAGGTGCGCGTGGACGTTCCGATGCCGGCGTCGCCGAAGAGCTTCGACGAGATGTTGCGGCCGCGCCCCGTCAACGCCGCGGGGGACGAGGTCGACGAACTGCAGGTCGCACCCGATCTCGTGCGCGTACATGTCGATTTCATCGCGCCGCAGGGGTCGCAATGACGTTGTTTGGGACCGACGGCGTTCGCGGCGTCGCGAACGCGGAGCTGACGCCGGAACTCGCATTTCGCATCGGACGCGCGGGCGCGAGCGTGCTCGCGCGCAACAGCGAGCGACATCGGCCGATCATCGTCGGAAGGGACACGCGGCTATCGGGAACGATGCTCGAGGCGGCGATCGTCGCGGGCATCACGTCGGTCGGGCGCGATGCGGTTTCGATCGGAATCGTTCCGACTCCGGCGGTTGCGTGCGTGACCGTTGCCGAGCAGGCCGCGGCGGGCGTCATGATCAGCGCGTCGCACAACCCGATCGCCGACAACGGCATCAAGTTCTTCGGAGCCGACGGTTTCAAACTCCCCGACGCGGTGGAAGAAGAGATCGAAGCGCTCGTTGACGATCCCGGCCTCCCGCGACCGACGGGCACGGGCATCGGGGTCGCGCGCCTCGCGCAGAATCTCGTTCGCCACTACTATCGCCTGCTCGAGAACGCCGACGCCGATCTCGAAGGGCTTCATGTCGTCGTCGACGCGGCATTCGGATCCGCGTACGCGATCGCGCCCTACGCATTGCGCAAACTCGGCGCGCGCGTCACCGAGCTGCACTGCGAGAACGACGGCTCGCGCATCAACGTCGAGTGCGGCGCAACCGACCTTCGCGCGCTGCGCGCGCACGTGCAAGGCCTCGTCGCCGCCGGTGAACGCGTGGTCGGCGTCGCCTTCGACGGCGATGCGGACCGGGCGCTCTTCGTCGACGAGCGCGGAGAGATCGTCAGCGGCGATCACGTCCTCTTCGCGATCGGACGCCATCTGCACGAACGCGGGGAACTCGCGGGAGACGCGATCGTCGGTACCGTCATGACGAACATCGGCGCGGAGCGCGCGCTCGCGCGGCACGGCATCACGCTCCTGCGAGCGCCCGTCGGCGATCGCTACGTGCTCGCGATGATGCGCTCCGGCGGGTACGTCTTGGGGGGCGAGCAGTCCGGGCATATCATCGATCTGCTGCGCAACACGACCGGGGACGGCCCGATGACCGCCGTTTTGCTCCTTGGGATCGCCGCCCGGCAGGGCTCGAGCCTCCACGACCTCGTTGGAGAGGTCGTCGTGGCGCCCCAGGTCCTCGTAAACGTCCGGACTCGCCGCCGGGAGCTGCTCGACGCTCCCGCGGTCCGCGCAGCTATCCAGAGGGTCGAGGCGGCCCTGAACGGCTCCGGGCGCCTCTTGATCCGCCCCTCGGGCACCGAGCCTCTCATCCGGATCATGGCGGAGGGGGACGATCGGGACAAAATCGAGCGGTTTGCCGCCGAAGTCGCCCGCGCGATCGGGAAGGAGATCGAGGACCTAGGGGAAAGCTAACCCGCGGCTCGGGGTGCTCCCATGGGATCGCTTTTCGTGCCATAGACAACTGAGGAGTCACTGAATCCGAAGCAACGCTTCGGAGCGGGGGAAATCGGGGGCACCTGCCCACGATAAGCTTCCGGATCCTGACACGTACGCGTACAGGCCGCCGGTGGGGTGAATGGACTTCGGTCCTAGGGCGATCTTTCTCGTCCGAACCCGACAACTAACCTCGCAAGTGTGGAGAAAGAGGAGTTGCTCTTGCGTTTCGCGTTCGTTGCCTGGGCCTTTGCCCTATTTGTCGCCGGCTCGTTCGGGGTGAGCCACGCGGCGCCCCTCGGCCACTTCCCGTCCACCAACGCATCCTTCGCTCGCATCAGTGCCGAGCGGAGCAGTCCCGACCTTCGACAATGGATTTCGCAGCCGATCGTGATCGAGCGCGGGCATCATGCCGCCGCAATGGGCCGCTTTGCGAGCCACGTCTTGGCTCGCACGTCGCTCATCGCGCAGCGCCTCACGCGCAGCGCCTTGCGCTTCCTGGGCGTTCCGTACGTCTTCGGAGGCACGTCGACGTCCGGCTTTGATTGCTCGGGTTACGTTCAGCACGTCTTTGCGATGCTCGGCATTCATCTGCCTCGAACCGCGGACGCACAGTTCTACGCGGGCGGTTACGTTCGCTATCCACATCCGGGCGATCTCGTTTTCTTCCAAACATATGAACCCGGTCCGTCGCACGTCGGCATCTATCTCGGACACGGTCAGTTCGTGCACGCGAGCTCGAGCCACGGCGTCATGGTGAGCCGCCTCTCCGATGCGTATTGGGCGAACCGCTATCTCGGCGCGAAAAACCTGATGGGACGCTAACGCAAAGCGCAAGTCCGCCATCCCCAGGAAACACTCCGGCAATCTCATAATTCTAAGCTGGAACCATGGAAAGCCCCCCGACGATCGCTGAGCTGTACTCCGCCATCTTGATGTTGAGCGAGCGCGTCGATCATGGCTTCACCGAGGTCGGTCGGCGTTTTTCAGGAGTCGATCAACGCTTTGCCGGAATCGATCAACGCTTTGATGGGCTCGATCAACGGCTCGCCCAGATGGATCATCGCCTCAACGCGCGGATCGACGATCTTGGGGAAAAGCTCCGCGAGGAGATGAAGACCGGGTTCGACGCCGCCTACGGACGCCTGACGGCCCTTGAATCCTGGACCCAAACGGCCGACACGTCGTTCGAAAGGATCGAACTGCGTTTGAGCGTGGTCGAACGCCTCTAACAAGGGACCGCGACCGCCGCCTGAGTAACTCGCTAGCGCGTCGCAATGGGGTGTCGCCAAGCGGTAAGGCAGCGGACTTTGAATCCGCCATTCGTTGGTTCGAATCCAGCCACCCCAGAAGAAACTCGCGAGGAACCGCGCTTCACCGTAGCCTCGGAGACGTTCGTCGCTCGTCGTCCATGACTCGCTCCTACTGCGTTCCTCGCCCCTCTCGCCATCCCGGCTCCGGGGCTCGTTCACAGCCTCCTCGGCAAGGTGAAGCGCGACCCCTCCCTCGCGAAGTGATATTGCGGTACTTGCAAGAAGGAGCGTGCGAGTGAAACTTTGTTTGCTCGCCGCCGTCGCGGCGTTGCTCACGTTGCCGATCGATGCCGCCGGGGCCGCGAATGCCGCGCCGAGCGCGCTAAGCCTCGACGCGCAGGTGCCGCGCTATCAATACATCTTCGTGATCGTCGAGGAGAACAAGGATTACGGGCAGGTCGTCGGGAGCAGCGACGCGCCGACGATCACGCGCCTTGCGCGCGAATACGGCGATGCCGCGAACTTCTACGCCGAGACGCATCCGAGCGAGCCGAACTATGTCGCTCTCGTCGGCGGCTATACGTACGGAATCCGAGATGACGACGCGTTCTTCTGCTATCCGCACGATCCCGACCCCTCGTGTCCGAACAGCAACAAACCCGGCTACGTCAATCATACGATCGACGCGCCGAGCCTCGCGACGCAGTTGGAAGCCGCGGGGCTGACGTGGAAGAACTACAACGAATCCCTCCCCGCCGCGGGCTCGCTCGCCGTCGTCGCCGCGGACGCGCACGCCCGCGATGTCCCACCGACGCTTGCGGTCTACGCATCGAAGCACTCGGGCTTCATCAACTTCGCTTCGGTGCAGCACGATCCGCAGCGGGCACAGCATCTGGTCGGATTCGGCCAGCTGTACGCCGATCTCGCGAGCGGCCACATCCCGAACTTCTCACTCATCGTCCCGAATCTGTGCAACGAGATGCACGGCGTCGGCGGCCTCGCCGCCGCACCGGAGGGCTGCGAGCAGAGCCACCTCTCGCAACTCATCTGGCGCGGCGACGAGAACATCGCGACGCTCGTGCAGCGGATCATGGCCTCGGCCGCGTGGCGCTCCGCGGCGAACGCCGCCATCGTCGTGACCTTCGACGAGGACGATCACTACGGTCGGCAGGGGTGCTGTGGAAGCGACCCGCACGATCTCTCAAACGCAGGCGGCGGCCACATTCCGACGATCATCGTGACGAACCACGGCCCGCGCAATCTCTCCGACGCGACGCCGTACAGTCACTACTCGCTCCTGCGCACGATCGAGGATGCATTCGGCATTCACACATACCTCCACCAAGCCGCGGCCGCGAGCGTCGTACCGATGCTGCCGCTCTTCCGCGTCCGCTAGCTCCGGCAGGACAGCAGCGTTTTGCGCGCAAAGGCACCGGCGTGGCGAGCGAAGACTTGAATATCGAGACCGAGAGCGAGAACGGCGGCAAGACGCTCGTGTTCAAGCTCTCCGGAAGCCTCGATCTCGCAACGAGCGGCACGGTTCGCGAAGCGCTTGCAAAGGTTGCCAAGGGCGGTTCCCACGATCTCATCGTCGACCTCACGCATGTCGACTTCCTCGATTCAACCGGCCTGGGCGCGCTCATCGGCGCGCATCGCCGCGCCGCGGAGGGAGGCGGTCAGGTCCGACTCGTGGTCGCGGGCGGTACGATCGCACGACTCCTGAACATCACCGGGCTCGTGCGCGTCTTCGCGGTCTATCCGACGCTCAAGGACGCGCTCCAAGAGCGCTCCCGGGTTACGAACGCTTCGTAAACTCGTCGTCGTAGGCGGCGTCAAGCAACTCGACGACGTGGCGAACCTGCACCGCACTTCCCGCAGCGTGCAATCCTGCGGCGACCTGCATTGCGCAGCCCGGATTCGCAGTCGCCGCCATCGCCGCGCCGGTCTCGAGGATCGCCTCGACTTTGCGCCGCTGCAGGCGCCGCGCCATCGCCGGCTGCGTCAAGTTGTAGATGCCGGCGCTTCCGCAGCAGATCGTACTCTCGCGCATCTCAGCCAGGCGTAACCCCGGGATCTTCGCGAGCAGGCGTCGCGGCGGCGCGGTGATGCGCTGGGCGTTGGCCAGGTGACACGCCTCCTGATAGGTCACGGTGCAGTCGAGCGCGACGCCGGGTTTCGGCAGCTCCACCGCGTCGAGCACCTCGATTGCGTCGCGGACGCGCGCCGCAAATCGTTCGGCTCGTGCGTGCCATGTCGTGTCGCCGGCGAGAAGTTCCGCATATTCCTTGAGCGTCGAACCGCAGCCGGCCGCATTCACGACGTACACGTCCGCGCCGGAGCGCTCGAACGCCGCAATGTTGCGGCGCGCCATTTCCCGCCCGAGATCGCTCTCGCCCGCGTGAACCGCGATCGCGCCGCAGCATCCCTGATCGGCCGGCACGACGACGCTGAGACCCGCTCGCTGCAGCATCCGCACCGTCGCTTCGTGAACTTCGGGAAAGGCGACGTGCATGACGCAGCCCGCGTGGAGAAATGCGACGCCCTGCGCCTGCGCGGTCTCGTAACGCTGCCCCCGCGGAACGAACGCCTTGCTCGGAATCCGCGGCGCAAGTGCGACGAGATCGCGCAGCCCGACGAACGCCGCGAGCGATTGAAGGCCCGTGATCTGCGCGAGACGCAATGCGAATGCCGCGGCACGCATGATTCCAAGGTGCGTGAAGAGCGCTCGGAGCAGAAACGCGCGGACGACGCGCTTTCCAACGCCCTCGCGCTCGGCCTGTGCGCGCCGAACCTGCGCCCGCGCGGGCTCGATGAGCATGCCGTAGCGCACGCCCGAAGGGCAGACCGCCTCGCAGCCTCGGCAGTCGAGACACTCGGACATCTGCTCGACGAACCCCGGGCTGAGGAGATCGAGATTCCCTTCGCCGACGGCACGGATCAGGCTGATGCGTCCCCGCGGGCTCGAGGTCTCCGTCGACGTTTCGAGATAGGTGGGGCAGTTCTGCAGGCAAAGCCCGCACCGAATGCACGTATCGTAGACGACGGCCGGGGGCACGTCGTTTCCTTCGAACCCCCGAACGGCCGTCGAATCTACGCTAGAGCTTGACGTCGGCCGTCCGTTCGCCGAGCGGAACGTACTTCACCCCGCGCGGACCGACATAGTTCGCGCGCGGCCGCAGCAGTTTGTTGTCGGCGTACTGCTCGATCACGTGCGCGGTCCATCCAGCGACGCGGCTGATCGCGAAGACCGGCGTGAAGTACGCGGTCGGGATGCCGAGCGTGTAGTAGACCGACGCGGAGTAGAGATCCACGTTCGGATAAAGCTGTTTGCCTTTCCAGACCGCCTGCTCCATCCGCTCGGTCATCTCGACCCACTTCGTCGTCCCCGCGGCCGCGCCGACTTCCTTCGCGATCGCCTTCAACTCGGTTGCGCGCGGATCGTACGCCTTGTAAACCGCGTGACCGAAGCCCATGATTTTTTCTTTCGCGACGAGTTTCTTCTCGACCCAGGCATCGACGTTCTCGATGCTGCCGATCTCGAGCAGATTGTGGATCACGCCTTCGTTGGCACCGCCGTGCAGCGGACCTTTGAGCGCGCCGATCGCGGAGGTCACGGACGAGTACATGTCCGAGAGCGTCGACGCGGTGACGATCGCCGCGAACGTCGATGCGTTCATCCCGTGATCCGCGTGCAGGATCAGCGAAACGTCAAGCACCCGTGCAGCCTTCGCATCGGGAGCCTTGCCGGTGAACATATAGAGGAAGTTTGCCGCAGTGTCGAGCGCGGGGTCGGAGGCGATCGGCTCGAGCCCTTCGGATATCCGGTGATAGGCGGCGAGAATGCCCGGTACGAGCGCCGTCAGCCGGGTCGCTTTCTCGATATGCGCCGCCTCCGACATGTCGTTGACGTTCGGATCGAGCAGGCCGAGCGCGGAGACGGCGGTGCGCAACGCGTCCATCGGCACGGCCTTCTTCGGAAGGGTGCGCAGCGTCGCGAGCAACTCCGGAGGCATCGAACGATGCCGGCCGAGGTTCGCGTGAAACTCATCGAGGTGCGCCTTCGAGGGAAGGGCACCGAACCAGAGCAGGTACGCAACCTCTTCGAAGGTCGAGGAGCGGGCGAGATCGTGGATGTCGATCCCGCGATAGATCAGCTCGCCTTTCTCGCCGTCGATCGAGGAAAGCCGCGTATCACCGACGACGGCCCCGCGAAGGCCGGTCTGTCCCATGTGTTCGGGGTTCGTAAGCGTTTCATTCATATCGGACATCAGCGTGGCCGCCCGCCGGGATGCGGCGCCATGACTTTTGGCAGAGTGCCAAGGCTTTCCCGCGTCGGAGCGACTTGCCAAGGACTGGAGCGCGAGCGCGCAGTAAGGATGGCCGTTTCCCCCACAACGAGGAGCACCATGCGGAAGAAGGTCACGATCGTAGGCGCCGGCAACGTCGGCGCGACGACGGCTCATTGGCTTGCAGCCAAGGAACTCGCGGATATCGTCCTCGTGGACGTCATCGAAGGCGTGCCGCAGGGCAAGGCGCTCGATCTGCTCGAGGCGTTGCCGGTCGAGCGGAGCGACAGCAGCGTCGTCGGCTCGAACGATTACGAAGCGACGTCGAACTCCGATATCGTCGTCATCACCGCCGGCTTTCCGCGCAAGCCGGGAATGAGCCGCGACGATCTCGTACGCGCGAACGCCGAGATCGTCGGAACCGCGACGCGAGAAGCGGTTAAACGCTCCCCCGACTGCATCCTGATCGTCGTCACGAACCCGCTCGATGCGATGTGCGAGGTCGCGCGGCGCATCAGCGGCTTCCCACGCGAGCGCGTCCTCGGCATGGCCGGCGTGCTCGACTCCGCGCGCTTCTGCACCTTTGTCGCAATGGAACTGGGCGTGAGCGTCGACAACGTGCACGCCTTCGTCCTCGGCGGCCACGGCGACCAGATGGTGCCGTTGCCGCGCTACTCGACGGTCGCCGGCATTCCGATCACCGAGTTGCTCGACGAAGCGACGATTGCTCGCCTCGTCGAGCGCACTGCCAAAGGCGGCGGCGAGATCGTCAACCTGCTCAAAGCCGGAAGCGCTTATTACGCGCCCGGGCGCGCGATCACCGAGATGGTCGATGCGATCCTGAAGGACAAGCACAAGATCCTACCTTGCGCCGCATACCTGCAGGGCGAGTACGGCATAAAGGACCTCTTTGTCGGCGTGCCCTGCCGCCTCGGTTCGGGCGGCCTCGAAAAGATCGTCGAGATCAAACTCACGACGGCGGAGAGCGCCGCCTTGCATGCGAGCGCCGAAGCCGTCGCGGCGCTCGTGAAGGCGCTACCCTGACCCGACTCCGAATACTCTTTTCTACATGAGCATGGTGCCCGGCGGCGAGTTCTCGCCAATGATCCATGTCAACCTCGCCTCGACGGCCGGCGGCTATACGGTCGGCAACGTCGCGTTTTTCCATTACATTCTGCGCCTGGCGGAGTTCGACATGACGCTCAATGGCGACGATCGCGAAGCGCTCGCGGTCCTCGCCGCGGTTCCGCATGCGTTCGAGTCTGAAGACGAGTACGGTCAGCTCTCCGGTCGCGGCTGGCGAATCATTCCCGCGCGAAGCGAGGTCGACTGGCCCGTGCTCGAAGCGACGCCGCAGCGGCTGCGCAGCGCATTCGAGCGCGCCCGCAAGATCCTTTGGATGCGTGCCGCTGAGTTTCGCATCAGCGCGCAAGAGATGGCGTCCATCGAAGACGAGCTCGAAGCCGTCGACGGCGTCATCCTCCGCGCCGAAGTCGCCGGCGTCCCCGTCAGCGTCTCCTACTCCGCATAGACTAGCCTCAGGACCCGCGGTCCGGAGAGACACCCCGGTCGTCAAACCGCTGCTCGCTCGCCGTCCAGGCTCGCTCGCGCTGCGCACTTTTTTGGAACAACGAAGTTTTGAAGTTCACATCCGTGTGAAGTCCAAAAAAGTTGCAGCTTCTCCGACTGGGTGTCTCTTCGGACCGCGTAGCATAGGCCGATGTCGGAGCTGGACCGGGTGCCCCTCCTGAGAAGCCTCTGACTTTTTCGAAAAAGCCCGGACGGCGAACTTCCTTTATCGTTTCGAAAAAGCAGCGGAGCAGGAGCGCGCATGGACGCGCGCGACGAGCGTCTTCGAGGGAGGGGCACCCCGCCCAGCGCTGACATCACGCGAATGCGGAGCGAGTGGCCCGGGATAAATTGGGTCCGAAGGGGCGGCTGACCTGTTGGTGGGGGCCGTTATGCCCACCGCCATCGTGCACTTGGCTTGCAGACGCGGTTTTCACACAAAGCCTACAATTGGCGCGTGACTACCTCCGTGCGAAGGATCGCATCCTTCACCGTCGTCGTTCCGTCGTTTAACGAAGCTGCGACGCTCCGCACGAACATCGAGGCGATTCGCGCATATCTCGTCGACAGAACCCCGCTTGCGGACTGGACGATCCTCATCGTCGACGACGCGAGCGCGGACGAGACGCCTGCGATCACCGCGGAGTTGGCACGGGAGGACGAGCGAATCCGCGTGGTTCGGCGCGCCTCCAACGGAGGGGTCGACGCTGCGATTCGCAGCGGAATCGAGGCGGCGGAGAGCGACGCGGTCGTCGTGCTCGACGCCGATCTCAGCTACTCCGCGCCGATCGTCGGCGCGCTTCTCGAAACCCTGACTCGGGAGGAGGCGGAGGTCGTCGTGGCCTCCGCCTATGCTCCCGGCGGCGAAGTCCGCAACGTTCCGGGATTGCGCGCGTTCCTTTCGCGTTGGGCGAACCGCTTTCTCGCGTACGCCGTGAACGAGCGGGTGCGCACGCTCACCTGCATCGTTCGGGCCTATCGCATCGCCCCGCTTCGCCTGTTGCTCGCTCATAATCCCAAAGGCGACATGACGCACGGGCTCTTGCTCGATGCGCTGCGCCTCGGCATGACGGTCTGCGAGATTCCGGCGCGGCTCGAGTGGGCTCCGCGACGCCGGTCACGCATGGGCCTGCGCGCCATCGCGCGCCGTACGGGCAGCGTCCTGTCGAGTGCCTTGAAAGAGCGCCCCTCGCTCGCCCTCGCCATCCCCGGCCTCGTCCCCGGAATCTTGCCGCTCTCGGTCCTGCTTGCAATGCTCGCCCATGCGACGCCGCCGCAAATCGGCATCGTCGCCTCCACGACGTTCGTCGTTCAAACGGCGAGCCTCGTCGTCTTCGGATTTCATTCCACCAACTTCGCACTTCGGACACTGCTGGCGCGCCGTACGAACAACGAGCGTCGCGTCGTGAGGAACATTACGTGAACATCGACACCGCGCTCCCGCAGCGCACGCTCCCGTCCGATCAGGACGCCTCGGGGCGAACGCTTGGCGAGCGCGAGATCGCCTATCTCTCGGAGGCCATCGCCAGCGGAACGTTGACGAGCACGAAGGGCCGCTTCGTGCGCGCCCTCGAGCGCACGTTCGCCGACACGCTCGGGGTCAAGCATGCTTTCGCGTGCAGCTCGGGCTCGGCCGCCGTGCATTGCGCGATTGCGGCCCTCGATCTCGAGCCGGGCGACGAGGTCGTCACGACGCCGATCACCGACATGGGCGCGCTCGCGCCGATCCTCTACCAGGGAGCGATTCCGGTCTTTGCGGACGTCGACCCTCGAACGCTCAACGTCACGGCCGAGACGATCGAAGCGGCCCTGAGCGAACGCACGAAGGCGATCGTCGTCACGCATCTCTTCGGCATACCGTGCGAGATGCACGCAATCGAAGTCCTCGCGAAGAAGAAGAACCTCCCAATCATCGAGGATTGCGCGCAGGCGTTCCTCGCGACGCACCGCGATCGCTACGTTGGTACGATCGGAAGCATCGGCGCCTTCAGCCTTCAGCAAGGCAAACACGTGACGACCGGCGAGGGCGGGCTCGTCGTCACGAACGACGACGCGCTCGCGCGGCGCATCTTCCTGTTCATCAACAAGGCGTGGGGCTACGGGGACATCGAGCCCGATCATTATTTCCTCGCCCTCAACTACCGCATGAGCGAACTGCAAGGAGCGGTCGGCGTCGCTCAGCTCGAGAAGCTCGAGCGCGCCGTCGAGCGGCGCGTCTTGCTCGCGAACATCCTGACGAAGTGGCTCGAAAGCGTTCCCGGCCTCTCGACGCCGCTGCAGCCGTTGGAGGGACGCGGCGTCTACTGGCGCTACGCGATCCGCCTCGACCCGGCGTTCTTCCCCGGTGGTCCGGCCGCGTTCGCGGCGAAACTGAAGGATCAGTCGATCCTCACGGCGCCGCGGTACATCGCGAAGCCGGCATTCGAATGCGCGGTCATTCGGGATCAACGCACCTTCGGTAAGAGCCGTTGGCCGTTCACGCTCGCGCGGCCCGAAGCGGTGCGCTACGATCGCGAGCGCTATCCCGGCGTCTACGCCGGGCTCGATCAGGTGCTCGTGATTCCGTGGAACGACAAACTCACGATCGGCGACGTCGAGTACATCGCGCGCTCGGTCATCGCAACCGCCCGCGACCTGAGGAGACCGGCATGACCGCGCCGTTCAAGCTCGGTATCGTCGGAGCGGGTTCGATCGGCGCATTGCACGTCGAAACCGCGGCCGCGCTGCCGGAGGTCCACCTCGCCGCGATCTGCGACGTGCGCGCCGAGATCGCAGAGCAGGCTGCGCGACGGACGGGGGCGCGCGCCTACACGTCCTATCAAGGCCTCGCGTACGAAGAGCGCCTCGACGGCGTCATCATCTGCACGCCGCCTTCCACGCACCAGGAGCTCGCACAGTTCTATCTGGAGCGCGGCATCGACGTTCTCTGCGAGAAGCCGCTCTCGATCGATGGCGCGGGGGCGCGCGACATGTATGCATGCGCCGGACGCAATGGGCGTTTGCTCATGCTCGCTTCGAAGTTCCGCTACGTCGAGGGCGTCGTCGCGGCGCGACAACTCCTGCGCGAGGGCGCGCTCGGGTCGATTCGCCACGCGGAGATCGTCTTCGTATCGAACGTCGATATGAGTTCGCGTTGGAACTCCGATCCGAAGCAGAGCGGCGGGGGCGTCGTCATCGACAACGGCACGCACGCCGTCGATCTGTGCCGCTACCTCTTCGGACCCGTCAACTCGGTTGCCGCGGTCGCCTATGCACGCGGGAAGGAGATGCCGGTCGAAGACAGCGCGTACCTCTACCTCGGCGTTCCGAACGGCGCAGGCGTGACCGTCGATATCAGTTGGAGCTTGGAGCGAAAGTTCGAGCACTACATCCGGATCTACGGCGAGCACGCGCGCTTGGTCGTCGGCTGGCAGGAAACGACGCTCGCCCGAGGGAGTCGCGAGGCCACCGTCATCGCGCCCGCATACTCGAAACAGCAGGCCTTCATCGCGCTGCTTCGCGATTTCGTTCTCGCCTCGAGCGGTCACGGTCGTCCGCGGATAAACGCCGACGACGCGCTCGCCTCCGTCGACGTCATCGACGCGGCATACGCATCGATTCGAGAGGGTGGACGCACGGCCGTCGAGGCCGTGGGAGCGATTGCGGTATGAGCGCGACGCTCGCGGCCGCTTTCGTGCACCCGACGGCGATCCTCGAAGAAAACGTCGAGATCGGAGCGGGAACGCAGATCTGGGACAACGCGCACGTTCGCCACTCGACGAGCATCGGAGAAGAGTGTATCGTCGGCGAGAAGAGTTACATCGCGTACGGCGTCAAGATCGGCAATCGCGTGAAGATCAATGCCTTCGTGTATGTATGCACGGGCGTGAGCATTCTCGACGGCGTGATGATCAGCGCCGGCACCGTCTTCACGAACGACCGCTTCCCGCGGGCGACGACGCCCGATCTGCTGCACCTGCGGCCCTCCGAACCCGACGAGGCGACGCTGCCGACGCTCGTGCGTGAAGGCGCAACCATCGGCGCACACTGCACGGTCGGCTGCGGCCTGGAGATCGGCCGTTTCGCAATGGTCGGCATGGGCGCGTTGGTCACGAGCTCGGTCCCCGATTTTCACCTCGCGATCGGCGCTCCCGCGCGTTCGATTGCAATCGTCTGCCGCTGCGGACGTCCCATGTTGCGCTTCGATGACCCCGCCTCGGTCACGCGCGATCTCATTTGCGCGGAGTGCGGGCGCGGTTACGTGGTTCGCGAAGGACGCGTGAGCGAGTCGTGAGCGCGCACTCGACCGTCGTCGTCGGCGGCGGAATCGCGGGTCTCTACACCGCGCTGCGTCTTGCCAAACAAGGCGATCGCGTGACGGTGGTCGACGCGGAGCCGTCCGTCGGCGGGTTGACGAGGCCGTGGGAGATCGGCGGCATCACGTGGGACCGCTTCTATCACGTCGTCCTCGGCTCCGACTACGAGACCCGGAACCTGCTCGCGGAGATCGGCCTCGCGGATCGCCTGCAGTTCAAGGCGGTAAAAACAAACTTCTATCACGAGGGACGGCTCTATCCGTTCTCGAGCATGCTCGACCTCTTTACCTTTCCCGAGTTGAGCATTCTGGGCAAACTGCGCCTCGCCGCAACGGTCCTCCATGCGCGCTATGGCGGCAACGACGCGGCGTACGAATGGGAAGGGGTCTTGGAGTACCTGACGCGCTGGTCGGGTGCGGGGACGGTCGATCGCATTTGGCGTCCGTTGCTGCGCGCGAAGCTCGGCGACCATCACGCGATGGCCTCGGCCGCCTTCATTCGTGCGACGATCAAGCGCCTTCAGGGCGCGCGACGCGGCGGATTTCGTGAGGAGCGCTACGGCTACGTGAGCGGCGGCTACGCCGCGGTGCTGACGGCGCTCGAGAGGCATCTGCGCGGCCTCGGGGTCGAGTTCGTGCTCGGCCATCGCGTCAAGCAAGTTTTTCTGAACGACGATCGCGTCATCGTTGCGCTTGGCGGCGCCGAGCTGACCGCCGATCGCGCGGTGCTCACGCTCGCCTCGCCGCTCTGCGTCGCGATCTGTCCGCAGCTGACGCCGAAGGAGCAGCGCGTGCTGACCCAGGATCGTTACTTCGGGGTCGCCTGCACCTCGCTGCTCGTGAATCGGCGTCTCGGTAATGCGTACGTCACGAACGTCGCGGACGGCGGCTTTCCGTTCACCGGGATCATCAACATGTCGGCGCTCGTGGATCGCGCCGAGCTCGGTGGCTACGATCTCGTCTACCTGCCGAAGTACGCGCCCGCCGACGAAAAGGCGTTCATGCAGTCCGACGAAGTCCTCATCGCCCGATCGATCGAGAGCCTGCGCCGCGTCTTTCCGGCTTTCTCATCGAGCGACGTCGTCGCGGCGAAGGTCGCGCGCGCAAGCCATGTCTTTCCCTTCCCACGCATCGGCCGCGCCGCGTCTCTGCCGCCGGCGATGACGTCGCTGCGGCGGATTGCCGTCGTCAACAGCGCGCGGCTTCGCTATGCGACGCTCAACGTCAGCGACACGATCGGCGTCGTCGACGAAGCGCTCGACGAGTTGGAACAGAATCCCGTTTGGAGGAGTAGGCATGAAGCCCGCGGCCGCGCTTTCGCTTGACCTCGACAACCTCTGGTCGTACCTGAAGATTCGGGGCGATGAGCGGTGGCGCGAGTATCCTTCGTACATCCCCACGCTGGTGCCGCTCGCCCTCGAGCGTCTGGCGCGCAGCGGACAGCGCATCACGTTCTTCCTCGTCGGCAAGGATGCCGAACGAGAGGAGAACCGTGACGCCTTGCGCGCGATCGTGCGAGCCGGGCACGACGTCGGCAACCATTCTCATCACCACGAGTCGTGGATGCACCGCTATTCTCCCGAGCAGGTTCGTGAGGAGATCGCGGCCGCCGAGAACGCCATCGCAGCGGCGACCGGCGTCGTCCCACGCGGCTTCCGGGGCCCGGGCTTTGCGCTCTCGCCGGCGATTCTCACCGTGCTCGCCGAACGCGGCTACCGGTACGACGCCTCGACGCTGCCGACGTTCATCGGGCCGCTCGCGCGCGCGTATTACTTTCGGCATTCAAAGCTCGATGCGGCGCAACGCGCGGAACGCGCGACGCTCTTCGGAAACTGGCGTGACGGCCTGCTCCCGAATCGCCCGCACCGCCACGGCGGCGGCGGGCTGCTCGAACTCCCGGTGACGGTGATGCCCGGCGTGCGCACGCCATTTCACGTCAGCTACCTGCTCTATCTCGCCGCGTACTCGCGCGCCGCGGCCCTCGCATATTTCGAGAGCGCGCTCGCGCTCTGCGCGTGGACGAAGACGATGCCCTCCCTGCTCTTGCACCCGCTCGACTATCTCGGGAGAGGCGAGGCGCCCGGCCTCGAGTTCTTCCCCGGAATGCATCTGCAAGGCGAGTTCAAGCGCGCCTTCGTCGATGACGTGATCGGGACATACGCACGGCGCTTCGACGTCGGCGCGATGGACGACGCGGCGGAGGCAGCGGCATGACCTTCGGAAGAATCGCAGGCGCCGCCGCCCTTGCCGGGATCATCGCGGCACTGCTCTGCGCATTCGGACCGGCGGCACAGTACACGCCGGATGGCTACGACTATGCGATCGTCATGCTCATGGATCGCGGCGTTCCGTACGCGCAGGCGCAGCAGCAGGCTGCCGCGTTCTACGCGCATGAGCCCGATGCGAAAAACCCTTTGATTGCGCCGTGGCTGCGCGGCAAGCCGGAGTACTGGGAACTGTTCTCCGTGCGCCGGCTCGACCCGTGGCTTGCCTCGCGTCTCTACCCGTGGCGCGGTTTCGATGCGTTGATTGCGGTCTCACGCATCTCGTACGTCATCGTCGCGATGCTCATCGTCCTGCTCGCCGCGCGCTTCGCACCACTTCGGTACGGCGTCTTGCTCGCCGTCGCCGTCTCACTCTTCCCGCCGTGGCGGGATCTCGGGCGCGACGCACTGACCGACGCGCTCGCGGTCGCACTCGTGACCAGTACGCTGCTCGCGGCGGCGGCGTTCATCACAAAGCGCTCTTCATGGAAACTGCTCGTCTTCGCCGGACTCTGCGGCGCGCTCACGCTCACGCGGCCGATCACGTATATCGTGCTCGGCGCCGCCTTGATTGCGTTGATCGTCGCGTTGCGTCGGCGGGATCGCGATCGCACGATCGCAGCCGCATGGCTCTCCGGCGTCGCGCTCCTCGGGACCGCGGCGATTGCCTTCGCCCTCGAGCGCGCGCAGACGCCGAGCTTCGGCTGGTTCGTCGCGGATCAATACCGGCATCTCGTTGCGGGCGGCTATTCGGCGCCGGGGCAGAGCCTCGCGCATTGGTACCTCCTCGAGGAGTGGACGATCGCGTGGCATGCGATCCTGAAGGGCAGCGTGGCCGTGCTGCCGCTCCTGGCAATCCTCGGCATCGCATGGCGCCGCACGGATCCGGCGACGCCGCTCGTGGCCGGCGCCTGCCTTGCCACCTGGAGCGGCGCGCTCCTCGACCCGAACCGGTTCGATATGATTCGCACGGTCGTGATGCCGATCGCGCCCGCCCTCGCAGCCTTCGCCGCCGCGGCGATCGCCGATGGCGTGACTTTAGTCCCGCGGCTATTAGGTCCAGCGGCCCAGTCCGTGCGGCACTTCATCCCTGGACGATACCCGCCACGTAAGGATACCGTAAAGGAGTAATCATGTCTCTCTTCACAGCGAACCTCAACCGTGGCCTACGCGCGCTCTTCGTCTTCGCGTATGTCTTCGCGCTTTTCGGCGGGCGCGCGCAAGCGCAGCACGTTCTCCCGGTGCTCGGAACCGCGCCGCTCCTCGGTCAGATGAGCAGCGTCTCGGATCTTCAAGAACGCGTCACGGAACGTCGCGCGATGTTCGAAACCGCGTCGGAGGATCTCGGGCTCACGAGCGCCGAGACCGATCAACTCGAACAGCGGATCGCCTCTGGACAGGTGCGTTGGGTTCGCGTTCCGCGCCACCTCGACGCGATGACGTGGGCGTGGGACGGCAGCGTCTACATGTACCGCGACGTCGAGATTCCCGGAGGCGAGTACGGTTGGGAGATCGATCTGCGGGTCGGCTCGAACATCCACGCGCTCTTCATCCCGGCCGCGTGCGGCAATCTTTCCCTCGTCGAGCGCAGCGTGCAGGTTTCCTATGCGCCGCCCCCGCCTCCGCCGCCGCAGCAGCCGCAGTGTCCGAACGGCATGATGGGATCGCCGCCGAACTGTTACACGCCGCAGTGTCCGAACGGCATGATGGGATCACCGCCGAACTGCTACACGCCCGGCTGTCCGAACGGCATGATGGGATCGCCGCCGAACTGCTACACGCCCGGTTGTCCGAACGGCACGATGGGAACGCCGCCGAACTGCTACGCTCCTCAGCCGCAAGCCACGGCGCCGCCGTCGCTCACGACGGTAATCGTGAAGACGGAGGTCAGGGAAACCATCGCGTGGTGGATGATTCCGCTTACGTTCGTCGGCTTTTTCTTCGGCGGACATTTCCACTACAGTCCGCCGCCGCCACCGCCGCCGCCGGTTAAGTGCCCGCCAGTAGACCCGTAACCGGATGCTCGGTGCCCTTGAGTTCGGCACCGCAAATCGAACAACCCCGACGTAGGCGCGCATCCACGATCTGCAACCCGACGTGTCCACGGCAACTGCCGTGGCCGTTGGAGCAGGCGAAGGCGGCGCGCCTGCGGCATGGGTGCAGCGAGTCGTAAGCGGCCGCGCACTCTCCCGGTCGATCCGCGGGCGGCGCGGGGATGTGCGACGGATATTTCGAACGCAGATCGCGCAGATTCACGACGTCGTTGATGTGGCCGTCTCGCATGCAGACCCGGCAGCGGCGATCGGTCTTGCGTCTGCCGGTCGTCTTGACCGCATGATTTGGACAGAGCGTGTGTAGCTCGCTGCACGCATAGGTTGCCGGTTGCGCGCAGACTTCGCCGCGCGCGTTGATGGCGCAGCAGGCCAGGCTCTCGACGACGGATTCAGGCACGAATGATTCACCCCGATGGAAAGTGCGATCGCTCTTGAGCGAGTGTTACGCCGATTGTAGCCTCTGCTCGCACGATTTTCCTTATCAACGCACTCGGCTTAACGCAAACTTGACCGGGTGTCGACGCTAGGTCTCCGTAGGTCGAGCGATTCAGGTGCGGGGACCAAAGGTCCCGGTTACGATAGGGCACACCCGGCCGCTCGCATGAGTCTTGGCGGCTCTCGGGGCGCGCCGGTTGCTCCGCTACGATGATCTATAGATGAACGCCTCGCTTACGCAACCGCGCTCGATCACGCTCGAAGCCGGTCGCCTCGCGGCTGCCGCTCCCAGTCCCACTCCGCGCGTCTACGCACGGCACTGGCGCGGCATCGTCATGCTCGGCGATGCCGCAGCGCTCGGCGTCGCATTCGCAACCGCGATTCTGCTCGTTTGGCGGCTCGTCGGTGCACGGCCCAGCATCGGAGCCTGCGCCGTCGCCGCGCTGTTGCTGCTCGCGGGTTTCGCGGCGCACGATCTCCACGAGAAGACGTACGCGATCCTTCGTCGCGACGAGTTCTATTACGCGCTCTCGGTAACGCTGCTGACCGGCCTCCTCGTCATTCCGGCATTTCTCCTCACCGACGTGACGATGCGAAGCCGCATCGCGGTGGCCGGCGGCATCGTTCTCGCGGGGCTCGCGATCGGCGCGATGCGCTACCTGATCCGCCGAACGATCGGCGAACGCCGCCTCTTCGTCGAACCGCGCACGGTCGTCGTCGGCGATAACGGCGAAGCGCATAGCGCGGCCGGGCGCATCGAACACGATCGCCGTGCGCACGCGCAGATCGTCGCCGCGCCGAAGGAGCACGACGCGGAACGCTGGCTCGCGGATCTCTGCAGCGACGTCGCACCGACGCACATCGTCATCGCCGAACCCCTCTCCGGCGTTCACTTGAATCAACTCGCGCGCGCCGCCGCGCGGCGCGGCATCGTCCTCGCCGTCGCGGCGGAGAGTTACGCCCGTGCCCTCGCGGTCCGTGAACTCGTGCTCGGTGACGCGACGCTGCTCGAAGTGAGCGTTCCACGGGTCGGATCGGTGTGGGCTCGCCGCGCGAAGCGCTGCTTCGACGTGATCGTCGCTTCGCTCGTGCTCGCGGCTGCGTCGCCCGTGCTTGCCGTTGCGGCCTGCGCGATCGCCCTGGAAGACGGCGGCTCCATCCTCTATCGGCAGCCACGCGTCGGTCGTGACGGCCGCATCTTCGAGATTTTCAAGCTGCGCTCGATGCGCATCGGCGCCGAGGCGCACACCGGTCCCGTCTGGGCCGTCGACGGCGACGCTCGCGTGACGCATGTCGGTCGCATTTTGCGCCGCACGAGCATCGACGAGCTGCCGCAACTGCTCAACGTCCTGCGCGGGGAGATGTCGATCGTCGGACCGCGCCCCGAGCGACCGCTCTTCGTCGAGCGTTTCTCCGCGAGCAACGCACAGTACGTCGAGCGGCTCATGGTCGCACCGGGTCTGACCGCGTGCTCGCATCTCTACATGCCGCGCAACGTAGAAAGCGACGCGATCGGCGAGCGTCTCGACTACGATCTCTTCTATATTCGGCATTGGTCCCTCGCGATGGACGTCGCGCTGCTTCTGAAGACCGCCGCCGAAGTCGCCTTCCATCGGGCCGCATGAGGGTCGCGGTCATCTCGTCGCGTTTTCCTTGCGCGAACAACGAACCGTTTCTGGGCGCGGAGTTGGCCACGCTTCGCCCGCTCGTCGATCGCCTCATCGTCGCGCCGCTGCGCCCGACCGCCCGTCCGCTCCACGAAACCGGCGGCGCGCACGCCGTGTTGCTGCACGCTCTCGCACCGCAGACGTTCTCACTTGCCTGCAAAGCCCTTGCGCGTTCGCCGAAGGCGTCGCTTGCGGCGCTTGGAGCCGTCCTGCGCGGCTCCGGCGGGTGGCTCGTGCGAGCGAAGAACCTCGCCATCTTTCCGCGCGCGCTCGCACTCGCGCAACGGCTTGCGGACGAGCGCATCGACCACGTTCACGCCTATTGGCTTTCGACGCCCGCGACGGCCGCATTCATCATTGCCCGCGTGAATGGAATCACGTGGAGTTCGTCGGCGCACCGCTGGGATATCTTCGAGCGGAATATGACGGCCGAGAAAGCGGCCTCCGCCGGCTTCATTCGCACGATCTCCGAGCGCGGCCGCTCCGAACTTCGTCGACAAGCACCGCTCCAAGCGGACAAGTTCGTCGTCGTGCGCTTGGGAACGGCCCTGGCCACGAAGCCCGTGTCACCCGCGTCCGCCAAAGCAGCGGGTGCGGAGTTTCATCTCTTGTGCGCTGCCGCGTTCCGGCCCGTGAAGGGACACGGAGTCCTTCTGGACGCCTTCGCCGCGGCGCATGCGCAGGACGCATCGCTCCGGCTGACGCTCTGTGGAGAGGGTCCGCGACAGAGCGCGGTTCGCTCGCACGCACGGATGCTGCCTTGTTCCGATGCGATCACGTTCCGTGGCTACGTCGAGCACGCGCAACTTCTTCGCGAGCTGAGCGCCGGTACGTACGGCGCCGTCGTGCTCGCGAGCCTCGACGACGGCGTACAGATGATGGAGGGCGTTCCGTCGATTCTCATCGAGGCGTCAAGCCTGGGAATCCCGTGCATCGCGACTCGGTCGGGCGCGGTCGCCGAACTGCTCGACGATGAGACCGCGTTCCTCGCCGCCCCGGGGGAAGCACACTCGCTGACGCAGGCGATTCTTGCGGCGGCAAACGCCTCGGAGCGCGCTCGGCGCGCGGCGCACGCGATTCAGCGCGCGCGCATCCTTCACGATCCCCGCAGCCGCGCGGCGGACCTCGTCGAGTTGTTTGGAGAAAGCGCATGAAGATTACCGTTGCCGGGCTTGGATACATCGGATTGCCGACCGCGGCGATGCTGGCCGAGAGCGGGCACGATGTCGTGGGTTACGACATCAACAAGAAGTTGATCGCAAATCTGGCATCCGGTCGCGTCGAGCTCGCGGAGCACGGCGTCCGCGACCTTGCACAGCGAGCGCTCGAGAGCGGGCGTCTGCACCCGTCACCGATGCCGTTCCCGTCCGATGCTTTTATCATCTGCGTACCGACGCCGACCATCGAGCATCGCCCCGATCTGCGCGCCGTCGAAGCGGCCTTTGCCTCGATCGCGCCGCTCGTGCAAGACGGCAACCTCATCATGCTGGAATCGACCGTTCCTCCGGGAACGACGCTGGCCGTCGCCGAGCGAACGTTTCGCGCGCTCGGGCGCGATCTCGACGCGATTCATCTCGCGCATTGCCCCGAGCGCGTGCTGCCGGGCAAGATCGTCGACGAGCTGCTCTGGAATGACCGCATCATCGGCGGCCGCCGTCCGATCGATGCGGAGATGGCGCGGGCGGTCTACGCAACCTTTGCGCGGGGCGACATCCACCTGACGGATCTCGTGACCGCCGAAACCGTAAAAATCGTCGAGAACGCGTATCGCGACGTCAACATCGCCTTTGCAAACGAGCTTGCGACGCTGGCGGAGTCTCTCGGAATCGACGTCTGGAAAACGATCCAGCTCGCCAACTGCCATCCGCGCGTTGACATTCTTGCGCCGGGTCCGGGCGTCGGCGGAAACTGCATCCCGGTTGACGCGCAGTTCCTCGCGGACGCAAACCCGTTTGCAAGCGAACTGATCAGAGCGGCCCGCCGCGTGAACGAGCGGATGCCGAACCTCGTCACGAATATCGTTCGCGAGCTGGCTCCGGCCGACGCGCGGAAGATCGTGTTGCTCGGCGCCGCATACAAAGCCGACGTCGAGGACACGCGCGCCACGCCGGCGCGCGCAATCGAATCGCTGCTCCAGGGCTTCGGCTATGACGTTGCCGTGTACGACCCGCTCGTGACGGAGTATCCGGGGAATCTCGTCTCGGACCTCGATGCGGCTCTGCACGATGCCGACGTTCTCGTGCTCGTCACGGATCACGCGGCGATTCGACAGCTCGATCCGCAGTACGTTGCGGCACGCGTGCGCCGGCGCTTCCTCGTCGACGCGCGAAATGCGGCCGTCATCGAGGATTGGAACGCGGCCGGCTTCGTCGTCCACGTCCTTGGCCGCGGACGGTTTCAATCCGCGGCGACCGAGGCGCTCGCGGCGTGCTGATCCTCACCGAATCCCGGCCTTCCCGCTGGGTCTCGCGCTTGATTGCGGACCTCCGGCAGCGTGGCGTGCCGTTCGCCCCCGCCGGTGACCCCGGTAACCTGCGCCTCGATCTCCGCCCGGCACCGGTGCGAGAACCCGCCGCCCCCGAGGGCATCGAGAGGTGGTGCTTCATTATAGGAGACGAGCGGGGCGGGGTTCCGGCCTTCGGCGAGGCGCTTCGAGGTGAAGAGAGCGTTGAGGTGCGCCTGCTCGCGCAACGTGGCGCGGAGCTGCGTGAACTGCGGTACGGACGCTTTCCCTATGCGTCGCGGTATGCGCGGACGATGGATCGGATCGCCGAGCAGTGCAGCCTTTGGATCGAGCAAGAGCTTCGGACGCCGCTTCCGTTCTCACAGTTGCCCGTATCGGCCCCGACGCGGAAGCCGGCGGCACGCATCCATCCGCTCGAGCGCCTTGGATTTCTTGCTCGCGAGGCGCGCCGCTTCTGGCACCACGCTCTGCGCTATCTCTTCGAGCAAGTACGCTGGGATGTCGCGGTCACGAAATCCTCGATCGAGGCCTTCTTGTCGGAGCCGAATGACGCGTGGCTGCACTGGGTCGGCCGCACCGATCGAGAGTTCCTCGCGGATCCGTTTCTTACACGCAGCGACGACGGCAGCCCCAGGCTCCTCTGCGAAACGCTCGACGGCACGCTGCCGCGGATCGTGGCGATCGACTTAGACGATCGCTTTGCCGAACGACAGCCGCTCACGCTCGGCGAAGGTCCCGCATCCTATCCCTATGTCTTCGAAGTCGACGGCGAGCTCTGGCTGACGCCCGAGCAACACCGCCGCACCCGTCTCGACGCGTACCGGCTACAGGGCGCAAACACATGCGCCGCGACGCTGCTGCTCGACGGCGTCGCGGTGGTCGACCCAACGATCGTGCGCCATGATGGGCTGTGGTGGCTGTTCTACACGGACCAACGCAGCGGGCCGAACTACGCGCTTCACGTCTGCTGGGCCGAGCATCCGCGAGGACCGTGGCGCCCACACGCACGCAACCCCGTGAAGATCGACATCGCCGGTGCGCGCCCCGCGGGCAACTTCTTCATGCGCGACGGTCTGCTCCATCGTCCGGCACAAGACTGCACGGAACGATACGGCCATGCGATCACCATCCAACGAATTGACGTCCTCACGCCCGAGGCCTTTGCCGAGACCTGCGTGGCTCGGATCGATGCATCGGTCGCCCGCCGTAAGGGCGCAATCGGCGTGCACACGTTGTCGCACGGCCACGGATGGGTCGCGCTCGACGCGCAGTTCGCGCGCTGGTCCTTGAGCAAACCGCTGCAGATCCTGCGAGGCCACCTCGCATGATTCGGGCGTTCCCGGTGCAAGAAGGCTGGACCGCGCGGGTGGCGCTCATTGGCGGTGCATTCGGCGCTGCCGCAGCCGCCGTGATCTGGGCGTCGCAGACCATCGCGGTCAAAGGTCTCACGGGCCTGGCGGAGATCGGCGTCGCAATGCTCGCTCCGCTCGCTGCATGGCTCGCGTGGGCGCGCCCGCTCATCTTTCCATACGGGCTCTACGCGATCGTCGCTCCTTTCGACGTTCTGATGCTCGTCAGCAAGCAGGACGGCACGATTGCTCGTCTCGTTGGCCTCGCTTCGGCTGCCGCGCTAACGTTCTATATCGTCCGCACCCGCGAATTTCGCGCCCCGCCGCGCGCTATTGGCTGGCTCGCATTCCTCTGCGGCTGGATGGCGCTCTCGACGCTTTGGTCGGCCGGTGATGATCCTTGGAAAGAATCGTTGACCCTTCTGCAGATTGCGGGCCTCTATCTTGCCGTGGCGTGCTTCCCGACGCGGCGGCAAGACATGGTGCCGCTGCTCGCAATGATCCTCCTCGGCGGCGTGATCGCCGCAGCGCTCGGGATCTATCAATTCCACGCTGCCGGCGCGACGACGAATGATCTTCAGCGGCTCACGGTGACGGTCGGCCACGCGCAACTCGATCCGAATATGTATGCCGACAGCTTGCTGCTGCCGTTCGCGATCGCGCTGGCATGGTTCGCTCGAGCGCGGCGCACGCTCTTCGCCGTGGGAGCGCTCGGGACGATGGCGATCCTCGTGATGGCGATCGCTCTTGCCGGCTCGCGTGACGCGACGATCGGCCTCGGCATCGAGACGCTCGTACTGACCACGATGCTGCGAGCGTGGAAGAGGGTGGCGCTGCCGGTGACGGCGCTGATCGCGTGCACGCTCGTGCTCTTCCCGAACGCAATCCTGCGTGCGATCGCCGATACCGGCGAGGGATACGGCCGTACGTCGATCTGGCACGTGGGCTGGGCCGCGTTCTTGCAGCACCCGATGATCGGAAGCGGAGCGGACAGTTTCGCAGCCGTGTACGACCAAGTATATCTGCGCATCTTCGAACGCTACGACGTCGGCTGGCACATGGCTTCGCATGACCTCATCGTGCACTACGGCGTGGAGTTGGGATTGATCGGCCTCGTGCTCGTGCTGGGCTGGGGCATCTCGCAGTGGCTCTTGGCGCGGGCGTTGCCACGAATCGGAACGATGGGCGATGTGCGCGCGATCTGTCTGGCCAGCCTTGCGGCGCTGACCTTTGCCGCGTTCTTCATCGATCTCTTCGACGTGAAGTTCGTGTGGCTGCTCTTTGGGCTCATCGCGCAGGCGCGCAACGTGTCAATGGGAGGTAAGGCATGATCCGGGTAGAGCGCATCGAGCGCATCGAGGACTTCGAGCGCGTGCGAACCGAGTATGAAAAGGTCTACGCGCGCGACCCGCATCGCACCGTCTTCGTTTCGTGGCCCTGGTTGCGATCGTACCTGACGACGATGCCGCAGCGCTGGATGCTGCTCGCCGCCCGCGCGGACGGAGCGTACGTCGGCTTTCTGGTCGTCGTCGGATACGGAGTCGAGGCCGGTCCGCTCAAGATCTATCGAGAGCTCGGTCTGGGTGCCTATCCGAGCGCGGATTACACGGGCCTCGTTGCTTCGAGCGATGATCCGGCCATCGTGGACGCATTCGCGGCGGCAATCGAGAGCATGCCGTGGGACGTCCTGCGAGCGCGCAGCGTGCGCGACCCGCGGGTGCGGGCGCTCGTCGTGCGACTGGGCGAAGGCAAGTCCCTCACCCGAGAAGAGGCAACTCCGTGTCACGTCGTTGCACTGCCGTCGAGCTGGGATGAGTACCTGTCGAATCATCGCAATGGAAAGCAGGCATTGCGTTATGCGCTCCGCCGACGCAACGCGTGGGCGGAAGCCTCTTTTACCGACGCGGACGCCTCGACCATCGAGCGGGATGTCGAAGCACTCCTGATGCTGCACAACGTGCGCTGGAAGTCGAATCTCCCGAAGGCGCGCCGCACCTACGGCCGCCTCTTCCGGGAGGCGCACGCGCGCGGCTGCTGCCGCGTCGGCGTTCTCTGGAGCGAGGAGAAGAAGCCGCTCGCCGCGCAGGCGGCCTTCATCGATCCCGAGCGGCGTTCGTGGGGAATCTACATGCTCGCCTACGATAAGTCCACTGCGAAACATTCGCCGGGGATCGGCATGCTGATGCGCGGCATCGAGCGCGCGATCTCGGAACGTTTCGAAGAGTACGATTTCCTCCGCGGCGACGAGGCGTACAAAGCGCGCTTCGGCTCGGATATCCGTTGGCTCGAGAACTTTACGATTCGCAGGCGCTCTCGCCGGGTCCAATTTGCGGAATCCGTGTGGACGCATGCGCTGCACGCAAAACGTGTCGTGCGAAGCTTCATCGTGGGGAGGGTACGGGCAAGTGCATAACTCGAGAAAACCTCGAGCGCTCATCATCACGCAGTTCTTTGCGCCGGAGCCGTGCGCGGCCGCACACCGGATGGAGGCGATGGCTCGCGCGTTGCATGACCGAGGGATGGACGTAACGGTGCTCGCGCCGATGCCGAGTTTCCCGTCGGGACGCATCGATACGGCGTACCGCGGCAAGCTCTTCCTTCGCGAGGAACGCGACGGAGCCGAGGTCATCCGCTTGCTCCACGTCGCCACCGCTCGCCGCTACGGACGATATCTTGCCTGGCTCAGCTTCGCGGCGCTTGCGACCGTCTACGGGGTGATCTTTGCGAAGAAAGCGGACGTCGTGATCATGACCTCACCGCCGATCACGCTGGCATTTCCGGCGATGGCCGTGCGGCTGCTACGTGGTTCGCGCCTGGTCGTCGACGTGCGGGACGTCTTTCCGGACCTCCCGATTCAGATGGGCCTCTGGCCGGAGCGCGGCCTGATGGCGCGCCTCGTCGGCGGTCTCGTGAATCGGCTCTACGCAATGGCTTCGCTCGTCACGCCGGTGACGCCGAACGCCGTCGCGCGCGTGCGCAGCCGCGCCGGTGAGACGGAAGTACTTCTTGCGCCAAACGGCTGGGACCATGTCGAACCGCAAGGCGGGGTCATCAAGCGGCGCAACGGTGAGTTCGTCGCGACCTTCACCGGAAACATGGGGCTCGCCAACGGACTCGATCTGTTGCTCGATGCTGCAAAGCTTCTTGTGAACGACGAGGTTCGCATCGCGCTGATTGGGGCGGGCGCCGACTACGAGCACGTGAACGAGCGCGTCACGTCGGAGAACATCGAGAACGTCGATCTCTATGGCGTCGTACCGCGCGCGCAAGCCCTCGGCGCGCTCGCGGAGTCGGACGCCGCCGTTTCCGTACTGCGCGAAGGCATCACCGAGTGCATCCCCACAAAGCTCTTCGACGCGTTCATCCAAGAGTGTCCGGTCGTTCTCAGTGGATCCGGTGAGGCGCGCCGCGTCGTCACCGAAGCCGTCGGCGGCGTCTGCAGCGCGCCCGGAGACGCGGCATCGCTTGCCGACGCGATTCGGAGGCTCGCGGTAGACCGGGAGCTCGCGCGCGCCCTCGGTCGATCGGGGAAGCGCTATGCTTCCTCATTCGATCGCTCGGCGATCATGGCGGCGCTCGCCGTTCGCATCTCGACGCTCGCGGACGAGCGCACGTGAAGCGTCGGAAGAGCATTGCCTCTACGCTGTTGATTGCAGAGTTGCTCTGCATAAGCGCTTGCGGCGGGGCACAGAGCGCGGCGCGACCATCGGCCGCCGCGGATCCACCGCACGTAGCCGCGAGCGTGGCGCCGGGCGTGCCGACGCACGTCCAGAACTGGCTCTATGCCTGTGCCGGAGCGGATCAAGCGTGCCATGAAGCGCAGAACGTCGGCATATCCGCAGCGTGGACGGCAGCCCACGTCGACTGGAACGAGGTCTACTATCGAAGCGACGAAGATTCGACGGCGGCGCAACTCGCGGCGGCCGGAGCGAGGCACATCGTGGTCTATATCGATCCGAATATTGCGTGGTATTGCCCGCTCCCGACCGGCTACACGCTTTCGTCTCCGGATTTTCCCGAGAACGGCGTCAACTGCGGCACGCCGGTGGCCCAGAACCTTCACGCGCAAGCCGGAAGCTACGCGCACGCGTACGAACATCAGCAAGACGGCGACAGGCTCGTGGACCACGCCGACGGGTTGTATAGCAACCAGGCCGGCGAGCCGTTCTATATTGGCGACCCGGACGTGCAGGCGGCCTTTCATGCGGTGACGCTGCAGAACCGCTACGCCACCGACGTCTTCGAGGACGACGGCGGCGGCGTATACAACTGCATCGTCGGCGACGACGGGGTGTGTGACTCTACGTACGGGCCCGCTCGGTACGCCCCGCCGGTCTGCAACTACAGCGGCGGCTACTGGTGCTACAAGTACGGCGAAACCGCCGTTGAGTGGGACGGGCAGGCGAATCCGCAGCAGGCGTACGCGAACGACGCGATCGCGCTCGCGAACGCTTCGGCGCTCCCGGTCATCGGCAACGACGGTCTCGGAACGGATCCGTTCGATCTCGAATGGCTAGCCGCAAGGAACGTGCATGGTGCGATGCTTGAAGGCGCGTGGTCGGAACATTCGGACACGGCCCAATGGGCTGCCAAGGCGGATGCCATGCTTGTGTATCATGGCCTCCACAAGTTTGTCGTTGAGTACAGCAGCGATGAGAGCCGGCTCTACTTCCAGATTGCCAGCCACTGGATCGTCTACGATCCCGTATATTCCATTGAGGCGCTCGCTGAGATCAATCCGGCAACGCGCACCGCCGGCGCGCAGGACACGACGTTCCCAGAGGAGAGCATCGTTCCGACCGAGCCGCTCGTCGCGACGCCGGCATCCAACGACGTGATGACCTTTCAGCTCGCACCGGGCGTCTTCGCGCGTGAGTATGCGGCGTGTTATGAAGATGGCTCCCCGATCGGATACTGCGCGGCCGTCGTCAACACGACAGGTTCGACGGCGGACCTCACCGGTCTAGCGCAGACGTACGCGCACGTACTGGTGCAGAATACGGCTGTAACCTGGGCCGCGGGCGGAACGCCGGCGTGGACGACGTCCGTGCCCACGAGCATCGCTCCGAATCAGGGGATCATTCTCGCCCAGTAGTTTGCGATCGTTTCCGATGGCGCGGTTCGCGGACGAATAAGGAACAGGGGCGCCGGCGTGGGCCGGCTCGCCGACGCGGTTCTCAACTGCCGGCGGAAGCCGGTCAATGCCGCACCGGCAAGCTCCGCGACGGGAACTGCCGTTATGGAATATGCAGCGCGGGCGCGGAGTTCCGCGAGGGTTTCGATCGACGGCGTCAGGAGAAACGTGCTGCGCGCCAATCCGCGCGGAAGCCGCCCGCGATCGGGCAAGAGCAAGAACCGTGCATCCGCGCGCAGGTAGTGGCTGAGCACGAGGACTTCCGGCGCCGGGCCGAGGCTCACGACAAGCGGAGACGAGCCGGCGCCGTTGATGCTGTTCGCGATTGACGTTGACGGGTAGTGATCCTGGTTGTCCCACCACATCGGCGCTCCGGAGCTTTCGCCCGACGATGCTGCGCCAAGAGCAAGCACGGCGCAGAACGCCGCAAGCCAGGGCGCGTTCAGCGCGGTCCCGCTTGTTGCGATGCGGCGACCGAAGAAGATCGCTACGGCGACGAGCAGTGCGACCCAGAGCGGGACAAGATAGCGTGGCTCGGTCGAGGCGTGCGCCCGAGCGAGTAGATCGAGGAGCAACGCGGGAAGCGCGATGGCGAGCGCGGGGCCGCAACAAACCACGAGAGCGCGGGGCGTTCGTCGCGAAACAAACGAACGACCGCGTATGCAACGAGCAGCGACATCGCGACCGCAATCACGAGGAGTCGCATGTTCCCGTACTCCGCATCGAACAGAACGCTGCCGATGTTGAAGCACCACTTTTCGACGAAGAGCCGCAGGGGGTAGACGCCGTTTGTCCACGATTCGTCCCCAGAAATCGCCGCGTGCGCGCGAATGCAGACCAGCAGCCATGGGAGAAAGAGTCGCGTCGCAGCACCCGCGGCGAGACCGAAGCCGCACAGAGTTCGGCGATCGCGATACCGCGCTGCCAGGACATAAGCGACATGCCCCGCGAGCACGGCGAGCATGAGCACGTCGGCATAGAGCGCGAGTGCCATCGCTGCGCCGTACGCAGCCCAGCGCAATGCGCTCGAACGACGCAAGGCGCGGAGTAACAATGCCGAGCAGACGCAGATACAGCCGGCCCAGAGCGTGTACTCGCGCGCTTGAGCGCTATAGTTGACGAAGAACGGCGAAACCGCCATGAGCGCTGCGCCGACGCCGGCGATGATCGCGCTTCCGGTGAGTTCGAAGCATAACCACGAGACTGCGAGCATAGCGATCAGGCCGAAGAGGAGCGCGGGAACGCGCAAGTCCGCGATGGAGCTGCCAAACCACAGCGTCCACGCGCGATCGATCAGATAGAAGAGCGGCGGATGTTGCGGCTCCTCACGAGCCAGTCCGATCACCGTGGCGCTCATCGGCGTCGCAGCTGTCGGGCGCTGCAGTTCCAGGAGTTGGGCCACAGGGTGACGGCGGCCGTCAAAAAGGCGCGCGAGGTCCCCGTAATAATGCCCCGAGATTCGAAGTGCCGTCCAACTCTCGTCGGCCCACAGCATCCGATGCTCGACGTGCAAGAACCGGAAGAGGATACCGCTGATGATCGCGAGGGCGACGACGATCCAGAAGAGGCGCCGCGCCACGACTACCCCGCCTGGAGCGAGACAGCCGTACTCTTGGCGGGGTCCGCGGACACTACCGCGAGCCGAGGCGTAAGCGCCGGCGTAGCGCGCGAGGAACGGCCGACGCCGATATAGTGCAGGCCGGCCGCTGCGACGCGCGCCGGATCGCAGAGATTGCGGGCGTCGACCAAGACGCTGCCGCGCATCAATTTCTTGATCATCGCGAAGTCGAGATGCCGGTACTCATTCCAATCGGTTGCAATGAGAACGGCGTCGGCATCATTTGTGGCTTTGTAGCAATCGTCGACGAACTCGACGGTTTCCCCCAAGATACGCCTCGCGCCGGGAATGGCGACGGGGTCGTGCGCGACGACCTCCACGCGGCTCTCGAGGAGCCGCCCGATCATCGTCAACGCCGGGGACTCGCGAACGTCGTCGGTATTCGCCTTGAAGGACAAACCGAGAACGCCGATGCGCTTTCCGGCGACGCTGCCGACCGCAGCGACCATATTGTCGAGCACGCGCTCCACACGCGCACGATTGATCTGCAACACGGTGGGGAGCAACCGCGACGGCGCGCCGCAGCGCTGCGCGACGTCGATCAGCGATGAGACGTCCTTCGGAAAGCACGAGCCTCCGAAACCCAAGCCGGCGTTGAACGACGCCGTGCCGATACGCCGGTCCGCGCCCGCGCCGGCGATGACGCCCGTGACGTCCGCGCCCAGGTGCTCGCACAGGTCCGCGATCTCGTTGATAAAGGAAATCTTCGTCGCAAGAAAGGCATTTGCGGCGTACTTGATCATCTCCGCGGTCCGCCGGTCGGTGACGATGACGGGTGCGTTGATGGGGGAATACAACTCGCGCATGCGCGCTGCGGCTTCCGGCTCGTCGGCGCCGATCACGATGCGATCGGGCGACCGGAAATCGGCGATTGCCGATCCTTCGCGAAGAAACTCAGGGTTGGAGACGACGCGCACGCGATCGGCGTCGCCGCGGTGCTCGCGCACGAGGGCCGCGATGAGATCGCCGGTCCCCACAGGCGCGGTGGACTTGTTGATCAGGATCGCTTCGTCGGAGATGCCGTCGGCGATCTGCAGCGTTGCCAGCCGAAGCGCCGAGAGGTCGCAGGATCCGTCTGCGTTCATCGGCGTTCCCACCGCAATGAAGACGAACTCGCATCCTTGCACGCCGGCACTCGTCGACGACGAAAAATCCAGCCGCCCGAGATGCCGGTTGCGCAGGATGAGTTCGCGCAGGCCGGGCTCGTGGAACGGCACCGTGCCCTCGGCGAGGGCGGCGATCCTCTGCACGTCGGTGTCGATGCACGTGACGCGATTCCCAAGCTCCGCCAAACACGCGCCCGTAACGAGCCCGACGTAACCGGAGCCGACGATCGCGACCCGGTGCGTGCGATAGCGTTGTGATCGCCCCAAAGGCAGCGTCAGGAAGTCCAGCATCTCCTTCGAGCCTATCCCGAGCCGCCCGGCGCGACGAGGGACTTTCGACCCGTTGCCCTAGGCGCACCGGTTCCTGCGAGCGCCGCTGCGTAGAGTGCCGCGTATCGCTGCGCGGTGAGGTCGATCGAGAAGCCTGCGCGACAGGCTTCGAGCGACGCCTCCGTCGCCGATCTGGGCTCGAGCAGCACGCGCCGAACGCACGCCGCCACGGCCTGCGCGCTCCACGTCTCCGTAACGCGTTCATCGCCCAGAAGCTCGCGCGCGCCCGGCCACGGGGTCGCAACCACCGGAACGCCCGCGCAGAGCGCCTCGAGAATCGAAAGCGGCATCGCCTCGCTGCGCGACGTGTTCAGGAGAAGGTCCGATGCGGCGAGCAGATCGGTTACGTCATCGCGGTAACCGAGGAGGTGCAACCGGGCCGATACGCCGAGCGCCTCGCCGCGCGCAAGCAATGCGTCGCGCAATGCTCCGTCGCCGACAACCACGAGATGCGTCTGTTGTGGCAGCAGCGCAAGCGCTTCGAGCGCGAGGTCGTATCCCTTGACCGCGTCGAGGCGGCCGACGGCGAGGATCATGCTCGCGCCCTTCGGGACCCCAAGCACGGCACGACGCCGCGCACGATCCCGCGGCGTCATCGGAGATGAAGGCGCGATCTCGATGCCGTTGGGGACGACCACAACGCGCTCCGGTTCGGGGCCTTCGTGGCGAAGGATGCGTTCGCGTTGCGCCTCCGAGAGCGCAACGATGACGGCCGTTCGGCGATGGAGCACGCGCGCGAGGAATCGCTTCGGCAGCGAATCGTGGAATGCGTTCGCATGCTCGGTGTGCACGATGCAGCCGGCACCTGCCGCGAGCGCGGCAAGCCGTCCCCAAAGCTTGGCATGAGCCAGGTGCGTGTGAACGACGTCGGGATGCGACTTCCGCAAGAAACCGACTAGTCTGAAGAAGAAGAGGAAGCCGCCGCCCTTCGCTCGACCGGCGTAGCCTCGCCCCGCCGAGTACGTCGGGAGATCCGACACCGACGCTGCAGGCGAGTCATAGAGCGTCGCAACCATCGCATCGATGCCGGCGCGGCGCTGCGCCGCCACGAGAGCGGGGACGAAGCGTTCTCCGCCGTAGGTGCCGACCGCAGAGACGACGTGAACGACGCGCATCACGCAGCGCTCTCCATCGTGTACCATTCCGCAAGGCGATCGCTCCAAAGATCGATCGAGAGCGAGCGCGCGAGCTCGGACGAGAGCGGCGTCACGCCGCGGAGGAGCGCGCGTTCGAGCGCGACTGCGAATGCCTGAGCGTCGTCAGCGTCGACGAGCTCGGTTCCCGCATCAGCACGGAAGGCGCGCTCGATGCCGGGAAGCGGGGAGGCGACGGCGGGGAGCCCGCAGCCTCGCGCCTCCAACAAGCCGTAGGTGACGGTCTCGACGCGGCTCGGCAGCGCAAAGGCGTCGCAGGCCCACAGGACCTCGCGAACGTCCGCGACGCAGCCTGCGTCGATCGTGCGATCGTGTGCGAGCAGTTTGAGCGACGCGGCCGACGGCGCGATCACGAGCGCGTGCGGACGAGGCTCCATGGAGAGCAGCGCGCGAGCGAGCCGGTCCGCGCCCTTGACGTGCGCGTCGCGTCCGAAGAACGCAATCGCTCGATCTCGCGGCGCGAGACCGAATGCGCGGCGCGCAGCCGCGCGCTCACGGAGCGTCGCGGGACGAAAGCGCTCGAGATCGACGCCGTTGGGCAGTTCGACCATCTGCGAACGCGCGACGCCGTATTGTTCCAAGTACTCGATGAGATCGGGCGAGACGCAGTAGAAGCGCTCCACGAGGCGTTTTGCCACGGCATACTTTGCGTGGCGCGCCAGGTTACGGCGAGCGGTGCTCTGCGCGACGCCCGAGTGCAAATGCCAGGCGAGGCGCGCATGCGCAGCCGTTGCGCCGAGCATGGCCGGGAGGGCCCAGGAGACGAAATGCGCGTGCACGACCGCCGGTCGCATGCGCGCGAGCGCGGCAACGACCTCGAACGCAGTCTTCGCATGGACCACCCGGACGCCGCTCTTGCGCAGCAGGCTCGTCCATGAATACCGCGCGCTCGACTCCGGGCAGAGCAGAACGGTTTCGAACTCCGCGTGGCGCTGTGCGAGTCGCACCAAGCCGGCGATGAAGCTTCCGCCCGCGGGATTTGCGAATGCCGCGACGTGCACGACGAGGGGGCGCGTCACAAGGGCCTCACGAAGAATGTGGCGTGAAGTCCGTCGCCGTCATTCTTCCGGCCTACGAGCCGCGTCTGCACGGCGACCGCCGCGATGCGTGGCTCACCGCGCACGCGATACAGTTTGCGCGTCAGTGCACGCGCGCGAACGTGCGCGCGCGAATCTTTACGATCGGCGTGAGCGGCGCTCCGGAGGTTCACGCCGTCGGCGAACGCTGGAGCGTTTCGACGGGTCACGACCTGCTTGCCGGAATCGAGGCGTTCGCGCCGACCGAGATCGTGATCGAGCACGCGCCGCTTGCCTACGACGGGCAGGTCGCGGTTCCGCTCTCCGTCGCCGCGTGGGCCCGCGTCCATCGCGTCCCGACAATTCTCGTCGCGCATCCCGAGTACGGACGCCGTTGCGATCCGCCGGAGCCCTCGATCATCGAAGCGATTCTTGCGGCACATCCCACGTTTGCTGCGGTCTCCGCGATCCTCTGCCACGAAACGGCGTGGGCTCGCGTTCTCGGACATCACATGCCTGCGCTCGTACTGCGACTCGACTTGCTCGACGATTGGACGCCGGTCGAGCCCGCCGCCATCGTGCCGGTCGATACCGCCGCGTCCGCGTTCGTGTTGCTCGATGATGCGGCCGCCGGACCGGTTACGCATCTCTTCGAACAACTGCGTCGCGACGGCTTGGCGTATCGCTGCGCGGCGCTCTTTGCGACCGCGAAAGAGCAGGCGCGCCTCCGCGATGCGATGGCGGTCTCCGGAGCGCAAGAGCGGGTACAGATGATTGCCGTCGATGACTTCGCCGAACTGTCCGAGGCTTTCTCGGACGCGTCGCTCGTCATCGTTCCCGAGTCGCGCCGTTCCGACAACGCGATGCGCTGGGCACGCTGCGCCGCAACGCACGGACGGCGCGCCGTCGTGCTGCACGCAAACGGCCTCGCGCAGCCGATCGAATCGGTTGCGACCTCGAGTTGGACGTCGATCGCTCATCGTGTGCTCGCGCGCTTCGATGCAATCGCCGCCTCAGCGGCTGCCTTTGAAGAAGACGTCGAGGAGCCTCCGGTCGGCATCTGAGAGCCGCGAGAGGCGCGAGACGATATCGATGAGATCCTCGCTCGGCTGCGAGGACGGCGGCGGCTCCGGCACGGGTGTAGGCTCGGGCGCGGGCATCGGCTCGGGCGCAGGCGCGGGTTCGGGCTCCGCGATCGGTGCGGGCTCCGGGGCTGCCTGCGCGATCGGCTCGGGCGGCGCCGGCGGCGGCACGTAAGCAGGCGGCGTGTAGGGCGGCGGCGCGCACGTCGGGATCTCCGCCTCTCCTTGAACGATGAGGGGGCGCGTGACGACCGGCGGCGCCTGCGGCGGCGCGAAGATCGGCGTCGGCGGAGGCGGGGGAGGCGTCGGCGGTGCGGCCTTCTGAATCCCGGTCACGAGCGCCGGCAAGACTTTTTCGAGAATCTGCGCGACGACCGAAGACTCGGCGCCGGCGTTGGGTGCGGAACGAGGCGCGGGTGCGGGACGCGGCTCGCGCGCCGTCACCGGCGCAACCGGGGCGGAAGAAGTCGGCGCATCGGGCGCGTCGGCAGGCGCCGGCGTCACCGCATGCTCCGCCTCGCCCGCGCGCTGACCGCGGCGCGGATTCCCGCGCTTGCGGTGATACATCGCGCCATCGGCTTGACGCCACGCTTCGAAGAGGTCGCCCGCTTCGGAGCGCACGGAGAAACCGACGGTGGCGGGCGCGTTCGCTCGCATCATCGTCGATTCGATGTGCTCCCGAATGCGCGCCGCGGCGTTCGCGTCGCATTTCACGGCCAAGATCGAAAATTCGTCGCCGCCCACGCGCGCGACGACGTCGGTGCGGCGCACGCAACGTTCGAGAGCGTTTGCCGCATTCTTGATCAGCTCGTCGCCCTTCTCGTGGCCGAAGCGATCGTTGACGGCTTTGAGACCGTCGAGATCGATGACGAAGATCACGGCGTCGTAGCCGTGACGGCTGCAGCGCTGATCCTCCGTCGCGAGCAACTGATCCCAGGCGCGACGATTGTGCAGACCCGTGAGCGGGTCGACGAGGGCGTCGGCTTGCGCGCGCTCCGTGCGCCGCGTCGCCTCCTCCAACGTCAACTCCGTGCGCACGACCGCGCCGAGCATTCCGGCCGCGTAATCGAGCAGGGGGCGCAGTTGGTCGAAGCGCTGCGGCGCAACGCGCTCACCGAAGGCGCAGAGAATCGCAAAAAGGTTGCCGTCGGCATCGGCGAGCGGGACGCCGTACGGCGCCACGGTCGCGGGATCGACGCCGCCCGAGCGACGATCGATGCCGCCGTTCGCGCTCATGACCGGCGTCGCGCCGAGCAGGTTCACCGTCGGAAGGTCAGAGAGCCGCCCAACCGAGAGATCCTGCGACGGAATATACCGTTGATAGTCGCCGACGCCGGTCACGATGCTGAGCGCGCCGCTTTGATTCTTGAAGAGCACCCAAGACGGAATCTGCAGCGCATCGGCGAGAAACCGCATCGTGCGCTCAACCGCTTGCTGATAACCTGCGGGCGGCTCCACGCTGACCGGCGGTCCAAATGAAGGCGCGGGTGCGGCGGGAGGCGGCGCAACAACCGGAGGCGGCGCGACAACGGGAGGCTGCGGCGGGACGTACGCCGGCGGAGCGGGCGCGGGCGGCGGCGGCACCGGTGCGGGAGCCGGCATCGGCGCGGGCGCGGCCGGCGGCTCGGCAATCGATTGGCTCGAGTCNNCGAGTCGGTGCGGTGGCTCTGAAACTTCCAAAACATCATCGTCTATATCATTCCCGGTTCTTGCGGTGCGAGTGGGTGCGCGCGGAGGCGTCGAGTCGAAGTCAGGCGTTGACGACGAATCGACCGAGGGCGCTCACGAGCGCCTCATGCGAAGCCGACTTCTCGAGGTGGAGAAGCCGCGTCGGCGCACGCATCCGCACCCGCGGGCTCAACGGTTCGGTGCGCGAGTAGATGCAGACGTCCAACTCCGGCATGGAGTCGGAGAGGAACTGCAGCCCCTGTACGATTTGATCGTCCATCGCATCGCAGTCGCAGAAGAGCATCTGCGGCCGCGTACGGAGCACGTCGAGGGGATCGAGAACGTCGCGAACGCGAACGATCGAAAGCCCCGACTCCTGCAGCAGGTGCAAGAGGCTCGGGACAAAGATCTGTTGCGGCTCGACGACGTAAGTACGCACCGAGCGTCAGAATCCGGGAAGATGACGCGAAATCATGGTCGAGTTCAGCGTACGGTGCGCCGCCGTTCTGCCACAGTGGCTTAGGGCCCTGTGGAACGGTCCTGAAGGTCGCTATGGTGGGCTGCATCAGACGAGTCCCATCCGGATCGCGTACACGACCGCCTGAGCTCTCGCCGAGATGTTCAGCTTCGAGAGGATGCGGCTGACGTGGTTCTTGACGGTCTTCTCCGAGAGGCAGAGGCGGACCCCGATCTCCTTATTGGAGAGGCCTTGGGCGATGAGCCGGACGACCTCACCCTCGCGCTCGGAGAGTTCGTCGCTCGACATTCTGCCGTCGGAGAGAAGCCGCTTGCGCAGCAACGAGCCCGCGATGCGTGGGTCGACGTAGCTCTCCCCGTTCGCGACGGTCTTGACTGCGCGGATCAGCTCGCTCGGCGAGACGTCCTTCGCGAGGTAGGCATCGGCGCCGGCGGCGACGCAGCGCTGCATGATTTCGGGGCGCAACTGGGTGGAGAGCACGCAGATGCGGGCGTTTCCGAAGGCCTGCTTGCAGCGCGTGATCTCGTCGGCATAATCGATCGAGGGACCGTTGAGGTCGAGGACGACGAGGTCTGCCCCGACTCGCGGCGGCGAGGCCGGATCGACGCGCGGAAGGTCGCCGAGCACTTCGAAGGATGGCTCCGCCGCCAGCAACTGGCAGAGGGCCTTTCCGAAAAGCGCCTGCTCTTCGATGATGAAGATCCGAGTTTTGGTGGTGGTCACTGGAATCACGTCATCGGTGGGCCGGAAGGCCTACCGCCTTTATGTCGTTTGGACTACGTTGGATCGTCGAGTTGTGCACGCGACGTCCATGAATCGTTTATAACAGTAGCGGGCGTGCACGAATACTCTCAAGTTGTAGGGAAAAGCGTGTGCGGAGTGCGCCGCAACGGGACCATCGGACCCTGGACGGGGCCAAACTTTACACATTCTTTCCCGGGCGGACCGGGACTTATGGGGCAAATCCCTAAGGCGTCCGGCATGACGCGCACGAACGCAGCACGTGAAACGATGACCTCGCTGCGATCGTTGGCAATTCTTTTTCCACGCGGCCAACGATTGCAAGCGATCATCGACGCGTACGCAACGCTCGTTCCGGTCGACGCCTGGGCGTTTTCCTACCAACGCGACAAACGCGTCGTCGAGGAGTTTCTCTCCGGCGATGCTCGCGTCGTGCCCGAGCGCCTGAGCATGGTTCGTGCGGAGATCGCGGCCCAATGCGCGACGCCGCCGGCTGTCGTCAGCGCACCGGCAACCCGCACCGCACCGTACGGCCACGGCCTCGCCGTCCATCTCGACGACGACCGCGGGGGACGCGGGGCGCTCTTGCTCCTGCGCGAGGCGACGAGCGGCGAGTTCGTCTTGGATGATCGCGCGGTGCTCGCGGAGGCGCGCGGTGAAGTGCTGCGCGCGCTCGCGACGCATGCAAACTTTGAAGGCGAGCTGACCGATCTCGAACGGGCGCAGACGCGCACCGCGCCCGGGATCGTGCTGCTCGACGAGACGCTCGCGGTCGAATATGTGAGCAAGCCGCGGCGCCTGCGCCGAATCGATCGCTGGAGCTTGAGCGGCGGACGGCTTCCCGCCGAGATCGAACGCTCGGTTCGCGAGATCACCGCGTCGTGGAACGATCCGGCGCAGCGCGTCGAGAGCGCGTTCATGCCCGCTCCCGATATGGTCGTTCGCGTCGTGCCCGTCGAGCGCGCGCGCCGCTACGCGGTCGCGTTGCTGCTCGAGCCGTACGAAAGCCGCGCTCCGCTCTCGGATGCCATCCGCCGATTTCGCTTGACGAACCGCGAGTTGGAAGTGATCGCGCTGCTCTTTTCCGGGTTTGGAACGCCGGCGATTGCCGCGCGGCTCTCGATCAGCGATGCGACCGTCAACGATCACGTGCGGCGGCTGCTCGGAAAGACCGACTCGGCCAACCGCACCGAGATGGCTGCAAAGCTCTTGGGTTGGCGCGGTGACCATCGAATCGACTGACCTGCCTCACGCTCTTACGTACGCGCGGGACGCGGCGTTGCGAACACCGGGCTCGGGCGATCGGTATAGTAGGCAAGGCGTTCGTTTGTCGTCTTCGCGCGATTGAGCACGTAACCGACGAGGCTGCAGACGCCCGCGCGCGCGAGACGATCGAGCGTGCGCGCCACTTGTTTCGTGCGCGTCTGACCCGCGGAGATCACGAGAAGGCTCGCATCGACGCTCCGCGCGACCTCGAGCGCATCGTGAACGGGGTTGAGCGCGCACGTGTCGACGATGATGCTCGCGTAACGGTCGCCGAGTGAGTCGAGCAGCGAGCGCAGACGGCCGCTTTGCAGCGCGACGATCGGATTTCGGACGGGGCTGCCGCAGGTGAGCACGTCGATCTGCGAATGCGACGTGCGTTGGATCGCCTGGTCGAGCGGCCAACTGCGTTCGAGCACGTCGCCGAGACCCGGGCTCTCCGGCACGCGGAGATGCTTGTGGATCGACGGACGGCGAAGATCGGCGTCGACGATGAGGACCGGGCCTTGCCGATCGGCGAGTGAGAGCGCGAGGTTGATCGCCATCGTCGTCTTGCCGTCGCCCTGCGTGGGGCTGAGCACGGCAATCGTGCGAGGCGACGTCGCATTGGCAAATCGCATCGCATCGATCACCTCGTCATGCGCGGCCTCCATGCGAAGGCGGCGTTTCGATTCGTCGCCGTTGACGAGCGGCACGGAGACGTCGTCGATGCGCCCGAGTGCCGGCAGATCGGAGAGCTGCTCGACATCCCGTTCGTCACCGATGCGGCTGTCGAAGAGATCGAGAAGAAGGACGACTGCAAATGCGGCGCCGAGGGAGAGGACCGCGACCGCGATGAGCCCGAGCTTGAGGCTCGGCGTCGGCACGGCGTTCTCCGGCAGAGCGGGCTGCGTCACGGTCAGGTCGCTGAGCGCCGTCGACTTCGCGACGGTCAGCTCGTCATATTTTTGCAGCATCGCGTAGTACGCGTCCTGCGCGAGCTTCGCGCGGCGCTGGAGAACGGAGAGCGTAGCGGTCGTCGTCGGGAGCTGCGCGATCGACGGCATCATCGAGCGCCGCTCGCCGACCATCGCCTGCTCCGAAGCCGTATCGGCCTGAACCTGCGCCGCGAGGGCGGCAGCCTGCTCGCGCAGTTGTACCGCGACCGCGTTCGATTCGGCCATGTTCGATTGGTCGATCGTGCCCGGCGTCGAGGAGATCCGCTGCTGCAGGTCGGCAATCCGCCGGTGCAGCTGCACCATGATGGGATGCTGGTCGGTGTATCGCTGCGCGTTGTCGGAGAGTTGCACCTCGGCATCGCTGAGCTGCTGGCGCAACTGCTGGACGACCGGATTCGGCCCCGTCACGTTCTGACCGGGGATCATCGTCGGCGTTTGCCCGATCTCGGACTGGATCGCCGAGAGCTGCGCTTGGGCCTGACGCCGGTCGACTTGCGTCTGCGCGATCTTCTGGTCGAGCGTGTCGAGCGCGGTTGCAGCCTCCGTCGATTGCGTCGTCGCGTCGGTCAAGTGATGCGCCGCCATGAAGCTCGCGGCCGCAAAGTTCGTCTGCCGAACCTGCGCTTCGGCGAGCGGCAACTGCGAGGCGATGAAAGAGATCCCGGAGTCGGCTTGCTGCGCGACGAGATCGCGCTCGCGTTCGACGAAGGCCGCGGCCATGTCGTTTGCGATCGTTGCCGCGGTCTGCGGATCGTTCCACGACGCACGCAGGCTGAGCATCGGCGTGTCGTTGATCGGCGCGACGCGAACGCGCCCAAGCAGCGCTTCGGCGCTCACCGGAAGGTGGAGATCATCGATGACGCGCTGGGCGACCGGCGTCTCCTGGATCAACTCCGCGTACGTCTGCGTGGATTGGAGGCCCGTCGCGATGACGAGCGCGTTGAGGATCGGCAAAGAGGTCTGCTGCTGCGCGCTTCCGTCATCCGAGCTCTGCACGTCGGTCGCGTCGCGGTTCGGGTTGCCCGCAATGAGCCGGACCTCCGCGGTGTAGTTGCGCGGCATGATCAGGATCGCGAGCGTGCCGAGGACGGCAAGGACGACGGCGATCGTGAGAAAGAGTCGCCCGTAACGCCGGAAGGGGCGCATGAAACGACTCACGTGCACGTCGGAGACGGTCTCGGCACTCGGTCGCTCGGCGACGGTAAGCGTGCTCATCAGAAGTGCAGCAGCGCTCCGAGCACGTAGAGGAGGCCCGAGAAGATGCCCTCTCCGGTCGAACGTCCGGTCGCCTCGGGAATGAAGAGGACGTCACCCGGCTTCAGAACGGGGTCGTAGCGCTCGTCGCCCATCTGCAGCGCCGGATAGAGGTTGACGCGGTAACTCGCAACCGAACCGTTTGGAAAATGGCGCGTCAGCGAGATGCGATTGAGATCGGCGTTCGATTGACGGCTATCGCCTGCGACCGCAACGGCCATCGTCACGCGATCGCCTTCGTGCAGAATGATCGAACCAGGATGGTCGACCGCGCCGATGACCTGCACGGTGAACGTCATGCGCCCCGGAACGTAGACGACCGCACCTTGGTGGAGCGGCACGTCGAGCGAGGTGTCTCCGCCCTGCAGAAGATGCTGCAGCGAGATCGTTGCGACGTCGCCGCCGCCGGGCGTAGAGATGCGCGCATCGGGATACTGAGCGGTCTCGACGTCGGCAACGCCGCCCGCGGCGGCGATCGCGTCGAGCAGTCTGCCCTGCGAGCGAAGTTCGTACTTGCCCGGCAACTTCACGTCGCCGAGGACCGTAACTTCGAGCGCGCCCTCCTTGACGATGGAAACGACGACTTGGGGTCGCCGCATGTAGGGCGCGAGCCGGCGCGCGATTTCGTGCGCCGCCTGCTCCGGCGAAAGATCGCCGACCGAGAGATGGCCGATGAGCGGCAGATCGATCGTGCCGTCATCGAGCACGGTGATCGTCTGCGTCATCGTCGCATCGTCGTCGATCGCGATCGCGATCTGGTCGCCGCCCTGGATGTGATATCCGGCATCCATCTCAAAGGGCGAGGCGGCCTCGCTGCTTTGGTCCACTTGGGCCGGGACCACGCCTTGACACGCAAGCGCGAACGTCGGAACGAGCAGAGCAGCGAGCGCCAATGCGCGCAAAGCGTTCATGATTTGACTCTAGCGCCCACGCACGTACTCGAACGAGTCCGCGCGTACCCTATGGCGAAGGGACGAGCGGCTACGGCGAGACATGAATTCGTGGGCGCGGGTCCCAAGCCGGTTGAGTCCTCGGACCTATGCGCGAGGTCCCGAGGCCGAATGCCGCAGCGATGAGTGCCGCCAGACCTAACCAGGCGGGGATCTTTGAGGCCTCCTCATCGAGGCGGAACGCGGAATACCGCGGGTCGGAGCGCAGATACGCACCCCAGTTATCGCTGGCGTCGGTGTTTGCCGGCAGCGCGGCCGGTGCCGCGATCGACGTAGGACTCGACATTCCGATCCGCGCCGCGAGCAGCGGAAGTCCGACGCATGCCGCGGCGAGGACGAATGCTCCGAGCGCCGCGGCGAAGTCGATCGGCTCGTCGAGGGGAGCGGTCGCGATCAATGCGCCGCTCGCGCAGAAGAGCGCGAGCGCATCGACGATCGGACGGTGCTCGGCCGCGACGGTGAACGGCGATGCGGCAATGGCTGCGACGAGCAGGCGGCCGCACCATGCGAAGATCGACGAACCGCGCGCGAGCATAAGGAACGCCGCGGGAAGCGCGATCACGAGTTGGATCTCATGCACGAATGCGCCGGCGAGGAGTCCCGCCGCCGCGGGGACGTACGCGATCGCGGCGGCGCCGAGGCGCCGTTGCGCAGCCCCTGCCGCGATGAGGCCGAGCGCGAGCATTGCGAGGTACGAGAGCGAGCCTCCGAGCAGCGCGATGCGCTCCGGGAGGCCAAAGCGCGCAAGCATATGTGAGAGCGAGAACTGGTCCGAGCTCAAGAGCTCGGCGCGGGCCTGTGCGGGCAACACGGAAACGACGTACTCGAGCGCACCGTGCGGCGTCACCGCGAGGATGGAAAGACCTGCGAAGGCGATCCCGCAGCCGATGAGCCACCCGCGCGCGCGCGGCCGAAAGAAGAAGAGCGCGAGCGCAGTCGGCAAGCCCGCATGCGGTTCGATCATCGCAGCAGCGGCGCAGACGGCGGCGAGAGCATCATCGTCGGCGAGGAGCGCGCAACCGCAGAGCGCGACCGCGAGCGCCGCGAGCGGCGGAATCTGCCCGACGAGCACCGATCCCAGCGCCGCGGAGAGCAGAAGGGCGCATGCGATCGCACCGCTCGGGAGACGCGTCACGCGTGCGATCGTGATGGCAAGCCACACGCACGCCGCGGTGAGCACCGCGAACCAGAGCCAAGCGGCGAGGCGATACGGCAGTTGCGCGAGGAGCGCAAAGAGGTCGAGCGCGTAGGGCGGCAGCGGCGCGGGGGTCACGTATCGCGCCGGAAGGTTCGATCCGAACGGCAGCGCGTGCTCGCACGTGCGAAGCGGTTCGACCGCGTACGGGTCGGCGTGCTGCGCGAGCGCCTGTCCGGCGCAGTAAAATGCCGGAAAGTCGTTTCCGCCGATCGGCGTTCCGTTGGATCGCGCGATGCCGGCGGCTTGTTCTGCAAAGACGGCGGCGCACGCGACCCACAGCAGCGCCGACAGAATCGTTCGGGCGTTTGCGGTCATCGACCAAATTGTAGCGAGTAGGGTCCCGGCGGGGCGTGAGACGGTTGGCCGGCACAAACTACCCCGCTCGGCCCCATCGAACCAGGCCGCAGGTCATGGGAGGCTCACCCGCGGCCGAAGGTAAGGATAGCCGGGTGCTCTTTCTCATCGCGGCCGTTGCGATGCTCTTGGTCGGCATTCGGCCGCGTGGGATTCCCGAATGGGTCTGGGCCGTCGCAGGCGCCGCCCTCGTCGTGCTCCTCGGTTATGAATCCGCCGGCAACGCGCTCTCCGCGGTCGCGCAGCGTTGGAACGTCCTCCTCTTCATCCTCGGCCTCATGGGGCTCTCGGCCGCGGCGGAAGAGAGCGGGGCATTCGAGTGGCTTGCCGACGTGCTGTTGCAGCGCGCGGGAGGCTCGCGGCGGCGGCTCTTCATCCTCCTGTTCTTGGCGGGGGGAGCGATCACGTGTCTGCTCTCCAACGACGCGACGGCAATCGTCTTCACGCCGATCGTCTACCGCGCCGTCGCAAGGAGAGGCGGCAACGCGCTGCCGTTTCTTTTCGGCTGCATCTTCGTTGCCGATACCGCCTCGTTTGGACTGCCCTTTGCCAACCCCGCCAACATCATCGTGTTGCCGCGCCCGAACGTCCTCGATTATCTCTGGCATCTCGGAGCGCCCGAAGTTCTCGCGGTCGCAATCAACCTGTTGATCTTTCTGGCGATCTTTCGCATCTCTCTGCGCGGAAGCTACGAGTTCGACGCGCCGATACCGCCATGCCCCGAGGCAAAGCGCACGCTCGCGGCGCTCTGCTGCGTCGGCGCCGCATATCTCGTTGCGCTCTTGCTCGGCTGGCCGCTCGGCCCCGTAGCCGTGGCCGGAGCCCTGCTGACGATCGCGGTCGCGCGCGTTTCGCCCGCCGCGGCGATGCGTCACGTCGGTTGGAGCACGTTCGCTTTGCTCGCGGGACTCTTCGCGCTCGTCGACGCGATTGCGCGCGCGGGTTTCGTCGCGTGGGCATCGCACGGACTCGAGGCGGCGGCACGCTATGGAGCTCTCGCATCGGTCTCCGTCGCCTGCGTGGGATCGGCGCTGCTCTCGAATCTCCTCAACAACCTTCCCGTCGCCGTCGCTTCCTCGTATGTCGTTGCGCACGCGCCGGCGCAGAGCATCGCCTATCCGCTGATCGCCGGCATCGATCTCGGCCCGAATCTCACGACGGCGGGTTCGCTTGCGACGATCCTGTGGCTCGCGGTCCTACGCGCTCGCGGAGTCCACGTGAGCGCCCTCGAATACCTTCGATTGGGAGCGATGGTCGTGCCGCCGATGATCGCGGTGAACGTGCTTTGGCTCTGGCTCGTCCGATAGGAGAAGAAGCGATGACGGCCGCGCTCTGTTTCGACGGCTTGGAAGACGAGCGGCTCGTCGAGGCAGCGAAACCCTTCCTCGCCGCGTACCCGAAGATCGAATCCTGGTGCGCGTACGGCGACATCGCCGAGCGAACCCTCGCGATCGCAGTCGGACGCCACCACGGCTCGCACCCCGAACCGCCGGACCACGAAAGCCTCGATGCCGAACAGGCGACCGCGATCGCCGATCGTGGCGTAGAATTACTCGCGCGCGCCGGATTCACCGCGATCGCACGCACGCTCGCCGGACGCGATCCCGGGCACGCGCTCGCCCACGCGACGCGCCCCGACGTCGTCCTCCTCATCGCCGCCGGCCACCGGGAGGAGAGCGGTCCTCGATCCGTTGGGCATATCGCTCGTTTCGTCATCGATCATGCGAAAGGGCCCGTCTTCGTGCTGCGTCTTGCGCTTCTCGAGCGAATGCGATAAAACTGTTATTATGTCGCATTCAATCAAGAAGCGGCGAGAACAGGCCGAGCCGATCACGCAGGTCGTCGATCCCCTGATCCAAGACCTCATGGCCTACCTGCGCCTCGAGCGCAATCGCAGCATGCTCACGGTCGATGCGTACGCACGCGACCTCCAAGAGTTCGGCGCGTACCTCGAGGGAGCCACGGGGAGAAAGTCGCCGGTCGGATACAAATATCCGCAACTGCGGCGCGCGACGACCTCCGACGTCCGCAAGTACGTGATGTATCTCGCCGGGACCAAGCGATACGACAGTCGGACGGTGCGGCGCAAGCTCTCGTCGATTCGAAGCCTCTACCGCTTCCTGAAGCTCACCGGCGTCCGGGACGACGATCCGGCATCGGTCGTCCCCGGGCCCAAGATGGATAAGCGGCTTCCCGAGCACCTCGACGTCAAAGAGATCGCCGGGCTGCTGCGCACCTCCGTCGCGGGACGCTCCGAGGAGCAACGGCTGCGCGACCGCGCGATCATGGAACTGCTCTATGCGAGCGGCATTCGGCGCGCCGAGGTAGCGCGGATCGACCTCAGCGAATGCGACCTCGAGAAGCGCCAGATCCGCATCCACGGCAAAGGGAGCAAGGAGCGTCAGGTGCTCATCAACATGACGACCGCGAAGGCGATCGAAGCGTACCTGCGCCGCCGTCCCGCGAGCGCGAGCGACGCGCTCTTCATCGGGCGCGGCGGCAGGAGGCTGACGCCGAAGCACATCTGGCGCATCTTTCACGATATCTACCAGATCAGCGGCCTCAAGCGTCACGCGAGCCCGCACACGTTGCGCCACTCCTTTGCGACGCATCTCGCGGAGAACGGCGTCGATCTCGAGACGATTCGCGAACTCCTCGGCCACGAGAGCCTCGCGACGACCGGCATCTATCTCAAGATGTCGATGCAGCACAAACGACGCCTCTACGACGAGGCGCACCCGCGCGATCGGATGGATCGTTGAAGCCCTGCGCTCTTCTTCTGCTCTCGCTCTGCGGCTTGGCCGCGTGCGGCGGCGGTCCCGCGCCGTACGCCTCCACGGTCGGCCTCTTGCACCCGCACGAGACCATCACCGTGCGCATCGCACGCGGCACGCTTAACGCCTACGCGCCCGCCGCCGGCGAGCCCGCCGACCGCTTCACGATCTCCGCCTACGCGGATAGCGCAGGGACGCAGCCCGCCGCGCCTACGATTGAAGCCGTGCGCGGCGGCATCGACGTCGACGCGCCGGCGCTGCGCTCGCTGCTCGTTCGCGTGCCGCAGGGCGTCGATCTCCGCGTCATATCCGGCGGCGGCGACGTCAACGTCACCGACATCAGCGCAAACGCCTACGTCGCTGCGACGACCGGCAACGTGACGCTCATGCTTCCCGGATATGCCGAGGCGTCGCTCAGCGGAGGCGGTTCGATTGCCGTCACGATGGGCGCTACGCAGTGGCCGGGCGTGTTGCGCTTCTTCAACTCCAACGGCGACATCGATCTCTCCATCAACGAGAACGCACGCTTCCACGCTCATCTTCGCACGCAGGACGGAACGGTCTTCACGGACTTCGACCTGCGCGGTACGTCGAGCGGCAAGAGCGAGAGCATCGACGCGCCGGTCAACGGCGGCGCCGCGCGCGGCGTCGAGGTCGGCACGCGCAAGGGCGCGATCAGACTCCTGCGTCTCGCGCCTCAGATGTAAACTATGCGGTCTCCCCGCGCAGCGCTTCCTTCGCCTTGATCAAGCGCACCATCGCATCGTTGTACGGCGTCGGTACCCCTGCGCGCCGTCCGAACGCGACGACGGCGCCGTTGATGTGATCGATCTCGCTCGGATGCCCCGAGACGAGGTCGAAGGCCATCGAGCTACGCGCATCGGCGCCGACGGCGATGACGTCGGTCACGTACTGCCACGGATTCACGAACGGCAGGTTGATCTTCAGCGCGGCGGCGACCGCCGCGGCTTCTTCTGCGAGCGCCTCCGCAAGGCGCGCGGCATTCGGATCCTTTGGAATCACGCCGGCATCGCAATCGAGTATCGCCGAGAGCGCGTTGATCGCGCAGTTCGCGACGAGCTTCCCCCACAGGTGCGGGCGAATGTCGTAGACGACCGCCGCCTGAAGGCCGCTCGTCGTGAGCAGTTCCGCGACCAACCGCGACGTCGCGGGCGACGTCGATCCGACGATCGTGCTGCCGCGCCCGGAGGTGCGCACGCGTCCCGGTGCGGTCGTCACCGCGGATTCGGTCGTGATGCCGAGAATCACCGGAACCGCGCCGCCTAACGCCGTCCGAATCGCGTCCTCGTTTCCGACCCCGTTCTGCAGCGAGACGATCGGCGTGACCGGATCGAGTTCGCTCGCAAACGGGCGCAGCGCGCGCAGCGTGTCGACCGCCTTCACGAAGAGAAAGAGCATCTGCGAGCCGTAGAGATCGTGCGGGCGGTTCGCGACCGCGACGCGCTGCGGCGTCTCGCCGTTGACGGCGAGCCCTTTACGCTCGACGATCGCGAGGGTCTCCGGGTTCGCGTCGAGGACGGTGACGTCGCACGTGCGGGCGAGATGGGAGCCGAAGAGCGTGCCCATCGCGCCCACGCCGATGATGCCGACCTTAGGGCGCGGCGGCTCCATCTTCTTCTTCTCCTCGCGAGGTCAGTAGTGGAACTGCACGCCGTACTCGGTGCGGCGCTCCGGCTGGTTGATCGCGCGCTCTCCGAAGAAAAGCTGCGCCCACCTCGTGAGGTGGACGTTTCCGTAGAGGTCGAGCGTTGGGCGGCGCGGGTCGTAGAAGCGCGCTTCAATCCCGGTGTCGTTGACGCCGTAGGTCCCCAGGACGCCGAGGCGAGAGTACAGCACGCCGCCGCCGAGCCGGAGGCCCGGCGTGAAGTTGTGCAGCATCGCGAAATTCCACGTCGTGTTGTAGCCGATGTCGTTCGCGCCGAACAACACGCTCGTCGCACCGTGCGGCAAGAAGAGCGCATTCACGTCGGTCTGCGGGCCGCGATCCGCGCCCAAGAGCGGCGTGCCGCAGCAGACGTGTTGCGCGTCCAGCTCGCCGACGCGCACCTGCAACTCGACAAGTTGTCGCGCGAGCGCCGCGAGCGTTCCGCCCATCGCCATGCGCTGCGGTCGTGAAAGCGGCTGCGTGGAACCCGGCGGCGGCGGCGACCCTTGCGGCAACGGAGCCGGCGGCACCGGCGTCGCGTTCTCATCGACCCCGGAGACGTGGCTGCTTCCGCCGAGTCGGCTGAGCAGCGAGTTCGCACGCTCCAACGTCGCGTCGAGGTTCGCGATCATATCGCGCATGTGCGCCTGCGTCTGCGGATCCCCCGTGACGTTGCGCAGGTCGGCCGTGAGCTGCGCAAGCGTGTGCGTCGCCTGTGCGATGTTTGCGGTCGTCGCGATCACGTTCGCGTGCAGTTGGGGGTCGGTGGCGAGCCCCTCGATCGCCGCCATCGACCGGTTCAGTTCGTTGGAGGTTGCGGAGAGCTGCGTGATCAAGCGATCGACCTTCGGCGCGTCGAGCGCGGCCGCCGAGTTCAGCGTCTCCGCCATCTGCGCGATATTCGCTCCGGCGCTGCCGAGGTCGCTGTTCAACGTATCCGCGAGTTCGCTGATGGAACGATTCAGATTGCGCGTCATGTCGTTTGCGTTTTCGAGCGTCATCTGGAGCGTCGCGAGCAGCCGTGGTTCGCGCACTTGCAGCTCGGCGAGGATCGTATCGAGGCGCCGAATCTCGCCTTGTCCCTGCTGCAGCAAGTCGCCGATCGTCGCCGCGTTCGTTCCCTGCGGTTGCTCGCTCACCGGCGCGATGCCGGGCGGCAGCGTTGGATACGGCAGCGGGCCGCCGTGCGGCGGAACGATGACGACGCTCGGCGAGCCGGTCACCGGCGCCTCGATCAGAAACCTCGACGCCGTCGGGATTCCGATGTCGTGATTGACGGCGAGGATCACGTCGACGGTATCGTCCGGAAGCAGGTTGACGCTCTCGACCGTCCCCACTTGAACGCCGCTGAAGAGGACGCTCGCGCCGCCTTGCAGTCCCGCGGCGGACTGGTAGTGCACGCCGAGCTGGTAGCCGGTGTGGCGCGTCCCGAAATCGCTCATGTAGTAGAAAATGAGGAAGAGCAGGGCAATCGCGACGATCGCGAAGGCGCCGACCTGGGCCTGCTTACTCACGTTTTCGTACTACCCGTTCGCATGCATAACCCCCTTGCCCCTTAGATAGGAATTGGGCCGACATCCGAGCCTTCCAGGAACTGCTGCACGATGGGGTTTTCGGACCTGCGCACCTCCTCCGAGGGGCCGTACGCGATGATCGCGCCCTCGAAGAGCATCGCCATGTAATCCGCCATCATGTAGATCGACGGAAGATCGTGTGACGTGACGACCGCGGTGCCGTTCGCCCTCTCACGCAGACGCATGATCATGCCCGTGATGAGGTGCACGGAGATCGGGTCGAGCCCCGTCGTCGGCTCGTCGTAGAGGATGAGTTGCGGACTCGTGACGATCGCGCGCGCGAAGCCGCCGCGTTTGAGCATTCCGCCGGAGAGCTCCGCCGGAAGGTTGTCGTACGCGTAGGCGAGCCCGACGCTCTCGAGTGACTCCACGACGACCTTGCGGACCTCCGCCTCCGGCATCGGCGTGTTCTCCCGTAGCGGCAGCGCGACATTGTCGCCGAGCGTCAGGCTGTCGAGCAGCGCCGCAAACTGAAACGAGAGGCTGATCGAGCGCCGCACGTCGTTGAGCTCGGTCTCCCGCATGTGACAGATGTCGCGGTCGCGGACGTAGACGTGGCCGTCGTCGGGTTTCGTGAGGCCGTCGATCAGCCGTAGGATCGTCGACTTGCCCGCGCCCGAGAGGCCGATGATGCACGTGATCGCGCCTTCGACGATCGGCAGCGTGCAGTGCTCGAGGACGACGCGCTCCCCGAAGGCGAGACGAACGTCGTCCAGACGGGCGATGACGCCGTCAGCCATTCGATCCGAAGAACAGGAACGAGAGCGCGAAGTTTGCGACGAAGATCAAGATCATCGCGATGACGACCGCTCCGGTCACCGACTTGCCGACGCCCGCGGCGCCGCCGCGCGTGCGCAAGCCCTGATAGGCGGCGACGAGCACGATGATCGCGGCAAACACGAACGTCTTCAGCAAGCCTTTCACGATGTCGTTCATGCCGATCGTCGTACGGACCGACGTGATGAAGTCCTGATAGCTGATGTGCGCGTACGCCTGCGCAACCCACATCCCGCCAAGCACAGAGACCACGTCGGCGAAGATCGTAAGCAGCGGGAGCATGACGAGCAGCGCGAGCAGTCGGGGGACGACGAGATAGCGCGCGGGCTCGATGCCCATCGACTTCAAGGCTTCGATTTGCTCGGTCACGACCATCGAGCCGATTTCGGCGGCGATCGAGGAGCCGGCTCTTCCGGCAACGACGATACCGGTAAGCATCGGCCCCAACTCGCGCACCGACGCATACGCGACCGCACCGCCGACGACGTTGCCGAAGCCGTATTGGACCGCTTGGACCGCCGACTCGAGGGAGATGACCATGCCGGTGAAGAGCGAGGTCAAGGCCACGATCGTGAGCGATTGAAATCCCAGGAGGTAGGCTTGCGAGATCGTTTCGGCGGTGCGAACGCGCAGCCGCACGAGAAATCCCGCGGAGGTTCCGCTGAGCAGCGTCAGGCCGCCGGCGTACTCGAAGAAATCTTGCGTGCGGCGCCCAACTCGCTCGAGCACCTTCATAGCGGCAGCCGTTCCTCGATCGCGTCGAGCTGCGAGAGCACGGCGCCGGTCTCCTCGATGCGTTTGACCGCGACGCCGCGTTCGGCGCTGAGGTTGAAGTGCATCTGATTCACGTTCTCGAGCCGCCGGTCGACGTCGCGCAAGTGCGAGCGCGCCTCGCGCTCGAATCCGCCGAAGTAACGCCGGACCGCATCGAGATACGCGATTCGCTCGCGTTCGCCGACTTTCCCCGATTGCAGCGCGCTCACGATCGACGCCTGTGCCTGCTTCATCGCGCGATCCGTGATGTGGAACGCGCCGACGCGCCCGACGAGCGCGGCGAAGCGCTCCTCAACCGGCACGGGCGGGCACCGCGACGCCGCAGGCGTCCAACGCTTCTCGCTGTGCGATGAAGAGCCGGCGTAGGCCGATCTCCGCGAGTTCCAGCAGACGATCGAGGTCACGACGATCGAACGGCGCCGCTTCCGCCGTGCCTTGAAGTTCGACGAAGCGCCCCGCGTCGGTTGCGAAGACGTTCATGTCGACGTGTGCCCGGCGATCCTCGTCGTATGCGAGATCGAGCATCGCCGTACCGTCGACGATCCCGACGCTCGCGGCGGCGACCGCCGCGCCGAGCGGCCAGCGCGCCCGCTCTTGTGGGTCGGCGATGCGGCGCAGCGCGAGCGCGAGTGCAACGTAGGCGCCCGTGAGCGCGGCCGTGCGCGTGCCGCCGTCGGCCTGGAGCACGTCGCAGTCGATCCAAATGCTGCGCTCGCCGAGCTTCGTCATGTCGGTCACGGCGCGCAGCGCGCGTCCGATGATCCGCTGAATCTCATGCGTGCGTCCGCCGACGCGTCCGCGCGCGGCCTCCCGCTGCGAGCGCTCCTGCGTCGCGCGCGGCAGCATCGAGTACTCCGCCGTTACCCAGCCGACGCCCTGGCCGCGCATCCACTGGGGAACCTTCTCCTCGATCGTTGCCGCGCAGAGCACGCGCGTGTCGCCGAGCGTGATGAGCGCGCTGCCTTCGGCAAATTTCATCACCCCGGGCTCGATCGAAACCGGTCGCAGTTCGTCGGGCGCGCGCCCGTCACTCCGAAGCATCACTCCACCGTAACGGTCTTAGCAAGGTTGCGCGGCTGATCGACGTCCTTGCCTTCGATGTCGGCGATGTGATAGGCGAAGAGTTGAAGCGGGATGACGTTCACGATCGGCGAGAGCAGCTCGTCGACCTTCGGCACCCAGAAGACGTGATCGGCGATCGCTTTCGCTTCCTCGTCGCCGTGGTTCGCAACGACGATCACCGGCGCTTCGCGCGCCTTCGACTCCATGAGATTCGAGATCATCTTGTCGCGAACGCGGTCCTGCGTCATGATGCCGATGACCGGCGTCGAGGGGTCGAGCAGCGCAATCGGCCCGTGTTTCATCTCGCCTGCGGCATAGCCCTCGGCATGGATGTACGAGATCTCCTTGAGCTTCAGCGCGCCTTCGAGCGCGGTCGGAAAGTTTACGTAGCGTCCTATGAAGAGCGCGCTGCGCATCGAGCGGTACAGCTGAGCGACCTTGCGGATCTCATCCGACGTGTTCAGCACGACGTCGACGGCGGCGGGAAGCAGGCGCGTTCCGAGGGCGATCTCGCGCAGCCGCTCTTCGGGCGCCGTCTTGCGAAGCCGCGCGAGGGTCAGCGCGAAGAGCGCCATCGCCGTCGCTTGCGAGACGTACGTTTTCGTCGCCGCGACGCCGATCTCGGGTCCACTGCGCGTGTAGAGCGTTCCGTCGGCAAGGCGCGTGAGATGCGAGCCGAGGACGTTGCAGATGCCCAAAATCGCGCTCCCGGCGCCGGCCGCGATGCGAACCGCCTCCACGGTGTCCGCGGTTTCGCCGGATTGCGACATCGCGATGACGAGCGTGTTCGGATCGATGACGGGGTCGCCGTACCGGAACTCACTCGCCAGCTCCATCTCGACCGGCAGATGCACGAGCGAGCGAAGCAGATACATACCGACGAGCCCTGCATAGAACGCCGTGCCGCACCCGGTGACCGCGATCTTGCCGATCTCGCGCAGGCGCGCATCCGTGATCGAGCCGAGTTCCTCGAGCACGCGTACGTCGCCGTTGTCGTCGATCCGCCCCGCGAGCGTCTCCTTGATTGCGTTCGGTTGCTCGAAGATCTCCTTGAGCATGAAGTGCTTGAAGCCGCTCTTCTCCGCGGAGCCGCTGTCCCAGAGAATCTGCACGACGTCGCGTTCGATCGGATGACCGTCGTAGTCGGTCAACCGCCAGCCGTCGCGGCCTACGATCGCGATCTCGCCCTCTTGCAGGATGATCTCTTTGCGCGTGTACGGCAGGATCGCCGGGGTGTCGGACGCGACGTACATCTCGCCGTCGCCGATGCCGAGCACGAGTGGGCTCGCGCCGTTGCGCGCAAAGATCAGATGATCGGGATCGTCGGTCGAGATCACGCCGAGCGCGTATGCGCCTTGGACCTCGCGCAGCGTGCGCCGCACCGCCTCTTCGAGGTTTCCGTCGAAGTGCAGTTCGATGAGATGGGCGAGCACCTCGGTATCGGTCTCGCTCCGAAAGACGTGTCCGAGTTCGAGCAGGCGCGCGCGCAACGACGCGTAGTTCTCGATGATGCCGTTGTGCACGACCGCAAGACGGCTATTGCAGTCCATGTGCGGGTGCGCGTTCAAGTCGGAGGGGCGGCCGTGCGTCGCCCAGCGCGTGTGCCCGACGCCGACGGGACCCGCAAGGTGCTCGCCGTTACGCAACCGCTCGGCGAGGCGGGCGAGCTTGCCCTCCGCCTTCGAATCGCAGAGAACGCCGCGATCGTCGATCACGGCGATTCCCGCGCTGTCGTACCCGCGATACTCGAGCCGCTGCAATGCGTCGAGAATGATCGGGACGCTGTCCTTCTTACCGATGTACCCGACGATCCCGCACATGGCAAAGAGGCCCCGCTCGGCCTACTTGATGCCTTCCTTGGCGCGGTGGTACCCGATCTTGCCTTCGGCGATCTCGTCGAGCGCGATCGAGACCGGCTTGTTGGGATTGATCGCTTCCTTGTCATCGACGAGCGGCTCGCTCGCGTAGTACTCGCGCCGATCCATCGGCGGGAGTTGCTGCACGCGAATCCAGTTGTTCAACTGGCGGGCGCGTTTCGTGACGATGTTGACGAGGCTGAACTTGGAGTCGGCGTGCTTGAGCAGCTCGTCGAGGTCTCCGAATACGGTCTTACTCATTGGTTCCTTTGTGGGTCGGTTGTCGGTTAAGTATGTTCGACGTCTCGCAGCAGGTCGTCTTCGTACCGGTGGATCCGGAAGCGCTCCGCGTGGAGCACGGCCTCCAGGTCCTCCACCGCTTCCTCGGAGCGGTGCTGCTCGTTGATGATGATGTAGTCGAAGTTCCGAATCGCCTTCATCTCTTCGTGCGCAACTTCGAGCCGATGCGCGATCTCCTCGTTCGTCTCGGTCCTACGCGCCAAGAGACGGTCGCGAAGATACGAGAAACGGTCGGGAACCAGGAAGATCAGAACGGCCGCCGGGTACGCCGCCTGTATGGCGAGCGCTCCGTTGACCTCCGGCTTCATGATGATGTCGTAGCCGTCCGCCAGCGTCCATTCCACGTAATCCCGTGGAGTGCCGTACAAGTTGCCGTTGTAGACGCGCCATTCGAGAAAGTCACCCGCATCGCGGCGACGCTCGAACTCCTCCGGTGTCAGGAAGAAGTAGTGCTCGCCTTCGATCTCGCCCGGACGCGGGCTGCGCGTCGTCGCCGAAACCGAATATCGTAGCCGGGTCGTGCGCGCCCTCAGCGCATCGACCAGCGTGTCCTTACCGGCTCCCGAGGGGCCGGATACCACGAAAAGGAGACCCGGACCAGTTTTCACAGGCTGAAGCAAACCGCCTGCCGCAGGGCCGTCGCCGCCGCGGGCGCCTCAGCGACCGAGCCCGGGCGCAGGTACTCAGGCGTCACCGCCTTTCCATTGATGACGGCGAAAGCGAGCTCGAGCAGCCTGCCGCCGGGCAGCGAGTATTCGGCGAGGCCGGCCTCGCCGGGACAGGCGGGAAACGGGATGCTCCGCAGCAGGCGGGAGCCCCGGTACTTCTGCACGGTGTCGACGGCCTGCTCCGATGCAAGGTCCTGGAGCGCGTCCGAAGAGGCACGGGAGAGGTAGGAGTAGCTCTCGGCACCGGCCGGGCTCATCGTGCTCCAGGTCGCCGCGGCCCCCGGAACCGGCGACCAGCCGGCGGGATGCGCGGGGCCGCCGCCGGAGCACGCTGCGAGCGCGGCGAGGGCCAGCGTCCCGCCGACCGAACGATAGCGCCTCATGCTCACCGACTGGGCGCTCGTGCGACGCGCCGGCGCGGAGCTCGAATCACGGCTTCGGGGATCGCGCGTCCAAGACGCCGGGTTGCTCCCCGACGGCCGACCCGCGCTGCTCCTATGGTCCCGCGGCAGCACGACGCTGCTTTGCATCGATGCCTTCGGCTCGCCGCCGCTCGTGACGCTCGAAACCGGCGAGCTCGCGATTGCGAACGAGCCGGGGTTCACGCGCGCGCTCGCGCGCACGCTGCGCGGCATGGCGCTCTTCTCCGCGAGGGCCATGGAAGGCGAGCGTTTGCTGCGGTTGACCTTCGGCATACGCTCGCGGTTCGGCGTGGGCGATGAAGTAGACCTTTGCCTCGAACTCGTGCCGCGCTTCGGAAACGCGGTGCTCGTGAAAGGCGACCGGGTCGTCAGCGCGTTCAAAGAGTTCGGCTTCGCGCAGAATCCGGCGCGCGCCGTTGCCGCCGGCCTTACGTACGAACCGCCGCCGCGCGCGCCGAACGCTCCGGCGCTTCCGCGTCTGATCGCCGAGAGCGGCGCCGACGCCGCGCAGGCCCTCGCCTTTCTCGAGAGCGACGATGCGCTGCGCGAACCGCTCTACGTCTACCGCCGCGAGGGCCGCCTCGTGCAAGCACATCTTCTTCCGCTCCCTGCGTTCGCCGATGCGGCGCTCTCGCGCGAACCCTCGCTCATCGATCTCTTCGCCGAGGATCGCGCAAATCGCATCGGCGCGGGCGAGCGCGCGCGCACCGCACAGCGCCGCGCGGCCCTGCTGCGTCGAATCGAAACGCGCGCCTCCGCAATCGAGCACGAACGCGTCGCGCTCGCATCGCGCAAACTCCAGGCCGGTGAGCGCACGCACCTGCGTGAAGAGGGCGATCGGATTTACGCGACGCTCCACGAACTCGACGAAGGCCTTCGGGACGAGGCGAAGGATCGCGCCGCGAAACTCTTCGCACGCTATCGAAAGCTCGGCTCCTCGCTGCCGCACGTTGCGAAACGCGAACGCCTGCTCGCGGCGCAGCGCGAAGGCATCGAGGCGCTCGCATGGGAGGCCGAGCGCGCCGGCGACGACGAGCTTGCGGACGTGGAGAAAGCGCTCGATGCAATCGATCCGCGCCGGCGTTCGCGTGACAAGCCGAGCAAAGCGCCCCAACGGCGGCGCAAGCCGCTCGAATGGCGTACGCCGGGCGGCTCCCGCATTCTCGTCGGCCGTTCGCCGCTGGAAAACGCCGACCTTACCTTTCGGGTCGCGCGCCCGAACGATCTCTGGTTCCACGCGCGCGGCGTCCCCGGAGCGCACGTCATCCTGCAACGCGACGACCGCGCACCGGCGCCCGAAGAGGACGTCGCGTACGCGGCCTCACTCGCAGCGGCGCATTCAAAAGCGCGCGAGAGCGGCTCGGTTCCCGTCGACTACACGCCGCGCAAGCACGTGCGAAAACAACCCGCGGCAGCCCCCGGTTTGGTCTTCTACACGGAGGCGAAGACGATTACCGTCGCCCCGGCGGTGCTATAACCGCCTTCTCTTAGCGACTTACGGTAAGCGAGCTTCGCACGCTTTCCAGTCGATGTTCCGGAAGAACGCTTCGATGTACTTGTCCTTCTCCGCGGGCTTGTAGTCTTTGATGAAGGCGTGCTCCCAAACGTCAAGGACGACGATCGGCACGAAGCCGGCAACGTGCCCGTCTTCGTGATCGTCGATCCAATGGTTCGTGATCGCGCCGTTCGTCGTGTCGCAGTACGCGATCGCCCAGCCGATGCCGCGCATCCCGCCGACGGCCATGAAGTCGCGCTTCCAATCCTCGAAGCCGCCGTAGGCCTCGCCAAGCGCTTCGTACAGCTTCCCGCCGCTCAACGCACTCGGCCGCTTCGTCATGTTGTCGAAGTAGTATTCGTGCAGCCTCATGCCGTTGTACTCGAAGCCGAGGCGCCGCACCAACTCGGCGAACGCGGGATTCTCGCCCTCGTTCTTTTCGTTCTTGCGAAGCTCGGCGAGCCGCTCGTTGAGCAGATTCGTGTTCTTCACGTATCCTTCGTAGAGCTTGAAGTGTGTCTCGAGCGTGGCATCGGATATGCCGTCGAGGCCGCTCAAATCCCATGTCTTCGGCGCGTAGGGCTTCATCGCAGTATAGAGTTTCATACCGTGCTTATACCCACCCTGGCCGCGCCAAAGGGGTCATGCGACCGCACGGCGGAAGACCCGGCATGAAGAATCCCCTAGACTCGATCTGGGGCACGGTCATCTGCGGCGTTATCTTAACCGGAATCCTGTACTACGCCGCCGAGTGGCTCGTCGCTCATAGCGCCGGGGTGGGTGCCTGATGTCGGCATGGCATGAACCGCTCATCCGGTGGGTGCACATCCTGGCGGGCGTGATGTGGATCGGCCTGCTCTACTACTTCAACTTCGTGAACGTCGCCGCGGTCAAGGAAGCGACCGCCGCCGGTGAAGCCGCGCCGATCGGCAAGTACGTCATGCCGCGCGCGCTGCTCTTCTTCCGCTGGTCGGCGGTCGTCACGTGGATCTTCGGCGCCTGGCTGCTCAGCACGGTCACCGTGGACGGCACGAACGGTTTCGTCGGCGCCTTCCTCCTGCGCGGCGTTCTCGCACCGATCGGCATCGGGGCGTGGCTCGGCACGATCATGCTCTTTAACGTCTGGGGCCTCATCTGGCCGAATCAGAAGAAAATCCTCGGCTTCGTTCCCGCTACCGACGCGGAGAAAGCGAAGGCTCGCCGCATCGCGTTTCTCGCCTCCCGCGTGAACACGATGCTCTCGATCCCGATGCTCTTCTTCATGGCGACCGGTCCGCACGCGCTCTTCGTCGAGCAGCTATTCCACTAAGAAGAGGGCCCTAAGGGACCAACACGATCTTGCCGATGTGCGCCGAAGCCTCCATGCGACGGTGCGCATCGGCCACATGCTCGAAGTCGTAGACTTTGTCGACGAGCGGCGCGATCGGATCGCGGGCCGGCAGCAACGGCCAGATGCGCTCCCGCAGCGCGTCCGCGATCGCCTTCTTCTGCTCCGCCGTCCGCGGACGCAGCGACGACGAGAAGATCGTGCCGCGCCGGCGCATCAACTCGCCGACGTCGATCTGCGCCATGCTGCCTCCCTGCGTCGCGACGCACGCGATGCGGCCGTCGAGCGCGAGCGCCCGAACGTCCCGCGCCAAGTATTCGCCGCCGACGATGTCGATGACGAGATCGACGCCGCGCTCCTGCGTGAGGCGCAGCGCCTCCGCGACGAAATCGCTCCTCTTGTAGTCGATCGCGTCGAACGTGCCGATGCGGCGGCACGCCTCGCACTTCTCCTCACTTCCCGCAGTCGCAATCGCGCGCGCACCGAACGCTCGCGCGAACATGATCGCGGTCGATCCGATGCCGCTCGTTCCTCCGTGAACGAGCACGACGTCGCCCGAGCGCAGGCGCCCGCGCGTCACCATGTTGTCGAAGACCGTGAACGCGTTTTCGGGAAGCGTCGCCGCCTCAACCGCACTCCAGCCCTCGGGAATCGGGAGCACCTGCCCTTGCGGCGCGGTCGCAAACTCCGCGTAACCGCCGCCGTTGAGCAGCGCGCAAACGCTCTCTCCGACGCGCAGGCCCGTCACCGCCTCGCCGAGTTCCGCGATCGTTCCGGCCGCATCGAGGCCGAGCGTCGGCGACGCCCCGGCCGGCGGCGGATAGAGGCCGCGGCGTTGCAGCACGTCCGCGCGCGAGACGCCCGCGGCTTCAACCGCGATGAGCACCTCGCCGCGTTGCGGTTTCGGCGTTTCCATTTCCGCGACGCGGAGCACCTCGGGGCCGCCGTGACGATCGAGGGTGACGTATCTCATGCGCCTTCTCGACTTCGCTCAGCGCGACACAAGAACATCGCGTCACCGAAGGAAAAGAATCGGTACCCTCCCTCGATCGCCGCTCCGTACGCGCGGAAGACGCGCTCTCGCCCGGCAAAGGCGCTCACGAGCACGAGCAGCGTCGAGCGCGGGAGATGGAAGTTCGTGATCATCGCGTCGACGACGCGAAACCGAAATCCNNCATTGCCCTCGAGCGCGCGCACGACCGTCGTTCCGGCGGCGACGATCCGGCGCCCGGCGGCGCGCGCACGGGTGATGCGCTCGACGGCATCCGACGAGATCGCGTAGCGCTCGGCGTGCATCGCATGCTCGTCGATGCGCTCGCCGCGCATCGGTTGGAAGGTACCGAGGCCGACGTCGAGGCAGAGCTTCACGATCTCGATGCCGCGCGATTCCAGCCGATCGAGCAACTCCGTCGTGAAGTGCAATGCGGCGGTCGGCGCGGCGACGCTCCCCGGCGTCCGCGCGAAGACCGTTTGGTAACGCGCCTGCGCCGCATCCGATTCGTTGTGAATGTAAGGCGGCAGCGGCAGGCGACCGGCGCGCTCGAGCAACTCCTCAAACGGAAGAGCGAGTTCGAAACGCAGCTCGCGCAGACCGCCGGGAAGCGTGCGCGTCACCGTCGCCGATCCCAGCGCTTCGCCGTCGTGCGCGTGCAACGACAAACGTTCGCTCTCCCGCATGCGCTTCGCGGGCCGCACGAGTGCCGTCCACGCCGACGCCTGCGGATCGTAACCGCGATCGCCTTGCGGCTGCAACAGCAGCACTTCGACGCGACCGCCGGTCTCGCGGTGGGCCTGCAGTCGCGCTTTGATGACCCGCGTTTCGTTCAAGACGAGCAGGTCGTCGGGGCGCAGAATCTCCGGCAACTCCGCAAAGATGCGATCCTCGAGCGCGTCGTCGCCGACGATCATCAGACGCGCGGCATCGCGCCGCTCGGCGGGCGATTGGGCGATCAGGCCGGCCGGAAGGTCGTAGTCGTACGCCGCGACGGAGCGCTCGTCCACGTTAGAGAATGCGGCGCGCCTAGAGCGACCCGAGCGAGGTTCCCGGAAAATAGAACGCGGCGATGCCGGCCAAGGAACTCTCCGCGAGCGCCATGCCGCGCGCTCCCCACTGACAGAGGCCGACGCCGTGACCGTTGCCGCCGCCTTCGAGATGTACGAGCGAGCCCGCTTGCAGCTCGAGTTTGAAGAGCAGCAGGCTGCGCACCGCGCGCGGACCGACGTCGATGCGGAAATCGCTGCCGCGCACCGCGACCGTGCCGCGATCGGCAACGAGCGCGAGCTCGCGAACGCGCCCGCTCGCATCGGTCGTGCCGAGGCGCACCCCGCGCAGGCGGCCCATTTCGCTCAAGTGCCCGCGCATCGCTTGCTCGATCTGCACGAGCGGAATCTCGCTCGTCCAGCGATACTCGGGAGCCTGCGTGCAGTACGGGCAGACGACGCCGTTCAGATACGGCTGCGGCGCTCCGCCCCACGCCTCGGCCGCCGACTCCGTGTGTCCTCCGCACGACGACGAATATGCCATCTCGGCGCAATCCGAACGGTACATGAGCACGGTTCCTGCCGTCGCGTCGACGGCCGCCCGTCCGGCTTGCGATTCCGTCCCGACGCCTTCGTAGACTTGGTTCAGCTGTGACGGCACGACGTCGTACGGACGCCGTGGGTCCGCACGCCGAACGACGAAGGTTCGTGCGCAGATCGCCTGCATCTGCAACGCCGCCGCCGGCCACGCCGAAGGCATCTCGCGCGGCACGACGCTGTACAGGTAATCCTCGAGGGCGACGACGTTCACGATGCTCCCGTCGGAGCCGCGCGAAAAGTTGCCGCGATACGCTCGTCCGCCGAACTCGAAGCCGCCGCTCCGAAGCGGCTGCGGTTCACCCGCACCGAGCAAGACGCGCAGGTAGGGCTGTGCGCGCGCCGCGCGCGCCCGCAGCGACGCGGAGGCCGCAAGCGCCGCCGCGGCAGCGTAGAGAAATCGCCCGCGATTCAGGACCACAATTCCGGCTGGTCGGATCGCGACGGCGTGATGCCGAGGCGCCGGTAGGCTTCCGGCGTCGCTTTGCGCCCGCTCGCGGTACGGCGAATGTAGTTTTCCTTGAGCAGAAACGGCTCGACGACGTCTTCGAGGGTCTCGACGTCCTCGGTGAGCGTCGCGGCGATCGCAGCGATGCCGACGGGGCCGCCATGATACTGTTCGATGACCGTGCGCAGAAATGCGCGGTCAAGGCGATCGAGCCCCGAGTCGTCGACGCCCTCGCGCTGCAGCGCTTCGTCGGCAACCTCCGCGGTGATCGCGCCGCCTGCACGCACCTCCGCGTAGTCGCGGACGCGCCGCAGCAGCCGGTTGGCGATGCGCGGCGTTCCACGGCTGCGTGCCGCGATCGTCTGCGCGCCCGCCGCGTCGATCGGCACGCCGAGCATGCCCGCCGAGCGCTTCACGATCTGTTCGAGCGCGCCGACTTCGTAATAATCGAGATGCTGGACGATGCCGAAACGCTCGCGCAGGGGCGCCGAGAGCATTCCGGCGCGCGTCGTCGCGCCGACGAGCGTGAAACGCTTCAGCGGCAACTTCAGCGTCTTCGCATACGCTCCGCGATCGACGAGGAAGTCGATCTGAAACTCCTCCATCGCCGGATAGAGAAACTCTTCGACGACGCTGCTCAGGCGATGCACCTCGTCGATGAAGAGCACGTCCCCTTCCTCGAGCGACGTGAGGATGCCGACGAGATCCTTCGGTTTCTCGAGCGTCGGGCCGCTCGTTGGACGGAAGTTCGCATTGAGCTCGCGCGCGATGAGCCCCGCGAGCGTCGTCTTGCCCAAACCCGGCGGGCCGTAGAAGAGCACGTGCTCGAGCGGTTCGCCGCGGGCCTTTGCCGCGTCGATCGCGATGCGCAGGTTTTCGACGACGCGGTCCTGCCCGACATATTCCCCGAAGTTCCGCGGACGCAGGCTCGCCGTGTAGACCTCGTCTTCGAGGCGCTCCTCTGCGTTCACGATGCGGTCACGCTCCTGCGCGTCCGCCGGTCCGAGCAGTCGCTTGCGAGCCTCTTCGCTCATGCCGGATCCTTGCGATCGCGCTGCCGATAGATCTCGGCGAGCAACGTCTCCGCGTCGTCGATCTTCGGCGCGGCTTCGAGCGTTTCGCGAATCATCGCCTCGGCATCGGGACGGCGATATTCCAGTCGGAGGAGCACCGAAAGCGCTTCATCGGCGAAATCCGGAATGCGCGATCGCGCCTCCGAAACGGCCGGCGCGTCTTGAATGAGCAAGAATCGCGCCACTTTCCCCTGCAGCTTTGCGACGATGTCCCGTGCCTTCTGCTGTCCGATCCCCGGCAGGGTCTTGAGATAGGCATGATCGCCTCGATCGATTGCGCGCGCAATCGACGACATCGGCTGCGAGAAGGCGCGCGCCGCGGAGCGAGGGCCGATCGACGCGACGCTCAGCAACGCTTCGAAGAACGCTCGCTCGATCGCGTTGTGAAAGCCGTAGTACGCGAAGCGTCCGCTCTTGCCGTCGAGGTTCAAGACGGCATAGATTTCGAGCGCAACGCGATCGCCCGGATTCGACGGAAGTTTCTCCGCGACGCAGGCGGGAAGCGCGATCTCGTAACCCAGACCTTCGACGTCGATCACGACGCTTTCGGGTGTCCGCTCGAGCAGTTTCCCTTCGATGCGCGAAAACATCGCTAGCGTGCGCTCGCGGCGCGGCGCCCGCTGCGATGGTGAAACGCCAACGCGAGCGCGAGCGCATCCGAGACGTCGTTCGGCTTCGGCGCGGCGCGCAGCCCGAGCAGCCGCATGACCATCGCGTTGACCTGTTCCTTGCGCGCGCCGCCAAAACCGACGAGCGCGCGCTTGACGTGCGCGTGCCCGAGCGTGTGGACCGGAATGCCCGCCTGCGCGCTCGCGAGGCAGAGCACGCCGCGGGCGTGCCCCATGAGAATCGCCGTTCCGGGACTCTTATACGTCGCATAGAGTTCTTCGATGACGACGGCGTCGGGCCGCGTCTGCTCGATGATCTCCGTCACTGCGCCGTGCAGCTCGCGCAAGCGAAGGGCGAGTTCACCGTTCGTTTTTGGCGTGACGACGCCGGCCTCGACGAGGCGCGCTCGCCCCTCGCTGCATTCGATCACGCCGTAGCCGGTGATTCGCAGCGCCGGATCGATTCCGAGGATTCTCATCGGTGGTTCGTCACGGCTGCGCGCCGTTCACCACGAGCACGAGGCTCGAGCCCGGTGCGAGCGTCGTTCCGGCGATCGGCTCCGTGCCGATCGCGTGGCCGCCTGCGCCTTCTTCGGTCGTGTAGCGGGTCGACGCGATCGAATACCCTGCCGCTTGCAAGACCGCGCGCGCCTGGCTCACCGACATCCCCTCCGTGTCGGGCACTTCGCCTGGAACCGAGAGCGTGATCGCAACGCGCGAACCTGACGGTGCCTGCGAGCCGCCGTCGGGCTGCTGGCCGATCACGGTTCCGTTCGACGTCGGTTCCACGGCGTATTGCACGTAGACTTCGAAGCCCGCCTGTTGGAGCGCGGCAACCGCATCTCCGTAGTCGCGCCCGGCGACCGGCGGGACGACCGCCGCGCCGGCGTTGGGTTGCACGACGGGCGAGAACGTATTCACGGCGACGTGCACGACCGCGCCGCGTGCGATGCTCTGGCCCGGCGGTGGGTCCTGCGAAGCGATCGTGTTCGAGGGTTCGCCGGGAATCACGACCTGCTGCGCGGTGTCGAGCGTGATGCCGAGGCGCGCTGCGATCGACTGCGCGCGATCGACCGGCATGCCGACGAAGTTCGGCAGGAGCGTCGGCTCCGGGCCATTCGAAACGATGAGCGTGATCGAGCTGCCCTCCCGCACGCGCGATCCGGCCGACGGACGTTCGTCGATCACGCTTCCCTTCGGCGCGTTGTCGTACTTCGGCATGAGGCGGACGCGAAACTTGTCGTCCTCCAGAATGCTCTCCGCGTCGAGCGCGGAGAAACCGCGAACGTCGCGCAGTCCGAGCGTCGGCAAGCCGTTGCTGATGAAGAGCTCGACGACGGAGCTCTTCGCAACCTTCGTTCCCGGCGCCGGATTCTGCCGAATCACGTGCGCGAGCGGGACGGTGTCGCTCGTGCTGTGGAATATCTGCGTGCGCAGGCCGTCGTTGACGGCTTGCTGCTCGGCCTGGGCGTCGGTCTCGCCGACGTAGTTGCCGACGGCAAGCGTCGCGCCGAAGTCCGGTAGCGGGCGCCCGAAGATCCAGAACCCGATCGCCGTCGCGGCGGCAAGCGCGACGAGGAGCATCGCGACGTTCGATCCGGTGCGGCGCGGCTGCTCGTCGTCACGCGCTTCGCGATCCGGCATCTTCGAGCGTCGCGGCGGAAGCTCGAGCGCGGCCGGAAGACCGGGAGCGTCGTTCTCGATGCGATACGCGGCGACGCTCGGCCGCTCGCGCGCTTCGCGCAGCGCCGACGCGACCTCGCTTGCCGATCCGAAGCGATGCTCGGGCAGCTTCTGCAGCAGTTTGTTGACGATCGCCGCGAGCGCCGGGCTCACGCCGAGGCTCCCGGTGTCGATCGTCGGGACGGGATCGGCAATGTGCTTGAGGGCGACCGTCACGGGGGACTCGCCGGTGTACGGCAGCGTTCCCGTGAGCATCTGGTAGAGCACGACGCCGACGCTGTAGAGGTCGGATGCTTCGTGCATCTCCCGCCCCTGGGCTTGCTCCGGCGAAACGTAGTAGATGCTTCCCATGACGAGCCCCGGCTTCGTCAGCGCCATCGTTTGCTGCGAAATCGCGCGCGCGATGCCGAAATCGGAGAGCTTGACGACGTCGTCCTTCGTGACGAGAATGTTCGCCGGCTTGATGTCGCGGTGCAAGAGACCTTGCCGATGCGCGTAGGCGAGCCCCGTGCAGATTTGCACCGCGTAGTCGATGGCGACGGGTTCGGGAAGCTTCTGGTCCGCGGAGATGATCTCGGCCAGCGACGGGCCGTCGACCAACTCCATGACGATGTAGTAGAGATCGCCTTCGCGCCCGACATCGTACGTGTTGACGATGTTCGGATGCGAAAGCTTGGCCGCGGACTCCGCTTCCTGGTAGAAGCGCCGGACGAACTCCTCGTCGGCGGCATACTGCTCGCGCAAGACCTTGATCGCGACGCGTCGCCGCAAGAGCGTGTCGATGCCCAAGTAGACTCGCGCCATTCCGCCCTCGCCGAGCGAGCGATCGAGTCGATACCGGTTGTTGAACGTCTGTTGTTCGATCACGTTCCCGAGGTTCCAGTGCTTTGGAGCGCGGTTTCCAGCACGTCACGCGCGATCGGCCCGGCGAACGTCGCTCCGTATCCCACGTTCTCGACGACAATCGCGACGACGACGCGCGGATCGTCGGCCGGCGCAAAGCAGACGAACCACGAATGCGCCGCGCCGTGCGGATTCGTCGCCGTTCCGGTCTTGCCCGCGACGACCACGTTGGGGAGGCTTGCGACGGTACCGGTACCACGCTCCACCACGGCGATCATCATCTTCTTCACCTCATCGGCCGTATCCGCCGAAATGGGCGAGGCAAGCGTCCCACTCGAGAACGCGCCGACGACGACGCCGCCCCGTACGATCTGTCGAACGATGAACGGGCGCGGCTCGTTCCCGCCGTTCGCGACCGTCGCCGCGATCAGCGCCATCTGCATCGGCGTCACGAGCAGCGCCCCTTGACCGAAGCCCATCTGCGCGAGTTCGCCCGAAGCGATTTCGTCCTTCGGCGGCACGCTGCTGCGCGACGCGGCCAACTGGTAGTCGAGGGAACCGCCGATGCTCCACCGAGCGAGGTACCGGTAGAAATCGTCCACGCCGATCTTCAGTGCGATCTGCGCGAAGTCGACGTTGCTCGACAAGGCAAAAGCCGTCGTGACGTCTTGGTAGCCCGTCGCTTCGCCCTCGTTGTCGTGCAGCATCGTATCGCCGACGGCCAAATAGCCCGGATCCTCGAAGCGCGAATCCGGCGTCACGACGCCGCTGTCGAGGGCCGCCGACGCCGTGAATATCTTGAACGTCGATCCGGGCGGGTAGAGGCCCTGCGTAGCGCGGTCGAGCAGCGGGCTCGTTTCGTCGACGGAGATCGTCGGAAAGAGCGTCTCGATTTCGTTCGGATCGAAGCTCGGGACCGCGGCGATCGCGAGCACGGCGCCCGAGCGCGGATCGAGAACGATGCCGGCGGCTCGCGGGTAACGCGAGATCCGCGTGAAGAGTTCTTGCTGGATCGCCGGGACGATCGTCGTCACGATGTCGGCGCCGTGCGCAACCGGCGTGCGACCTTGGATCGCGGAGCGGATCTCGTCGAACTGCCCGATCGGGTCGCCGGAGATGTCCGGCGGACTCAACGCCGCGTCGTAGGCGTCTTCGATCCCGCTCGCGCCGTAGCGCGCCGACAAATAGCCGACCGAGTGCGCGAGCGAAGCGCCAAAAGGATAGATCCGCCGCTCTCCGGCTGAGTACGCAAGGATCGTTCCGTCGGTCGCGAGGATGCGCCCGCGACCTGCCTGGAGCGAGCCGTGCCTCGGGTTTGACGGGTGCGATGCGATGTCGGCGCCCTCGCCGAGCTGCACGTACCACAGACGCCCGGCGAGAAGCAGAAATAAGACGACGAAGAGGAAGTTGAGCGCTCGGATCGCTCGGTTGATCACGTGGGGCCGCTCTCTCGCAGGACGCGCAATCCGCCGTCGCTCGTGCGCACGGCCAGATGCGCGCGCCCCGCGTCTTCCTTCATAAGCACGTTGACGACGTGACGAGCCGTCTCCTCATCGACGCCGTCGATCGCGAGCACGATATCGACGCCCAACTCGACGAGCAACGCGGGTGCGACGTACGCGCACGTCGCGAGCGTTTCAAAATGGTGCGGCTCGTACTCTCCTGCACGCCACGGACCGCGCTTGCCGAAGACCTGCCCGTGGTAATCCCAGGCGCAGAGGCAGCGTTCTTTCCAGACGAAGTCGTCGCGAACGCAGAGCCGCCTGCACGCGCTGCATTGCACGACCGGCGCCGTCGGATGCGCGAGCCCGTCGGCCACCTCTTCGGGCACGTCCTCGAGGTTGAGCACCGCGTCCTCGTCGATCTTCTCCGGCGGCGGCGCGCTCCACCCGACGCGCGCAAGCAGTTCGATGTCGCGTACCGGTGCGATGAACGAACGCTCGTCTTCGGGCGGGAAGGTCCGATCCACCCAGTCGATGATGCCCGAGAGCGCGATGCCGACGTTTTGCCACGTGTCGCCGATCACCGCACCGATCGGCGTCCAGGCGATGGGCACGAGGCGCGCCGTGATCGCCGCGCCCGGCGTCTCGGGGCGAAAGCTGTTCACGAAAGCGAGCGTGCTGCTGTTGCCGCCAAGCACGAAGGCCGCGGGCTCGCCGTTCAGGATTCGATCGTCGCCGGCGCGCTGCGGTACTCTTGTAGGCTGCGCGGCGGCCCCGCCGTTCCGCTCATTGCCTCCACGAGGGCGCGCGCCGTGTCCAGGCTGCTCAAACACGCGATACTCGCTTCGACTGCGGCCCGGCGAATCTTGTAGTCGTCGGAGATATCACGCGAGCCCTTCGCGTCGTTGATCACGAGATCGACCGCACGCGCGTGAAGCAGGTCGAGGACGTGCGGCGAGCCTTCGGCCATCTTCTTGACGCGCTCGCATGCGATTCCGGCCGCCTCCAAGACGTCGGCCGTGCCCGAGGTCGCGACGAGGGCGTGGCCGAGCTGCGCGTATCGCCGCAGCACGGGTACGGCCGCCTGCTTCTCCTCGTCGGAGATCGAGACGAGAATTCGCGCGCCGCTGCTCGGAAGCCGAACGCCCGCGGCAAGAAAACCCTTGCGCAACGCTCCCGCGAAGGTCGCATCGATGCCGAGCACTTCGCCGGTCGATTTCATCTCCGGCCCGAGCACGGTCTCCACGCCGCGCATCTTCGAAAACGAGAAGACCGGAATCTTCACGACGACGTACGGCGGCGGCGGTTGCAGGCCGGTGCCGTACGGCATCGTGCGGAGCCGCTCGCCGAGCGCGACGCGCGTCGCCGCACCGACGATGTTCACGCCGGTTGCCTTTTGGATGATCGGAACGGTTCGGCTCGCGCGCGGGTTCGCTTCGATGATGAAGAGTTCGTTTTCGTGCAACACGAACTGAATGTTGATCAACCCTTGGATGCGCAGTTCCCGCGCAATTGCAGTCGTGACCTCGACGATGCGCGCCTGCTGCCGCTGGTCCAGAATCTGCGGCGGGTAGACGGCGATCGAGTCACCCGAATGGATGCCGGCGCGTTCGATATGCTCGAAGATTCCGGGAATGAGGATGTCGGTGCCGTCGAAGACTGCGTCGACCTCGACCTCGAGCCCGGCGAGATAGCGATCGACGAGCAGCGGCGCATCGGCAAGAATCGGCGGTGCCGATTCCGCGTACGAGGCGAGCTGACCCTCGTTGTAGATGATCTCCATCGCGCGTCCGCCCAGCACGAATGAGGGACGCACGAGCACCGGAAAGCCCAGCTCGCGCGCAATCGCTCGCGCCTCGCGGAAACTGCGTGCCGCTTTTCCTTCGGGGCGAGCGACGCCGAGCCGCGCGAGCGCCTCCTCGAACTGCTCACGGTTCTCCGCTCGTTCGAGGCTCGTGCGATCGTTCCCGACGATGTTGACGCCGCGCTCCGCTAACGCTCCGGCGAGATTGATCGCGGTCTGCCCGCCGAATGAGAGCATGACGCCGGTCGCGCCGGTCGCGCGGTACGCCGCCTCCACTTCGTCGGCGCCCGGCGGCTCGAAGACGAGCGTCTCGGAGACGTCGAAATCCGTAGAGACCGTCTCCGGATTGTTGTTCACGACGACCGCGCTGCGCCCAGCCTCCTTCAGCGCCCACGCGGCGTGCACGCAGCTGTAGTCGAACTCGATGCCCTGTCCGATGCGAATCGGTCCGCTGCCGACGACGACGACCGCCTCACGAGCCGGAGCGCGAATTTCGTCCATCTCGCCCCGCGAGAGATAATAGTAGGGCGACTTCGCGGGAAACTCCGCCGCCGCGGTGTCGACCATTCGAAACGCGGGCGTGACGCTCACCTCGGGATTGCTCGCAGCCAGACGCGCGATTCCCTTTCGCGAATATCCGTACTCCAATGCCGTGGCGACGTCCGCTTCGGCTGCAATGCAGCGAAGGCGTTCCTCCAAAGCGACCATCTCGGAAAACTCGTAGAGCCAGAAGCGATCGATCGCGCACGCCGCGTGGATGCGCTCGATCGCGAGATCGACGCCGCCCGCGACGTGCGCGCGTCGCAGCAGCTCGCAGACGGCAAAGAGGCGCTCGTGCGTCGGGTGCGCGACGACGCGCTCCAGCTCGGTCTCGCTCCATTCGCCCAAGCCCGCCTTCGAGAGCGATTCGTAACCGAGGTCGAGCCCACGTACCGCTTTCATGAGCGCGGCGCGGAACGTCCGCCCGATCCCCATCGCCTCGCCGGTCGATTTCATCTGCGTGCCGAGCGCGGTGTCGGCGAGCGGAAACTTGTCGAACGGCCAGCGCGGAATCTTGACGACGACGTAGTCGAGCGTCGGCTCGTAGGCGGCTTTCGTCAGACCCGTGACGGGGTTCTCGATCTCGTCGAGGCGTTTCCCGAGCGCAATGCGCGTCGCGATCTTTGCGATCGGATACCCGGTCGCTTTCGATGCGAGCGCCGAACTGCGCGAGAGGCGCGGGTTCACCTCGATGATCGCGTACTCGCTGCGATCGGGGTGGAGTGCGAACTGGATGTTGCAGCCGCCCTGCACGCCGAGCGCCCGGATCACGTTGAGGCTTGCCGTGCGCAGCATCTGATACTCGACGTCGGAGAGCGTCTGCGATGGGGCGACGACGATCGAGTCACCGGTGTGCACGCCGACGGGATCGACGTTCTCCATGTTGCAGACGATGATCGAGTTGCCCGCGCCGTCGCGCAGCACTTCGTACTCGATCTCCTTCCATCCCAGGAGCGACGTCTCGAGCAGCACCTGTCCGATCAGGCTCGCGGAGAGGCCCGCGAGAAGCGTTTCGCGGAGTTGCTCCTCACCGTAGGCGAGGCCGCCGCCGGTCCCGGCGAGCGTGTACGCGGGGCGAACGACGAGCGGGTAGCCGATGCTCTGCGCGAACGCGATGCCCTGTTCAACCTCGGTGACGATGCGGCTCTCCGCAACGGGCTCGCCGATTTCGATCATCTTGGCCTTGAATCGCTCGCGATCTTCGGCAAGGCGAATCGACTCGATCGGCGTGCCGAGCAGCTGGACGCCATAGCGTTCGAGCACGCCCGCCTCGTGCAACTCGACGGCGAGATTGAGACCCGTCTGGCCGCCGAGCGTCGGCAACAACGCGTCGGGTCGCTCGCGCGCGATGATCGCCTCGACCGATTCGACCGTGAGTGGTTCGAGGTAGACGGAATCCGCGATCTCCGGATCCGTCATGATCGTCGCGGGATTCGAGTTGACGAGAACGACGCGGTGCCCTTCGTCCCGAAGTGCGCGGCACGCTTGAACGCCGGCGTAGTCGAACTCCGCCGCCTGTCCGATGACGATCGGCCCCGAGCCGATCACCATGACGTTGCGCATCAGACGAGCCTTCCGGTGCCGAAGCCGGCAAGGAAGGTCGCGATGAGCAGCACGATCCCGGTCGCGGCAAGACCGGCCGACGCATCGACCGGCTTGCGCTCGAAGGCCGTGACGCGGCCCAAGCGCGCGAGAGCATCGTGGAGCTCGGTCGCGTTTTGCGCGCGTGCGTACGCGCCGCCGCTCACCCGCGCGTACGATTGCAGCGCGTCTTCGTCGATCGTCGCTTCGTCGGAACTTCCCGGAATCGCTCCGCCGTTCGCGGTCCCGATGCCGACGGTGTAGACGGGAATGTGCTGCGTGCCGAGCCACTCCGCGACCTGTTGCGGATCGACGCCGGTGTTGTTCACGCCGTCGGTGATCAGGACGATGAGACGATGTCCGATCGGCGGAAGCGCACTCGCCGCCAACCGCAGCGCATCGCCGATTGCCGTCGCGCCGTTGGGCGGAGGAATCGCAGCCAATGCCGCATCGACGGCGGCGTGATCGGAGGAGAGCGCTTGCACCATCGAAGCGCCGCTCGAGAACGAGATCAAGCCGATGCGCGTGCCGGGCGCGGATTCATCGATGAAGGCGCGTGCGGCGGCGAGGGCCGCGGCGGCCCGCGTCGGTGCGACGTCCCCGGCGGCCATCGATCCCGAGGTATCGATGCAAATGAATACGGCGCCGTCGCGCACGGGCACGGGCGCGGTGACGTGCAGCCCGCCGAGCGCGAGAGCGAGTGAGACGAGCGCGATAATCCACGCAACCTGCAGCGCGCGCGGTACCCAGAGCCTCGGCTTCACCGCGGCGACGAAGAACGCGAGGTTCGAATACGCGAGATCGTTCGCGGTCTTGCCGCGACCCAGACGTCCGTAGAGCAACGCAAGGAGCGCCGCGACCACGAGCGCGACCGCGAAGCGCAACGGGTGCGCGAGCGTCATGAGCGTGCGATGCCGCGCGCGTGCAACCCGAACGCCGCCGCGAGCGAAGCCGCGCCGTCGTTCTCATAGAGCAGGCTCGTTCGCCAGCCCGCCGCGGCGAAGCGCGCAAGCAGCCCCGCTTCGCGTGCGCGAACGGCGCGAGCGTACGCCGCGCGCTCGCGTGCACCGACGTACGCGCGCAACATTCCACCCTCGGCCCCCCGCATGCGCACGAGACCGAAAAGCGGCAGATCGTCGAACCAGGGATCGCGCGCGAGGAGCGCCGTGCAGTCGCAGCGCCGGCCGAGCGCGTGCAGCAGGCCGTCTTGCGCCGCCGCGAGATCGAACCAGTCACCGATCGCGAGGAGCGCCGCGCCGGGGCGCAGCGCCGAACGCGCAACGTGAAGCGCGCGCCCAAGATCGAACGTGCCGCTCGCGCGCATCGCCGCGGCCGCGGAAACGGGACCGCGCTGTGCGCCCGACGGGTGCATCGCATCGCCGACGATCCGAACGCAGCGATCGTCCGCCGCCGCGACGTCGTACCACGCGCGCAACGCTTCGCGGCCCGCCGCCAGCATCGGACGCCGCCGACCGACCTGCATCGAAGGCGAATCGTCGAGAATCGCCGCGAGCGTGAGCGCGACGTCTTCCAAGATCACGCGCGTCTGCAGATCGCCGGAGCGCGCGCTCGCCGCCCAGTCGATGCGCCGCACGTCGTCACCGGGAACGTATTCGCGCAACTCGACGAACTCGTAGCCGTCGCCGCGCCGGCTCGTCGGCGAGCCGCCCGGCGTCCGCGGCCGGCGCTTCCCGTGCAGCAGCGCCTCCCGGATTCCCCGCGCAGGCGCGGTGCGCGAGATCACGGCGCCGGCACGGCCGCGATCAGCGCCTCGACGACGCGGTCGGCGACGACCCCTTCGGTTGCGAGACGGTAGCTGAAGTCGATGCGATGACGGAGCGCCAGCGGAGCGACGGCGCGCACGTCGTCGGGGATCGCGTAGTCGCGGCTCGCAAGCATCGCCTTCGCCCGCGCGAGGTGCGCGATCGCGAGCGTCGCGCGCGGCGAGGCGCCGTGGTCGATCAACTCGTCCGCGCGAAGGCTGCGGCCATCCTCGGCTTGCACGACGGCACGATGCGCCTCTCGCGTCACCGCGACGAGCTCAACGATGTAGCGTTTTAGTTTCTCTTCGAGGTGCACGGCATGCGCTTGTTTGCGCCACTCGAGCACGTCGGACATCGATGCGACGGCGCGCACCGGCTCCGTCTCCTCGACCGCGAATCGGTCGAGAATCGTCAGCTCCTCTTCGCGCGTCGGATACGCCACGCCGACGCGGATGAGAAAGCGGTCCATCTGCGCGAGCGGAAGTTGGTACGTCCCGTCGGCATCGAATGGGTTCATCGTCGCCATCACGATGAACGGATCGGGCAGCGCGAAGGTTTGTAGGCCGATCGTGACCTGCCGCTCTTGCATCGCCTCGAGCAGCGCCGACTGCACCTTCGCGGGAGCGCGGTTGATTTCGTCGGCGAGCACGACGTTCGCGAAGATCGGTCCCTGCATCGTGGTGAAGCGGCTCTCGCGCTGATCGAAGACGCGCGTGCCGACGATGTCGCTCGGCAAGAGATCCGGCGTAAACTGGACGCGGCGGAACTCACCCTCGAGCGCCGCCGCGAGCGCGCGGCAGGCGAGCGTCTTCGCCAACCCCGGCGGTCCCTCCAAGAGCACGTGGCCGTTCGCGAGCAAACCGAGCAACAGCGCCTCTACGACCGCTCCCTGCCCAACGATCGTATGGTGCAATGCGTCGATAACGTCGGCGGGCCGCTTCGATGCGTTCAAGACGCCGCCCGTTCGAGCGTCTCGACTGCGTGTTCGATCGCGCTCCCAAGGTCGGCTTCGTACGTGAATGCTGCGCGTTCGACGGCAGGCAGCACGTCGAGCAGCATCGGCTGCGTTCTCTTCGCTTTTTGCATGGCGTCGCCCAGCGTTTCGCCGTCCGCCGCGCCGACCATGCGATAGAGCACGGCGCGCGCGCGCATCGCACCGCCGCGCGTCGGATCGGCCTGCAGGTGGGCGAGCGCCTCGCGTAGCCGATCGCGCGCCAACGGCTCGACGGCAGGCGGCTCGGGCGCCGCCGCCACGGGCGCTCTCGTCGATCGCCGCATGTAGAGCACGAGCAGCGCCGCACCGAGCACGACGAGACCCACGCCTGCGGAGAGCAGGACGCGCGCCACGACCTCCGCCGCGTGCGCGAAGCGTTTCGAGGGAGGCCCCACGACCTGCAGCACGATCGCGTTGCTCGCGTATTCCTTTGCCTTGCCGTCGCGCGCATCGATCGCATCGAAGGTCGCCGGCGCGATCGTCAGGCTCCCGGCACCATTCGCGACGAGCGTGATGATCTCGCGATAGAGCGTCCCCTGTGGGCTGCCGCTCGTGTTTCGCTCGTCCCCCAACAACTCGAGGCCGGCGAGCAGCGGGAGTTGGAGGTTGCGCACGTCGCCGACCCGTTGGCGCAGCCGCAGCGTGACGATCAAGTGAAAGGGCACGCCGACACGCGGCTTCGTCGTATCGGCGGAGAGCGTGAACGCGCTCACGTTCACGTGCTGCAGCGGCTCCGCCGAGGCGGCGAGCGGAACGAGCGCCGCGAGCAACACGGCGAAGCGCACGCCGAGCCTAATCCCGCTCCTCGCCTTCAATAGGAATCTCGGCGGTCCGAAACCACTCCGCGAAAAGGCGTCGCGCGTCCGACGGCCCCGGCGACGCTTCCGGGTGGAACTGGACCGCCGCGATCGGCAAACGGCGATGGCGAAAGCCCTCGTTCGTCGCATCGTTGAGGTTCGTCATCGTCGACTCGAGCTCCGAGGGAAGCGTGCGCGCGTCGACCGCATAACCGTGATTGTGCGCCGTGATGAGCACGTCGTCGTGCACGACGTCCCTGACGGGCTGATTGCCTCCGCGATGCCCGTACGGAAGTTTGTACGTCTTCGCGCCGCACGCGAGCGCGAGGAGTTGATGCCCGAGGCAGATGCCGAAGAGCGGTTTGCGCCCGACCAGGCCGCGCAGCGTCTCGACCGTCTGCGCGAGATCGGTCGGATCGCCCGGCCCGGGCGAGATGAAGATCGCGGCGGGATCGTTCGCGAGCATCGTCTCCTCGGAGGCATCGTATGGCACGACGCTGACCCGCGCCCCGAGCGCCTCCAACTCGCGCAGCACGGCGCGCTTCACGCCGCAATCGACGAGCGTGACGTGCGGCCCGTCCGCCGGCCCTTCGATGCGCTGCGTCGGCGCCGCGACGCTCGGCACGAGATCGCGCGTCGTCGCGTGCCGAGCGTAGTTCGCGAGCACGCGCTCCGCGCCGTCGAGCGCGTCTTCGCCGACCGCGAGCGCCGCCCAAATCGTACCATGCTCGCGCAGGGCGATCGTGATCGCACGCGTGTCGGCTCCGATGAGTGCCGGAATGCGTTCGTCGTCCAGCCACGACGGCAGGCTCTGTTTCGAAAGGTGGTGCGACGGATGATGCGCGATCTGCTTGATCACCGTTCCGGCAACGCACGCGCGCGGATACTGCGCGGCTTCCCCCGAGATGCCGTAATTCCCGATCATCGGATAGGTGAAGGTGAGGATTTGGCCCGCGTACGACGGATCGGTGAGCGCCTCTTCGTACCCAGTCATGCCAGTGTAGAAGACTGCCTCGCCGAGCGCGACGCCTTCGTACTCCAGCCCATGCCCGTCGAAGCGGCTGCCGTCGGCGAGGAACAAGGCCGCGGGCTGTTCGCCGCTCATGCCGCCGTCGCCGTTCGCGCGTCGTAGCGCAACGCACCGCCGACGATCGTTGCGAGCACTTGCCGCGGCAGCGTCATCCCGTCAAACGGCGTGCACTTCCCGAGCGAGGCGAAGCGGCGCGCGTCGACGCGCCAGGGCCGCTCCGCGAAGATCGTCACGTCCGCGCGCGATCCGACGGCGAGCGTTCCGCCGGGAACGCCGAGAACTCGCGCGGGATTCGTCGAGCACATCGCGACCAGCTGCGACGGCGGCAACTCCGGAAGCGCGAGCGCGTAGGCGCCGACCGCGATCTCGAGGCCGGTGAAGCCGGGCGCGGAGTCCGCGAACGGCAAGTTCTTCTCCCGCTCCGTGTGCGGGGCGTGATCGCTCGCGAGGCAGTCGATCTCGCCGCGCAATGCCGCCTCGCGCAGCGCGCGCACGTCGTCGCGCGATCGCAACGGCGGGTGGACCTTTGCGGCGCCGCCGCGCTCGGCCGCGATCTCCTCGGAAAAGTAGAGGTGGTGCGGCGTCACCTCGCAGGTGAGCGCGGTTCCACGCGCGCGCGCCGCACGAATGGCGTCGAGCGCGCGCGCGGTCGAAACGTGCGCGATGTGCCAAGCCTTCCCCGTCTCAGCAGCGATCCGCGCGTCCCGTTCGACGATGCGCTCCTCACGCATCTGCGCGTCCAGCGCGTGCTCGATGAACGCTCCCCGCACGTCCTTCGCGAGCAGTGCAGCGTGACGCGCAACGGCTTCGTCGACGACCGGATCGCCGTCGTCGCTGAAGGCGACGGCTCCGGCTGCGGCAAGCGCGCGATAATCGACGGGCTCGACGCCGTGACGGCCGAACGTAATCGCCCCGATCGGATAGACGCGGCATGCCGCTTCCGCGATCCGCTGCGCCAACGCGTCGAGCACCTCCCGCGAATCGAGCGCGGGCCGCGTGTTCGGCATGCACGCGACGGCCGTGAATCCGCCGCGCACGGCGGCGGCGCTGCCGGTGGCGATCGTTTCCTTCTCCGGATCTCCGGGCTCACGCAGATGTACGTGCATGTCGATGAAGCCGGGCGCGACGAAGGCGCCCGTGGCGTCGAACATGCTCTCGTCCTTCTCCGCTTCGAGGTGCTCGCCGATCTCCACGATCGCGCTGCCGAGCCGGATGTCGAAGATCGCATCGATACCCTGCTCCGGATCGACGACTCGACCTCCGCGAATCAGCATGAGCGGACCTCTAGCTTCCGTTGATGAGGAGATCGAGGACCGCCATTCGCACGCTGATTCCATGCAGCACCTGCTTCGCGTATCGCCAGCCCGCGAACGCAAGGACGCAATCGGCCAGTTCCGTGCCGCGATTGTAGGGGCCCGGATGCATGACGATCGTCGCATCGCGCACGCGCGCGAGCCGTTTCTCGTCGAGGCAGTAACGCCGCTTGTACTCCTCGTCGCTGATCGGCATCGAAACAAAGCGCTCGCGCTGGATGCGCAGGAGCAAGATCACGTCCGCCGAGCCGAGCACGGCGTCGAAACTACGTTCGATCCGCACGCCTTCTCCGGCGTATTCCTCCGGAACGAACGCTTCGGGCCCGACGAGCACCGTTTGGGCTCCGAGGCGCCGCAGTCCGGCGATGAGCGAATGTGCGACGCGACTGTGGAGCACGTCGCCGACGATCGCGACAACGCGTTCGCGCAGCGAGCCGAACTCCTCGAGCATCGTGTAGAGATCGAGCAGCGCCTGCGTCGGGTGCGCGTGCGTGCCGTCGCCCGCGTTGATGACGTGGCCGTCGAAGTTCATCGCGACGCTCTTCGGAAAGCCTTCCTCGGGATGGCGCACGACGAGCACGCCGATGCCCATCGCCGAGAGCGTGACGATCGTGTCCTCGATCGTTTCGCCTTTGTGAAGGTAGCTCAAATCCGTCGGCGTGAGGTTCACGACGTCGGCTCCGAGCCTGAGCTCGGCAAGGTTGAACGACGTGAACGTTCGCGTGCTCGGCTCGAAGAAAATATTCACGCACGCGATGCCCGCAAGCCGCCTCTCGGGAGGTTTGCTTTCGAAGGCAGCCGTCCGCGCGAATATCTCTTCGAACTCCTCCGTTCCGAGATCGTCGAGATCGAGCAGGCTACGGCGCGTGCGCATGCAGCACGACCTCGTCGTCGGGCGACGCTTCGGAGCCGAGGACGACCTCGACGCGATCTCCTCGGTTGCTCGCGATCGCGCGCCCTACGTAATCGGGTTGAATCGGCAGCTCGCGCAAGCCTCGATCGACGAGGACGCAGAGACGAATTGCCGCGGGGCGTCCGAGATCGGTGACGGCATCGAGCGCCGAGCGAATCGTGCGCCCCGTATAGAGCACGTCGTCGACGATCAGTACGAGACGCCCGCCGACGTCGACGGGAATCTGCGATTCCGGCAACTCGTGCACGACGCGATCGTCGCGATAGAGGTTGATGTTCAAGAAGCCGAGTGCGGGCGCTTTTCCGGTGCTGCGCTCGATCTCGCGCGCGAGCCGCGTCGCGAACGCCTCGCCGCCGCGCCGCACGCCCAGGAGCACCGGACCGTTCTGCGACTCTTGCGGCTCGAGAATCTGCTGCGCGAGCCGCGCGATCGTGCGCTCGATCTCCTGCGCGCCGAAGAGCACCGTGCGTTGCCGTTCGGCGTTCATTTCGAGTCCGCGAGCGCGCCTTCCACGCGAGCCAGTTCGTTCCGGTATTCCTGCAACTTTGCGCGCTCCTTCTCCACGACGTCCGGCTTTGCGTTCGCGACGAACTGCGGGTTCGCAAGCTTCTTCTCGCCGCGCTCGACCTCTGCGAGCAGCCGTCCTCGTTCCTTGCTTAGGCGCCGCCGCTCGTTTTCCAGCTGTTCCGGCTCAAGTACCGCGGTAAACGTCACATCCGAGGCCACGTCCGTGGCGTAAGCGATCGCGGCGCCGCCGAGTTGCCGGATCAGCCCGATCTCGTCCTCGGTAAACTCACCCGGTCTTACTTTGATGGAGAGCGTTTCCCGCGAGGGTATGCGGAGCTCCGCACGTCGGTTCCGCGTCTCCACGATCACTTTTCTGACCCTCTCCATCGCCTCGACGGCCGCGCGGTCGGCGGGCACCTCGAGGGGGTCCGGCCAGGTTGCCGTCATGATGCTGTCGCCGTCGTGCGGCAGCGAGAGCCATACCTCCTCGGTAATGAAGGGTTCGATCGGATGCAGCAAGCGCATCGCGTTGTTCAAGACGAACGACAGGACCGCCGTGCGCGTCTCCTGCGCGTGCTGCAGCTTCGTCGCCTCGACGTACCAGTCGCAGAACTCATACCAGATGAAATCTCGCAGCAGCTCGGCGGCGTTGCCGAAGTCGTACGAGTCGAAGAGCCGCCCGGTCTCGACGATCGTCTCGTGCAGCCGCGTGAGAATCCAGCGATCGGCGAGCGTGAGGCCGTTTTTCGGAAGCGTCAGCGCGCCGGGCAAGTCCTCCGGCAGATCCAGCAGATACCGCGTTGCGTTCCAGATCTTGTTGTTGAAGTTGCGCGCTTCCTCACAGCGCGACTCCTGGAAGCGAACCTCTTGCGCTTCGAGCCGCAGTTGGCGCAACATGCCCATGCGGAAAGCGTCGGCGCCGTACTTCTCCACGATCTCCATCGGGTCGATCGCATTGCCGAGCGACTTCGACATCTTACGCCCTTGCGCGTCGAAGACGAGCGGCGCGACGAAGACGTCGCCGAAGGGCTCCTTGCCCATGACGTATTCGCCCATCATGACCATGCGCGCGACCCAAAGGAAGATGATCTCGCCGCCCGTGACGAGCGCTTGCGACGGGTACCAGCATTCGAGTTCGGGCGTCTTCTCCGGCCAACCGAGAATCGAGAACGGCCAGAGCGCGCTCGAGAACCACGTATCGAGCGTATCGGGATCGCGCCTCAACTCGCGCGTTCCGTAGCGCTCTTGCGCGACCGCGACGGCCTCTTCTTCCGATTCCGCGACGACGATCTCGCCGTCGGGCGTGTACCAGACCGGCAACTGGTGCCCCCACCAGACCTGGCGCGAGATGTTCCAGTCGCGAATGTTCGTCAGCCACTGTTCGTAGGTTCGACCGTACCGCTCCGGGATGAAGCGCACGCGCCCGTCGCGATATGCGTCGAGCGCCGGCTTCGCGAGCGGCGCCGCGCTGACGAACCATTGTTCCAACAGCAGAGGCTCGACGATTTCACCGGTGCGTTCGCTCACCGCGATCGCGTGCCGATACGCCTCCTCCTTAACGAGTAACTTCGCTTCGCGCACCGCCTCGACGACGCGCGCGCGCGCCTCGAAACGATCGAGACCAGCGTACGGCCCCACGTCGATCTCCGCGCCGCTGATGCGCGCCTCCTGATCCAGGATCGACGGCATCGCGAGGCCATGACGCTCGCCGATCTCGTAATCGGCCAGATCGTGCGCCGGCGTCACCTTCACCGCGCCCGTTCCAAAGGACGGGTCGACGGACGCATCGGCGATCACCGGGATGCTTCGCGCGAGCAGCGGCGGGACGAGGACGCACCGACCGATCCACGCGCGATAGCGCTCGTCGTCGGGATGCACCGCGATCGCGACATCGCCGAGCATCGTCTCGGGCCGCGTCGTGGCGATGACGAGGCCGTCGTCACCGCCGTCGAGCGGATATTTCACGAACCACAAGGTCGCGTCGCGCTCCTCGTGCTCGACTTCCGCATCGGAGATCGTCGTCTTCGCCTTAGGGTCCCAGTTAATCAATCGCTTTCCGCGATAGATGAGGCCGTCGCGATAGAGCGTAACGAAGACGCGGCGCACCGCAGCTGAGAGCCGCTCGTCCATCGTGAAGCGCGCGCGCTGCCAATCGGGCCCGAACCCGAGTGCCCGAAACTGCTTCTCGATCGTTCCGCCGTATTCGTTCGCCCACGCCCACGCGCGTTCGACGTATGCGGTGCGGCCGAGTTGCTCGCGCGTCACGCCCTCGCGCGCCAACTCGCGCACGAGCACGGCTTCCGTCGCGATCGCCGCGTGGTCGGTCCCCGGAAGCCAATCCGCGTTGTCGCCGAGCATGCGACGATAGCGAACGAGCACGTCCATCGGCGTGTACGTCGAGCCGTGTCCGATGTGCGCGCGCGCGGTTACGTTTGGCGGCGGCATGCAGATGATGAACGGCGGACGCGCCGGATCGGGCTCCTCGTGAAAATACCCGTTGCGCTCCCAATGCTCGTAAAGCCGCGTTTCCACGGCTTTCGGGTCATAGGGACTCGCGAGTTGCGGCCTCCGGGACGGCATCGGGGGCTTTGCGTTCCGCGCCGGACAAAGCCGCCCCTGGCCCGCGCGACGCGTCTGCGCGTCGATTCAAAAAGCGGTGGTTACGCCGGTTCTTTCTTCTGCTCTTGATAGACGAGCGTCGGCGACTCTTTCTTCTCGATGACGTCTTTGTTGACGATGCACTTCTTCACGCCCTGAAGTGAGGGCAGGTCGTACATCACGTCGAGCATGACTTCTTCGAGGATCGAGCGCAGGCCGCGCGCGCCGGTCTTGCGGACCTGCGCCTTCACGGCGATCGAGACGAGCGCTTCCTTCGTGAACTGAAGGTCGACGCCGTCCATGTTCATGATCTTCTGGAACTGGCGCACGAGCGCGTTGCGCGGCTCCGTCAGGATGCGGCGCAAGGCCAGTTCGTCGAGCGCATCGAGCGTGACGACGATCGGAAGGCGACCGATAAACTCGGGAATCAATCCGTACTTCAGGAGGTCTTCAGGCATGAGCTGCTGGAGCAGTTTGCCGACGCGGCTCTCGCGCTTCCCCTCTTGCTTCGCACGGAATCCCATGTTGTTCGCCGCGAC
>PKZD01000037.1:106972-107259 GCA_003133745.1 Candidatus Tyrphobacter aquilonaris
TTGTCGATCTCGTCGATGTAGACGATGCCCTTCTCGGCGCGCTTGACGTCGTAGTCGGCGGCTTGAATGAGTTTGAGCAGAATGTTCTCGACGTCCTCGCCGACGTAACCGGCCTCGGTGAGCGAGGTCGCGTCCGCCATCGCAAGCGGTACATCCAAAATCTTTGCGAGCGTCTGCGCAAGATACGTCTTTCCCGATCCCGTCGGTCCAACGAGCAGGATGTTCGACTTCTGCAACTCGACGTCGTCGGCCGCGCCGCCCGCGTTGATGCGCTTGTAGTGGTTGTA